>NZ_JAJCXE010000041.1:0-1173 GCF_021056325.1 Lentzea sp. CC55 | reverse complement strand
TGAGCTGTGGTTAGGGGTGAAAGGCCAATCAAACACCGTGATAGCTGGTTCTCCCCGAAATGCATTTAGGTGCAGCGTCGCATGTTTCTTTCCGGGGGTAGAGCACTGGATGGTCTAGGGGGCCCACAAGCTTACCGAAATCAACCAAACTCCGAATACCGGAAAGTTAGAGTGCGGCAGTGAGACTGCGGGGGATAAGCTTCGTAGTCGAGAGGGAAACAGCCCAGAACGCCAGCTAAGGCCCCTAAGTGTGTGCTAAGTGGGAAAGGATGTGGGGTCGCACAGACAGCCAGGAGGTTGGCTTAGAAGCAGCCACCCTTTAAAGAGTGCGTAATAGCTCACTGGTCAAGTGGTCCTGCGCCGACAATGTAGCGGGGCTTAAGCACACCGCCGAAGCTGTGTCATTTCGAGCTTGACTCGGGATGGGTAGGGGAGCGTCGTGTAGCGGTTGAAGCGGCGGAGTAATCCAGCCGTGGACGCTATGCGAGTGAGAATGCAGGCATGAGTAGCGAAAGACGAGTGAGAAACTCGTCCGCCGGATGACCAAGGGTTCCTGGGCCAGGCTAATCCGCCCAGGGTAAGTCGGGACCTAAGGCGAGGCCGACAGGCGTAGTCGATGGACAACGGGTTGATATTCCCGTACCCGTGTGAACGCGCCCATGATGAACCTTGTGATACTAACCGCCCAAAGCGCTCGGCGATGTCCTTCGGGACTAGCTGGGTTGTGGAGCGCGGGACCTGAACTTGTAGTAGTCAAGCGATGGGGTGACGCAGGAGGGTAGCTCCGCCAGTGAGTGGTAGTACTGGTGCAAGCGTGTAGGGAGTCTGGTAGGCAAATCCGCCAGGCATATATCCTGAGACGTGATGCGTAGCCGATTGAGGCGAAGTAGAGTGATCCCATGCTGCCGAGAAAAGCCTCTAGCGAGCTTTCACGCGGCCCGTACCCCAAACCGACACAGGTGGTCAGGTAGAGAATACCGAGGCGATCGGGCGAACTGTGGTTAAGGAACTCGGCAAAATGCCCCCGTAACTTCGGGAGAAGGGGGGCCAGAGGACTTGAAGCCCTTCGCGGGCTAGGGTCAGCTGGCCGCAGAGACCAGCGAGAAGCGACTGTTTACTAAAAACACAGGTCCATGCGAAGTCGCAAGACGATGTATATGGACTGACGCCTGC
>NZ_JAJCXE010000040.1:0-1173 GCF_021056325.1 Lentzea sp. CC55 | reverse complement strand
GCAGGCGTCAGTCCATATACATCGTCTTGCGACTTCGCATGGACCTGTGTTTTTAGTAAACAGTCGCTTCTCGCTGGTCTCTGCGGCCGTCTCGCCCTAGCCCGCAAGAGGCTTCAAGCGCTACGGCCCCCCTTCTCCCGAAGTTACGGGGGCATTTTGCCGAGTTCCTTAACCACAGTTCGCCCGATCGCCTCGGTATTCTCTACCTGACCACCTGTGTCGGTTTGGGGTACGGGCCGCGTGAAAGCTCGCTAGAGGCTTTTCTCGGCAGCATGGGATCACTCTACTTCGCCTCAATCGGCTACGCATCACGTCTCAGGATATGTGAAGCACGGATTTGCCTATGCTTCTCCCTACACGCTTGCACCAGTACTACCACTCACTGGCGGAGCTACCCTCCTGCGTCACCCCATCGCTTGACTACTACAAGTTCAGGTCCCGCGCTCCACAGTCCCCATCAGCCCGAAGGCTTTCAGGAGGTGCTTTGGGCGGTTAGTATCACAAGGTTCATCATGGGCGCGTTCACACGGGTACGGGAATATCAACCCGTTGTCCATCGACTACGCCTGTCGGCCTCGCCTTAGGTCCCGACTTACCCTGGGCGGATTAGCCTGGCCCAGGAACCCTTGGTCATCCGGCGGACGAGTTTCTCACTCGTCTTTCGCTACTCATGCCTGCATTCTCACTCGCATAGCGTCCACGGCTGGATTACTCCGCCGCTTCAACCGCTACACGACGCTCCCCTACCCATCCCGAGTCAAGCTCGAAATGACACAGCTTCGGCGGTGTGCTTAAGCCCCGCTACATTGTCGGCGCAGGACCACTTGACCAGTGAGCTATTACGCACTCTTTAAAGGGTGGCTGCTTCTAAGCCAACCTCCTGGCTGTCTGTGCGACCCCACATCCTTTCCCACTTAGCACACACTTAGGGGCCTTAGCTGGCGTTCTGGGCTGTTTCCCTCTCGACTACGAAGCTTATCCCCCGCAGTCTCACTGCCGCACTCTCACACCACGGTATTCGGAGTTTGGTTGATTTCGGTAAGCTTGTGGGCCCCCTAGACCATCCAGTGCTCTACCCCCGCGGTGAAACATGCGACGCTGCACCTAAATGCATTTCGGGGAGAACCAGCTATCACGGTGTTTGATTGGCCTTTCACCCCTAACCACAGCTCA
>NZ_JAJCXE010000039.1:71705-110421 GCF_021056325.1 Lentzea sp. CC55 | reverse complement strand
GCGCCGCAGGCGCAACGTGACCGAAGGCCTCAGCGCGGAGGACACGGCCGGTCAGCTCGCGGGCAAGCCGTCCGACCCGAAGGCCTGACCGTTCACCCGCCAGGGCGCACGAACCCCGTCTCATAGGCGTGGACGACGGCGTGGACGCGGTCACGCAGGTCCAGTTTGGACAGCACTCTGCTGACGTGCGTCTTCACCGTCGTCTCGCCGAGGAAGAGCCGGGCCGCGATCTCGGCGTTGCCCGCCCCCTTGGCCAGCAGGGCGAACACCTCGCGCTCCCGGCCGGTGAGGCGTTCCAGTCGCGGGTCGGGTGGTGGCGCCGCAGGGGTGGCGAGGTGCCGTTCGACCAGCCGGCGCACGACCGCCGGCGCCATCGCCGCGTCGCCGCGCAGGACGGCGCGGATGGCGACGAGCATCTCCTCGCTCGTGGCGTCCTTGAGCAGGAACCCGCTGGCACCGTGGCGCAGGGCTTGGTCGACGTACTCGTCGAGGTCGAACGTGGTGATCACCAGGACCCTGGTGCCCGGGCTCGCCTCGCAGACCCGCCGGGTCGCCTCCACGCCGTCGAGCACCGGCATCCGGACGTCCATCAGCACCAGGTCGGGGCGGTGCTCGGTGGCGAGCCGCACCGCCTGAGCGCCGTCCGCCGCCTCGCCGATGAGCTCGAGGTCCGGCTGGCTGCTCACGATCATGCGCAACGCGCTGCGCATGAGCTCCTGGTCGTCGCAGATCAGCACTCGTGCCCGGGTCATGCCCAGTCCGTCCCTTCCCCGCCGCCGACCGGCAGCACGGCCTCGACCGCGAACCCTCCGTCCGCGGTGCGCTCCGCGCTCACCGTTCCGCCGTACATGGCCACGCGTTCCCGCACCCCCGCCAGACCGTGCCCGCCGGAGGACAGGTCGGCCAGCGGTCCGCGCGCGACCGAGGCGGCGGTGTTGCGCACGCTCAGCCGCACCTCCCGGCGGCCGGCCGCCGTGCCCCAGTCCACCACCACCCGGGCCGAGGCGGGAGGGGCGGCGTGCTTGAGGACGTTGGTCAGCGCCTCCTGCACGATCCGCACGACCTGCACCACCAGCCCTGCCGGCAGGTCGTCCGCCCCGCCGCGCTCGTCGAGCTCCGCGGTCAGCCCGGCGGCCCGCACACCGTCCACGAGAGCGCGGAGGTCGGCGCCGGTGGGCTGCGGTGTGGTGCCGGTCGGTTCCCGGCGCAGCAGGTGCAGCATGCGCCGCAGCTCCCCCATCGCGTCTCGACCGCCCCGGCTGATGTCGCGCAACGCCTGCTCCACCTGGTCACCGCCACTCGTGAGCGACATGCGGGCGCCTTCCGCCTGCATCACCATCATGCTCACCGCGTGCGCGACCACGTCGTGCATCTCGCGGGCGATCCGCGTGCGCTCCTCGGCCACCGCCGCGCGCGCCAGTGCCTCCTTCTCCCGTTCGGCCCGCACCGCGCGGTCCTCCACGGCGAGCAGGTACGCACGGCGAGCGGAGACGAACTCCCCCAGCAGCCAGCACGCGAGCAGCAGCAACACCACGAAACCGACCGCGACCACGAACTCGCGCCACTGCCCCTCCCTGGCGTCGAGCGACCGCACCGCCCACCAGGACACGACGACCGCGCTGCCGGCGAGCGCGAGCCACACCTGGCGCCGACTGCCGTAGACGGCCACCGAGTACAGGACCGGGGCCAGGGTGAGGTTCATGACCGGTACGAACGTGCCCCACGGCGACGTCAGGAACTCGAGCACGATGGTCGCGAGAACGACCGCCACCGCCGTGCCGGGCCGCTGACGGCGGACCAGCAGCGGCCCGACCAGGCCGGCGACCACCGGCACCTGCAGCCACCACGGGGACCGGGTCACGACGCCGACCGGCAGCGACGGCCACAGGAAGTACGCGACCAGTGCCAGGTCGAACACCAGCGGCCGCGCCCGCAGCCACACCATCACCCGCCGCACGTCCACTCCAGGTCCGGCCCGCGCACGCGGGTCCCTCGCGCATCACACCCCGTCGGGTTCCCGCCCGCAGGGTAGAGAACTCCGCCGCGTGCCGGCGTCCTCCTCCAAGCCCGACGACGTCCTCCTCGAGGAGGACACGGCGTCGTCCGCGCGGCCCGCCGAACGGACCCGGCGCAGGACGCGGTGCCCGGGGCCTCGCACCGAGGATGGGAACCGACGCCGGGCTGAGGGGCAGCACGGCCGGAACAGTGGAGCAGAGCGATGATCTGGAGCAAGGCCCCGTCGAAGGTGGTCCTCGTGATCAGGCTGCTGATGGCACTGGTCTTCGCCTTCTACGGGTGCGTCAAGCTGGCCGGCGGCCAGTACTACTACGGCGACTGGGACGACCTCTCGAAGTCGGCCGTGGACGGCACCTCGCTGGTCTGGCTGTTCTACGGCTACTCGCCCTTCTACGGCCGGGTCACCGGCCTGTTCGAACTGGTCCCCGCGCTCATGCTGCTGTTCCGCCGCACCACGTTCATCGGTGCTTGCGCGCTGTTCGCGGTGGGGCTGAACATCACGCTGATGGACTTCGCGTTCGACTACCCGTTCGTCAAGTACATGGCGGCGCTCTACACCGTCCTCTGTGGATTTCTTGTGGTGCAGGACCGCGCCAGGCTGCGGGCCGTCTTCTCCGATCCGGCCGTCGACGCCGCACGGCGCTCCCCCGAGAACAGCCGGGGACGAGCGCGGTGGTGAAGGCGGTCGTGGTGGGTTCCGGTCCCAACGGGCTGGCTGGAGCGGTGCGCCTGGCGCAGCACGGCGTCGAGGTGACGGTCCTCGAAGCCTCCGACCGGCTCGGCGGTGGTGCCAGGACCACGGAGGAGCCGGTGACGGGAACGTTGCACGACAGGTGCTCGGCCGTGCACCCGACCGCCGTGCTCTCGCCGTTCCTGCGGACCCTCGGCCTCGAGCGGTACGGGTTGCGGTGGCGGCATCCCGAGGTGATGCTCGCCCACCCGCTGGACGACGGCACGGCCGCGGTGATGCGCGGGACCGCTGAGGAGACCGCGGCGGGACTTCCGGGAGAAGACGGTGCGCGGTGGCTGAAGGCCTTCGGTCCTCTCGCCGCCCACGTCGAGAGCACCGCGGACGATCTGCTGGGGCCGCTGCTCCGGTGGCCGTCCCACCCGGTGCACTTGGCCCGCTTCGGGTTGCGCGCGGCACCGCCTGCCGCGCTGATGCGCCGGTGGTGGCGTTCACCGGCGACGCAGAGCCTGTTCCTCGGCGTCGCCGCGCACGTGATGCACGACCTGCACGCGCCGATGACGTCCTCGGTCGCGGCAATGCTGATCGCGGCGGGGCACCGGTTCGGGTGGCCGGTCGCCGAGGGCGGCTCGCAGGCGATCACCGACGCGCTGACCGCGCTGCTGCTGGACCTCGGCGGCAAGACGGTGACGGGGACGGGGGTCGAGTCCTCTTCGGACCTCCCGGACGCCGATGTCGTCCTGCTCGACACCGCTCCTTCGGCAGCGGTGCGGATCCTCGGCGACCGGATTCCGCCGCGGGTGCGCCGGGCCTACGGCCGCTGGCGCCACGGGCCGGCGGCGTTCAAGGTCGACTTCGCCGTGCGCGGCGGGGTGCCGTGGAGCAACGCCGCCTGCGGCGCGGCGGGAACCGTGCACCTCGGTGGAGGTCCGGACGAGGTGCTCCGCACCGCTCGCGAGGTCCACCGGGGCACGATGCCGGCGGCGCCGTTCGTGTTGGTGGGACAGCAGTACCTGGCCGATCCCAGCCGCTCCGCGGGCGATGTCCACCCCGTCTGGGCCTATGCGCACGTCCCCCGCGGCCACGCCGGGGACGCCACCACGGCGATCATCGGCCAGATCGAGCGCTTCGCCCCGGGGTTCGGCGAGCGGATCGTGGCGCACTCGGTGAAGGACCCGGCCGAACTGGAGCGGGGCAACGCGAACTACGTCGGCGGCAACATCCTGACCGGGGCCGACGACCCGTTCCAGCTCGTGTTCCGGCCGCGCCTCACCCCGCACCCGTACGACACCGGCGTGCCGGGCGTGTACCTCTGCTCCGCCGCTACGCCGCCGGGAGCGGGAGTGCACGGGATGGGCGGCTACCACGCGGCCGGCCGGGCACTCGCCACCCTCGGGACGAGAGCAGGGCGGACAGCGACATCGTGGCCACGGCGACGAGCAGGAGCATGAGCGCGGGGCTCAACGCGGCCAGCGGTGCCCGTTCGACGTAGGGCAGCGACTCGGCCAGCATCAGACCCCACTCCGGCGCGGGAGGCTGAGTGCCCAGGCCGAGGAAACCCAGTGACGCCAGCGCCAGGGCGATCCCGGGCAGGCGGAGGACGGCGTTGCGGGCGACCGGGCCGGCGACTGCGGGCAGCACGTGGCGGAGCTCGATCCACGTCGGTGTGGCACCGAGCGCGCGGTGGGCCGTGATGTGCGTCGAGGCACGTGTTTGCTCCACGAGCGCGCCGGCGTGCGCGGCCAGGGCGGGCCACGAGACCAGTGCGACGGCCAGCGAGGCACCGAACGTGCCGGGACCCAGCACCGCCGCCACGAGGATGCCCGCGATCACCGGCGGCATCGCGTTCGCCGCCTCCGCCGCGCCGCGCGCGACACCGGGGAGGAAACCGATGGCGAGAGCGGCGATGCAGGAGCACGCGCACACCGCCACCGCCACGCCGATTGTCGCCGGCGCACCGTGCGCGATGCGGGCCAGGACGTCCCGGCCGAGTCCGTCCGTGCCCAGCGGGTGGGCCCGGCTCGGGGACGCGAGCCGGGCCGCCGTGTCGATCCGCAATGGGTCGCGCAGCAGGCCCCAGCCGACCACCACCGCCGTCAGCGCCGCGCTCGTCACCGGAACCGCCGCGTGCCACCGGTTCGGTCTCCAGTGGACGATCGCGGGCAGCGACAGCGAGGCGTCGCGCAGCGCCGGGCCCAGCATGCGCCGGCGGACCAGCCCGACGACGGCACCGGCCGCGAGGCCCAGCACCACGAGCGCGAGCACGCACGCCTGCAGCATCGGCACGTCCTGCGCCCGTGCCGCTCCCAGCGCCGTCCTGCCGATGCCGGGCACGGCGAAGACCGCCTCCACCGCCACGGCGCCACCGGTCAGCCCGACGACCACCAGGCCGGCCTGGGGCAGCAGCGGTGGCAACGCCCGCCACAGGGCGCCTCGGACGAGGACGGATCGGCCACAACCCCAGGAGCGCCACACGCCGACCCAGGGTTCGCGGAAGACAGCGGGAAGCGCGTCGGCGAACAGCGTGCCCAGCACCGCTCCCGCCGGGATGCCCAGCGCGAGCGCGGGCAGCACGAGGTGTTGCGGGCCTTGCCAGCCGTACGGCGGGAACCAGCCGAGCCACACCGACAGGACCACCAGCAGCACGGCCGCGAGGAGGAACTCGGGCAACGCGGCGAGCGCCGCTCCCGCACCGCCGGTCGCCCCGGTGGCGTCGCCGCGAGCACCGCGCAGCAAACCCGGCACGCACAACGCCGTGGCCACCAGCAGTGCCACGACGATCGCCGCGCCCATCAGCGTCAGGGAGACGCCGAGCCCGGACAGCACGGCCGGCAGCACCTCGGTACCGCTGGTCCACGAGCGGCCGAGGTCTCCGCGCAGCAGTCCGGCCGCCCAGCGGCCGAGCACCTCGACGGGGCCGGCGTCGAGACCGAGCTGCCGGCGCACCGCCTCCAGGGCCTCCGGTGTCGGCTCCTGTTCGGCCGAGCGCGCCCGCAGCACCGACAGCGCCGGATCGCGCCCGGACAGCCACGGCAGGAGCCCGACCACCGCGGTGATCAGGGCGAGCGCGCCGATCCGGGAGACCACGGCCCCCGCACGCCCGCGCGGCGACTCCGCCATCACTTCACGTGCGTGGCCGACGTGACGAGCGCCCGTTCGCGCGGGTCCTTGACGGAGCCCTCGACGGAGGTGGCGTCGCCCTGGATCACGCGCTCGTGCAGCATCGGGATGGCCGCGTCGGTGCGCAGGACGGCCGCCTCCGCCGCCATGATCGCCGCGCGACGCCGGTCACCGGCCTCCGCCGCCTCGGCCTCGCGCACGGCCCGGTCGACGTTCTCGTCGCACAGCTGGGCGATGTTGAAGGAGCCGGCGCAGGTGAAGTCCGACTTCAGGTAGGCGACGGGGTCGCCCGAGTCGAGCACGGTCGCGCGGGACAGGACGAACGCGTCGAACCTGCCGGCGAGCATGTCCTGCTCGATGTGGGCGTACTCGCGCACGACCTGGTTGACCTCGAAGCCCGCATCCTTGAGCTGCTGCTGGAGGATCGAGGCGACTTCGGGGAGCTCGGCGCGGTCGGTGAACGTCGCCAGCGTGATCTTCGCCCCGTTCGCCCGGCCTGCGGGCACGCGCCCGGTGAGTTCCTCGCGGGCCTGCACGGTCCACGGCAGCGCGGGTCCGAGCAGTCCCTTGGCGGCGTCGGCGCGGTTCTCGTAGACGCCGCTGATCAGCTGGTCGCGGTTGATCGTCTCGCGCACCGCGGCCCGCACCGCCGGATCGGCGAAGGGCCCCGTCTTCGTGTTGAGGTACAACGTGTTGGTGCGCGGCATCGGCACCTCGCTGATGGTCGGCGGGTCGAGCAGCGCCGCCTGCGAGACCGGCACCGCCTCGGCGATGTGCGCCTCCCCGCTGCGGATCGCCGCGGCCCGCGCGGTGCCGTCCGGGACGAAGGACACGTCGATGCCCGCCGCCTTCGCCTTCTCACCCCAGTACCCGTCGAAGCGGTCGAGGGTCGCGCTCGTGGTCCCGCCGATGTTCACCAGCCGGAACGGCCCGCTGCCGGTGCCGACCGGGTTGACCTTGCCGTCCGCCGCGTACGCGCTTTCGGCCAGGATGGACAGCTGCGGCGACGACAAGCGTTGCGGCAGCAGCGGATCCGGCGTGCCGGTCGTGACGACGAGCTTGTCCCCCTCCACCGCCGCGGTCAGCGCGACGCCGTCGAGGATGCGCGGCTTCGGCACGGCCTTCGTCGCCCTGGTGAGGGTGTTCGCGGCGGCCGCGGCGGTCAGGGTGCTGCCGTCGTGGAAGCCCACGCCCGGCCGGACGGTGAACTCCCACGCCGTGTCCGAGGTGCGCCGCCACCCGGTGGCCAGTCCGGGACGGGCGTCACCGTTGGCGTCCAGCGTCACCAGCGTCTCCGCGGCGGACCAGCGCGACAGCTTGAAGGCGTCGTCGCTGAACGGCGACAGCCCCGACCGCGGCGGTTGCATCATGGCCAGCTTGATCCTGGTCTGCCCGGACGGGCCCGGTCCTCCCGCGCTGGAGGCGAAACATCCGGCGAGGAGGACCGAGACGGCGGCCAGTCCGGCGGCGGCCAAGGGCGCGCGGTGGTGCATGAGGCTTCCTGACGTCGGGAGGAGGGCGACCCGGAGAAGCTAGCTCATGACAATCATTTGCATCTAGCTCGCGAGGCGCACGTCACGATCCACCCGACCGGATGGACGGCGGAACGCCGCACGCGTCCAATCGAACACATGTACGACTGCGGTGATAGGTTCTCGCGTCATGGACCGGCAGCTTCCCGAACCGTCCCGAATGGACGGCGAACTCACGCACAGGTACGACTCGGCCGGACGTCCGGTGGCCCTCCTGCCGGCGAGGTGCAAGCTCGGCCGGCACACGCTCGGCCACTCGCGGTTCCGGGCGGTCGTGCGGGACGGTGAGGTGCGCATCAGCTGCCTGGCCTGCGCCACCGACAACGCCTCCTGGCGGCTGGCCGTCACGACGACGGCCCCCGACAGCGCCGAACTGTCCGACGAGCGCTACTTCGAGCTCCGCGCACAACGAGCCCTGACAGCGGTCGGCGGCGACGGTGCTTGACAGTCCATTCACGACCTGGGAAGGCAACGACGTCCACGGCCGCAGGCCCGTCGTCACCGGTGTGGGCGTTCGCCTCGACAGGCTGTTCGCCCGGCCACCCGGTGCCACGCGGCGCGTCATCGCGAGCGGACTCGACCTGACCGGCGAGGCGCACGGCCGGCTGCACGGGCGCTTCCCCGGTGTCGAGGGCGACTGGCTCGGCGTGGTCGACTACGAGATCGGGTACGCCGACGGCCGCCGGGGCAAGCTGTACCTGGTCGACCAGCTCGTCCCGTTCCACGTGCTGCGCAAGCGCTGACCGGGCTCGGCGATCACAGGCTGAGGCCGACCGCCGCAGCGAGTGCTCTCATCGCGGTCCACAGCGCACCACCCGCCGCGACGGCGCCGCCCGCGTTGCCGAGCACCTCCTTCACCGCGAGGACCTTGTCGGCGACGCCGCGGCGTTCGCCACCCTCCACGACGCCGCGGTCGACCTCGTCCAGCGCGTCGTGAGCCGCGTTCCTGGCGCGGTCGGTGAGCGGGGCCGAGTCGAGCTCGGCGCGGAGCGCGCGCACGAGCTGGGACACCTGCCGCGCGTCCAGTCCGCTGGAGAAGTGTTGCCGGCCGTAGTTGTTGTTGATGTCGCCCTGGGCGGCGTTGTTCATCGTGCCTGCTGTGACGTTGCCGTGGAAGTGCACTCCACCGTTCATCGGACTCACCGCTTTCTTCGCTCGCGCGCGGACTTGGACACCACCAGGCCGACGGCGCTCACGACCGCCCCGAGGACGAACAAGCCGAAGCCGACCACGCCGAGCGGAACGCCGCCGAGAACCGGCGGGCCGAGGAGTTCGGGTGGCGTGAACTCCGCCGCCGGGGTGGACACGCTGGTGGAGATGGACGTGATGAAGCGGAAGATCACGAAGGCCCAGAGGCAGAAGCCGGCCAGGGCGGCCAGCTGCCCGAGGACCATCAGGACCCTGCCCGCCCCCCGCCCGGTGGCGAGCTCGGTGATCGCCAGGCCTTCGGGGGTCGTGAACTCGTACCGGTGGTGCTGGCGCTGGTCGTAGGAGTTGTTGACGTCGCGGCCCGCGTGGTTGAACGTCCCGGCGGACACGGTGCCGTAGGAGACGCCCGGACGCTGCTGGACCCGCGTCGGGGGACGGCGCGCCCCTCCCGCCGGGTCGCGGAAGACCGCCGCGACCGGGCCGAACTCCAGGCGGTCGCCGTGGTGCAGCTCCTGGTCCCTGCCGGCGACCAGCCTGGTGCCGTTGAGCCACGTGCCGTTCGTGGAGTTCGCGTCGTTGACCCAGGTCGTGCGGCCGTCCCGCCGGAGCCAGGCGTGCTGAGCGCTGACCTCGGGCGAGGGGAGCCGGAGATCCGCCTCCTCGCCGCGTCCGACGAGCGCCAGGCCGCGAGGCAGGTCCAGCCGGCTGCCGCCGACGACCTGGATGAACGGAGAGCCTCTTTCCACCATGTGGTCACCTCCCGCAGAGGCATGCTCTTGGAGGAGCGGCGCAGGGTGCGCTGGATACCACGACGGCCGGGATTGTTGCGGAACCGCTGCCGCGCCGGCGCGAGATCCCCGCGCGTTTCCGGGCATCGGCCCGCCATTCCACCTGGGAGCGTTCCCAATGCCAAGTCGCTCATCGGCGCGGCCGGTCGCACGCCGACCGGCGCATGCGGGCCTCGCGAACGCGAAGCACACTTCGCTTTTGCGGCAACAACTGCACCCAAACGGAACCGGCCGGGTTGTTCATGGACGTGACCCGGGACGACTCGGAGTTGTGAAGCGCTTGACACCTCGTCGTCACAACCTCAGACTCCCCAATTCCTGGGAACGCTCCCAGGTCCGCCGCCGCTTGAGGAGTTTCGACGTGCGTCACCGCCGCTGGATCAGCGCGGTGGTCTGTGTCGTCGCTTCCGCCACCGTCGCTTCGTGCGGCGCGGGGGAGCCGCGAACCGGACCGCCGACGGCAGAACCGAGCTGACCGTCGCCACGTTCAACGAGTTCGGTTACGAGGAGTTGTTCAAGGAGTACGAAGCAGCCCACCCGGATGTCAAGATCACCCAGCGCAAGACGGGCCAGGGTGCCCCGCACCACCAGAACCTCTTCACCAAGCTGGGCGCGGGGTCGGGACTCGCGGACGTCGAGGCGGTCGAGGAGGGGTACCTGAGCCAGGTCATGGCCAAGGCCGACCAGTTCAACGACCTGCTGGAGATCGGGCCGCGGGAGACGACACCGGACCGCTGGCTGAAGTGGAAGGCCGATGCGGCCACCACCAGGAACGGCAGGCTGATCGGGTACGGCACGGACATCGGCCCGCTGGCGATGTGCTACCGCAAGGACCTCTTCGCACAGGCCGGCCTGCCGTCCGACCCCGAGGGCGTGAAGGCCCTGTTCGCCACGTGGGGCAGCTACTTCGCGGCGGGTGACCGCTTCGTCTCGAAGGTCCCCGGCATCGCCTGGTTCGACAGCGCGGCGCAGATCTTCAACGCCATGCACAACCAGCACGACGTCGGCTACTTCGACAAGGGCGACAACCTCGTCGTCGAGTCCAACCCGGACATCCGCAACGACTGGAACGCCGTCACGAGCGCTGTGGCGAAAGGACAGTCGGCGAAGCTGGTCGCCTTCAGCAGCGAGTGGAACACGGGCTTCAAGCTCGGCCGGTTCGCCACGAAGACGTGTCCGTCGTGGATGCTCGGGGTCATCGAAACCCAGGCGGGGCCGGAGAACGCCGGGAAGTGGGCCGTCACCGACGTGTTCCCCAACGGCGGCGGCAACTGGGGCGGCTCGTACCTGACCGTGCCGAAGCAGAGCAAGAACGCCGGGAGGGCCGCCGAGCTCGCCGCGTGGCTGACCGCGCCGGAGCAGCAGGTCAAGGCCTTCCAGGCGAGGGGCACGTTCCCCAGCCAGGTCGACGCGCTCGAGAACAGGACGTTGCTGGAGCACGTGAACACCTACTTCGGCAACGTGAAGGCGGGCGCGCTGTTCGCCGCGCAGGTGCAGAAGGTCAAGGCGGCGCAGCACAAGGGTCCCGCCGACGGTCAGATCCAGGAGAACGTGTTCGCCCCGGCGCTGCAGTCCGTCGAGCAGGGCAAGCGCCCCGACGACGCGTGGAACGCGGCCGTGCAGGAGGCCAAGAAGATCGCAGGGTGACGCTTCGAATCGACCGTCGATGGCGTAAGCCGTGTTGACCGCCGCGGGCACCGCCCGGATTCTCGGAGCGCTCCCAGAGTCCGGGGCAGGGTGTGGAGGAGAGCGGATGAAGCGGCAGTACGGGGTTTTCGGCGCGCTGGTCGCGGCTGCGGTGGCACGAGCGGGGTTCAGCGCGCTCGACCACCACGCCGGCGATCCAGGACTGGGGCCACCTGCACCGGCAGAACATCACACCGCTGATGATCGGCGAGTTCGGCACGACGACCACCGGTGACGGCACGGGCTGTGACGCCTGCCTGCCGGTGCCGCGGCTGGAACGGCACCTACAGCCAGTCAGGCGCTGCGGTCACCGTGACCGCGCCGTCGCACAGCCCGTCACTGGATGCGGGAGCGTCCGTGTCGCTCGACTTCACCGCGAACGGTCCGGCGGGCGCACCCTCGGCCGTCACGCTCGACCAGGCGGTCTGCACCGCGTGACGGCACGGCCGGCCCGGTCACTGACCGGGCCGCTCAGCCGCCTCCGGCTGCTTGCCCGCCATCTTCACGGCCTCGTCCACCGACTCCGCCATCGGCAGCACCTGGCTCAGGGCGCTGGCCATCAGGGGGCGGGCCGCCGCGGCCTGCGTCGCCACGATCGCGAACCCGACACCGTCGCTCTGGGCCTGCGCGTGCAGCTTCAGCAGCACGGACAGCGCCGAGGAGCCCATGAAGTCCACGGCGAGCTCCACCACGAGGCCCTCCGGCCCCTTGGCGAGGTGGTCGAACAGGGCCGTCCCGACCTGGTCGACACTGATCATGTCGAGCTCGCCCTTGACCACGGCGACGAGCACGCCGTCGTGGTCGCTGGTCTGAACGCTGGCCGTCGACGCCGTCTCGCTCGATGTCACTGAACACCTCACCTGGAGTTTCGCAGCAGTACTTCTCGGCGATTTTACGAAACGCGGAGGCGGAACGCCGTTTCAGCACGAAAGACGGTTCCCGCGTCGTTCACCACACGCCGAGGAGGTTTGACCGCACGCCGAACGGTCAACCCGCCACGGTTGCGGCGTCGGGGTGGCCCCCGGCGGGCGGAGGCGGTGGCGCTCGCGAGCAGTTGACCCTCACACCGTGGGAGGGTCCAGGCTGCCGATGGCCATCCGGAGTCCGCGAGGTGCAGGAGTTCCATGATCATCGAGAACGTCTCGTTCCCCGCCGGCGTGCACTGCGAGACCACCACCCTCGGCGCTCTGCTGCGCCACGACGGCGTCGAGCTGTCCGAGCCGGTGCTGTTCGGGCTCGGCGAAGGGCTCGGCTTCGTCTACTGGGACGCCAGGAACAGGGACTTCCCGTTCCTCGGCGGACGCGTCAAACCGGCCGAGCTGACCCGGACCGCGACCGCGCACCTGGGGGTGGCGCTGCACGTCCGGGAGACGGCGTCGCCGCGGAAGGCGTGGGAGAACGTCACCAGCGCGCTCGGCGCGGGCCGCCCGGTCGGCCTCCAGCTCGACTGCTACCACCTCGACCACTTCACGACGAAGGTCCACTTCGGCGGTCACTTCGTGGCGATGTACGGCTACGACGACACGCACGCCCACCTGATCGACACCGCCCAGCAGGGCGGCGCCGTGAAGACCACGCTGACGAGCCTGCACCGGGCCCGCGCCGAGCGGGGGCCGATGACCGCCCGCAACCTGTCCTTCACGGTCGAGCCCGCCGCCGAACGGCCCGACCTGGGCGAAGCCGTCCGGCGGGCGATCTCCCGCAACGCCCGCACGTTCCTCACCCCGCCCATCGCCAACCTCGGTCACCGCGGCATCGCCAAGGCGGCCGAGCAGGTGACGCGGTGGCTCGACCGGGCCGCCGACCCGTCGCGCGACCTCCCGCTGGCCGCCGACTTGATGGAGCGAGGCGGCACGGGTGGTTCGTTGTTCCGCAACCTCTACCGCGACTTCCTCGCCGAGGCCGCCACGATCACCGAAGACGACGACGTCCGCCTCGGGCACCGGCTCTACGCCGAGATCGCTCCCCTGTGGACGGAGGTCTCCCGCCACATCGCGGCCGCGGGCGACACCGGCGACCACGAGCACCTGGCCCGTGCCTCCGCGGTTCTGCGCGACCTGGCCGACCGGGAACGCGACGCCATGCAAGTCTTGGCTCGCGTCACCACTTCGGTCCACAGTGGATCCTCCGACGGGTGAGGGAGTGCCCGGAAAGCACGCTGTGTGAACAATTCTCGATGATCGGTTCATTCGAAGCGGGCGCCTGAGTGGTGATGCGCCGGGTAACCGCCCGGAGCTGAACCGACTGAGGGAGTCCGTCCTTGGATCGCACGAAGATCGCACCCCGCCTCGCCGAGCTGGCCGGACTGTGCGTGCTCGCCGGTGTGCTGCTCGCGGGGATGCTCTTTCCGGTCACGGCGACGATGGGAGCGCTGTCCAACGAGCTCAGCGATCAGGTGGACGCCACGCTGGCGCAGATGCTGAGCACCGACCCGCCGCTGATGACGACCGTGACCGACAGGAACGGCACACCGATCGCCCACCTCTACGACCAGTACCGGGTGCGAACACCACCGGAGAAGATCTCACCGCACATGAAGGACGCGTTGCTCGCGATCGAGGACCACCGCTTCTTCGACCACCACGGCGTCGACTGGATCGCGTCCGCGCGTGCGGCGGCGCACAACAACGCCAGCGGATCGGTGCAACAGGGCGCGTCGACCCTGACGCAGCAGTACGTGAAGAACTACCTCGTGCACGTGCTGGCCCGCACGGACAAAAGCGCCCAGCACGCTGCCCAGGAGCAGAGCATGACCCGCAAGCTGCGCGAGGCCCGCATCGCCGTGGGCCTGGAGACGGCGCTGTCCAAGGACGAGATCCTGGCCCGCTACCTCGACCTCGTGCCGTTCGGGTCGACGATCTTCGGCGTCACCGCCGCCGCCCAGGCCTACTTCGGCACGACGCCGGACAGGCTGACCGTTCCGCAGGCCGCGATGCTCGCGGGCATGGTGAACAGCCCGACGGCCCTCGACCCGGAGAAACGGCCGGACAAGACGTTCGAGCGCCGCAACCTCGTGATCGACGCCATGGCGGCGCAGGGAAAGCTCTCCGAGGCCGACGCGGCTCGCCACCGGTTCGCACCGCTCGGCCTGGCCAAGCCCGTCCGTCCACTGCAGACGGGCTGTGTCGGCGCCGGGCCGTCGCACGGGTTCTTCTGCTCGTTCCTCGTCGGGTACCTGACCGAGGCCGGTTTCGGCCTGGAGGAGCTCAAGACCGGCGGCTACCGGATCGAGACCACGCTGGACCCGCAGATCACCGCGCACGCCAAGCAGGCCGTCGAGGCGCAGGTCCCCAAGAACACCCCCGGCGTCGCGAACACCATGGCCGTGGTCCGGCCCGGCAAGGACAGGCACGAGGTCGTCGCGCTGGTGGCCAACCGCGACTACGGGCTCAAGAAGGAGGAGTTCCAGACGCAGTTCGACCTGCCGAGCGGCGTGGAGAACAAGTTCGGCACCGGCTCGGTCTACAAGATCTTCACCGCCGCGGCCGCGCTGCAGAAGGGGATCGGCATCGACACGGTGATCCCCTCCCCCCGCACCCACACGTCGAGGGTGTTCAAGGGCGGCGCCACGTCCTGCCCGGCCACGGGTGAGCCGAACACCTACTGGTACTGCCTGTCCAACCACAACGACCGCTACCCGCCGCAGATGCCGCTGCGCCAAGCGCTTGCGACCTCGCCCAACACCGCGTTCGTGATCCTCGAGGAGAAGACCGGCCTCGACGCGGTGGTGGACATGGCGTCCAAGCTCGGCATGCGCAAGACCATGGCCACCAACATCGCCGGCGTGCGGCCCAGCCTGCACGGCAACAAGGACCTGCGGATCTCCCAGGCGCAGTACTACTCGTCCAACGCCTCCTTCACCCTGGGACCCGCGCCGTCGAGCACGCTGGAGCTGGCGAACGTGGCCGCGACGATCATGAGCGGCGGCACCTGGTGCGAGCCGACGCCGGTGCGCCGGGTCCTCGACCGCCGCGGCAGGCCGGTCCAGCTGGCTCACCGCCCGTGTGACCAGGCGGTGCCCGAACCGGTCGCCCGTGCGCTCGCCGCCGGTCTGAGCGAGGACAGCAAGGGCGCGGGCAGCTCCTCCGCCGCCGCGCGCAAGGCCGGGTGGACGCGTCCGATGATGGGCAAGACCGGCACGACGGAGGAGTACAAGTCCGCGGCCTACGTCGGCGCCACGCCCGACTACGCGGGCGCCGTCCAGGTGTTCAACGACAGCACCTCACCCCAGGGCATCTGCATCGGCGACGGTGCGCCCCGCCTGTGCCCCGAAGGCAACATCTACGGGGGCACGCTCCCGGCCGCGACCTGGTTCGACACCATGACGAAGGTCCACGCCGACCTGCCGGAGAGGCCGTTGCCCGAGGTCGAGGAGCGGTACCGGCGCGGCGACGGACGGACTCGGGTTCCCGACGTGAGCAGCACTCCGCTGGCCGCCGGGCGGCCTCAGGCTCCCTCGGCGGTGGTCCCGCCGCCCCCGATCGCCGCGCCGCCCGCCCGCTGACACCGGCCCCGCGGGTCAGCGGGGCGTCAGCGCGATCACCGCGCCGGGACGGACCCAGCGCATGATCGACACCAGCGCGCTCGCCGCGACCGCCACACAGCCGGCGGTCGCGGCGCCGTTGGTGACGTGCACGAAGAACGCGCTCCCCCCGCCGGGCACGCGTTGCTCGTTCACCCCCATCACCAGGGCGTAGTCGTACACGGCGCCCTGGTCGGCGAGGTTCTCCGACCGGCTCTCGTCGAACGGGCACGTTCCGCGGGCACACCGCTGATGCGTGTTGTAGAGCGGACTGCCGACGTCGCTGACCCACCAGTCCGAGCCGTCGACCCGGAAGTACGACACGCCCGAACCGGGATCGGCCTGCCTGCCGAACGCACCGGTGATCCCGAAGACCCCGGCCGGCGTCGCGGACGACGACTCCCCGTAGGAGCTCGAGATGCCCGGCGGGCCGACCTTCGCGGAGATCCCGCCCGTCACCCGCGCCCAGTCGCTCCCGGACTTCTGCCACGTCGTCACCGTGGCGTCGGAGCCGCCGGCACCGACCACCGAGATCACCTGGGTCGCGCCGCCCACGCGGCCGGCGAACCACGGTGTTCCCAGCCTCGGCCGAGAGGTCGTGTCCGAGGCGGCCGGTCGCGGCAGGAGCGACCTGTCCGCGGCGGCCGAGAGCGCCGTGCCGCCGGAACCGGTGCCCGGAGACCCGTTCGCGGACACGACGAGCAACGAGGTGAGAGCCATCGCCGCCACGACGGGGCACAGGACTCGGACCGGGAGAGGAGACTTCACCGCGCCATCCTGGCAGGATTCCGCGGCACCCGAGGCGAAATCCGCCCTCGGTCGCCCGCGGACATCACACCCTCGACTGCTCCCGCACCGGCCTGACCGCGCTCGGCACCTGCCCGCCCTCGGGGTAGGAGCAGGTGAAGGTGCCGTGGTAGCCGAAGAGCGGCCCGAACCGGTGGTTGGTGACCTCGACGTCGATGCGGAACCGGCCCGCCTCCTCGTCGTAGGACTCGCGGACCTCGGCGGTGCCGGTGACCAGGCGCGGGACGCGGAAGTGCAGCGGGCCCTCGTGGAAGCGCTGTTCACCGCTGCGGATCAGCAGCCCGCCGCGGTCGTCGACGGACAGGTGCAGGTCGACGGCGACGTGCTGGTGGGTGCCCAGGTAGTCGACGACGCAGCCGCGTTCGGGGCTGTAGATCATCGTGGCGTCCCAGCGCCGGGGCCGTTCGAAGGCGAAGGTGCGGACGAAGCTCACCGTCTCCCGGCCCAGCGAGTCGCGGTAGGCGTAGTTCTCGATGGTGAACGGGATGTCGCTGCCGTGGCCCGGGAGGAGGATGTGGCGCTTGGCCCCGAGCCACAGGAACGGGCGGGTGAACCCGCGACCGTGCCACACCCGTTCCATCGTGCCGGTGCCGACGCAGCCGATGCCGTCGAAGCCGAACCGGCGTCGCAACTGCGGGTGCAGGCGGCCGAAGTCGTCGCCGAGGGCGCGCTGGAAGATCGACGTCATGGTTGCTCCAAAGTGGACAGGGTCGACGGCGCCGTCGACGAACGGAGGTCCGGCGGAGTGCGCCGGCACCTCCTGGCAGCGGGCGTGGACGGCAGCGGCGGAGCCAGCAGAACCCCCGCCGTGAGCGCGGCGGCGAGGGCGGCCGGACCGGTCCGCCAGGCGACGGCGCAGACGACGACCCTGGTTCCCGCGTCCAGCAGCGCCCGCCGCAGCGAGACCTCGGGCGGTACGCCGCGCTCGAGCCACAGCCGGAGCCGGTCGAACGACCAGGCCGTCCCCCACCCCATCAGCAGGCGGAACGGGCGGTCCGCCAGCGCGCCCAGCCGTCCCCAGCCGGGCCGGTAGTCGTAGCCGGTGAGGAACCGGACGCCCGCGGCGGTCGGCACGTACCGCCAGTAGCCCGCTCCGGAGCGGATCAGCGACAGCGGGTGCTCCGAGCGGAAGCGCAGCGCGGACGTCCGCGAGCCGTCGGGCCTGGTGCGCTCGCCGACGCTGACGCCGGTCCCGTCCACCTCCAGGCCGGGCAGGACCCGGACCGCGTACCGGAAGTGCTGCTCGGCGTCCGGGTGCGCCTTCGGCAGGTGGTCGATCGTGGTGAACCGGAGGTCCCACCGCTGGTGCGGGCGCGGGTGCCGGGTGAACCGCCACACCTCGTCCAGGTCGGCCCGGATCACCGTCTCCACGTAGAGCGTTCGTCGCCTCGCCACGGCACCCCCTCGGATTTGAGCAGTTGCTCAAACATGAGGGTAGCCGTATTTGAGCAGTTGCTCAAATAGTGCGTCTACCTGCGGTTCTTGACCGTCTTGCGGAGCTTGGCGCGCAGGGCGCGGACCGCGACGGGCCCGAGGTCGTCCACCACCTCGACGAGCACCGCCAGCCGGTCGAGGGAGTCCAGCGCCGCCTTCGCCCCGTCCGGGTCGACGCCCTCGTACAGCTCCAGCCCGATGAACCCGGCGCTCACCGCACGTGCGAGACCAGGCGTGTCGACCAGCTCGGACACCGGCGAGCCGGCCAGCAGCCTCGTCAGGGCGCCTTCGATCGGACTGATCCACAACCGCAGCGACGCGGCGGTCGCCTCGGCGAGCTCGGGATCGGCCTGCGCGCCGGCCAGCAGCTGGGCGAGCACCATGACGTTGCCCTCGGCGCGTTCCTCGTCGTGCAGCGCGCGGCCGAGCGCGAGGAGCTGACGCAGGTCGGTGACGTGTTCGAGGCGCTCGGCGAACAGCTCGACCCTCGCCCGCGTGGCGGCGAGGCACGCGGCCTGGAGCAGGTCGTGGACGGTGCCGAAGTGGTAGAAGACCAGCGCCTGGTTGACCCCGGCGGTGGCCGCGATGCTCCGCGCCGTGGTGCCGGTCAGGCCGTGCGTGCGGATGGTCTCGATCGCGCCGTCG
Source organism: Lentzea sp. CC55 (assembly GCF_021056325.1). NCBI lineage: Bacteria > Bacillati > Actinomycetota > Actinomycetes > Pseudonocardiales > Pseudonocardiaceae > Lentzea > Lentzea sp. CC55. The sequence continues at coordinate 92,034 of NZ_JAJCXE010000039.1, read as the reverse complement.
ATCAGGCGTTGTCGGGTGTCGGCCACGGCATCACCGTAGAGGCCGCCTGCTCCGGCGGTGCCGCCGATCACGTGGAGGGCGGTCAAGCCCTTGCCTGTCACCCGTTCGTGCAGTTGGTCGCGTCGATCGGAGGTTCTAGTTTCGAGATCGTCGTGCGGGCAGGCGAACAGGAGCTCATCAGTGGCATTCCCGAACACCGAGGTGCGGGCGGGCCTGCTGTCCAAGAGGACGCTGGTCGTCGCGTCGCACGCCGTGGAACGGGCGGCGCTGGCGGGTGACCGGGCCGAGCCCGCGATCGTCCTCGCGCTGTTCCAGCGGCTGCCGTACTTCCTGCGGGAAGCGGAGGTGTACCGCCGGATCGGGGCGCTGGCGTCGGTGACGGTCGTCGGCATGGTGTCCGACGTGCGGCCCGACCTGCCGGCCGGTGTCACGCCCGTCCTGCTGCGCTCCGGGGAGGAGCTGGCCCGGGAGTGGTCGGTGGTCGTGCTCACGCCGACCTTCGGCGCCTCCGTCGTGGCGACCGACCTCGAGGAGCTGGATCCGGGTGGCAGCACCCTCGAGGCGAGCAGGGTGTTCCAGGGCAGGTGGGCGTTCCGGCGGGAGGAGGCGTACGCGGAGGCGGTCCGGCTGCGCGACGCGCTCGGTGACCGGATACCGCCGGACGTGCGCAGGCGCTTCGACTCGGTGCTGAACGGCATCACGGAGCCTCCCGCCGGCGAGGTGGAACGCCGCGCGGAAGCGGCGTTGCGGCACCTGACGTCACGACTCGTGGCCGCCCGGGACGCGACCGAGCTCTCGGCGTCGCGTGCCGGCGAGGAGATGCGGGACGCGCTCGACCCGTGGACGGGCCTGCACACCGTGGACTCGGTCAACGCGTGGCTGGGCAGGCAGCTGGCGGACACCGTGCGGCTGGGGCTCGTGGTGATCCGCGTGCCGGGGCTGAGCGACTTCGTCGACGTCCACGGTCCGAGCGCGGCGGTGCACACGGAGAACAACATCGCCGACGTGCTCCGCGTCCACCTGCGTCCCGTCGACCGCGCCGCCAGGCTCAACGGCGACGAGTTCGTGCTCGTGCTGCCGGGCACGTCACCCCAGGCGACGCACGCGGTCGCGGACCGCGTGCTCGGCGCGTTGCGCGGGCTGCACGACACGTACCCCTACCTCCCCGTCACCGCGGAGGTCCGCGTGCAGCACACCCGTGACCGCCCGTTCGACATCGGCGGCCTGGGCGCCCGGCGAGCGCCGGTCACGCCACAGCGGCCCTACACGCTGTCCGGCACGTTCGACGAGGACGAGTGGGCGGCGCTGATCTCGCACTGACGGCGGTTCAGAAGGCGTACCGGACGCGCAGGTAGGGGGCGTGCTCGGCGACGAGGGCGAGGAAGGAGTCGAGGAGCTCCCGCTTGAGGCCCCGCCGGTAGCGGACGTTGACGCCGCCGCCCTCGCTGCGCTTGACCTCCTGCAGGTCCGGCCGCCACAGCAGGTCCTCGGCCCTCGGGTGCCAGCGCAGGTTGACCTCGTGCAACGGCAGGTTGTGGGTGAGCATGATGACCTCGGCGGCCAGCTGGTCGCGGGTGGCGGACGAGGTCGCGTCCCCGAGCGACTCCAGCAGGACGCGCCAGTCGTCGAGCCAGCCGTCGTGGACGACGACCGGGCTGAGGTTCACGTGCACCTCGTAGCCGGCGGCGCGGAAGTCGTCGAGGGCGGCGAGGCGCTCGGCGACGGGGGTCGTGCGGATGTCGAGCAGCTTCGCGGTGCGTTCGGGCATCAGCGAGAACCGGACGCGGGTGCGGCCCCGCGGGTCCCAGTCCAGCAGGTCGCGGTTGACGTACTTGGTCGCGAACGACGCCTTGGCGGTGGGCAGGTCGCGGAACAGCCGCACCAGGTCCCGCACGTTGTCGCTGACGAGCGCGTCCACCGAGCAGTCGGAGTTCTCCCCGATGTCGTAGACCCACGCCCGGTCGTCGATCTGGCCGGGCTCGGTCATCGGGCCCTGCCGGGCGGCGTGGCGGGCCAGGTAGCCGGTGATCTGCTCGATGTTCGCGAACACCGTGATCGGGTTCGAGTAGCCCTTGCGCCGCGGCACGTAGCAGTAGGCGCAGGCCATCGCGCACCCGTTGGCGGTGGACGGGGCGATGAAGTGCGCCGAGCGGCCGTTGGGCCGCGCGCTCAGGGACTTCTTCACGCCGAGGACGAGCGCTTCGCGCTTGATCCGCACCCACCGCTGGGCGTTGGCCTCGTCGCCGTGCAGCTCGGGGATGCGCCAGTGGCTGTCGACCTCGACCCGGTCGGCGTCGGGGAACCTGTCGAGCACCTCGCGGCCCCGCGGCAGCAGCGCGGCGGCGGGCTCCACGTAGATCCGGGTCGGGCTCAGCAGCGGTGTCGAAGTGCTCACCCTTCCAGTGTCCGGACGACACCGACAAAAACCGCCACCGGCGCGGCCGGCGTCGTGCCGGTCACAGCGGAAGTCGCGGACAGCACGCCTTCGACTTCACCGGGTTGCCCGCTGTCCGGGGGGAGCCCGAAGCGGAACGCTGTCCGGGGTGTGCGGGACCGGCCGGGGAAGGGTGGGAGCGGTGGAAGCGAGCGAGGCGGGGCCGTCCGAGCGCCTGAACGTGGCGATCGCCGAGTTCAACGCGCTCAGGGCCGAGATCGCCGGGCGCTCCTCCGCTCAGCACGGCCTGCTCAACCTGAGCCTCGTGGCCACCGCGGCGATCGGGACCATCGCCTTCTCGGACGCCGCGCGACGGCCGGTGCTGCTCCTGCTGCCGCTACTGTCCTGCATCTTCGGCATCCTCTACTTCGACCACCACTTCGCGATCGCGACGATCGGGAAGTACGTCAAGAGCGAGCTGGCGCCGGACATCAGACACCACGTGTCGTGGGGCAGGGCTCTGCGCTGGGAGGAGTTCGTCAGGGTGGAGGCGTCGAGCCGCACGGGTCTGGCGAAGGGGATGGTCAGGTTCGACCTGCCGATCATCTTGGCCTTCGTGGTCGTTCCGGCGCTTTCGACGATCTACGTCGCCTCGTTCGCGAGCGGACCTTGGTTCTGGGCGGCCTGGTCCGCCGGTGTGCTCGCCGAGGCGCTGACCGTCGTGGTGGGCGTGGTGGCCACGCGCGACTGGCGTTCCGAGACCGGACGGCACGACCGGGGTGGAGCAGGCTCCACCTGATTCACGGAAGTCTGCGGTATCGGCCCCACCGGTGGGCCGAAACTACGGTCGTTCCCATGAACAACGAACCGAACTCCACGCCCGCCCGCAACCGCGCCCTGCTCGCCGTGGTCCTGGCCGGCAGCCTCGCGGCCAACGTCGTCACCCAGGCCTTCGGTCTGAGCCTCTTCATCAGCGCCGCTTTCGGACTGGTCGCCCTCGCCAGCGGTGTCGCGCTCTTCTCCAGCCACCGCAAGGGCCGCGGGGCGTCGCGGAGCTGAAGCGAACGCCGTGGTCAGGGCTTCGCGGTCAGCGGGAAGGTCACGCCGGTCAGCCGTTCCGACGTCTCCCACAGCCGCCGCGCCGCCACCGGGTCGCTGGCCGCGGCCGACCGTCCGACCAGCGCCGGGTGGCCGTGCAGCTCGAACCGCCCGTCCGGGCCGACGTAGCTCGCGCCCGGCAGGTCCTGGGTCGCCGCGTACAGCGACGGCAGCGCGCCCTGCTGCTCGGTCTGCGCGAGGTGGCGCCCGGCGAGGTGCACGATCTTGACCAGGTGCCGGTTGCGGCCCTTGGTGCCCAGGTTGCTCGCCGTGTAGCCGGGGTGCGAGGACAACGCGCGCACGGACGACCCGGCCTCGCGGCAGCGGCGGTCCAGTTCCAGGGTGAACAGCAGGTTCGCGAGCTTCGACCGGCCGTAGGCCTTCACCGGGCTGTAGCCGGCGCGGGCGAAGTCGAGGTCGTCGAGGTCGAGCACGCCCGCCTTGTGCGCGCCGGACGCCACGGTCACCACGCGGTCGGTGATCGACGGGAGCAGCAGGTTGGTCAGCGCGAAGTGGCCGAGGTGGTTGGTGCCGAACTGCAGCTCGAACCCGTCGGCCGTGTGACCGTGCGGGGTCATCGCCACGCCGGCGTTGTTGACCAGGACGTCGATCTCGCCCCGCCAGCCGTCGGCGAACGCGCGCACCGACGCGAGGTCCGCCAGGTCCAGCTCGCGCACCTCGGTGGTCCCGGACATCGCGGCCGCCGCCCGTTCACCGGCGGCGACGTCGCGCACCGCGAGCACCGTGCGGGCTCCCGCCGCGGCGAACGCGGTGGCCGTGCCGCGGCCCACCCCGCTGGCCGCGCCGGTCACCACGACGGTGCGACCGGTCAGGTCGGGGAGGTCGTCGGCGGTCCACCGGGGCTTCTCCACGACCGCCAGTCTAGGCGGGTGCCCTGGCGGGTAGCCGAGGCCGATGAGGCACCGCTTCGGGGACGACGTCGCGGCACTCTGCTCGCCGCTGACCGGTCCCGGCGACTTCGACGAACTCGTCGACCGCGTCGGGGACGCGCGTGTGGTCATGATCGGCGAAGCCAGTCACGGCACCCACGAGTTCTACCGGTGGCGCGCCGCCCTCACCCGGCGGCTGATCACCGAGAAGGGCTTCTCCTTCGTGGCCGTGGAGGGAGATTGGCCCGACTGCGCCAGGGTGGACCGGTCGGTGCGCCGGTCGGTGGAGGACCCCCGCGCCGCGCTGCTGGCGTTCGAGCGGTGGCCGACGTGGATGTGGGCCAACGAGGAGGTCCTCGACTTCACCCGCTGGCTGCGCGCGCACAACGCCGCTGTGGACGGACGGGTGGGCTTCCACGGCCTGGACGTGTACTCGCTGTGGGAGTCGCTGCGCGAGGTCGTGGTGCACCTGCGCGAGCACGACCCCGAGGAGGTGCCGGCGGCGCTGGCCGCCTACCGGTGCTTCGAGCCCTACGGCGAAAGCGTGCGGGACTACGCGCTGGCCACGCGGTTCATCCCGGTCAGCTGCGAGAACGAGGTGGTCGACCTGCTGGTCCGCCTGCGTGACCGCGCCCGGGACGCCTCGGGGTTCGGGGCGTGGCAGAACGCGGAGGTCGTGGCCGGGGCCGAGCGCTACTACCGGGCCGTGATGGCCGGCGGACCGGAGTCCTGGAACATCCGCGAGCACCACATGGACGACACCCTGAACCGGCTGCTCTCCCACCACGGCGCCGGTTCGCGGGCCGTGGTGTGGGCGCACAACACCCACGTCGGCGACTCCCGCGCCACGAGCATGACGGCGTCCGGCACCGTCACCCTCGGCCGGCTCGCCCGGGAACGCCACGGCGAGGACCGGGTCGCGCTGATCGGGTTCGGCAGCCACCACGGCACGGTCGCCGCGGGGAGTTCCTGGGGCGCCCCGGTGCGCGAGGTGCCCGTGCCGGCCGCGCGACCCGGCTCGCTGGAGCACGTGCTGCACGACACCGCGCCCGAGCAGGCTTTGCTGATCTTCCCCCGCGACGACCGGCCCGGCCTGCTCACCGCCGAACTCCCCCACCGCGCCATCGGCGTCGTCTACGACCCCGCGCACGACCGCGTGCGCAACTACCTGCCCACCAGGCTCGGCGGCCGGTACGACGCGTTCCTCTGGTTCGACGGGACCCGTGCGGTCAGTCCCCTGCACGGGCGCCGGGCCGGCGTCCTGGAACCGGCGACGTTCCCGAGCGGTCTCTGACGGGCCGCCGGGCGAGCAGGACCGCGCCGACGACCACGCCCCCTCCGGCCAGGGTGTGCCACCCCACCGGCTCCGCCAGCAGGAAGTAGCCGAGCGCGGTGGACCACAGCGGCGTCACGTAGGTGACCGTGGCCGCGACCGTGGGACCGGCCTCCCGGATCAGGTCGAGGTTGAGCACGTACGCGTAGCCCGTGCCGACCGCGCCCAGCGCCAGCAACGCGAGCGCGGCGGACGCTCCGGGCCAGGACGGCGGTCCCGACAGCACGGGTGCGGCCAAGCCCAGTTGCGCGGTGGCGCAGGTGATCTGCACGGCGGACAGGGCGCTCGCCCGGTGGGGCACGCCGGACAGGAAGCGCCGGGTGTAGGCGAACCCGGCTCCGTAGCAGGTGGTGGCGCCGAGGCAGGCCAGGCCGCCGGCCAGCACGTCCCCGTCCAGGCCGCGCCACACCCCGAGCAGCACCAGCACCCCGCAGAACCCGAGCAGCAGCCCCGCGAGCCGCGTCCTCGTGACCTGCTCCCCCGGCACGACCAGGAGCGCGAACGCCAGCGTCGTCAGCGGCGTGGTCGCGTTCAGCACGCCCGCCAGCACGGAGTCCACCCGGGACTCCCCGAAGGCGAGCAGCGTGAACGGCACGGAGTTGAGCAGGGCCGCGACCACCGCGGCGTGCCCCCAGGTCCGCGGGTCACGCGGCACAGCCGCCCTCTGCGCCACGCAGATCGCGCCCAGCGCCAGAGCACCGAACAGGCAGCGGGCCAGCGCCACCTGCACCGGCGGCACGCCCGCGTCCACCGCCACCTCGATCAAGGCGAAGCTGCTGCCCCAGATCGCGGACAGCAGCACGAACTTCCCAGTAGACCCCACGGCGCGAGCATCACGGGCAAGGCATCATGAGTCCAACAAGTGTTGATCGAAGGAGCATGAGAGACGCTCATGGCGTTGAACTTCGCCCAGCTCAGGGCGTTCCTCGCGGTGGTCGACGAAGGCGGGTTCGGTGCGGCCGCGGACGCGCTGGGCATCACGCAGTCGGCCGTCTCGCACGCCGTCGCGTCGCTGGAGCGCTCGCTGGGCCACCCCGTGCTCTCCCGGCGCGGACGGAGCACGCCCACCTCGTTCGGGAAGGAGCTCCTCGCCCACGCCCGTGCCGCCGTGAGCGCGTCGGCCGCGATCACCGACCTCGCCGAACGGCACCGTGCCGGTGCGCGGGGGACGATCCGGCTCGCGGCACCGCCGACCGTCTGCCAGAGCCTGCTGCCGGACCTGCTGACGCGGTGGCGGGCGGAGTTCCCCCTGGTCGACGTCAGGGTGTTCGAGGGAGAGGACGACGAGGTGGCGGAGTGGCTCGCCGGCGGCACGGTCGAGGCGGCGGTCCTGGTCGACCCGCCGGCCGGCCGGGGCGCGCAGATCGGCGAGGACGCCTTCCACGCCCTCCTGCGCGACGACCACCCGCTGGCGGGTCAGCCCCGGATCGGCGTCGAGGAGCTGGCCGACGACCCGTTCCTGCTCTCGCGCGGCGGCTGCGAACGGCACGTGCGGCAGGCGCACGCGGGCCACCCGTTCGCCCCGCGGCACCGGGTGCGCGAGCTGGGCACACTGCTCGCCATGGTCCGCTCGGGCGTCGGCGTGTCGCTCGTGCCGGGCCTGGTGGCGTCGATGCTGCCCGCCGGCCTGGTCGTGGTGCCCCTGCGGGAACGCGTGGTGCGCAGGCTGGTCCTCAGCGGTCCGGCCGGTCGCGAGTGGCACCCGGCCGTGACGGCCCTGGTGGACTCGGTCCGGGGATGATCGGGACCCCTGCGGCGGGTCCGCGCTTCTGCATCCCGTCCCCCCGGTCTACCCTGGAGGGGATGCGGCGATCCGGAGTGGTGGAGAACGTGCGGGGCTTCGGTCTCCACGACCACGTGTGCTGGAGATTTGACGACCGCACCCAGTTCCGCGACCACGCCGTGGATTTCCTCGCCGAAGGGCTCGAGCTGGGCCAGGCGGTGCGCTACATCGGCACCGGGAACGCCGACCGGTTGCGCGACGAGCTGATCGGCGTCAGCGCGCTCAGGACCGCTCTGCGCGACGGGTCCGCCGAGGTCGTCTCCCTGGACGACGTCTACCCGGTCGGTTCGGTGGTCGACCCCGCCGCGCAGGTGCTCGTGTACGCGGCCGCGACGGAGAAGGCCCTCGCGGACGGCTTCACCGGGCTGAGGGTCGCGGCGGACTGCACCGCGCTCGTCGGCAGTCCGCGGCAGCGGGCAGCGTTCGCGACGTACGAGCACCTCATCGACCACTACATCGCCGCCCACCCGTTCTCCGCGATGTGCGCCTACGACAGCCGCCGGCTCACCGGCGAAGCGATCGAGCAGGTCGCCTGCATGCACCCGAACACCAACGCGGGCGACGTCCGGTTCCGCCTGCACGGGACCGACCGCGCCGGATGCGCCGCCGCTCTGGACGGCGAGGTGGACAGCACCTCCCGCGAGGCGTTCGCCGAAGCCCTCGAGCGCGCCGACCCGCGTCCGGTGGACGGCGAGCTGGTCGTCGACGCGACCGGGCTGACGTTCCTCGACCACAACGGCCTGCTCCGGCTCTCCGCGCAGGCACGCCGCAGCGGAGCGACCCTGGCGCTGCACACGAGGTGGCCCGGCGCCGTCCGGATCGTCCGGGCGCTCGACCTGTCGGACGTGCGGGTGGAACTGACGTCGTGACCGCTCCGCAGACCGCCCCGGCCACCGGGGCTTTCCTCCACCCCGCGGTGTTCTACGCGACCGACCGGGAGTACCTCGCCGCACTCGTGCCGTTCGTCACCGACGGACTCGCCGCGGGCCAGCCCGTGGCCGTGGCGGTGCCGGGACCACGGCTCGACCTCCTGCGCACCGCGCTCGGTGACCAGGCGGACGACGTCACGCTGATCGACATGCGGGACGCGGGCCGCAACCCCGGCCGGATCATCGCCGGCGTGCTGCGCCGGTTCGCCGACGCCCACCCCGAAGGGCACGTGCGCATCATCGGCGAGCCGATCTGGCCCGGCCGCACCGAGGTCGAGTACCCCGCGTGCGCGCAGCACGAGGCGTTGATCAACCTGGCGTTCGCCGGCCGTGACGTCACCATCGCCTGCCCCTACGACACCGCGCGCCTGTCCGACGAGGTCATCGCCGACGCCCGCGCCACCCACCCGCTGCTGTGGGAGCCGGACCGCCGCCGCACCAGCGCCGAGTACGCGCCGGACGCCGTGGTGAACCGCTACAACCTGCCCCTCGACGATCGCACGGACGGCAGCGCGGAGGAGTTCTTCGTCGCCGTGCTGGACGACGTGTCCCCGGCCCGGCGGCGGGCAGCCGCCTTCGCCCGGAGCCTCGGCCTGACCGACGACCGCGTGGCCGAGGTCGAGCTGATCGTCACCGAGCTGGTCACGAACGGCGTTCTGCACGGCGGTGGGGCCTGCCGGTCGCGCCTCTGGCGGGAATCCGGCTACCTCGTCTGCGAGGTGCGGGACGAGGGGCGCTTCGCGGATCCGCTCGCCGGTCGTCGTCCGGCTCCTCCCGACCAGATCGGCGGCCGGGGTCTGCTCATGGTCCACGACCTGGCCGACCTGGTGCGCGTGCACACCTCCGACCAGGGCACGACGCTGAGCGTGCTGGTGCGGCTCGACGCCTGACCTGTGCCGCGTCACAGCGCAGCCACAGCCTGCGCACTGCGGCGTGCGAACGTCGAAGCACTGATCGCGATTCTCGGAGCAGCGCTCGCCGCGATCGGGGACGCCCGTCCCGCCGGCGCGGACTCGCGGCGCCGTCATCGGAAGGGACTGGTCCGGTGACGCTCGCAATGACGGCATCGGCCGACCGGTACCGGCGGTTCCACGGCTACCCCGGCTGGCACTCGCTGCGCAACGTCAGCAGCGGCAGGTGCCTGGTGTCCGCGGGGGGCAACGACGAGGCCCGGCACATCCGGTTCGACTGCGCGTCCCAAGTGGACCAGGCGTAGCGGCTGGTCGTCCGACCCGCAACGCCGTGCAGCGCCCCGCCAGAACCGACGGGGCGCTGCACGGTCGAGCAAGACACGACGGACGCGATCGCCATCCCGCCCTGGCACTAGCGACCTCGGGGTGCGCCGGCGTGTCCGAACCACCACCACGGGCCGCAGGTGGAGGTCCTGAGGTCAGCGGTCCGAGTCGTCCTCGTAGGAGGCCTCGACCTCGATGTCCGGGTTGGTGCACGGGCCGCTGTCGTTGTTGGAGAGGATCGGCACCGCGATGACGTTCACATCGATGTGGCAGATGTTGATGTCACTGAGGAGCTCGGAGTCCTCCATGTTGATGAGGCCGACCTGGTGGTTGTGCTCGTACTCGGACGCGAGGTCCTTCAGGTCGTCCATCGCGTCACCCTGCGTCGCGAACGCGGGCGTGCCCATCATCAGGAAACCCGCGCCGACGGCGGCCGCGGCAAAAGCCTTCTTCAGCATGACGTTCTCTCCTCGGAGCCAGGTGGTGATCTGCGCGTGCGAAAAGCGGGGAACGGCGCCGGCACCCCTGCCTGGCGCCGTTCCCCGCCTCACGTCAGTTGTCGTCGGGGTTGGCGCAGAGGCCGCTGTCGTTGTCGGACAGCACCGGCACCGCGATGACGTTGACGTCGATGAAGCAGGCGTTGATGTCGCTGAGCACCTCGGAGTCGTTCAGGTCGACGAGGCCGACCTGGTCGGTGATGTCCAGCTCAGGGGCATCGGCCAGCGCGGTGGTACCAAAACCGAGGAAGGCGCCCGCGATAGCGACGGCCGCCCCTGCCTTCTTCAGCACAGAAATCTCCTTCATTGAATCTGGGAACGGATTGCCTCGCCGGCAGATACCGGCAGCAAGTCCGAGGGGACCGTATCGAGACAGCTGGTTCGAACAAAATCGGAAACGGCTTCGCGACGGCGCGCGCAACACGTGAACCACACTTTCGAGTGATGCTGAGGCGCTCATGTTTGGCCGTTGTCGGCGCATGAGCTGGAGATACATGACGAACGCCCGGCGCGCACCCTGCTTTGGAGTGAAGATCCCGACCGCACCTCGTCCGCATCCGGCTCCGCGAACTGCTAGTCCTGGTCACAGCGGTGCCCGGCCAGCGCCGTCACGAGGGTAGAACCAGCCCGGCCGACATCGCTCAACACCCTCTGAACAGCGTTTTCACGTCACTCCGGAACAACTGGCCGAAAGTGGCGTTCTCTTCGCCTCCGTCTTCAGCGGGTCGGCATCGACCGTCGAACGGACGCGGACCCGCCGCGAAGCGGGACGGGGAACGGCACACCTGCGTTTGTCGGCGGGACCTGCACCCAATACGGTCGGACGCATTCACCACCGGACCTCGTTGAGTCGAGCTGGCAGCTCGGAATCGCGCTGGAGACCGAGGATGCGATCGGACGAATGCGAATAGCGGTGCTGTCCGCGCAAGCAAGTCCGCTCTCCGAAAGCGCGGGGCGGGCCGCGCACGTGGCAGAGCTGTGTGCGGGATTGAGCGCGTCGATGCACGACGTGGTCGTCTACACGCGACGAGAAGACGCCACGTCACGTGAAACGGTCAGCAGCCCCGAGGGGTATCAGGTCGTGCACGTCCCGGTGGGACCGGAACGCGTGCTCGGGGACGACGAGCTCGCGGCCCACCTCGGTGACTTCGCCGAGTTCGTCGCCGGGCGGTGGCGGAGGCGTCCGCCCGACGTGGTGCACGCGCACCACTGGACTTCGGGACTGATCGCGGTGATCGGGGCGCACCGCCTGCGCATCCCGGTGGTGCACTCCTTCCACGGCCTGGGTGGCGCCGGGGCCGGGCTGCGGGCGACGGCCGAGGGTCTCATCGCGCGGCGGGCCGCGCGGATCGTCGCCACGAGCTCGGCGGAGGCGGCGGAGCTGTGGCAGTCCGGGGTGCGGCGGGCGCACGTGTCGGTGGTGCCCAGCGGGGTGGACCCCGGTTTCTTCACGCCCGAGGGGCCGGTCGAGGTCCACGACGGGCGGATGCGCGTCCTGCTCACCGGGGAGCTGGGCCCCGGCAGCTCGGCGGCGATCGGCGCGGCGCTGTCCACTGTGGACAACGTGGAGCTGGTGGACGCGAGCGCGGTGCGGCGCGGGGACCGGCCGGCGGTGCTGAGGTCGGCCGACGTCGCGGTGTGCGCGCCGCTCGCCGAGGGGTACGGCATGGCGGCGCTGGAGGCGATGGCGTGCGGGGTGCCGGTGGTGGCCACGGCGGTCGGCGCCCTGAACGATGTCGTGCTGCCCGGTGTGACCGGGGTGCTGGTAGCGCCGCGGGACGTGCGGCGGCTGGCGCGGTCGGTGAAGGCCCTGCTGTCCGACGAGACGCGCAGGGAGCAGTTCGGCATGGCGGCCCGCGACCGCGTCCTGGGCCGGTACTCGCGGCGGCGGCTCGCGGGGGAGGCGCTCGAGGTCTACGAACGCGCCACCCGCGCCGCGACAGGGGGTGAGGCGGCGCGATGGGCGGCCGGGAACGCCGCGCGACCGGGGTGAGGCCTCGGCGTCACCCCGCCGGTTCGTCGCGCACGAGCGGCCGGCGCAGGCGAGCGTAGACCTGGGCGGGCCCGCGCTGAGCGGTGATCACCTCGGGGCCGGTCGCGTGCTCGTACGCACGGACCGCGTCCAGGCCGACGCGGTCCCACCCGTACCGGATGGTGACGCGGTCCTGGCCCGCCGCTCCGAGCGCCTGGCGCCGCACCTCGTCGCCCAGGAGCGCGCGCAGGGCCCGCGCCAGCAGCGTGGGGTTGTGCGGCGGGACGAGCAGCCCGGTCACCTGGTGCACCACGGACTCGGCGAGGCCACCGGTCGCCGACGCCACCACGGGCACCCCGCACGCCATCGCCTCGAGCGCGGCGACCCCGAACGACGGACGCCGCCGCGGGCACGCCACCACGTCCGCGGAGCGGATCAGCGAGGGCATCTCCGAGTGCGGTACCCGGCCGATGATGCTGACCCTGTCCGCGACGGCGTTGCGGGCCATCAGCTCGCACAGGCGCTCGTACTCGGCGTTGCCCTTGAGGAAGCGCCGCGGAGGACCACCGGCGACCACGAGCTCGGTGTGGCTCACCGCGGTGAGGGCGATGATCAGGTCGTCGACGCCGTCGTCCGGGGAGAGGTCCGCGGTGACGAGGACGCGCAGCCTCCCGGTGCGCGCGGTGGCCGGCCCGCCCGGCGTGAAGACGGACGTGTCCACCCCCCACGGCACGGTCGAGATCCTGGACCGCCGCACGCCGAGCCGGACCAGCTCGCCCGCCTCCTGGGCGGACGTCGCGACCACCCCGGTGGCGCCGCGGGCGACCAGCCGCTCGATGTCGGCGGAGTCCCCTCCCCCGAGCCCGTGGAAGCTCTGCACGATCGGGATCGCGGTGCGGCGCGCGCTGAGCACGGCCGCGAGGCCGGAGGTCCAGTGGTGGGCGTGGATGAGGTCCGGCGGGCTGGAGGCCCACTGGGTGTTCAGGAACTTCGCGAACTCCCCGGTGTGCGGCACGACGCCGTCCTGGTCGAGGGCCTCCGCCGGGCCGGCCGGGACGTGCACCACCTCGAAGCCGTCGGCGAGCCGGACCCGTTCCGGCAGGCGCGGGTCGGTCCGGCGGGTGTAGATCGACAGCTCGTGCCCCAGCCGGTGCAGCTCCTCGGACAGCTTCGCCACGTGCAGGCGCCGGCCGGCGGCGTCGGGGTCGCGCAGCGCGGTCAACGGGTTGCCGTGCAACGAGATCATCGCGATCTTCACCTGGTCACCTCCGGGTGCGGCCACGGGTTCGCGGTGCACGTCCTGCCGTCGCGGGGAACGGTCAGGCCCTGCGGCGTCCTGGCGGTGACCCGCGCCAGCTCGTCGTTGGAGACGGAAAAGGTCTGCTGCATCATCACGGGCGCGGGTGCGCCGTCGGCGGGGCAGAACTCGTGGCCGTGGCCCAGGAAGTGGCCCATCTCGTGGTTGACGAGGTAGCGCCGGTAGCCCTCCAGGTCGCCCTCGAACGACTCGGCGCCGCGGAACCACCGGGGCGCGCTCACGTAGATGACGCCGTCGATGTAGCAGGAGGTGTCGTAGGGCAGGTCGAACCCGCAGGTGGCACGGGCGGTCCGGGTCGCCGTGAGCCTGATCCGCACGTCCGGTTCGGCGACGTCCACCCGGCGGAAGGCGACGCCGCCCGTCGCCGTCCACCCGCGGGGGTCGGCGAGCGCGGAGTCGACCGCCGCGGCGAAGGCTTGGTGCTCACTCGGCAGCACGGCGCCCTGCTCGACCTCGACGGAGTACGTGTGGACGGTTCCCCTGCCGATCTGGGCCGTGGTGCCCGCGATGGTCCGCCACCAGCCCTCGCCCTCCTCGCGCACCGCGACCCCGGGCGGGAGCTCCGGTCCCGGCCGGGGCACGGTCTGGGCGACGAGCGCGGGCGGCGGTGCCGGGGCGGACGACGACGGTGGAGCGGAGGAGGAGGGCGGGGGCACCGTCCTCACCGAGATCGTGGCCGCCGGGACGGGCGCGCGCACCTGCTCCTGCGACGTCATCTCCGGCTGCGGCCAGATCTTCAGCAGTCCGATCGTCACCCCGGCGAGTGCCGCGGCGAAGACGTACACGACGATTCTTCCGACGGTCATGAGGCACTCCCCCGGTCACGAGCAGCTGAACAGCACGGGGCAGGGCGCGTGGTGCAGCGCCGCCCTCGCCGCCGGTTGCAGGCCCTCTCCCGGCCCGCGTTCCCGGCCGGACACCACGAGCAGGTCGCTCGGGAACAGCCGCGTCTCCTCGGCCACGGACCTGGGCACGTGCACCAGTTCGACGATCACGTCCGGGCACGCGGCGTGGACGAGGTCCGCGGCGGCGTCGAGCGAGTCGCCCGGCTTCGGGCACGGGCGGGACAGCACGCGCAGGCGCGTCGCTCCCCGTGCGCGGCACAAGGTCGTCGCCCGCTGCAGCACGCCCTCGCCGCCGACGCTGTCGAGGACGGCGGTCACGACGCCGAACCGGCCCGCGATGGCGGCGGGGTTGCCCCTCACCACGACGACGTCGCGGCAGTCGCCACCGGCGATCGGGGGCATGGCCAGAGCCTGCTGCCGGGAGATGACCACCAGCGCGCCCTCCCAGCGGGCGGGCGGGGAGCAGTCGTGGCGTTCGACGTGGACGGGCAGGCCGGGCAGTTCGGCCACCAGCGCCGCGACCTCGGCGTGGGCGGGGTCGTTCCCGGCGGCTTGCACGACCAGGCCGATGCCCAGGGCCTCCGCGCACGCGGCGGCCCAGCGGACGCCGGTGACGCCGCAGTCGCGCACGTCCACGAGCACGCAGGTCGCGGTGGTGAGCGCGGACCCGTGGGCGAGGGCGGTCATCGCGTCACGCTCGGTGTGGTGGGCGCCGCCTCCACGGCCGCGGGCTCCGGGCTCCTCGGCAGCGGCATCTCCTGCACGGAGGCGATCTCGGTGTACCACTGCTCCAGCAGGCGCTGCCGTTCGCCGAGGTCGGACAGCAGGACGCGGGACCGTTCCAGCGCCTCGCCGACGATCTCCCGCGCGCGCTGGCCCGCCTCGGCCAGCCGCCGCTGGGTCTCCTGCTCGGCCTCGTCCAGCAGGCGCGCCTGGCGGCCGGCGGCCTCCTCTGCGCGCTGCTCGGCTTCCTCGGCCCGCGTCCTGGCCTCGGCCTCGATCTCGTCCGCCTTGCGCCTGGCGACGTGCAGCAGGTACCGGATGCACCCGGAGACGGCGTTGTCCTTGTCGTGTCCCGCGTGGATCGCGCGGTACTCCGCGAGCTCCGTGCGGGCCTCCTCGAGGTGACGGGTGAGCTCCTCGGCCGTTTCGAGCGCGGCGTCGCGATCGGCGCAGGCCAGTTCGAGCTGGCGTTCCAGCCGGGCGTACTCCTCGTCGACCTCGCGGCGGTCGTACCCGAACATCTGCGTGCCGAAGGTCCTGTGACCGTCGTCCAGGAAGTCGTCCATGGCCATGACCGGTGTCCTTTCCTGAACGTTCGTCGGTAGGTGTTGAGGTGGCAGTACCCGCGACGAGGGCTGTCAGACATCCTTGAACGCGCAAGCACCCGCTCTAGTGAATTCCTCACGGACCGTCATCAACGGCCGGTCACGGGTAACTCGACCGGCTCTCTTCGACGGAGGGAGGCGCAAAACGCGAACGGGTGGGTACACGCGGGTCATCTCACCTGGAGGTAGTGCGTGAACGACCCCTCTGCCGGCGATGCCGTCTGGCAACCGTTCGTCGACGCGTTGTGCTCCGCCGCCTGGACCTGGGACGCCCACCTGGGACGGATCTCGGGCAGCGACGGGCACCCCGTCCCGATCAGCTCCGAGCAGGCGCAGAACGTCCTGCTCGCCCTCACCTCCCTGGCGCGGCGGATGGCGGCGGCGACCGCGTCGATCGTGGGCGCCATCGCCGACGCGGAACTGGATCCGGCGTCCGAGCAGGACGCTCTCTCGGAACAGGTGGAGTCGTTGGGACGCATGGCCTTGTTCGCCGAGGCGATGCACCACGCGGCCGAGACGGCGCAGGCCGTGGTCACCCGGGAGCAGAAAAAGGCGTAGGCGCGCCGGGTGGCCCCGGCGCGCCTCGGTCCGTGCTGGAGGTCAGTTCTGCCGGAGGTAGGCGATGTAGGACTCGGCCGCGTTGCGCGCACGCTCGCGCAACGCCCGCGGGTCCGTGGCCGCCGCGGCCTCGAGGCCCTCGCAGCTGCTCGCCAGCGCGTCCGGGCCGAGCGCGTTCACGGCCATGTCGGGCAGCTCCTCCTTCATGCACCGCACGGCTTTCCCGACGGCGTCCGGGTTGCAGTGGTCGGCCGGTGAGTAGCACTTCTCGACGACGTCGTCGACGACGGGTTTGGCGCGCTCGTAGATCATCTCCATGCTCCCGAGGCCGGACACCGCCTCCGGGAGCACCACGTCGGTCAGCTCCCGCACGTCGCGGCGGTCTGTGCCGGGCTGGAGCTGTGCCTGGCACACGCGGGACATGAACTCCTCGCGCGTGATCTCCGTCAGCTTGCCGACGGTGTCGCTGAAGTTGCCGTAGCACGCGATGGCGTTCGCCGCCGCCGGCGCGAGCACCAGCGGAATCGCGGCGATCAACGCGGCCAGTGCGGTGGTCCTGGTTTTCATACCGTCCTCCTGGGACTTCAGCCGATCGGTTCACCGACTGGTACCCCCGCGTCCGCACCGCGCACGCAGTCGGAACAGGGTTCGACCACATCGGGTGACGGGTGGTCGCGAAGCGTCATCGCCCGGCGGGGACGATGAAATCGGCCGGAACATCCGCGCCGTCCGCCGCGACGACGCCGAAGCACGCCCCCGCCGCGCGCACGGCGTCCCGGACCTCCGCGAGGAAGTCCACATCGGACTCGCTGCCGAAGTGGTCGAGCAGGACGTCGTCGAAGCCGAGCGACGCGGCCTCGCGCGCCAGTGCCACGACGTAGCCGCGCACCTCGGGATGAGCGGAGTTGGTGAGCGTCAGCGCGGTGTCCCCGAGGTGGTCGCGCATGCCGGACCGCGCGGACGCCCTGGCGAGCACGGGGTCGTGGAACGCGACGATCCTCGCGACCGCGCGGACCCCGGCGCGGTGCAGCTCGTCCACGGCGGCGCGCGGGTCGTACCTGCTGTTCACCGCGCCGATCTGCTGGGCCAGGGCGACCCGCGACGAGTGGGCCACCTGCCCGGTCTCGTCCTTGACGTCGAGCCGGACGGCGTCGATCTCGCCCCGGCGCGCCATCGCGAGCACCCGTTCCCGCGCCGGTGGGGACGCCCAGTCCTCCACCGTCACGTGCTCCGCGCGCACGGCGGGACGGGGCACCGGCACCACCACGTGCCGTCCTGCCGAGTTGCCCGCCGCGTCGCGTGCTTCCACGAAGATCGTCGCGGGCGCCGACGCGACCACGGCTGTGAAGACACCGTTGTCGACGTGGGCGCGGGTGTGCCCGATCCTCACGAGCTCGGCGCCGTCGGCGGTGCCCCTGATGACGACCGGTGCGCGTGGTCCGCCGGATCGTATGTGCTGCACGGCAAGAGAGGGCGCCGTGTTGTCGATTGTGAACTCGTGGTCCACCACAGCGTCCACCACCAACGCCGTGGCGCTGCGGACGCGGGCGGTCAGCAGGTGCCTGCCCTCGGTCGGCACGAACCCGTCGAGCAGCAACCTCTCCCCGTCGCGGCGCGGGGTCACCGCGGCGTCGTCCACGAAGACCTCCACCCGGTCGAGGCTGTCCTCGTCGTCCGTCCCGATGCTGATGCCGCGGAACGCCGAGGCCCGCAGCACCGCGCCGTCCTCGATGCCCTCGACGGTCAGGCCGATGTTCCTGATGTGCGCCACGGACGCCACCACGACCGTCGACGACACCGCGAACACCACGCCGAGGAAGACCAGCAGGATCAGCTCGGACCTGCGCACCGGGGCGGACATCGGGTCATCCCGTCGCCAGGGCGGCGAGACGGTCCGCGCCCCCGTTGAAGACGTTCTGGTCGATCGGCGACGAGGTGAACTGCCAGATCGTGTGGAACGGCCAGCGGTACGGCATCGGGCCGACCGTCGCCGCGTACCTCGCGAGCCACAACGGGTTGGTGGAGCTGAAGTCGCCGGTGCGGCCGGTGCACCTGTCCCACCACTGGGCCGACGTGTAGATCACCGGCCAGCGCCCGGTGAGCGCGTGGTAGGTGTCGCTGAAGCTGCGGATCCAGTTCACCATCGCGCCGTGGCCCAGGCCGTAGCAGGTGTCGCCGCCGTAGGGGTTGTACTCGATGTCGAGCGTCCCCGGCAGCGTCCTGCCGTCCTTCGACCACCCGCCTCCGTTCGCCACGAAGAACCGGGCCTGCGTCGCGCCGTCGGACCGGTTCGGCAGGGCGAAGTGGTAGGAGCCCCTGATCATGCCGACGGCAGCGGACCCGTTGTACTGCTGGGTGAAGTTGGGGTTGCGGTAGGTGGTCCCCTCGGTCGCCTTGACGTAGGCGAACCGCTTGCCCGAGCGCCACCAGTGTCCCCAGTCGACGGCACCCTGGTGGCTGCTGACGTCGATGCCGTCCACCCGGCCCACCCCGAGTTCCGGTGGCGACAGCAGCATCTCACTCGTACCCTCGTGCTTCGCGATCTGCGAACCGGCGGAGTGGTCGTCGGAGCCTTCCGCCGCCCGCACGGGCGCAGGGATCAGCATGCTCACGAGCGTCGCGATCGCGGCGACGCGAACGACGCGAGAGCCGGCACTTCCTAGCGAAGGCATTGGATTCCTCCCCGGTGCGTGAATGTCCTGTTGGGCAGCTACCCGTGCCGGGAACGGAAAAACCGGACACGGTCCGGTTGACACGAGCGAGTGACTGAAATGCTTCTTTCGCACAGCGGGTGACCATTTCACCGGCTCCGGTTCATTCGAACCGGGCGCCTGACCGCGCATTCGCCGGGTAACCGCCGGAGACCACCGTCGGCGAGGGGAGTGTGGTCGTGAACCGCTGGAGGATCGCGCGCTGCGCGGGGAAGCTCGCGGGCCTCTGCCTGCTCGCCGGAGCGCTGGTCGCCGGGCTCCTCTTCCCCGCCACCGCGACGCTGGGTGCGCTGTCGAACAACATCAGCGATCAGGTCAAGTCCACTTTGGCCCAGATCCTGAACACCGAGCCGCCGCTGATGACGACGGTGACCGACAAGGACGGCACGCCGATCGCGTACCTGTACGACCAGTACCGGGTGCGCACGCCGCCGGACAAGCTCTCGCCGCACATGAAGGACGCCCTGTTCGCGATCGAGGACCGCCGGTTCTACGAGCACCACGGTGTCGACTGGTTCGCCACCCTGCGCGCCGCCGCCCGCAACAACGCGAGCGGGTCGGTGGAGCAGGGCGCGTCGACCCTGACGCAGCAGTACGTGAAGAACTACCTCGTGCACGTGCTCGCGCGCACGGACAAGAACGCGCAGCGCGCTGCCCAGGAGCAGAGCATCACCCGCAAGCTGCGCGAGGCCCGCATCGCCGTGGGCCTGGAGACGGCGCTGAGCAAGGACGAGATCCTCGCCCGCTACCTCGACCTCGTGCCGTTCGGGTCGACGATCTTCGGTGTCGCCGCCGCGTCCCAGGCGTACTTCGACACGACACCGGACAAGCTGACCGTCCCCCAGGCGGCCACGCTGGCCGGCATGGTGAACAGCCCGACCGCCCTCGACCCGGAGGCGCGGCCCGACAAGGCGATCGAGCGCCGCAACCTCGTGATCGACGCGATGGCGACGGACGGGAAGGTGTCCAAGGAGGACGCGGACCGGCACAAGGCGTCCCCGCTCGGGCTGCAGGAGCCGGTGCGCACGCTGCAGACCGGCTGCGTCGGCGCCGGGCCGTCGTACGGGTTCTTCTGCTCCTTCCTCGTCGAGTACCTGACCGAGGCAGGCTTCAACCTGGAGGAGCTGAAGATCGGCGGGTACCGGATCGAGACCACGCTGGACCCCAAGATCACCGAACACGCCAAGGCCGCGGTCGAGGCGCAGGCGCCGAAGAACACGCCGGGTGTCGCGAACACGATGGCGATCGTGCGTCCCGGCAAGGACGCGCACGAGGTCGTGGCACTGGTGGCCAACCGCGACTACGGGCTCAAGAAGGAGGAGTTCGAGACGCAGTTCGACCTGCCGAGCGGTGTGGAGAACAAGTTCGGCACCGGCTCGGTCTACAAGGTCTTCACCGCGGCGGCGGCGTTGGAGAAGGGGGTCGGCATCGACACCGTGATCCCCTCCCCCAACTCCT
>NZ_JAJCXE010000039.1:0-71695 GCF_021056325.1 Lentzea sp. CC55 | reverse complement strand
TGTTCAAGGGCGGCGCCACGTCCTGCCCGGCCACGGGTGAGCCGAACACCTACTGGTACTGCCTGTCCAACCACAACGACCGCTACCCACCGCAGATGCCGCTGCGCCAAGCGCTTGCGACCTCGCCCAACACCGCGTTCGTGATCCTCGAGGAGAAGACGGGGCTCGAGGCGGTGGTGACCATGGCGTCCAAGCTCGGCATGCGCAAGACCATGGCGACCAACATCGCCGGCGTTCCGCCGGACCCCAAGGGTCCCAAGGACCTCCGCGTCAACCAGGCGCAGTTCTACGCGGGCAACGGCAACGCGTCCTTCACCCTGGGCCCGGCTCCGTCGAGCACGCTGGAGCTGGCGAACGTGGCCGCGACGATCATGAGCGGCGGCACGTGGTGCAAGCCGACTCCGATCAAGAAGGTGCTGGACCGCAACGGCAAGCCCGTCGAGCTGATCAAGCCGCCGTGCGAGCAGGCGGTGCCCGAACCCCTCGCCAACGCGCTGGCCGTCGGTCTCAGCGAGGACAGCAAGGGCCAGGGCACGGCGGCGTTCGCGGCGAGCAAGGCCGGCTGGAAGCGCCCGATGATGGGCAAGACCGGCACGACGGAGGAGTACAAGTCCGCGGCCTACATGGGGGCCACGCCGGACTACGCCGCCGCCGTGCAGGTGTTCAACGACAGCACCTCACCCCAGGGCATCTGCATCGGCGACGGTGCGCCCCGCCTGTGCCCGGAAGGCAACATCTACGGCGGCACCGTGCCCGCCGCGACCTGGTTCGACACCATGACCAAGGTCCACGCCGACCTGCCGGAGAGGCCGTTGCCCGAGGTCGAGGAGCGGTACCGGCGCGGCGACGGGCAGATGAAGGAGACGGCGCCTCCTCCTGCCGAGGCGGCCACGTCCCCGGCTCCCGCCCGGCCCTCACCGGCGTCCCCGGTGCCGCCGGCACCACCGTCGTCCGCGCCACCGCGGCGGTGATCTCCGGATCGATCCGGTCCACGCCAATCCGGTCATCGGACGGCTTCGAAGTAGAGGCGTGAAACCGGGACCGACGCGTGCGACGAACCCGCACCTGCTGACCGGTGCCCACGCGCTCGGCGCGCTGCCCGGCGCCGAGCGCGCCGAGTTCGAGGAGCACCTGGTCCGGTGCCGGGCCTGTGCGGACGAGTCGGCCGGACTGGTGGCGGCCGCGGCCCTGCTCGGCGGTGCCGTCGACCACGTCACCCCGGCGAACCTGCGGACGAGGGTCCTCGAGGCGGTCCGGCTCGTGCGGCAGGTTCCGACCGGCTCCGAGGCCGTGACCGTGTCGTCCCGGCGCCAGGGCTTCCTGCGGGCGGGTGCGCTCTTCGCGGCCGCCTGCCTGACCGCCGCGGCGGTGGCAGGCGTGCACGGCGCGCTGACCGCTTCGGTGGTCACGCCGGTGGCCGCTTCCCCGCACACCCCGGTCGGTGACCTGCTGGCGGCGCCGGACCTGCGGCTCGTCGCCGCGGGAGACCGGGCGGGCACGGTGGCGATGTCGCGCAGCCGCGACGAGGCGCTGTTCCTGGCGGACGGGCTGCGCCCGCTGCCCGGCGACCGCGTCTACCAGCTGTGGCTGGTCGACGAGCACGGCCCGCGATCGGCGGGGACGGCGCGTGCGACGGGCGAGGTGCTGTCGCTGCTCGCCACCGGCGTGGGCGAGGCCGGCGAAGTGGTGCTGACCGTCGAACCCGCGGGGGGATCACCGGGTCCGACGAGTGCGCCCGTCGTCACGGTCGACCTTCACTGAACCGGACGCAATCCGGCGGGGGTGCCGCACCGAATCCCGGGAATGACCGATCACATCCTCGTCATCGGATACGGCGACACCGGGCGTCACGCCGTGAACGCGGCGCTGGCCGTGCAACCGGACGCGCGGATGACCGTGCTGGACCTCGACTGCGTCGCCGCGGCGGAAGCCTGGGCCAACGGCGCCGACGCGGTCGTCGGGGACGGGCGTGACACGTGCGCGCTCGACGACGCCACCGCCGACCTCGCCGACCGCGTCATCATCGCGGTCCCGGACGACCTGGACGCCTTCCTGATCACGAGGGCGGTGCGTCCGATGAACCCGGACGCCGTGATCGTGGCGGTCATCCGCGAACCCGCCAACAGCCCCATCTTCACGTTCGACGGCACCTTGACCGTCCACCTGGGACGGCCTGACGACGGCCGGACATGAGGAACTCCGGGAACCGCGTGGTGACGCGGTTCCCGGAGTCGCGACCCCGTGCCCGGGAGATGTCAGGCGGGCAGCAGGACCGAGTCGATCAGGTACACCGTGGCGTTGGCGGTCTTCACGCCACCGCAGATCACGTTGGCGTCGTTGACCTTGATCGCGTTGCCCGAGCCGCTGACCTTGACGGTGCCGGTCTGCACCGTCTTCTGCTCACCCGCGATCTTGTCCGGCGTGATCTGGCCGGGGACCACGTGGTAGGTCAGGATCTTGGTCAGCAGCGCGTCGTCGGTCTTGAGCTTCTCGATCGTCGCGGCGTCGATCTTCGCGAACGCCGAGTCGACCGGCGCGAACACCGTGAACTCCGCGCCGTTGAGCGTCGAGACCAGGTTCACCTTCGGGTTGAGCTTGCCCGACACCGCGCTCACCAGCGTCGTGAGCAGCGGGTTGTTGCTCGCCGCGGTGGCGACCGGGTCGGCGGCCATGCCCGAGACGGAACCGGCACCGGACGGCACCTGCTTCGCGTAGTCGGCACAACCCGGGCCGACGAGGTTCGCAGCCGGATCCGCCATCGCCGACGACGACGGGGCCATCGAGGTCGTCGAGGTGGTCGTGGTGGTGGTGGAGCTGCTGCTGGCCATGTCGCCCGAGCCGCACGCCGCGCCGAACAGGGCGAGCGAGGCGGCGCCGAGGGCCAGGACGGTGTTGCGGACGGTCTTGTTCATGACAGGACATCTCCCAGGGTGAGTGGAACTTCTGTTGCTCGTGATTCGCCACCGCTCCGAGGACGGATGGGTGCGGTTATCCTTCTGTTACCGAAAAATCTGCGAATCGTGCGTGACCTGCGGTGACTTTCCGCCTGGAATCGCAGTCCACTGTGGATCTCCAAGCCGGACCGGACTCGGCCCTGCCCGACGACGACTTCCCGCGCCCAGGCGGCAGTGCGGGCCGCGGTGACCGGTCAGCCGGCCACCGACGTGAACACCATCGAGTGCCAGCCGGTGGCACCGTCCGGAATCGGCGCGGCGCGCTCGTTGGTCTGCGTGTAGCCGTTGCGGTCGGTGGCACGGCATTCCACGGTGTGGTTGCCTTCCGGCAGGTCCAGCTCGACGCGCCACATGCGCCACGTGTCGACGTTGACCTCGGTGGCGAGCGTCGCCTGCTGCCAGGGCCCGCCGTCGACCCTCACCTCGACCTTGTCGACGCCCAGGTGCTGGGCCCACGCGATGCCCGCGACGACGAACCTGCCCACCGGCACCCGTTCGAAGGACTTCGGCCGGTCGATCCTGGACATCACCTTGACCGGTGCCTTCTTCGCCCAGCCGCGCTCCGCCCAGTACGGGTCGAACGCGTCGAAGGTGGTGAGTTCCATGTCCACCAGCCACTTCGTCGCGGAGACGTACCCGTAGAGACCGGGAACCACCATCCGGACCGGGAAACCGCGCTCCAGCGGCAACGGCTCACCGTTCATCCCGACGGCCAGCAACGCGTTCGAGCCGGGTGCCATGATCGAGGCCACCGGCGTGCCGCACGTCCAGCCGTCCACGCTGCGGGTCGCGAGCTGGTCGGCACCGGGCCGCACCCCCGCCTCGCGCAGCAGCTCCGCCAGGTCGACCCCGATGAAGTTCGACGTCGAGATGTACGGGCCACCCACCTCGTTGGACACGCACACGAGCGTGATGGTCTTCTCCACCAACGGCCGCCGCAGCAGGTCGTCGTAGGTGAGCACCATCTCGTTGTCCACCATGCCGTGCACCCGCATCCGCCAGTCCTCCGCGCGCAGGCGGGGAATGCTGAGCGCGGTGTCCACGCGGTAGAACTTCTCGTTCGGCGTCAGGAACGGCGGGGTGCCCTCGCGCGCGAAGTCGGCGCCGAACGGGATCTCCGGCGCCTTCTGCCCCGGCCGCAGCGTGATGCCGCGCCGGGACGCCTCGACGTCCACCCGTCCGGCGAGGAACTGGCCGCCGGCCGCCGCGACACCGGCGCCGGCCGCGATCGCCGCCGTGGAGATCAGGAAACGCCGCCTGTCCTGCGCGGGCGCGGCGGCGGGCGCCCGGGCCCACAGCCAGCGGAACGCGGCGACACCGACGACGAGGCTCGCCAGCGGTGCCAGCACCGCCCACGTGGTCGAGGTGGGCCGGGCCAGCACCGCGGCGACCCCGAGCAGCCCGAGCGCGCCGGCGAGGGCGGTGCCGGGCCACGGGCTGCGCCGCGACAACAGCCCCGCCACCACACCGAGCGCGATGAGCACGACGGCCATGCCCGCGAGCAGCACCACCTTGTCGTTCTCGCCGAACGTGCGGATCGCGAAGTCCTTGACCGGGTGCGGTGTCAGGTCGATCGCGGTGTTGCCGACCGCCAGGAACGGCGAGGCCAGCGGGCTCACGAGTCCCGCGACGAGGTGTCCCGCCGCCAGCGCCGCGGCCACCGACACCAGGCCGATGAGGATGGATCGTGTTGCCTTCACACCCCTGGTTCGGAACAGGCCGCGGACCGGATTGGCCGGGTCCCCGATCAGGCGGCGACGAGGTCGGTCGCGGGCCCCGGCAGAGGCCGGAAGCGGTGTCGAGCGCGTTCGCCACGACCTCAGCGACCTCGTGGTGGCAGGAGGCGGGTCGCGCGATCGGTGGGGGCTGTGACCGATTGAGATCGCTTTCTGGCCCATCCGGGGGCTCCGTGGCTAGGGTCGCCCGCACTCAACCACTTGTGAGCGATGAAGGAGTCTGGCGCTTATGACATCCCCTGCGCGCGCCCTCACCCGGACCGCGCTCGCGGCGGTCGCCGTCGCGGCGGTCGCCGTCGCGGCGTGCGCCGCCGGACCGCTGACGCCCGCGAGCCAGGCGGCCGCGGTCGAGCTCCCCCCGGCCGGCGCGGTGCTCGACTACCAGCTCGGCTCCGCCTACACCCCGCCCGGCGGCGTGAACCTGGTGACGCGCGACAGCACCGCGTCGCCCGCACCGGGCATCTACAGCATCTGCTACGTCAACGGGTTCCAGTCCCAGCCCGGTGACCGCGACGTCTGGCTGAACCAGCGCGGTCACCTGGTGCTCAAGGACTCCTCCGGCAGGCCGATCACCGACCCGAACTGGCCGGACGAGCTCCTGCTCGACACCTCGACGGCCGCGAAGCGCACCGAGCTCGCCTCGATCATCGGCGCCACGATCGACCGGTGCGCGGCCAAGGGCTTCAGGGCGGTCGAGGTCGACAACCTCGACTCCTACCTGCGCTCCCGCGGCAAGCTGAGCGTGAACAACAACCTCGCCTACGCGAAGCTGCTCGCCGACCGCGCACATGGCAAGAACCTCGCGATCGGTCAGAAGAACTCCGCCGAGCAGGCCTCGCGCGGACGCACCGAGGTCGGGTTCGACTTCGCGGTCTCCGAGGAGTGCCACCGCTGGGAGGAGTGCTCGTCCTATTCCGACGTGTACGGCTCGCACGTGATGGACATCGAGTACACCGATGACCTGCGCGGCACGTTCGAGGACGTCTGCGACGACCCGGACACCCCGGCCACGACGACGTTGCGCGACCGCTACCTGGTCGGGCCGGACGACTCCGGCTACGCGTTCGACCACTGCTGAGCCGGCCGCCGGGGGTGGCGGTGCGCACCGCCACCCCCGCGCTCACGCGCCGATCAGCACTTCACCCAGTGGTTCGGCGAGGTCTGCCGGATCACGCTGGTGGTGAAGGTGTTCCACAACCCCAGCGGCTGGTTCGAGCCCAGCGCGTAGGTCTGTCCCAGGTTGGCGTAGGCGCGGCCCGCGACGGTGTGGGCGTAGTTGCTCGCGGTGACGCACTGCGAGGTCGGCGGGGTGGTGGTCGTGGTCGTGGGCGGCGTGGTGGGAGTGCCGCCGGACAGCGCCCTCACCATGTTCACCACGGCCGTCATCTGCGGGCCGGTCTTGAGCGGGTACCGCGCGGACTGGTAGCCCCACCAGTCCCAGCAGCCGCGCGGGTTCCCGGCCATCGTGGTGGCCTGCGGGTAGAGCACGATCATGTTGTTGGTGTCGGCGTACTCGTTGAGATAAGCCTTGTCCAGCAACGCGTCGCCGATCAGCCCGAAGTACTGGTAGCACCCGTGCAGGGTCACCATCAGCTTGCAGGGCCCCGTTTCGCACGACCTCGGCACGTACGCGAAGCCCTCGCGGCCCATGCTGATCGCCGCCGCGTCGCCACCGGGCGCGTGGGTGTTCTGGTCGAACCGGACCAGTCTGCCGGACAGCGCGGAAGCGGCCGGGTTCACCTGACCGAAGAGGTGCGTGAGCATCTCCTTCACCGGGTCGGTGGTGCCGCACCTGTTGACGTACGGCGAAGTCGTGGTGCCGCAGGCGTTCGGGCCGATCGGGCTGATCCACGCGTGGCCCGCCGCGGTGGAGTTGTCGTACACGACCCGCGCACCGAAGTCGCGGTAGTAGGTGGCGAGATCGTCGTTCACCGCCCGGTCGACCGTGTCGTCGGCACTGCCGTGGAAGAGCCACACGGGATCGCCCGCCAGGTTCTGCGGTGGGTCGACGGACCCGGCCGAGGCGCGCGTGCGGGTCAGCTGCTCCAGCTCCGCCGGCGTCTTGCGGGCCTGGAAGGTGTCCATGCACGCGAGCAGGGCGGTGTTGAGATCGTTCTGCGCGCAGTCGTAGGCACCGGCGGAGAAGATGCCCGCGCCCTGGAAGACGCTCGAATACGCGACGTGGAGCTGGTTCGCCATGAAGCCGCCGGACGACAACCCGCTGACGTAGGTGCCGGTGACGTCGTACTTGGTGAGCGAGCCGGACTGCGGTGGCGGGACGGCCGCCAGCGAGATCGACAGGGATGCGGCGGCCAGGCCGGTGGCGGCCGCCAAAGCCAGGACCACGTTCCTCGGGCGCATGCGTTCGCCTCCGTCATTGCAGGCAGGACATGGCTTCCGAGGTTAGGAGCCGGCGAACGGGCAGCACCACGTGTGCGGGCTACACCTCGCCCGGCGCGCGGACGTTGCGCGGCACCATTGCCCCGCCACCGCGGGAGGACTACGGAGAGATCGCTCGCGGCCCTGGGCGTGCGGGGTTCCCGCGCGACGGGCCCGGTCCGGTCAGCCGAGGTCGGCGACCCGCGCCTGGAGGTCGTCGACGAACCGGCCGAGCAGCCGCCCGAACGTCTGCTGGTCCTCCTCCGGCCAGTCGGCGATGGCGCCCGTGAACCAGCCGAGCACCGCCTCCAGGTAACGGCCGGCCGCGGCGGACCCGGAGCCGGTCAGCTCGATCAGGCGGGCGCGCTGGTCGGTCGGATCGGTGACGCGCTGGACGAGGCCGGAGCGTTCGAGGTCGTGCAGGAGCCGCGTGACGTGCGGGCCGACGACCTGCATCCGCGCGGCGATCTCCCCCACCCTCAGGGGCTGACCGGCCATGCGCAGGGTGATGAGCACGGTCAGGCCGGGCCGTTCCAGGGGTACACCGACCTGCTCCATCGCCCGCTCGACCAGCTGGCTGCGGTTGAGCACGGTGCCCAGCTGCATGAGGTGCGGCAGCAGCGCCGCGGGGTTCAGGCCCTCGCCCATCTCACTTACCTAACTTAGGTATATGCTTGCCTTGGTCGCAGTGAACCGTAGCGATCATCGCGATCCAAAAAATGATACCTAAGTTAGTTATCTGGAGGGACCATGAGCACCGTCCTGATCTCCGGCGCCAGCATCGCCGGGCCCGCACTCGCGTTCTGGCTGCGGCGGCGGGGCGTCGAAGTCACCGTCGTGGAGAAGTCCCACACCCTGCGCGGCGGTGGCTACCCCATCGACATCCGCGGCACCGCGCTGGCCGTCGTCGAGCGCATGGGGCTGCTCCCCCGCCTGCGGGAAGCCCACGTCGACACGCGGCGGATCACGTTCCTCGACACCGACGGTGGTGAGGCCGCCTCGCTGCGGCCTGAGGTGCTGATCGGGGGCGACGGCAGCGACCTGGAGGTCCGCCGCGGCGACCTCGCCGAGATCCTCCACGAGACCACGCGCGACGACGTGGAGTACCTCTTCGACGACACCGTCGTCGCGATGAGTGACGGGCCCGGCGGTGTGGACGTGACGTTCCGCAGCGGCCTCCAACGCACCTATGACCACGTCATCGGCGCCGACGGCCTGCATTCGACCGTGCGCGCGTTGACGTTCGGACCGGAGGAGCAGTTCCACCGCTACCTCGGCTACTGCTTCGCGGGCTTCACGATGCCCAACCACCTCGGGCTCGACCACGAGGCCCTGCTGTGGAACGAACCCGGTCGCGCCGCCGCGCTCTACGCGGTGGGCAGTGGCGAGAACGTGCACGGCTTCCTCAGCTTCGCCCGCGACGAGGCACCGTTCGGGGCGTTCCGCGACCCCGAGGCCCAGCGCGACCTGGTGGCGTCGGTCTTCGCCGGCGACGGCTGGGAGGTCCCGCGCCTGGTCGAGTCCCTGCGTGCCGCCGACGACCTGTTCTTCGACACGGTCAGCCAGATCCGCATGCCGCGGTGGTCGTCCGGACGGGTCGCGCTGGTCGGGGACGCCGCGTACGCGCCGTCGTTCCTCACCGGGCAGGGGTCGAGCCTCGCGCTGGTCGGCGCCTACGTGCTCGCCGGTCACCTCACCTCGGCTCCCGAGCAGGCGTTCGAGGCCTACGAACGCTCCACGCGCCCGTTCGTCGAGGCGAACCAGGGGCTGGTCGAGAAGGGCAACGCCGAACTGTTCCCCGGCACTGCCGAAGCACTCGCCGCGCGCAACGCCGCCTTGCGCGCACGGACCACCATGCCTGCCGAGGCCAGCCGTCCGGAGCACTCCGCGATGACGTTGCCCGATTTCGGTTAACGTCGCCGGATGCGGACGTTCAGCCAGGTCGACGTGTTCACCGACGAGTTCACCAAGGGCAACGCGCTCGCGGTCGTGCACGACGCGGAGGGCCTGACCACGGAGCGGATGCAGGCGTTCGCGAACTGGACGAACCTCGCGGAGACGACGTTCCTCCTGCCGCCGGCCGATCCCGCCGCCGACTACCGGGTGAGGATCTTCACCATCAGCCGCGAACTGCCGTTCGCGGGCCACCCGACGCTCGGCTCGGCCCGCGCGTGGCTCGAAGCGGGCAACACACCGCGCGATCCCGGCCTGCTGGTGCAGGAGTGCGGGGCCGGACTGGTGGAGGTGCGCCGCGACGGGCTACGGCTGGCGTTCGCCGCTCCGCCCCTGGTGCGCAGCGGTCCGGTCGACGACCTGGAAGCCCTGGCGGCGGCACTGGCGATCACGCCGGGTGAGATCGCCGGTGCGCAGTGGGCCGACAACGGGCCCGGGTGGGTGGCGGTGCTGCTCCACTCCGCCGAGGCGGTGTTGGCCGTGCGACCCGATTACGCCCGTTTCGGCGCGTTCACCGGCATCGGCGTGGTCGGGCCGCACCGCGTGGGCGGGGAGGCGGCGTTCGAGGTCAGGGCCTTCGTCAACGAGGGCGAACGCTTCGAGGAGGACCCGGTCACGGGCAGCCTCAACGCCGCCATCGCCCAGTGGCTCATCCCGGCGGGAATCGCCCGGCAGCGGTACGTGGCGGCCCAGGGCACCGCACTCGGCCGGCGCGGGCGCCTGCACCTCGACCAGGTGGAGGGCCGGATCTGGGTGGGCGGGCACACCGTGCTCGGAATCACCGGACGGGTGGCGCTGTGATCATCCTCAGTGGACGTCCTACCCCCGATTCAGGGGCTCAAACGTTGTTGTTGATCCGGTTCGGATGAGATGCTTCGAAGGTGGTCACGGTTTCGAGCTGGTTGCATTCGCCGTGCCCCGCGCTTGTGGTTGACGCCGCCGGTGCAGTGCACGGCATGAACCACGCAGCCAAGACGCTCCTCCCCCAGCAGATCTCCCCCACGCGGTGGCGCCACGGCGAGTCCGTGGACATCGCCGAACGCAGCTACGCCGCGCACCGGGTCGACCACGCGGACGGCACCGTCACGTGGTGGCTGCTCGACGAGACCGACCTCCGGCTGGAACGCGAGCGCGCGCAGTTGCTGACGCGCATGTCGAGCGCCCTGATGACGTCGCTCAACCCCGAGCGGTGCATGACCGTCGTCGCCGAGCTCGCGGCCGAGCACCTGGCGGACGAGGCGCTGGTGATCGCGCCGCAGTCGGACCACGGCCACCCCGTCACGCGCTGCCGCCGCGGCGAGGCGCCGACCTACGACCTGAAGCACGTCGACGTCGAGGAGGTCGTGGGGCTCAGCGAGGCGCTGCGCGGCTTCCCGCCCGTGCCGTCGCGCTGGATCGACCCGGCCGTGGCGCCGGACTGGCTGGCCAGGGACGTGGTGTCCATCGTCGTGACGCCGCTGCCCGGTCACGGCGTCCCGGCCGGTGCGCTGATCCTCATCCGGCGGGACAAGCAGTTCACCGACGACGAGGAGGCGTTCGCGCGCCTGTTCGCGTCCCGCGCGGGAGTCGCGATCTCCGCGGCCAGCCTGTTCACGCAGCAGGCCGAGATCACCGAGCGGCTGACCCGCGACCTGCTGCCGCCCACCCTGCGGCGCCACGAGCACGTCGACCTCGCCGGCCGCTACCGCGCGTCCGGTGCGACCGAACGCGTCGGCGGCGACTTCTACGACGTCCACCAGTTGCCCGGCGACGAGCTGTTCGTCGTCCTCGGCGACGTCTGCGGCAAGGGCCTCGACGCGGCGGTGCAGACCGGCAGGGTCCGCACGGCGCTGCACGCGCTGCTGCAGGTGGTCACCGACCACGACCGGATGCTCGCCGCCCTCAACCAGGCGTTGCTCACGACGGACCGGTCGCGCTTCATCACCACGGTCGTCAGCACCGTCCGCCCCGTCGACGAGGGCCTGCACGTGAAGCTGACCTCGGGCGGGCACCTGCCGGCGTTGATCGTGCGGTCCGGGGGCACCGTCGAGGTGGCGAACACGAGGGGCACGCTCGTCGGCATCCTGGAGAAGATCGTCACGACGACCGACGAGGTCGTGCTGGCACCCGGCGACTCGTGCCTGCTCTACACCGACGGCATCACCGAGGCCGTCGGCGGCCCGCTGGGCGACGAGGAGTTCGGCGAGGACCGCCTGCGCCGCGCGCTGGAAGCCTGCGGTGGCATGCCGGCCGAAGCGCTCGTCGAGCACGTGCACATGCTCGCGGCCCAGTGGGTCGGCAGCGGCATCCACGACGACATGGCCGTTCTCGCGATCACCGCGCCTCGGAGGAGGTCTTCGTGAAGGCTGTCGACGCGCTGTGGGAAGCCGCGCTGGACGGGGACGAGCACCGCGCGACCGACGTGGTGCTCGAGGCCGCCGCCGAGCTGGGCCACGAGGCCGCGCTGCTCGACGTGGTCGGCGGTGTGCAGCGCCGGGTCGGCGGCGAGTGGGCCGCGAACCGGATCAGCGTGGCGCAGGAGCACGCGATCACCGCGATCAACGACCGCGCGGTCACCGCGTTGTCGATCACGAGGCCGCGGGTCGAGCCGGTGAACGGCCGCGTGACGGTGGCGTGCGTGGACGGCGAGTGGCACGCGCTGCCCGCGCGGTTGCTGGCGGAAGTGCTGGCGCTGCGCGGTTTCGCGGTCGACTACCTCGGCGCGCAGGTGCCCACGCCGCACCTGATCACGCACCTGCACCGCACGGGCCCGGACGTGGTGGCGCTGTCCAGTTCGATCGCCACCCGGCTGCCCTCGGCGCACGCCACGATGACGGCCTGCCAGGCGGCGGGCGTGCCGGTGATGGTGGGAGGGGCCGCGTTCGGACCGGACGGCGAGTACGCGCGGCGGTTCGGCGCCAACGCGTGGGCCGCCGACGCCCGCTCCGCCGCGGACATGCTGCTGTCGCAGGAGCTGCCGAGGCCGACGGCGCGGTACCAGCCGATCGACCACCTGCCGCACCTCGCCGACCAGGAGTACACGCTGGTGACGCGGAACGCGCGTGATCTCGTGCGGTCGGTGTACCGCGGCCTCGAAGACCGGGTGCCCGCCATGCTGTCCTACAGCGACGAGCAGAAGCACCACACGGCCGAGGACCTCGCGCACATCGTCGAGTTCCTCGCCACCGCGCTGTACGTGGACGACGACGCTCTGTTCCGCGCGTTCCTCTCCTGGACGGGTGATGTGCTCGGCGCGCGCGGAGTTCCACCGCAGGTGCTCGAGCCGGCGCTCACGCTGCTGTCCGAGCAGCTGCGCGACTTCCCACGCGCGCAACGGATGCTGGCCTTGGTGCCGGACAGAACCTTCTCCGCTTGAGTGCGTCGACCGCGTGACGCGGCGCACGCGCTGAGCGCTACTTCAGGTGCACCAGCACCATGCCGTCGTTGCCCGGCGCGACCTCGGCCCGCCGGTACAGCTTCTTCACGTGCGGTTGCCCGAGCATCGCCAGGACGCGGCCCCTGAGCTTGCCGGACCCCTTGCCCGTGACGATCTCCAGCAGCGGCACGCCCTGACCGGCCGCGCGGAACAGGGCGTTGCGCACGGCCCGGGCGATGTCCTGGTCGCTGCGGAAGACCGGGTGCAGGTCGAGGGTCAGCTTGTCGGCCAAGGGTTTCCCTCCATCACGAGCAATCCCGCTACCTGCCCCGCAGCGCCTCGTCGAGGCTGAGGTACAGCTCCAGCGTCTCGGTGAGCGTGGTCGCCCGCAACGCCCGCAGAACGCTGCCCCGCGGCGAGACCAGCCGCAACGGGATGCCCCGGTCCTCGCCGAGCAGGTGGTACTCCACGAGCACCGAGAGCCCGGCGGACGCGAAGAACTCGACCTCGCTCACGTCGAGCACCACCGGCAGCTTCGCGGTGAACGCCTCGGCGAGCTTTTCGCGCAACTGGTCCGCCGTGTAGGAGTCGACCTCCCCTTCGGCGCGCAGCACGACGGCGGACGGCAGCTGTTCCACGTCCACCTTCAACGGCGTTTCTTCCACCTCACACCTCCCAGGCCTGGGTCAGGGCACGCCCGAACACCTCGGCCGGCTGGGCACCGGCCACGGCGAGACGCCCGGCCACGACGACGAACGGGACACCGGTGACGCCCAGGTCGCGGGCGCGCTGCTCGTCGGCGCGCACCTCGTCGGCGTGGGCGGCGGGGTCGGACAGGACCGCCTTGACGTCGGCGGGGTCGAGTCCGGCCCCGGTGGCGATCTCCGACAGCGACTCGGGGGTGAAGAGCGAGCGCGCTTCGGCGAAGTTGGCGCGCAGCACGGCGTCGAGGACCTGCTGCCCGATTCCGCGCTCCCCCGCGAGGTGCAGCAGGCGGTGCACGTCGAACGTGTTGCCCACCTCGCGGTCCAGCCGGTAGCCGAGGCCCTCGTCGCGTGCGAGCTGGGCGACGGACTCCTCCATCTCGGCGGCGCGCGGGCCGAACTTGGCGGCGAGCATGTCCTGAACGGACTCCACGCCCTCTCTGCCGGGGTCCAGCTCGAACGCGCGGTGCACCACGGTGATCTCGGCGCGGTGCTCGAACTCGGCCAGCGCCTTCTCGAAGCGCGCCTTGCCGATGTAGCACCACGGGCAGATGACGTCAGCCCAGAACTCGACCTGCATCGTTCGATCATGTCATGCCTGGCGCCACCCGCGATTCAGAAACGATAATCGTTGTCATGTACTGTGCGGGGCATGGCAGCGCGGGTCGTATTGGTAGCCGGGTTCACCCACCACGACGTGGCCGACGAACTGTGGCGGGCTTCGCCGGAGTCGGTGCTGGTCAGGCACGACCTGAGCGGCCTGGCCGACGGGGTCGTGCGGCGCTGGGTGGACGGCCGGCTCACTGTGCTCGAACTCGCACACGGGTGCGTGTCGTGCACCCTTCGACTGGACCTCGTCCCGTTGCTCGAGGAACTGGACGGACGCGTGGTCGTGCACCTCGACCCGGTGCTCGAACCGGAGGCCGTGTGCTTCGCGCTGGGCGAGACGGACGTCGAGGTCGAGGCCGTCGTCACGGTCGTCGACACGGCGACGTGGCTCGACGACGCGACCGGCGCCGACTCCCTCGCGGACCGGGGCATGCGCGCGGCCGAGGGCGACGAGCGGACGGTCGCGCAGGTCGTGGTCGGGCAGGCGGAGTTCGCGGACGCGCTGGTGCTGACCGGTTCGTGCGATCCGGTGCTCGCCGCGGTGCTCGACCGGCTCACCCCCCACGCCCCGCGGCAGACCGTCGACGGCCTGGACGTCACCGCGCTGCTCGCGGCGATCCCGGCGCAGTCGCGGCGCGGCGAGATCGACGACGGCTTCGCTCCCCTGCTCCACGGGCAGCCGCCTCTCGAACCGGCGCACGGTGTGGCGGTCGTCCACTTCACCGAGCGGCGCCCGTTCCACCCGATGCGACTGCACGACTCCATCGACGTGCTCCTCGACGGCGTGGTGCGCGTGCGCGGCCGGGCGTGGGTGGCGAGCCAGCCCGACGCGGCGCTGTGGCTCGAGTCCGCGGGCGCCGGGCTGCGCGTGGGCAACCTCGGCCCCTGGCTCGCCGCGACCGACGACTGGTCGGAGGCCGACGCGGACCGGCGTGCGGCGGCCTCGCTGCTGTGGGACCCGTACTACGGCGACCGCAACCAGGAGTTCGTGGTGATCACCTGCTCCGCCGACGCCGACCGGATCGAGGCGGCGCTGCGGTCGGCACTCGTGACCGACGAGGAGCTGGCGCTGATCACCGAGCTCGACTTCGCCGACCCGTTCGCCGAGTGGCACGAGGAGATGGAGCTGTAGGTGCGCACCGCCGGTCAGGAGCCGGTGTTCATCGGGGCGGACCTCGGCACGACCGGGCTCGCGGCGGGTCGTGAGGTGTGGCGGACGCTCTTCGACCACGCGACCACCACGAGCGTGACCAGCGCGAACGCCGGGTAGGCCCAGCCGAGCAGCGACAGCCAGCCGGGCCGGCTGACCGTCCAGATCGTCGGCTGCCGGTCCAGCTGGAACGCGATCACGTCCAGGAACATCACCGGGACCCAGAGCGCCAGCAGGGTGGTGCGGGCCCACAGCGCGACCTTCTCGTGCACCGACCAGATCAGCAGCGGCGCCACCCACACCCAGTGGTGGTCCCAGGAGATCGGCGAGAGCAGCAGCCCGAGGAACTGCACCGACAGCACGCCGATCAGCACGTCGCCCGCCCGCACCGCCGCGGTCAGCGCCACCAGGGCGATCACCGCGGAGACCACGGCGGCGACGATCCACGGCCACGACATGCCGACGTCGTACCCGAGGCTGCGCGACAGCGCCCCGCGCAACGACTGGTTGTGCGCGGTGGCGACCGGGCCCACCCGGTCCGGGTCGCCGAACAGCACGAACCAGTACTGGCGCGCCTGCTCGAAGTTCACCGCGAACCCGAGGCCGACGCTCACCGCGAACGCGGCCACCGACCACACCGCGGCCTTCCACCTGCCGGTGGCGAGGAAGTACAGGCCGGAGATCGCGGGCACGAGCTTCACGCCCGCCGTGAGGCCGATCCCGGTGCCCGCGACCCCGTGGTCCCGCGCCACCAGCGCGGCCAGCACGACTCCCGCCAGCAGCAGGTTGATCTGACCGAACTCGAAGGTGTGGAAGACCGGCATCATCCACAGCAGCACCGCGGTCCACAGCAGCGCACGCCGCCGCCACAGCTTCGCGTCGTCCGTCCACCCCTGCCCCGCGACCAGCCGCAGCGCCACCCGCACCACCCAGTACAGGCACACCACCGTGAGCACGCGGAAACCCCATTGGGCGGCGCCCCAGAACAGCCACGTCATCGGCAGGAACACCAGCGCGCCGAACGGCGGGTAGGTGAACGGCAGCGGGAAGTCCGCGGGCGAGTGCGGCGAGAACACGCGGTACAGGTCGCCTTCCAGCACGTGCGGGGCGAGCGACCAGTAGACGCGCAGGTCGATCGAGTCGTTGCCGAAGCCGGTGACCATGACCCGGGTGCGCACGAGGGCGGACACCACCAGCAGCCAGGGCGCGACGGCGAGCAACCGCTGTTCCAGCCGTGCGAAGTGCTCAGGTCGCAACACGTTCTGCTTTCCGGGTCGTCTGCAGCAGCTTCGGCGTCACGGCCAGGGTGATCAGCGCGAGCGCCGGGTAAACCCAGCCGAGCGCCGCGAGCGGCCAGGGTCTGGGGATCTCCCAGATGGACGGCTGCCGGTCGATCAGGAACGTGATCACGTCCGAGCAGACGGCGACCACCCACACCACGGCGAGCACCCGGCCGCGGTGCGCGTGGACCAGCCACAGCACCAGCGGGATCACCCACAGCCAGTGGTGGCTCCAGGAAATCGGCGAGACCAGGAGCCCGAACAGCTGCACGGTGACCACAGCGGACAACGTGTCCCCGGCGCGCACGGCCGCACGCAGCGCAGGCCACGTCAGCGCGGCCGACACCGCCACCGCGAGCAGCCACGGCCACGACATCCCCACGTCGTGCCCGAGCGTGCGGGACAGCGCGCCGCGCAACGACTGGTTGATCACCGAGCCCACCGGCCCGACCCGGTCGGCCGCACCGAGCAGCTCGAACCAGTAGCGCCGGGAGTCACCGGCGGAGACCAGGAAGCCGAGCGCGACGGTGACCAGGAAACCCGCCCCCGACCACGCGGCGGCCTTCCACCTCCGCGTGGCCAGGAAGTACAGGCCCGAGATCGCCGGCGTGAGCTTCATCCCGGCGCCGAGACCGACGCCGAACCCCGCCACGCCCTGCCGGACCGCCACCACCGCCGCGAACACCCCGGCCACCAGGACGAGGTTGATCTGTCCGAAGTCGAGCGTCTTGCGCACCGGCTCGAACCACAGCGCGACCGCGGTCCACAGCAGGGCGCGGCGCCGCCAGGTGCCGTCCCAGGGCTCCTCCGCCCCGGCCGCCAGCAACCCCAGCGACGTCCGCACCAGCCACCACAGGCAGACCAGCGACAGCACCTGCCAGAAGACCGCGGCGGCGACCCAGGGCAACGCCGACACGGGGAGGAACACCGCCGCCGCGAACGGCGGATACGTGAAAGGCAGCGGGAAGTCGGCCGTGAACGGCATGGTGGTCGTGTAGAGCCGGTCGCTCAGCACGTTCGGCGCGAGGCTCCAGTAGACCTTGAGGTCGATCATGCCCCAGTCCGCGGGGTGGCCGAGCGTCCAGGCGTAGACGCCCAGGGACAGGCACAGCACCCACGGCGCGAACCTCAGCACACGCTGCTCGATCACACGGACCACCGTACGGCGAGCGCTCCGGCCGCTTTCAGGCAGTTCGGCCGGAGGTCTCGGCCGAGCCGGCCGGTGCCGCTCTGGTCCGTTGTGGAGCGAGGAGCACCGCGGGCATCGCGAGCGCGGCCGACACGTAGGTGTCGAACTCGTGCAGCCGCGTCACGAACACCAGCAAAACCGCGGCGAACGCGGGCCAGGCGTTGCCCCGCAGCGCGAGGAACAGCAGGACCGGCACGCACCACACCCAGTGGTGCAGCCAGGACACCGGTGAGGCCAGCAGTCCGGCGGCCGCGATGACGAACAGCGCGACGAGGTCGTCGCGCGTCCGCCGGGCCACGACCACCGCGGCGGCGACCACGGCGGCGGCCAGTGCGGCCCACAGCGGCGTTTCCAGGCCGGGTGCGAGATCGAGACCCCGCAGCAGCCCGCGGATCGACTGGTTGGTGGACAGCGACATGTCGCCGATGCGGCCGGGGTCCGGCAGCGCGTGCAGCCAGTACCGCAGCGAGTCCGCCGGTGCGGCCAGGAACCCCACCACCGCGAGGCCGGCGAACGTGGTGACCGACGTGATCGCGGCCCTCCTGTCGCGCTTCACCAGGAAGTAGAGCACGAAGATCGCGGGTGTCAGCTTGATCGCCGCCGCGACGCCGACCAGCACACCGCGCCATCGGCGGTCGGTGACGAGCAGCACGTCGACCACGACCAGCGCCAGCAGGAACAGGTTGATCTGGCCGTAGCCGAACGTCGTCCAGACGGGGTCCAGCGCCAGCGCGCCGATCGCCGCGGGCGGGCCCACCGCCAGGGTGAGGCGCGGCTGGACCTCGGCCGTCACGGCGAGGCACACCACCGTCAGCAGGACGAAGCCCGCGGCCACCACCAGCGGGGCGAGCAGGCCCTCCGGCACGAAGCCCAGACCGCTGAACAGCACCGCCGCGATCGGCGGGTAGGTGAAGGGCAACTCGGGGTCGAGCGGCGGACCGGTGAAGCCGTCGTAGAGCGGGCGGCCCTCCAGCCAGGCGAGGCCTCCGAGCCGGTAGACGTCCAGGTCGATCGGGTGGTGACCCGACCAGGCGAACAGCAGCCAGACCAGCGCGGCGAGCCAGAGCACACCGGAGAGCCCGGGAATGATTCCGCGCGGAACCGCATCGGTATTCCGCGTCGGTGAAGCGGTGGACACCTGTTCGAAATTATCCACGAAGACGGTTGTCCACCTTGTTGAACAACCGGCAGATCCGCCGGAAGAAACGCTCCCGCCAGCAACGACATGGCGACTCGGGCGTCTGGTGGTAAGCACGGGTGCGCTGGAGAGGAAGGGGGCGCATGGCGAGCACGACGGCGTTCGGTGACTTTCTCCGCTTCTACCGATCGCGAGTTCCGCTGACGCAGGAAGAACTGGCGGAACGCACCGGCCTGAGCACACGGGCGATCAGCGACATGGAGCGGGGCCGCACGCTCAGCCCGCAGTTCCGCACCGTCCAACTGCTCCTCGACGGTCTCGGGCTGCGCGACGAGGAGGCGGCGGAGTTCACGGCGCTCGCCCGCGCGAGCCGGGTCGTGGCGGCGCAGGACCGGCCCGGGACGCCGTTCACCGCGACGTCCTCCTCGCTGCCGCCGGTGCTGCTCGAGCTGACCGGCCGCGAGTCCGAACGGCTGCTCCTGGAGGGGTTCGCGGCCGACGCCTCGTCGTCGTCACGGTTGCAGATCGCGGTGGTCCACGGCGCTCCCGGCTCCGGCAAGACCGCGCTCGCCGTCGACGCGGGCCACCGGCTGGGCGCGCGGTTCGCGGACGGCTGCGTGTTCCTCGACCTGCGCGGCACCGACACCGAGCCGCTGACACCGGACCGCGCCGCGCACCGGCTGCTGCGGTCGTTCGGCGTGGAGGAGCGCCAGATCCCGTCCGACCCGGACGACAAGCTGTCGCTGTACCGCTCGCAGCTGCGCGACCGGACCGTGCTGCTGGTGCTCGACAACGCGGCGAACGAGGCGCAGGTGCGGCCGTTGCTCGCGTCGAGTCCCGGCACGCTCGTCCTGCTGACCAGCCGCCGCGTGCTGACCGGCCTCGACGCCCGGCACCGCCTCGCGCTGGAGCTGCTGCCCCCGCACCACTCCGTCGAGCTGCTGGGCGTCGTGACGGGCGCCGACCGCGTGGCGGCCGAGCCCGAGGCCGCCGAGCGCGTCGCCGAGCTGTGCGGGGGCATGCCGCTCGCGCTGCTGATCGCGGGCAACCGCCTCACCAGCAGGCCGCGGTGGACGATCAGCCACCTCGCCGGGCAGCTGGAGGACGAGGGCAGGCGCCTGTCCGTGCTGCGGGCGGGCGACCTGCAGGTGCGGGCGGCGTTCGAGATCTCCTACCACCAGCTCGGTCCCGGCGCCGCCGCGTTGTTCCGCAGGCTCGCCCTCGTGCCGAGCCCCGGCGCCGACGCGGCCCTGGCGTCCGCCCTGACCGACGACGCCGAGGAGGCGCTGGAGGAGCTGGCCGACGCGTCGTTGCTGGGCATCAGCGAGACACCCGGCCGGTACACGCGCCACGACCTGCTGCAGGTGTTCGCGCTGGAGCGGCTCGAACTCGACGAGGACCCGGCCGTCGTGGCGGACGTGCGCACGCGTCTGCGGCACTGGCTGCTGGACGTCGCCACCGGCGCCGCCCGCTTCTTCGACCACGACCGGGAGGCGACGCGGTCCGGTCCCGTGCACGACAGGGAGTCCGCCTCCCGCTGGCTCGAACTGGAGCGGGAGAACTGGCGCGAGGCACTGCGGTGGGCCGTCGAGGCGGGCGAGCACGACCGCGTTCTCGCGCTGGCACAGGCGATGCACTGGTACTCGGACATGCACGGCGTCGGCGAACTGTGGCGCGACGTCTTCACCGCGGGCGCGAACGCCGCCCACATGCTCGGCAACGCCAAGGACGCCGCCGAACAGCTCAACTACCTCTCGTGGGCGCTCTACGCGTTGTGCGGCCGTCCCCACGAGGCACTGGCCGTGCACGAGAAAGCCGCTCTCGCGGCCGACGACACCATCACCGAGGCCTGGACCTGCTACTACGGCTCGGCGATCCACCGCCGCGTCGGCGAAGCGGAGGAGGCGGTCCGCCTCGGCCGCCGCTCCGTCGAGCTGTTCGAGCGAGCCGGCTACCGGATCGGCGAGAACCTGGCCCTGTCCCTGCTGGGCCTGATGCTGCACACCGCGGGCCACCTCGCCGAAGCCGTCGAGGTGCAGCAGCGCAGCGTCGACCGGCACCGCAAGGCAGGCGGCGACGACGAACTGCTGTCGATGATGCTCATCCGCCTGGCGACGACCCTGGCCGCCGCGGGCGAGGTGCCGGCCGCACTGGACCTGCTCGACGAGGCCGAGTCGTTGTTCCGCCGGCACTCCAACACCGCCGGCACCGCGCGGGTGCAGCACAACCGCGGCCTGGTGCTGATGGACGCGGGCCGGTTCGCCGAGGCCCGCGCGCAACTGCGGGCGGCGCTGGCCGAGGCCCGGCTGTCGGACCACCGGGTGGAGATCATGGCCCGGCTGGCCGAGCTGGCCGACGCCGCCGGGGAGCCGGGGCAGGCCCGGGAGCTGCGGGTGCGCGCGCTGGCGGAGTGCGACCGGTACGACACCCCCTCGGTGCGGCGGACGGCGGCGGAGCTGGTGGCGGCGTTGACGCACTGACGAAGTGCATTGATGGCGGCAGGCAGGACAGGAGAGACCGTTGTCCACGGATGCGCAGTCCGGCCGGCCACCTGACGGCCGTCACTTCGTCGACCCCGCCAGCACCCCCTGCACGAAGTACTTCTGGAACAACAGGAACACCCCCAACGGCACGATCATCGACAGGAAAGCCCCGGTGGCCAGCAGGTCGATGTTCGTCCCGAACTGCCTCAGCTGAGCCCGCAGGGCGACCGTGATCGGTGCCGAGTCCTGGTCCGCGAACACCAGCGCCACCAGCATGTCGTTCCACACCCACAGGAACTGGAAGATCGTCAGCGAGGCGATCGCCGGCTTGGCCACCGGCAGCACGACGCGCTTGAAGATCACCCACTCCGTGGCGCCGTCCATCCGCGCGGCCTCGATCAGGTCGCGCGGGATGCCGGTGAAGAAGTTGCGCAGCAGGAAGATGGCGAACGGCAGGCCGAACGCGACGTGGAACAGCACGACGCCGGTGATCGTGCCGAACAGGCCCAACGCGCCGAACAGCTTCGCCACCGGGATCAGCGCGACCTGGATCGGCATGACCAGCAGGCCGACCACGACCACCGTCAGGGTCTCGCGGCCGGGGAACTCGATCCACGACAGCGCGTACGACGCCAGCGACGCCATCACCACGACCAGGACGGTTGCGGGGACGGCGATGTAGAAGGTGTTCAGGAACGACTGCCACACCGCCTTGTTCGCCACGAGCTCGGCGTAGTTCGACAGCGTCAGCTCCGCGGGCTTGGTGAACACGGTCCACCAGCCGCTCGCGGTGTTGGCCGACTCGTCGCGCAGCGACGCGATCAGCAGGCCGAACACCGGCACCAGCCAGAACAGCGCGATGAGCGCCAGCAGGAGCTGCACGAAACCGTTGCCCAGCTTGGAGCCCAGCCTCGTCAGCACACCGCGTCTGGGCGTGCCGGACACCGGCACGTCGATGCGGACCTCGTCGGCCACCGGGGTCATGACCGCTCCCGTCGGAATCGGCGGATGTTGAACAGCATGGCCGGGGCCACGAGCAGGAACAGGACCACCGCGAGCGCGCTGCCCGCCCCCTGGTCGCCACCCGTGCCGAACGACACCTGCCACATCTGCAGCGCCAGCACGTTCGCCTCGGACTGCACCGAACCCGGCGCGATGACGAACACCAGCTCGAAGATCTTCAGCACGTTGATCACCAGTGTCACGAACACCACCAGCAGCACCGGCGAGAGCAGCGGGATGGTGACGCGGCGGAACACCTGCCACTCCGTCGCGCCGTCGACCCTGGCGGCCTCCAGCGCGTCGCGCGGGATGGCCGAGAGGCCCGCCGCGATGAACGTGATCGCGAAGCCCGTCATGATCCAGATCCACGACGAGATGATCACCGGGGTGATGAACGACGACCCCAGCCAGGTCAGACCGCGGAACGGCAGCGCGAAGTTCTCCGGTGGCAGCCGGACGGTGACGTCGGCGGGCCCGAGGTCGGGGAACGTGAACCTGCCGTCGTCGCCGGTGGTGGTGCGGGCGACGACCTCCCCGTCCCGCACGGCCTCCACGGCGATGCCCGGCAGGCCGCGCTCGACCGGGTCGACCTTGCCGGCGTTGCCGCCGACCGACACGTCGAGCCACACGACGCCGCGCAGCTCGCCGGTGCCGGCCGTGGGTTGCGACGCCGGGACGGCCTGCGGGGGCACGTCCTGCGGCGAGAACCCGATGAGCGGCAACGAGACCGTCTCGCCCGCCTTCGACGGGCGGAGGGCGGTGAAGCCCGCTTCCGTCGCGGCGTGACCGCCGCGCGGCCGGGCGCCGGGGTACCGGGAGGCCGGGCTGAAGACGTCGTGCACGCCGACCAGCACCGCGTTGACGACGCCCTGGTTCGGCGCCTCCTCGTAGACGAGGCGGAAGATGATGCCGGAGGCGAACAGCGAGATCGCCATCGGCATGAACAGCACGAGCCGGAACGCGGTGGCCCACCTGATGCGTTCGGTGAGCACGGCGAGGACCAGGCCGATGCCGGTGACCGCCGCGGGGGCGACGACCACCCAGAGCACGTTGTTGCGGAACGCGGTCAGCGTCCGCGGGTCGGTGAACGTGTCGACGTAGTTGCGCAGGCCGACGAACTCGTCGCCCGTGGCGTCGAAGAAGCTGCGGATCAACGAGAACACCAGCGGATACAGCACGAGCGCCGCGAGCACCACCAGTGCGGGAACCAGGAACGGGATCGCCTGCCGGGGCGAGCGCCCCGGCGCGGCGTCCACGTTCACGCGGAGCCTCATTCGCCGTAGGCCTTGGCCGCGTTGGCTTCGAGGCGCTGCATGGTCCCGTCGACGTTCTTCGGGTCGGCCA
Organism: Lentzea sp. CC55; assembly: GCF_021056325.1. Taxonomy (NCBI): domain Bacteria; kingdom Bacillati; phylum Actinomycetota; class Actinomycetes; order Pseudonocardiales; family Pseudonocardiaceae; genus Lentzea; species Lentzea sp. CC55. The sequence continues at coordinate 48,419 of NZ_JAJCXE010000039.1, read as the reverse complement.
GGAAGTCCTGCAGGTCCTTCCACTCCCCCGCGCCCTTCGTGCCGCCGAACGCGGCCGGCGCCAGGTCGGACATGTCGAACCGGACGTTGTCGCCCGCGTCGACGACGCGCTTCGCGAGGTCCTGGGTGACCTCGTCGGGGTAGGCGCTCTCCGGGATGTCCCTGTTGGGCGAGAGGAATCCGCCGAGGCCTGCCCACACCTCGCCCGACTCCGGCGAGGCGAGGAACTCCATCAGCTCGGTGGTCACCCTGTCGTCCTTGAACTGCACGGCCATGTCACCGCCGGCGACGACGGCGTCCTTGCTGCCCGCGACCGAGGGGAACGGGAAGAACTTGGCGTCCTGGCCGACCTCGGCCCCGGTGTTGGTGGTGATGATGCTCGCGACGAAGTCCGCCTCGAAGACCATCGCGGCCGTGGGCCGCTCGCCGAAGACGTTGATCACGGACTTCGGGAACTCGGTCTGCAGCGCGCCGCTCGCGATCAGCGTCGGGTCGCCCCAGAGCTTCGCCAGCTCCTCCAGCGCCTTGCGCACCGAGGGGTCGGTCCACGGGATCTCGTGCCTGGCGAGCTTGTCGTAGTTCTCCGGGCCCGCGGTGCGCAGGTAGACGTTCTCGAACCAGTCGGTGAGCGTCCAGCCGTCCGCGCCGCCCACCGACACCGCGGCGAGGCCGGTCTCGGAGATCGCCCTGCTGGTCTCGACCAGGGCGTCCCACGTCGCCGGCGGGGTGGCGCCGACCTGCCGGAAGGCCTTCTCGCTGTACCAGAACGCGGACTTGTTGGCCGTCTTGAAGGTGAGGCCGTAGAGCTTGCCGTCGACGCTGCCGAGCTGCTTCCACACCGCCGCGTTGTGGTCCGTGACGGCCTTCTCGACGTCGGCGTTCACGGGTTTGAGGGCCCCGGCCTTCGCGAACTGGGCGACGAGGCCGGGCTGGGCGATCAGCGCGACGTTCGGTGGTGTGCCGCCCGAGATCCTCGTCTGCAGCACTGTCGGGAGCTCGTCACCGGCGGGCGTGTACCTCACCTCCGCGCCCGTCTTCGAGCTGAACGCCCGCAGCACCTGCTCGAAGTTCTTCTGCTCGTCCCCGGTCCAGGGGCCGACGACCTCGACCGTCTGCCCCTTCAGGTCCTCGCCGGTGCCCGCGGCACCACCGGAGCACGCGGCGGCGGTGAGCGCGAGAAGCGCGATCCAGTGCTTCCTCATCGAAGCTCTCCTCTACTTCCAGATCGAGGACCCGGTGACCGGGTCGAAGAAGTGCAGCCGGGAGGTGTCCACCCAGGCGGCGACGGGTTGTCCTTCGTAGATGCGGGTGCGCGGGCTGAACCGGCCGACGAGCACGGTGCCCTTGGCGGTCCTGGGCAGGTCGTCGGTGCCCGCGTCCCTCGCGAGCTCGCGGGTGTCGTCGGTGACGACGGGCGGGACGTCGACCGGGAAGTGCACGCGGACGTCGGAACCCATCGCCTCGACGAGGTCGGCGACGGAGTGCAGGATCTCGCCTTCGCGGGCGTCGGCGAGGGCGGTGTCCTCCATGTCCTCCGGGCGGATGCCGACCACCACCTCGCGGCCGACGTACTGCCTGAGCCTCGGGCGTCGCCGGAGAACGGACTCCGGCAGCAGCAGGGCGTCGGAGTCGAGGGACACCCAGTACCGGCCGTCGTTCTCGTCGAGCCGCGCGGACACGAGGTTCATGCCGGGCGAGCCGATGAAACCCGCGACGAACAGGTTGACCGGGCGGTCGTAGAGCTCCTGGGGCGGCCCGACCTGCTGCAGCACCCCGCGCCGCATCACGGCCACGCGGTCGCCGAGCGTCATGGCCTCGGTCTGGTCGTGCGTGACGTACACGGTCGTCACACCGATCTCGCGCTGGATCCGCGCGATCTGCGCCCGCATCTGCACGCGCAGCTTGGCGTCCAGGTTGGACAGCGGCTCGTCCATCAGGAACGCCTGCGGGGCGCGCACGATCGCCCTGCCCATCGCGACGCGCTGCCGCTGACCGCCGGAGAGGTTGCGCGGCTTGCGGTCGAGGTGCTCGGTCAGCTCGAGGACCTCGGCGACCTCGCGGACGCGGTGGTCGATCTCGGACTTGGGGAGCTTGCGCAGCGTCAGGCCGAACGCGATGTTGTCGTACACGTTCAGGTGCGGGTAGAGCGCGTACGACTGGAACACCATGGCCACGTCGCGGTCACGCGACGGCACGTCGTTGACGAGCTGCTCGCCGATGTGGATGGTGCCCTCGGTGATCTGCTCGAGCCCGGCGATCATCCGCAGCGCCGTCGTCTTGCCACACCCGGACGGGCCGACGAGCACCAGGAACTCACCGTCGCGGATCTCCAGGTTGAGGTCGGTGACCGCACGGGTGCCGTCACCGTAGGCCTTGCCCAGACCCGTCAGAACGACTTCTGCCACGCCAGCTCCCCCGGTTCGGTGTGACTGCAGACGGTAGGACCGCCCGCCCTAAGTGAGTTTTAAGGACGAAACACGATCGCGATAAGCTCGCAACACCCCTCCCCATCGGCGGGTCGGCTGCTTACGCTGCGTGTATGTCGAAGGTGCTGGTGGTCGAGGACGACCCGGTGGTCCAGGCCGCGCTCGTGCACGCGCTGACCGACCTCGGGCACGTCGTGCAGGCCGTCGGCACCGCCGTGGCCGCGCTGCGCGAGGCGGGCACGGCGGAGCTGGACCTCGTGATCCTCGACCTGGGGCTGCCGGACCTCGACGGCGTCTCGGCCCTGCGGATGCTGCGCGGGGTGAGCAACGTGCCGGTCATCGTGGCCACCGCGCGGGGCGCCGAGGCGTCGGTCGTCAGCACGCTCAACGCGGGCGCGGACGACTACATCGTGAAGCCGTTCTCGTCCGAGCACCTGGCCGCGCGGATCAACGCGCTGCTGCGCCGCACGGGTGGTTCAGCGCCCGCGTCGGCGGACATCGTCTCGCTCGGCGACCTCCGCATCGACCTCGCCCAGCGCTCCGCCACGCTCGGCGGTGCCGCGATCGCGTTGAGCAGGCGCGAGTTCGACCTGCTGACCTACCTCGCGCAACGGCCGGGGCGCGTGATCTCGCGGCGGGAGCTGTTCCAGGCCGTGTGGGGCAACCCGTACGTCGGCGACGACAAGACGATAGACGTCCACGCGTCGTGGCTGCGGCGCAAGCTCGGCGAGACGGCCGCGCATCCGCGTTACCTGCACACCGTCCGAGGAGTCGGGTTCAAGCTGGCGGCGCCGGAATGAGATCGGTCATCACCCGTGCCCTGCTGCTCGCCGCGGGGCTGGTGACAGCGGTTTTCCTCGTCACCGCCGGGTTCCTGGCGCACTCGAACGCCTCTTCGGCCGCCGCCGCGACTGATCGCCAGGACGTGGCGGTGGTCGCCGGTGTGCTCGCGGTGTCCACGGACGCCGACGCCGTGCGGGGGACGATCGCACGCACGCGGGCCGGTGCGGAGGGCCGGCTGTCGGTGGTGCTCGCCTCCGGTACACGGCTCGGCGCGGGCGGTGGCGCGCCGGCCGCGTCCGTGTCGGGAGCTGTCGTTTCCGTTGTCCCCGCTGCCGTTCCGTTCCCGTTCGGCGCGGTGTTCCTGATCGCCGGAGTCGCCCTGGCCGCCCTGGGACCGGCGGTGTGGCTGGGACACCGGCCCTTCACGCCGGTGCTGGCCGCGTTGCGGGAGCTGTCCTCGTCGGTGGGGCGGCGGGTGCGGCTGCGCGGGCCTCGCGAGCTGGAGGAGCTGGCGGCCTCGATCGACGAGGCCTCGTCGCGCACGGCCCAGCTGCTCGCGAAGGAGCGGGAGATGATCGCGGACGTCTCGCACCGGCTGCGGACCCCGCTGGCCGCTCTGCGGCTGGACGCCGACGCGATCGGGCCTGGTCCCGTGGCCGACCGGATCCGCAGCGCGGTCAGCACCCTGGGCCACGACGTCGACCGGATCATCCAGGCGCTCCAGCCCGCCGAGGGCGAGTCGCCCGGCACGTGCGACGTGGCGTCGGTGGTCGAGGCGCGGATGGGGTTCTGGTCCGCGCACGCCGCCGACCAGGGCCGGGTGTGCGAGGTCGACGTCGGCGAGCCGTGCCGGGTGGCGTTGTCACCCGACGCGCTGGGCGCCGTCGTCGACGCGCTGCTGGAAAACGTCTTCCGGCACACTCCCCCGGCCGCTCCCGTCGGGGTGTCGGTGGTGCGCCACGCGGGCTGGGTGACGCTGGTCGTCGAGGACGGCGGCACCGGTGTCGCCGACCCGTCCTCCGCGTTGCACCGCGGCAGCAGCGGAGGCGGGTCGACCGGGCTGGGCCTCGACATCGCCCGTGCGGCCGCCGAGGCCACGGGGGGCACGATCCACCTGGAGAAGGGCCGGCTGGGCGGGGCGCGCGTGCGGCTGCGGTTCGGGGAGGCCAACAGCCACCACGAGCCGGCGAGTCCGCGCGCGTGGCGGCTGTGGCGCGGCCACCCCTGACCGTCAGGGCACGTCGAGCCCGAACGGTCGTGCGGCGGACCGGGTCCGACCGGTTCCAGGTAAGTCCTCTGTGGACGGATGCGGACCGGGTGGCCACCGCGCTCGTCACGCGCGGCGCACACCGGAACCGGCCGGGTCAGGAACTCGGTCGCGAAGAGGAGAACGGGCGACCGCCAGGGTCTTACGGCCCGTGTTGGTCGAGACTTGGACCAGTCCGAAAACCTCTTTTATTACATCAGGTTCGGATGCGTGGATTGTTCGCGTTGAGTCATGTCGATAGGGTCCGGACATCAGTGCTGAGCAACGCGGTAAGGCGGCTTTCTTTGATCGGGCAGCGCGGACGACCGCCGTCGGATTCCGACCTGATCGACGCCGTCAGAGACGGCCAGGTCGAGGCCTACGGCAAGCTCTACGAACGCCACGTGCGCTCCGCGAACCTCCTGGCGATGCAGTTGTCCACGTCCCCGGCGGACGCCGACGACCTCGTGTCGGACGCGTTCGCGAAGGTGCTCGCGGCGTTGCGGTCCGGCGGCGGTCCGGGCACGGCGTTCCGGCCGTACCTGCTGACGGCCGTGCGGCACGCCGCCTACGACCGCACCCGCAAGGAGAAGCGGCTCGAACTGGCCGGTGACGTGGAAGAGGTTCCCGGCGCCACCAAGGTGACGAGCGTGCCGTTCCGCGACAAGCCCGTCGAGGACCTGGACCAGACGCTGGCGGCCACGGCGTTCGCGGCGCTGCCCGAGCGGTGGCAGACGGTCCTGTGGCACACCGCGATCGAGGGCCAGACGCCCGGCGAGATCGCACCGCTGCTGGGCTTGACTCCGAACGGTGTCTCCGCGATGGCGTTCCGTGCGCGCGAAGGCCTGCGCAAGGCGTTCCTGCAGGCGCACGTCAACCAGGAGCCGTCGGAGCAGTGCCGCCCGACGGTCACGAAGCTGGGCGCCTGGACGCGCGGAGGCTTGAAGGGCCGCGACGCCGTCCACATCGACGAGCACATGGACACCTGCGCCGAGTGCCGCAAGCTCGCCAGCGAGCTGTCCGACGTCAACGGCGCGCTGCGGGGCATGGTCGCCCCGATCGTCCTCGGCACGGGCACCGCCGGGTACCTGGCCGCCGCCGCGACCGCGACCAAGGGCGCCGCGGTCACCCTCACGGCGTCCTCGTGGCTCGGCGTCGCCGCCTCGGCCGCCGCGGTCGTGGTCGTCGCCGCCTCGGGCGTCGTCACCTCGGAGAGCCCCGGCAACTCCACCCCGGGCGCCGCGCCGGCGATCACGGCGGTCACCACCACGGCCGGCACCACCGCGGCCAACCAGCCCGGATCCCCCCAGAACGCGGGCAACGCCCCCACGGCCGGCTCCGCCGGTCCCGCGCCCACCCAGGGCGCCCAGCCGAACGCGAACACCGGCCAGGCGGCGGTCACCACCACGACGACGGCCGCGGGCCCCGCCGGCGTCCAGCTCGCGAGCAGCGCACCGAGCGGCATCGCCATGGCCACCACGGGGCCGGCCGACGACATGGACATCAAGATCACCAACAACGGCTCGGCACCCACCACCGTGCCGGCGCTGACGCTGACCATGCCGGAGAAGATCAGGACCGTGGGCCCGGGCGACGTCCAGGCCGGGGTGGTGGGGTGCCCGGCGGGCACGGGCACCGTGACGTGCGAGGGCGGGCAGACCCTCGCACCCGGAGAGTCGATCACGTTCCGCGCGAGGCTGCAGGCCGGCCCGAAGGCCGAGAACGGCGTCATCACCGGTGTGGCGGGACCCCTGCGGATGAGCATCCCCATCACGATCTCGTAGCGCGAGTCCACTTCGGACGGCGGAACACGCCTGGACAGCGCACCATGAACGCGTGCAGGAGCTCACGGTGGCGCTCGCCGGGGTGGGCGATGCCGACCTGCGCAACGACGCCCACACCGAGGAGATCCGGTTCGTGCCCGGCCCGGAGCGGGAGGGTTTCTCCCTGTCCTGCACCGTGCTCGAGTTCAGCTTCTACGCGGTCGAACTGCGGGCGACGGTCGTGGGCTGAGCCCTCGTGCTTTCGGCGTTCGCGCCTGCTCGCGATCGATCGCGTCTCGGGCGCGAGCCGCCGCCCGGTTCGGTGTAGATGCGGGTCGGGTTCCGGGGTGGCCGCACTCGAAGCCGATGCCACCCCGCGCCGTGACCGGCCGGGCCGGTCGCCGGGTCCGGGCCGCTCACCCGGCCGTGCGCTTCTGGATCGGGCGCGCGGCGGCGGCGTAGAACTCCGCCGGGTCTTGGGCGAGGCCGGCTTTCGTGGTCCGGCTCCACTCGTCCACCAGGACCTCGACGGCGCCGTCGGCCAGGCCGTCGAGCGTGGCCCCGATGACCTCGCCCGGCGTGAGCTTGGGCCCGTCGTAGTCGGCCGTCATGTCGGTGGCGGCGGAGCCGAGGTGCACGCCCAGCACCTGCGTGCCCTGCCCGGCGAGTTCGACGCGCGTGCCGGCGGTCAGGCTCCACTCCGCCGCCTTCGCGGCCGAGTACGACGTGGCCCCGTCCCAGGAGAACCAGGACAGCACCGACAGGACGTTGACGATGGCCCCGCCACCGTTGCCGCCGAGGATGTCGGCGAAGGCGCGGGTGACCGTCAGCGTGCCGAAGAAGTTGACCTCCATCTCCCGGCGGACCTGCGCCAGGTCGCCGCGGATGAGGTTCTGGCCGGTCGCGATCCCGGCGTTGTTGACGAGCAGGGTGACATCCCCCGCCTGCCGGGCGGCCCGCTCGACGCTTTCCGGGTCGAGCACGTCCAGCGCCACGGGCACGACGCCCGGCGTCGTGATGGTGCCGGTGTCGCGCGCGGCGGCGTACACCTTCTTGGCGCCCCGCTCCCTCAGTTGTTCGACGAATTCCCTGCCGAGGCCGCGATTGGCCCCGGTGACCAATGCGACCGATCCCGCGATTTCCACGATGGTGTCCTTTTCTGCCGTGGTTCCGATCGCAGGTTAGAATCTGACACGGGTGTCAGGTTCAAGGAGAAGTGGGGGAGGTCACAGTGGGCGAAGAAGACCAGCGGATGCGCATCGGCGAGCTGTCGGCCCGCACGGGCGTCAGCGTCCGCTCGCTCCGGTACTACGAGCAGCGCGGTCTGCTGACCTCCGCCCGGACGACGGGAGCGCATCGGCTCTATCCGGACGACGCGGTGGACCGCGTGCACATGCTGCGCCGGCTGTTCGACGCCGGCCTGTCGAGCGAGACGATCGCCGCGTTGCTGCCGTGCGTCGACACTCCCTCGGGAGACATCACCGTGCAGACGCTGGAAGTGATGCGACGTGAGCGTGAGCGGATCGACGCGCAGGTCTCGGCCCTGCTCACCACGCGCGACCACCTCGACGCCCTGATGGCCGGGGCGGAGGACCACCTCGCCCGGCAGCGTGACGACGCACTCGCCGCCGGATGATGTCGCTCCCGGCCGCGCCTGATCGACGGGCCGATCCCGAACTCCGGCTCCGCGCGGATGTCCAGTCCGTGGAGGACGGAGTCCGGCGAGCGAATGCCGGTGACGAGAAGCCACCGGCATTCGGCTGAGAACACGCACGCGGTGGTCCCCGGTGGGAAGCCGGGGCCGCGGTCACCCGGACCCTAGCGCCGCGAACCGCTCGTCGGCCTCCTCCTGGTGCCGGGCGGCCTCGAAGGGGTCCGCCACCGCCTTCGCCAGGTGCTTGTGCGCGTTGGCGGCCTCACGGCGGTCGTCGATCCGTTCCGCGAGGTCGAGTGCTTCCCGCAACGGCGCCACGGCCTCCTGCGGCCGTCCGGCGGCCGTCAGCACCTCGCCGAGGTAGTTCAGCACCACCGTCTCGGTCGTCACGTCACCGATCGCGCGCACGGCCGCCAGCGCCGAGTCCAGCGCCTCCAGCGCCTCGTCGTGCCTGCCCATGGCGTGCAGGATCATGCCCAGCGCGCTCTGCGTGTCCGCTTCGTCGCGGCGGCTGCCCAGCTCGCGCATCAACACCAGCGCGGACGTGCACGCCTGCAACGCCTCGTCGTAGCGGCCGAGAGCGCTGTAGATGTTGCTGACGTTGCTCATCGCCTGCGACTCGAGGTGCCGGTCGCCGAGCTCGCGCGCCACCGTGATCGCCTGTTCGAGCAGGTCGGCGGCCTCGGCGTGCCGGCCGAGGGTGCGGTAGACCAGCGAGAGGTTGTTCAGCGTGCCCGCGACGCCCTGCAGGTCGCCCAGTTCGCGGAGCATCTCGATCGCGCGTTCGTTGTAGTGGATCGCCCTGGGATACTGCGCGGTCTGCCAGAACACCATCGCGTAGTTCTTCGTGGTGATCGCAAGCGCGGCCGGCTCGTCCTTCGCGGCTTCCAGCGCCAGCTCGTTGATCGTCGCCCAGTCACGCGTATAGCCACGAACCATGCAGAAGAACGTCAACGCGCGCGCGAGCTGCCACGTGTGTGTGCGCCAGTCGCCGTCGAGCGACAGGGCCACGGCGGCGACGAGCGTCTGCCGTTCGGTCTCCAGCCACTCGACCGCGTGGTCGTAGTCGCGCAGCACCAGCCGCGCCCGCGGCCGGTAGGTGATGTCGACCTCGTACCGGCGGGCGGCGGGCGACATCAGCCGCGTCGCCTGGTTCGAGGTGTCGAGGAAGTGGTCGAGCAACCTGGTCAGCGGTTCGCGCGAACCGTCCACCTTGGACTGCGCGTACTGCCGCAGCAGGTCGTGCATCCGGTAGCGGCCGAGCGTCGTCGCCTCCAGCAGGTGCACGTCGACGAGGTCCTCGAGCATCCCGTCGCACTCCAGCAGGTCGAGCTCGCCCAGCGCCGCGGCCTGGTGGACGTCGAAGTCCGTGCCGTGGTGCAGGCCCAGCAGTGCGAAGAGCCGCTGGTGCCCTCCGGGCAGCTGGCCGAACGACAACGCGAAGACCGCGTCGAGTTCGGATAATCGTCCCTCGCGCAACCGCGTCGCGAGGTGGGCGGCGGTCCAGGTCGGACGGGAGCGCAACCGGCCGGCCGCCAGGCGCACGGCCAGCGGCAGCCTGCCGCACAGCTCGACCACCTCGCGGGCAGCGGGGTCCGCGCCGCGTTCGTCGCCGACGATCGTGGCGAAGAGCCGCAACGCCTCCGCCTCGGACAGCACGTCCAGCGTGAGCGTGGAGGTGCCCTCCAGCTCGACCAGCCGCGTCCGCGACGTCACCAGCACGAGCGAGCCCGGCACGCCCGGCAGCAGCGGCCGCACCTGGTCGGCGCTCGCCGCGTTGTCGAGCACCACCAGCAACCTGAGGCGGGACAGCTCCGCGCGCCAGAGCGCGGCCCGCTCGTCCAGGCCCACCGGGATCTCTTCGAGGCCGAGCGCGCGCAACAGCACGTCGAGAGCGTCGGCCGGTTCCACCGGCGCACGACCGGCGGTGTGCGCGTGCAGGTCGATGAACAGCTGACCGTCCGGGTACTCCAGGCGGTGTGCCAGGTGGACGGCGAGCGTCGTCTTGCCGACGCCCGGCATGCCGTCGATCGCGGAGATCACGACCGCCGACCGCCCGCTGACCGCCCTGGTCAGCCTGTCGATCTCGGCGGCGCGGCCGGTGAAGTCCGCGACGTCGCGCGGCAGCGTGTTCAGGGCGGGCCGGGGCTGGTCGCCGCGCAGCAGCCGGGCGTGCAGCTCCCGCAGGTCGCTGCCGGGATCGGTGCCGAGCTCGTGGGCGAGCAGCACCCGCACGTCCTCGAACGCCTGCAACGCCTCGGCGGGCCGGTTCGCCCGCTGCAGCGCGTGCATGAGCTGCAGCCACAGCTGTTCCCGCAACGGGAACTGCTTCGTCAAGCGGCGCAGTTCCGCGATCAGCCGTTCACCCTGCCCGAGCTCGATGGCCAGGCGCGCGTGCTGCTCGGCGACGGTGAGCCGCCGCTCCAGCAGCAGCGCGAGCTCGGCTTCCAGGCGCGGCCCGACCGTGAGGCCGTCGAGCGCCGGGCCCCGCCACAGCGCCAGGGCCTCCTCGTACCTCGTGACCGCCGTCCGGTGGTCCCCCTGCTTCAACGCCTCGTCACCCGCCGCGCAGAGCCGGGTGAAGACGCCGACGTCGACCTCCTCGGGCGGCACCACGAGCCGGTAGCCGCCGGGAACGGTGACGAGGTCGTCCGACACGAGCTTGCGCAACGCCGCGACGTACGTGCGGATGTTCGATTCGGGAGCAGCGGGCGGGGATTCCCACACCGCGTCGCTCAGGTGTTCAAAACTGACCGTCTCACCCGCGTGCAGTGCCAGCGCTGCCAGCAGTGCACGTTGCCGGGGTCCGCCCAGCCGCAGTTCCTCGCCCCCACGCCAGATCTGCAGCGGCCCAAGAAGCCGATACCGCACTGACCCTCCTCGCAGGGCATGGTGCCAGAACTCGCCGGCGCTGTGCGGAATTTGTGCGGACGATCTTCGAAACTTGTCTCCCACCCGGAGTGTCAAGGGAGGACGAAGATGGACCTGAGCAGATCATGGACCGGCCAGGCAGCCTAAGATGACCGCATGACCGAGACGGCGAAGCGACGTCCCGGCCCCCGGATCGAAGAGGTCGCGAGGGTCGCCGGGGTGTCGAAGTCGACCGTCTCGCGCGTGATCAACGATGAGCAGTACGTCAGCGCGAAGGCCCGCGAGGCCGTCCACGCCGCCATCGCGCAGCTGGGCTACTCCCCCAACCAGGCGGCACGGGCCCTCGCCGGCAACCGCGCGAACGCGATCGCCCTCGTGGTCTCCGAACCGACCGGCCGCGTGCTGGCCGACCCGTTCTTCGCCGGTGTCCTGCGCGGCGTCCACTCCGAACTGGCCGGCCGGCACATGCAGCTGCTGCTGATGATGAGCCAGCCGACCGACACGAGCGACCTGGTGACGTACCTGAGCAGCGGCCACGTCGACGGGGCGTTGCTGGTCAGCCTGCACGGCGAGGACCCGCTGGTGCCGATGCTCGCCGAGATCGGCCTGCCGGTGGTCTCCGGTGGACGGCCGCTCGGCGCGACCGTCCCGTTCGTCGACGCCGACAACTTCACCGGCGCGCTGGAGGCGGCGCGGCACCTGGCGTCGTTGGGGCGCAAGCGGATCGCCACCGTCGCCGGGCCGAAGGACATGGCCGTGGGAGCGGATCGGCTGAGCGGCTTCAAGCGCGGCCTGAGCGAGGCCAGGCTGTCCTCGAACCTGGTGGCGCACGGCGATTTCACGCCCGAGAGCGGTGCACGGGCGATGGAACGTCTGCTGCGCAAGGCACCGGACCTCGACGCGGTGTTCGTCGCCGCGGACATCATGGCGCTCGGCGCGCTGCAGGTGCTGCACGCGCAGGGCAAGCGCATTCCCGAGGACGTCGCGGTGGTCGGGTTCGACGACTCGGTGTTCGCCGCGACCGCCACGCCGCCGCTCACGACGATCCGGCAGGACGTCGAGGAGCTGGGCCGCACGATGACGTGGCGACTGCTCGCGGAGCTTGCCGGTGAGGCCGGGCTGCCGCCGTCGCTGCTGTTGCCGACGTCGCTGGTCCGCCGCGCCAGCGCCTGACTCCGGCGCAACTCCCTTACATCGGTGGTCGCCCACGGTCCGTGACCGACTTCGGCCACTTTTCACTCTTTCGGCACACCTGGCAGCACTGTCGGTAACACCTCGTGCGAGTCCTCGATGGTCAGGCGTACCCACCCACCTCCGAGGGAGTTGCGACAGTGATCGAGAACTCGGCTGCCGGTCTGGTGATGGTCCCCGGTGAGGTGACGGTGACCGTCACCGGCGAACAGCACCACCAGGACGTCCTGGCGCGGTACGCCGTCCCGGACGGCGTCACGCGGCACGTGGCCGTCCACCTGACGTGGTGCACGATCGCCGCCGGGAAGCACCGGGGGCAGCGCGGGATCGAGGTGCGGCTCGACGGGCAGCGCGTCGGCGAGCTGACCGCCCTGATGTCGCGGCGGTACGCGCCCGTGCTGATGCACGTGGAGTCCGGGGGCGGGTCGACGGGCAGTGCCGCGTTCGTCCAGCTCGGCGACAACGGGTTGCTGCAGATCTTCCTGCGGATGCCGCGGCAGGTCCCCCAGGGCGCCGTCGTCCCCGTGGCGGCGCGGCGCAGGTGGGTGGCGCCGGTGGCGATCACCGCTGCCGGCCTGCTCGCGTTCTTCTTCGCGATCGGCGTCATCGGGGCGGTGGTCGGCGGTTCGCCCGACAAGGGCAGCGCGGCCACTCTCACGACGACCGTCTCACCGACGACGACCACGACCACCACCGTGCCGACCAGCACCACGACGACGACCACGACTACAACCACCACCACGACTACGACCACGACGACCACCACTCCCGCCGCGGTCGCCCAGCCGAAGCCCCAGCCACAACCCCAGCCGCAGCCGCAGCCGCAACCCCAGCCGAAGCCCCAGCCCCAGCCGGCGCCGCAGCCCGCGCCCAAGCCCTCGTGCGACCCGAACTACAGCGGTTGCGTGCCGATCGCGTCCGACGTGGACTGCGCCGGCGGCAGCGGCAACGGGCCCGCGTACGTGTCAGGCCCGATCCGCGTCATCGGCTCGGACATCTACGGCCTGGACCACGACAAGGACGGCGTCGCCTGCGAGTGACCTCTTGGTCGAACGCGACCTACCCCCTACGACGGGTCCCCGTGCTGGGCGAAGAGGCCGTGGGCGCGTTCGACCGCGCCCACGGCCTGGCCTGCCGGAGTGGTACCGGTCGTTCGACGAGTTCTTCTAGGCGCGCTCGTAGGGCGTCTTCTCGCCCGCCTCGACGCTGAACGGCAGGTGGTTGCCCGCGGGCGGCAGCGGGCAGGTGGCGAAGTCGGTGAACGCGCACGGCAGGTTCGTCGCGCGGTTGAAGTCGAGCACCACCTTGCCGTCGCGCGGGGTGGCGGCGATCTGCCGGTTCGCCGCGTACGTGGTGACGCCGCTGGTCTCGTCGGTGAACAGGATGCTCAATCCACCGTTGTGGCCGTTGAACGCCGTGAGTGTGTGTTCGGCGCCGTTGTAGCTGAACCGCACACGACCCGGCGCCTCGTAGACGTGGCTGAGGCCTTCGACCACCGCGCCGACCGTCGTCGGGACGGGGGCGTCGAACGGCTCGTACTCGCCCTCCAGCACCCACTTCTCCCGCGGCTCGTAGGCGGGCACGCCCCTGAAGTTCCCGAGCACCTCGGCCTTTGGGTCGTGGACGCGGATCAGGTACCCGCCGCGGCGGGCGATCTCGATCTCCACGTCGCCTGCCTCGACGCGGGTGCCGGCACCGCTCTGGACGAGTTCGAAGCGCTGGGTCTCGCCGTCGTGGCGCCAGTAGGCGGCGTCGTCGTCTTGCCACCACTCGCCCGGTAGGCCGTCATAGGCGCGTGGAGTCGTCTCCAGCCAGTCGAGAGAGACCAGCGCGAGCCACCCGTACGGGTCGGCCAGGCTCTTCTCCCGTTCCGTCTTCCAGGTCTGCCAGTCCTCTGCGAAGCTCATGTCCTCGTCAACGGACGGCGCGCCGCATCGCTTCCCCGTTCCACGGAGTGGGAGACGAGGGCGTGGCCGAGTTCCGTCCTCGCGTACACGACGCTGCGGCCGTGGCGTTGCGAGGCCAGCAGACCGGCGTCGCGCAACGCCCGCAGGTGCTGGTTCACCGCCGAGGTCGTGACGCCGTGGAGGCGCGCGAGACCGGTGGACGAGTGCGGTCGCGCCAGCGCGGTCAGCAGGTCCGCGCGCACCTGGCCGAGCACCGCGGCGAGCGCGGCGGGGCCCGCGCGCCGCCCGGTCTCCCAGAGCGTGCCGGCCCCGCGGGCGGCGTAGATCAGCAACGGGGGCGCTCCGGGGTCGACGGGCACCGCCGTGCGCCGGGCGAACGCGCTGGGCACGAGGGTGAGTCCCCGTCCCCCGGCCCGCACGACCCGGTCGACACCGGCGATCCGCACCTCCACGGCGGGGCCCGGGAAGCTGATCCGGTCGGAGATGCCGCCGAGCATCGTGGCGAGTCCGTGCCGGGCCATCTCACGGCCTCGGTGGGCGATGTCGGCTTCCAGCACCGCGCGCACCCGGTCCCAGTGGCCGGCCAGCGCGACCTCCCAATAGGTCTCCAGCGCGCCGAACACCCGTTCACGGTCACGCAGGACGGCGGGCACGTCTCCGAACAACGCGCGGAAGTCGCGCCTCATCGCTCGCGTGGAGATCTCGCGGAGTGCGGCGAACTCGTCCTCGATCCGGGTGAACGGCGTCAGCGGGCGCGGACTGAGGAAGTCCGGCGTCCAGCCGCGGGAGGTGGACAGCGCCAGCAGGACCTCGGCGTCCACGTCGCGGATCCCGCGCACCCACGGCAGGTGCAGCGGGTACTTGGCGGGGTCCTTGAGCACGCGCAGGCTGAGGGTGAGCTCGCTGAGCGGCGAGACGGCGAACCGCAGGCCGACCAGGTCGGCCTCGTCCAGCACGAACTCGATCATGTAGCACAACGCTACATCAGTTCCGCACCCGCCGGGCCGGCCCGCAGGCTGGGCACCCATGTGGACCGACATGCGACTGGCGTTGGGGATCGTCCGCGAGGCGGCCCGGGTGGCGGAGCGGGAGTTCGCCGGGCGCCGCTTCCGGGTGTGGCGCAAGGCAGACGGCAGCGAGGTCACCTCGGCCGACCTCGCGGTGGAGGACCTGGTGCGGCGGTTGCTCGCGGAGGCGGTGCCCGAGGACGGTGTCGCGGGAGAGGAACGTCCCGAGCGCGCGGGCACCTCGGGCCGCCGGTGGCTGGTCGACCCGATCAGCGGCACGGCGGGCTTCGTGGCCGGGCGGCCGGAGTACTCGGTGGACCTGGCGCTGGAAGGAGCGCTGGCCGTCTCCGCCCTTCCGTCGCTGGGCGTCACGATGGCCGCCGGCCGGGGGATCGGGTGCCGGATCTTCCGCGGTGGCCGAGAAGAGATCGCCCGAGTATCCACAAGGGACGAAGTGAACGGTGCGCGTGTGTGCTTGCACGGCAAGAAGAAACCCTTGCTGCCGCAGTGCGTCGTCGTCGGCAGCAGAGTCCCGGTGCTCAGGCTGATCAGCGGCGAGGTGGACGCCGTCATGGCGGCGGGCGCCGGACTGGACGAGTTCGACCTGGCGTGCCTGCCGGTGCTCGTGGAGGAGGCGGGCGGCCGGGTGACCGTGGTGGAGGAGGACGTCGTGCTGGCCACCAACGGTGCCCTGCACGACGTCCTCCTCCCGTTGCTGGTCGCGCGTCCTGGTGTCGAACCAGGCACCCCGGGCTCATGAGGCCCAGGTGATCGCCGGATCCCGCGCGCTGGAGTGACCGACCGGACTCGCACCGGCTTCGACCAGGACCACAACCTGGCGCCTCGACTGCTTCGGCTTCGGTCACGGCTGCCCGTCGAGGGTTCGAACCTCGATCTCCGCGTTCAGAGCGCGGTGTCCGTGCCAATTGGACCAACGGGCATCAAAAAAGCCGCCTCGTCGCGATGGCGACGGGACGGCTCCCGGGACATGAGTTCACCTCATGCCGAGGAGCACCAGTCGTGCTGATGGCGCATCTGTTGCATCACGGCTGGCTCCTTCCTCCGGTTCGTCGCGATCACTCTGACGGATGGTGTCCGGGCGGCGCAACGCAATTTCGACCCTTGCAAAAGTTTGCAGGCTAAGGTGGTCTGCTCCAGGAATCTTCAAGCGGACTTGCGGAAAACTTTTGCAACGTCTTTCCTGGACCGCTGACACACCCCATCGGAAGGCATGGACATGTCCCAGGACTGGTGGCGACACGCCGTCATCTACCAGGTCTACGTGCGCAGCTTCGCCGACTCGAACGGCGACGGCGTCGGTGACCTGCCCGGCATCCGCTCGCGCCTGCCCCACCTGCGCGACCTGGGCGTCGACGCGGTCTGGATCACCCCGTTCTACGCGTCGCCGATGGCGGACGGCGGCTACGACGTCGCGGACTACCGCGCCGTGGACCCCCAGTTCGGCGACTTGGACGACGTGCGCGCGTTGGTCGACGACGCGCACTCGCTCGGCATCCGCGTGATCGTCGACATCGTGCCGAACCACAGCTCCGACCAGCACGTCTGGTTCCAGGAGGCGCTGGCCGGCCGCAACCGCGAGCGCTACGTCTTCCGGGAGGGTGTCGGCGACCAGCCGCCGAACGACTGGGAGTCGGTCTTCGGCGGGCCCGCCTGGACGCGGGTGGAGGACGGGTCCTGGTACCTGCACCTGTTCGCGCCGGAGCAGCCCGACCTCAACTGGGAGCTCCCGGAGGTGCGCGCGGAGTTCCGCGACGTGCTGCGGTTCTGGCTCGACCTGGGTGTCGACGGGTTCCGGGTGGACGTGGCGCACGGGATGGTCAAGGCGCCGGGGCTGCCCGACATCGGGCACGCCGACCAGCTCAAGCTGCTGGGCACCGAGCCGCTGCCGTTCTTCGACCAGGACGGTGTGCACGAGATCCACCGCGAGTGGCGCGAAATCGTCGACTCGTACGAGGGGCAGCGTGTGCTCGTGGCGGAGGCGTGGACGCCTTCTGCCGAACGGACGGCCATGTACCTGCGTCCCGACGAGATGCACCAGGCGTTCAACTTCCACTACCTCACGGCGGAGTGGGAGTCCGGGGCGTTGCGGTCGGTCATCGACGCGTCGCTCGCGGCGGTGGCTCCTGTCGGAGCACCGACCACGTGGGTGCTGTCGAACCACGACGTGCAACGGCACGTGACGCGCTACGGCGGCGGCGAGACCGGTGTGCGGCGTGCGCGCGCCGCGCTGGCGTTGATGCTGGCGCTGCCTGGCTCGGTGTACCTGTACCAGGGCGAGGAACTCGGTCTGCCCGAGGTGCTGGACCTGCCGGACGAGGTGCTGCAGGACCCGATGTGGGAGCGGTCCGGGCACACCGAGCGCGGTCGTGACGGCTGCCGCGTGCCGCTGCCGTGGACCGCTACCGGGCCGTCGCTCGGGTTCGGCACGGGCGGGTCGTGGCTGCCGCAGCCCGCGGACTGGGCGAAGCTCAGCGTGGAGACGCAGTCGAGCGACCAGGACTCGATGTTGTCCTTCTACCGCACCGCTTTGCGCGTGCGCCGCGAGAACCCGGCCACGGGCGTGGACATCACGTGGGTCGACGGTCCGGCGGACGTGCTGTGGTTCGAGCGGGACGGCGTCGCGTGCGCGGTGAACCTGTCGGGCTCGGTCGTCGAGCTGCCGGATCCCGGGTCGGTGCTGCTGGCGTCGTCGTACTACGGGGTGCGCGACGGGCAGCTGCTCCTCCCGCCGGACACCGCGCTGTGGTGGAAACTGTGACCTGCGGTTTCGCTTGATCGACCAAAACTGTCGGACCCCCTGGGTACCGTCCGTGGACATCAGCTCCGGACCGGACTCAGGGGGTTTCGCAGTGCGCAGGTGGGAGCTCGTCGCCGCTGGCTCGGCCAAGTTCTGGGAGGTCGGCCTGACCGGCGCCGTGGCCACCGTCCGGTTCGGACGGCTGGGGGCGGCCGGCCAGACCCGGGTCGAGCAGCTGGCGTCCGATGCCGCCGCCGAGGCGCACGTCGCGAAACTGGTGGCGGAGAAGGAGAAGGAGGGCTACCGCCCCGTCGCCGCCTCCGAGGCCCCTCCCGCCGGGACTCCTCGCGACGAGGACACGTGGGTGATGCCCGCGGCCTGGCTGAGAGACGTGGTGCGCCGCCGCGGCCTCGAGCCGTTGCCCAAGTTCAAGCTCGATTCCCGTCGTGCACGGGAGTTGCGCGACTGGGTGGCCTCGGACCACCCGGTGATCGCCGAGGTGCTGGAGAACCCGAGGACCGATCGCGGCCTCGCGCAGGCCTTGCGCGATCAGCTCGCGAGCGGACCGAGCCCGCTCGGTGCGGCGGCGCTCACGAGCGTGGCTTCCCTGCACAAGGCGACGGTCCACTGGTTGATCGCGGAACACGGTCTGCCGTTCGCGGCCGCGGCGGTCGCACACCGCACCGCCCTGTTCCTCGGCCGCGCGCGGCCCGACCCGGGCAGCTGGGTCCAGAAGGCCTACCTGCAGCCGTTCCCCGACCACCGCGTGTACCTCGACCACGCGGACGCCGCGAACCTGGTCCTGGTCCGATCGGCCCTCGCCGTCGCGGACGCCGAGACCCACGCCGCCGCCGTCGAGGCTCTGGAGGAGGCCGGCGCCACCCAGGCCGGCCAGATGGCCCGCGCCTTCCTCGCACCTTCGAGGCACGACTGGTTCGAGGAGGCGCAGGCCCACTCGCGCGCCAGGGGCGAGAACTGGCTCACCCTGTGCGCGGTGAGCACGCTGGACCAGTTCGCCCGCCTCGAGCACCGCGGGGTGACCTGGTCGCCGGTCGCCCTGCACACCGCGCTGCACGCGCTGGGGCCCGCGATCGCGCCGTTCCTCGCCGAGGAGCTCGACGAGGCGGGGCTCGACGCCGACCGCCGCAGGTCCGGGCTGGCGGTGCTCGCCGCCCTGCCGACGGACGAGGCGTTCACGCTCCTGCTGGACCGCGCGCGGGAGAAGTACGTGCTGCCTCCGCTGCTGTCCGCGATGGAGGCGTTCCCGCGGCGGGCGGCCCGGCTGCTGGCCGCCCGCGCCGCCGAGCCGCAGGCGCTGTCGCTGCTCCGGGCGCACCTGGAGGCGCATCCCGACCTGGTGGTGCCGCCGGAAGCGGCGGCACTGGTCGCCGGGGCGAACTCCCGGCGCGTTCCGGAAGCACCGGCCTCCGCGCTGCCCGGCGTCCTGGCCGACCCGCCGTGGACGCGCAGCGGCCCCCGGCCCGAGCCGGTCGTGCTGGAGGGCCTGCCCGTGCCGGCGCCGGGCGAGTCCTGGCTGCCGGGCGAGCGCGAGGAGTGGCTGGCACTCCCGTCGTACCACAACGGGACCGACACGCCCGAGTACTGGGCCGACCTGGCCGAGTGGATCAGCTCCACCGGCCGCCCCTGCGGCCACGCCCTGTTCGAGGCGGGGCCCGAGGACCTCGCGCGGTCGGTGATCGCGAAGTGGGTGCCGGACGACAGCTGGGACGGTGAGCGCTGGGGCAGGCGCGTCAGCGCCCGGTTCGGGCTGGACGCCGTCGCGCCGCTGCTGCACCTGGCCGCGAGCAGTCCGCACGGGTCCGGCTTCGTCCTCCTCCCGTACGCCACGACCGAGGTGGCGGCGTTGATGGCGGACTGGCTGGTGCGCCTCAAGGCGGCCCGCTCGACCGCGCTGTCCTGGCTGGAGCGCCACCGCGAGACCGCCGCCCGCCTCCTGCTGCCCGCGGCGCTGGGCGTGGCCGGTCCCGAGCGCCACAACGCCGAAGCCGCTCTGCGCCACCTGCACCTGGAGCTCGGTGTCGACGTCGTCGCCGTCGCGACCTCCGTCAGCGAGAAGGCGGGCGCCGCGGTCCGCACGCTGGTCGAGGTCGACCCGCTCGACGTGCTGCCCGCGAAGCTGCCGGAGATCGGCAGTTGGGCGGACACGCGCCTGCTGCCCCAGGTGCTGCTCGAGGACCGGGCCACCGCCCTGTCGGCCCGAGCCGCGACGAACCTCCTCACGACCGCCGCACTGTCCAAACCGGACACCGTTTACGCGGGCCTGCCGGTCGCCGCGCGGGCGTGCGACCCGGTCTCGCTCGCGGAGTTCGCCTGGGCGGTCTTCGAGCGCTGGCAGTCCGTGGGAGCCCCGGCCGGCGACGGCTGGGCGCTGACGGCCCTCGGCCGGTTCGGCGACGACGAGACCGTGCGCCGCCTCGCACCGCTCATCCGGGCCTGGCCGGGCGAGAACGCGCACGCCAAGGCGGTGACGGGCCTCGACGTGCTCGCCCAGATCGGCACCGGGACCGCGCTCACCCACCTCAACGGCATCGCGGAACGCGTGAAGTTCAAGGCTCTCAAGGCCCGCGCGCAGGAGAAGGTCGCCGCGATCGCCGCGACCCTGAGCCTGTCCCGCGACCAGCTGTCCGACCGCCTGGTTCCCCGCCTCGGCCTCGACGACGCCGCCACCCTGGTGGTCGACTACGGCCCCCGCCGGTTCACGGTCGGCTTCGACGAGCAGCTCAAGCCGTACGTCCTCGACCCGGACGGCAAGCGCCGCAAAGACCTCCCCAAGCCCGGCGCCAAGGACGACCCGGTCCTGGCACCGGCCGAGCACAAGCGCTTCGCGGACTTGAAGAAGGCCGTCCGCACCATCGCGTCCGACCAGATCCACCGGCTGGAAGCGGCGATGATCACCCAGCGCACCTGGACCGCCGCGGAGTTCCACGAGGTCCTGGTGTCCCACCCCCTGCTCAGGCACGTGGTCCGGCGCCTGGTGTGGATCACCGACGCGGGCAGGTCCTTCCGCCTGGCCGAAGACCTGACCCTCGCCGACGCGAACGACGACGAGTTCACGCTGCCCGGCTCCGCCACCGTCCGCGTCGCCCACCCGGTCGACCTGGCCGGCGAACTGACCGCCTGGGGCCAGGTGTTCGCGGACTACGAGATCCTGCAGTCCTTCCCCCAGCTCGGCCGCCCGGTCCACGCCTTCGCACCGGGCGAGGACCTCGTCCCGCAGCTGCAGGGGTACGTGGGCCGCAAAGCCCCCGTCGGCAGGCTCCTCGGTCTCACCCAGCGCGGCTGGGTCCGGGGCGAACCGCAGGACGCCGGCGTGGAGTGCTGGATGACCCGCCCGCTCCCCGCCGGTGGTGCCCTGGTCGCCTGCCTCGACCCCGGCATCGCGGTGGGCGCCGTGGACGTCTTCCCCGAGATCGCGTTCAGCTCCCTGTGGTTCTCCGCCACCGGCCGTGGCGCCTGGGTCGCTCCGCGTGACGGCGGACCGACCACGTTCGAAGTGGACCCGGTGACCGCCTCCGAACTCCTCTCGGAACTCGAGTCACTGCACGCGTGACGCGGGAACGGCTGACGCGCGGAGCGCGTCAGACCGGCAAGCACGATCAACAACGTCAGTACCGGAGCAGGGAGCAGTCAGTGCGCAGGTGGGAGCTCGTCTCGGGCGGCTCGGCGAAGTTCTGGGAGATCGAGCAGGACGGCGTCGCGGTGACCGTCCGCTTCGGACGGCTCGACACCCACGGCCAGACCAAGACCAAGGACCTCGCCTCCGCAGAGGCCGCGCGGGCGCACGTGGCGAAGCTGGTGGCTGAGAAGGAGAAGAAGGGCTACCGCCCCGTCACCAACGGCTCGGAGGCGGCCTCCACCGGTTCAGCCGCTGCCTCCACCGCCGCTGCCACGGCGACCGCAGCCGGCGACCCGCAGGCGGCGGGTTCCGCCCCGCACCCGGCCGCTCCCCCTTCCGCGGCCTCCCCGGCCGCACCCTCCGCTCCCGCGGCGTCCTCCACGGCTGCGGCCTCCTCCGAAACCTCCCCCCTCACCACCTCCTCCACCTCCTCGGCCGCTGCCACCTCCCTCGCGACCTCCGCGGCCACGACCTCTCCGGCTGCTGCCGCCGCCATCCCGGTCCCCGCCTCCCCCACCGCGAAACCCGCGCCCACCCCCGTCGACGAAGACACCTGGGTCATGCCCAAGGCCTGGCTGCGCGACGTCATCCGGCAGCGCGGCTTCCACCCCGCCCCGGAGTTCTCCGTCGACGAAGCCTCGGCCGAGGAGGCCCGGCGCCGAACGGCCGAGCTCGGCACCACCGTCGAGGCCGTCCTGTCCGAGCCGTCGTCCGACCCGGACCTGGTGCGGGCGGCGCGCGAGCACCTCGCCGGCCGGACCAGTCCCGTCGGTGCGGCGGCGGTCGCGGCGATCACCGAGTGCGGCGAGCAGTCCGTGCACGCCTGGATCGCCGACCACGGCGTGGTGTTCGCGATGGAGGCCGCGATCGGGTTCACCAGGCTGGTCTGCGCACCGGAGTGGTTCCCGCGCGAGAGCAGGTACGGCAACAGGATGCTGGAAAGCCGCGTCGGCTACTTCCACATCACCCTCGACAACGTCGAGGGCAAGATGCTCAAGGCGGTCCGCTACGCGCTGGCCGTGGCCGGCGACGCCGAGCGCGCTGCGGCGGAAGCCTCGCTGACGGAGCTGGACGCGCTGCAGGACGCCAACGCGAAACTGGTGCGGGCGTTCCTGATGCCGGGCCGGCCCGACTGGTTCGAGGACGCCAGCGCGACGTCGAACTCGCGCACGCGCTGGTGGATCCTCCCGTGCAGCGCCAGCACGCTCGACGAGTTCCGGGCAGTGCAGTCGTCGCTGCCCAACAAGGGCTTCCTCCTCAACACGGCGCTCTACGTGCTGGGGCCGTCCATCGTGCCGTTGCTCGCGGACGCGCTCGACCGCGACTACCAGCTCGCGGACCGCCGCAAGCAGGTGCTCAAGGTGCTCGCCGCGATCCCCACGGACGAGGCGTTCACCGTGGCGCTCGACCGGCTCGACGCCAAGTACGTGCGTCCGACGCTGCTGAGCATGATGGCGGCGTTCCCGGCGCGGGCGGCGAGGTTGCTCGGCGAACGCGCCGGTGACAACCCGGAGCTGCGGCAGCTGCTCAGCGTGCACCTCAAGACGTACCCGCACCTGGAGACACCCGAGGGCTTCGTCGAGGTCGAGACCGCCGAGGCGCCGGAGGCTCCCGCCGAGGCGCTGCCGCCGCTGCTGGTCGCGCCGCCGTGGGTCCACCGCAAGCCGCCGGTGAAGGCCGTGGTGGTACCGGACCTGCCCCCGCCCCCGTCGTCGCTCGTGTGGGAGCCGGGCGAGCGGGAGGACTGGCTGCAGCCCGGGCAGTGGGACATCCGCCAGACGTGGCAGGAACTCCTGGAGGAGCACCGGGCGGGCCGGATCGGGTGGCGCATGCGGTACCTGCTCGCGCTCGCGCCCGAGGAGGTGGCGCGGCCGCTGTTCGCGAGCTGGGACGCGAGGCAACTGGGCTGGAGCTTCGAGTCGACGGGCAAGATGCTGGCCGCGCGGTTCGGGTTCGACGCGCTGCCGTTGCTGCTGCGCATCGTCGACTTGAGCTCGAACTCCGCGGCGATCCTGCTGCCGTTCGCCACGCCCGAGGTGGCCGCGGCGATGGCGGACTGGCTAGTCCGGCTCAAGCAGGTGCGCAAGGTCGCGCTGGCGTGGCTCGGCCGGCACCGCGAGACGGCCGCACGCCTGCTCATCCCGGCCGCGCTGGGCAAGCCCGGCGCTCCGCGGCGCAACGCGGAGGCCGCCCTGCGGCACCTGCACGGTCTCGGTGTCGACGTGCCCGCGCTCGCCCCGACCCCCGAGGCTGCCGCGGCACTGCGGACGTTCCTCGCCGTCGACCCCGTCGAGGTCCTCCCCGCCAGGCTGCCCGCCGTCGGCGACTGGGCGGACACCCGCTTGCTGCCGCAGGTCCTGCTCGCCGACCGAAGGCACGCCCTCTCGGCGGAGGCGGCGAAGCACCTGCTGATGACCGCCGCGCTGTCGAAGCCGGGCGACGTCTACGCCGGCCTGTCGCTGGTCCGCGAGTCGCTCGACCGGGCTTCGCTGGCGGAGTTCGCGTGGGCGGTCTTCCAGCGCTGGCAGGAGATCGGCGCACCGTCGAAGGAGAGCTGGGCCCTCAACGCGCTCGGCTGGTTCGGCGACGACTCGACGGTCCGCGCGCTGTCGCCGCTGATCCGCGTGTGGCCCGGCGAGAGCCAGCACGCCAGGGCGGTCTCGGCCCTGGATGTCCTCGCGGACATCGGCTCGGAGGTCGCGCTGTCGCACCTCAACAGCATCGCCGAGAAGGTGAAGTTCAAGGGCCTCAAGACGAAGGCGCAGGAGAAGGTCGCCCAGATCGCCGCCGAGCTCGGCCTCTCGCGCGACCAGCTGGCCGATCGCTTGGTCCCCCGCCTCGGTCTCGACGACGCGGCGAGCCTGGTGATCGACTACGGCGAGCGGAAGTTCACCGTCGGCTTCGACGAACAGCTCAAGCCGTACGTGCTCGACCCCGACGGCAAGCGCCGCAAGGACCTCCCCAAGCCCGGAGCCAAGGACGACCAGGACCTGGCACCGTTGGAGCACAAGCGTTTCATGGCGTTGAAGAAGGACGTGCGCACCATCGCGTCCGACCAGATCCACCGCCTCGAACGCGCCATGGTCGACCAGCGCACCTGGACGGCCGAGGAGTTCCACACGGTGCTCGCGGGCCACCCGCTGCTCTGGCACATCGTCCGCCGGCTCGTGTGGATCACGAACGAGGGCGCCTCCTTCCGCCTGGCGGAAGACCGCACGCTCGCCGACGCGAACGACGACGAGTTCACCCTGCCCGAGTCCGCCACCGTCCGCGTGGCGCACCCGGTGGACATCCGGGCCGAACTGGAGGCCTGGGGTGAGGTGTTCGCGGACTACGAGATCCTCCAGCCGTTCCCGCAGCTGGGCCGCCCGCTGCACGTCGTGCCGCAGGGCGAGGACCTCCTGCCGCACCTGGAGAAGTACCTCGAGGTCATGCTCCCGGTCGGCAAGCTCCTCAGCCTCACCAAGAAGGGCTGGAACCGCGGCGAACCGCAGGACGGCGGCGTCGAGTGCTGGATGACCCGCCCGCTGCCCTCCGGCGGCGCCCTGGTCGCCTCGCTGGACCCCGGCATCGCGGCGGGCGCGATCGACATCTTCCCCGAGGTCAAGTTCACCGAGCTGTGGTTCTCCGCCAGCGGTCAGGGCTACTGGTCGTCCCAGCACGACGCGCGGACCACCCTCCTCGCGGACTCGATCACGGCCTCGGAGCTCGTGTCCGAACTGGAGTCGCTGCACTCGTGACACCGCGAACCCAGGGGGTCTGAGCTGCGCCGCCCGGCGGCCTCAAGAAATTGTCAGACCCCCTGGGTAGCGTCCGTTCCAGACCAACTCCCTTGTGTGGCCCCAGCAGGAGGTACAGCAGTGCGCAGGTGGGAACTCGTCGCGGACGGCTCCGCGAAGTTCTGGGAGATCGAGCAGGACGGCGCGGCGGTGACCGTCCGGTTCGGACGGCTGGGCACTGCCGGCCAGGTCAAGTCGAAGGAGCTGGCCTCGGTCGAGGCCGCCACCGCGCACGTCGCGAAGCTGGTGGCGGAGAAGGAGAAGAAGGGCTACCAGCCGGAGGGCACCGCCGAGCCGGCGGGGGCGACGTCCGCCGCCACCTCCGCCCAGGGAATCGCCGCCGCGGGACCCGGTGCCGCGCAGGGACCCGGCGCCGGAACCGCCGTACCGGCAACGGACTTACGGCAGTCTGGCACCGCCGAGCCCGCCAACCGGCAGTCGGGCGTCGTGCACTCCGCCGACCGGCAGCCCGCCACCGCCGAGCCCACTGACCGGCAGCCCGGCGTCGTGCACTCCGCTGACTGGCAGCCCGGCGTCGCCCAATCCGCCGACCGGCAGCCCGCCGATTTCGCCGACCGGCAGGCCACCGCCACCGGCACCGCCACCCCGCAGCCGGGCACCACCGAGCAGCCCGCCGCAGCCCACCTCGCCGGGCAGAAGGCCGCCGCTTCCACCACCATGCAGCCCGCCGCCGCCTCCCTCAGTCGGCAGGGGGCCGCCACCGCGGCCACCACCCAGCCTGCCGCCACCCCCACCCTCGCCACCCCCGCTCCCGCCACCCCCGTCGCTCCCGCGCCCGCCCCGGTCGACGAGGACACCTGGGTGATCCCCAAGGCCTGGGCCCGCGACGCCGTGCGCCAGCGCGGCTTCGACCCGGCCCCGGACTTCACCCTCGACCCCGCGAAGGCCGACCAGGCCCGCCGCCGGATCACCGAGAAGGCGGAAGCCCTCGAGACCGCCTTCCAGGCCAAGGGCTCGGATCCCGAACTGGTGGGCGCCGCCCGCGCCTTCCTCGAAGGCAGGCCGACGCCCGTCGGCGCGGCGGCGATCGCGGCGGTCACGGAGCAGGGCGTCCCGGCGGTGCACGCCTGGATCGCCGACCACGGCCTCGCGTTCGCGGCCACGGCGGTGGTCGAGCTCATGGGCCTCACGCACTCCGACCAGTGGCACCAGAAGCGCGGCAACTGGACCGGCGTCTGCCTGCAACGCGTCAAGAGCTTCCGCACGTCGATCGGCGACCCGGAGGGCCTGATGCTGACGGCCGTCCGGTACGCGATCGCCGTGGCGAGCCCCGAGGAGCGCGCGGCTGCCGAGAGTGCGCTGGAGGAGCTCGGCGGGTCGGACATCGAGGTCGAGGTCCGGTCGTTCCTGCTGCCGGAGCGGGCGGACTGGTTCGACGAGACCTGCCGGCAGAACTTCACGCAGAGCCGGTGGTGGATGCTGCCGAGCAGCGCGCGGTCGGTCGAGGACTTCCGGAAGGCCGACGAGGCGCTCACGACGTCGGCGTTCGTGCTCTACACAGCCGTGTACGCGCTGGGGCCGGACATCGCGCCGTTGCTCGCCGAAGAGCTCGACTTCGACAGCTACCACCAGCGGACCGGTGGGCGCAAGCAGGCGTTGAACGTTCTCGCGGCGTTGCCGACCGACGAGGCGTTCACCATCCTGCTCGACCGCGTGGACGAGAAGTACGTGCAGCCCGCCGTCGTGGCGGCGATGGCGGCGTTCCCGTCGCGGGCGGCGCGGTTGCTGTCCGAGCGGGTGTCGGCGAGCGAGAGCGCGCGTCAGCTGTTGCACGCACATCTGCTGTCCAACCCGCAGGTCTCCGTGTCGGACGAGGTCGCGGCGGTGCTCGCCGAGTCCGGGCTGGTGATCGTGCCGGACGCGAGCCCGGAGCAGTTGCCGCCGTTGCTGGCCTCGCCGCCGTGGCTGAACCGCAAGAAGCCGGTGAAGCCCGTGGTGCTCGCGGACCTCCCGGTGCCGGCGCCCGATGTCAGCTGGTTGCCCGGCGAGCGCGAGGAGTGGCTGGAGGCGGGCGCGGCCTGGCGGGATGGCCACCAGGATTGGCGCCGGCTGCTCAAGGACTACGAGGCCGGCCGGATCGGCTACTACGACAACGACCTGTTCCTCCTCGCCCCCGACGACGCGGTGCGGCACCTGCTCGCGGACTGGGAACCGCGCTACAGCTACGGCGTCGAGGAGTGGGGCAGGAACATCGCCGCGCGGTTCGGTCTGGATGCCGTGCGCGCGTTGCTCCGGCACGTGCAGTCGGCTCCGGCGGGGACGGGTGTGGTGCTGCTGCCGTTCGCGACCGCCGAGGTGGCGGCGCAGATGGCCGACTGGTTCGCGCGCACCAAGCAGCCGCGCCGCTGGGGCGTCGAGTGGATGGCCCGGCACCGCGAGCAGGCCGCCCGGCTGCTGATCCCCGCGGCGGCGGGCAAGACCGGCGTTCCCCGCCGCAACGCCGAGGCGGCCTTGCGGCACCTGCACAACAACGTCGGTGTCGACGTGGCGGCGATCGCACGGGAGTGCGGGGCCGAGGCCGCGATCGACCTCGTGCTGTCGGTCGACCCGGTCGACGTGCTGCCCGCGAAGCTGCCGGCCATCGGCCTGTGGGCGGACACCCGGTTGCTGCCGCAGGTCCTGCTGCGCGACCGCAGGCACGCGCTGCCCGCCGCGACCGCCGCGCACCTGCTGATGACGGCCGCGCTGTCCAAGCCGGGTGAGCTCTACGCGGGGCTGCCGATCGTGCGCGAGGCGCTCGACAGGCACTCGCTGGCGGCGTTCGCGTGGGCGGTCTTCCAGGCGTGGGAGCGGGCCGGTGCGCCGTCGAAGGAGAGCTGGGCGCTGAGCGCGCTCGGCTGGTTCGGCGACGACTCGACGGTGCGGGCGCTGTCGCCGCTGATCCGCGTCTGGCCGGGGCAGAGCCAGCACGCCAGGGCGGTCGCCGGGCTCGACGTGCTCGCCGACATCGGCACCGAGGTCGCCCTGTCGCACCTCAACAGCATCGCGGAGAAGGTGCCCTTCAAGGGCCTCAAGACCAAGGCGCAGGAGAAGGTCGCCCAGATCGCGGCCGAGCTCGGGCTCTCGCGCGACCAGCTGTCGGACCGGCTGGTGCCGCGTCTGGGCCTCGACGACGCCGCGACGCTCGTCATCGACTACGGCTCCCGCCGGTTCACGGTCGGCTTCGACGAGCAGCTCAAGCCGTACGTCCTCGACCCCGACGGCAAGCGCCGCAAGGACCTCCCCAAGCCGGGCGCCAAGGACGACCAGGACCTGGCACCGTTGGAGCACAAGAGGTTCATGGCGTTGAAAAAGGACGTGCGCACCATCGCGTCCGACCAGATCCAGCGGCTCGAACGCGCCATGGTCAACCAGCGGACGTGGAGCGCCGAGGAGTTCCACACGGTTCTCGTGGCACATCCGCTGCTGTGGCACGTGGTCCGCCGTCTGGTCTGGGTCACCGACGAGGGCGAGTCGTTCCGCCTGGCCGAAGACCGCACGCTCGCCAACGCCGAGGACGACGCGTTCACGCTGCCCGAGGACGCGGTCGTGCGCGTGGCGCACCCGGTCGACCTCCGGGAGACGGCGGCGGCGTGGGGCGAGATCTTCGCCGACTACGAGATCCTCCAGCCGTTCCCGCAGACGGGCCGCCCGGTCCACCTCCCGGCGCCGGGCGAGGATCCGCTGCCCCGGCTGAAGAAGTACTGCGGCACCCCGTACCCGATCGGCAAGATCCTCGGCCTGACCAAGAAGGGCTGGGTGCGCGGCGCACCGCAGGACGCGGGCGTCGAGTGCTGGATCACCCGGCCGTTCCCCACCGGCGGTGCGCTCGTCGCCTCGCTCGACCCCGGCATCGCGGTGGGTGCCGTGGACGTCTTCCCCGAGGTCGGGTTCAGCGACATGTGGTTCTCCCCCAACGGTCACGGCACGTGGTCCGCGCCCGCGAACGCCCCCACCACCCACCCGATCGACCCGATCACGCTCTCCGAGCTCCTCTCCGAACTGGAGTCCCTGCGGTCATGACCAGCACCCAGACGATGCAGCGCCCACCCGCCGAGGTGCGCTTCGCCGACGAGCTCGCGCGGCTGCGCGACACCGACACCGCGCCCAGGCCGCCGGGCTGGGCGCTCAGCCTCGACGCCGCGCGCCGGTTCGTCGTGGGCGACGAGAGCCGGGGCATCAGCAAGAAGTTCGTGGGCGATCCGTCCCTCGTGGACAGGGCGCTGGTCACGCTCGCGACGAGCCGCGGCCTGATGCTCGTCGGTGAGCCCGGCACGGCGAAGTCGTTGCTGTCCGAGATGATCGCGGCGGCGGTCTGCGGCGAGTCGACGCTGACCATCCAGGGCGGCGCGGCCACCACCGAGGACCAGATCAAGTACTCGTGGAACTACGCGCTGCTGGTCTCGGAGGGCCCGTCACCGCGTTCGCTCGTGCCGGCGCCGATGCTGCGGGGCATGGCCGAGGGCAAGATCGTGCGGTTCGAGGAGATCACGCGCTGCCCGCTGGAGGTCCAGGACTGCATGCTGTCGATGCTGTCCGACCGCGTGATGGCGATCGGTGAGCTGAACGGCCCGGACGGCATGGTGTTCGCGCAGGACGGGTTCAACGTGATCGCCACGGCGAACACGAGGGACCGCGGTGTGAACGAGATGAGCGCGGCGCTCAAGCGGCGCTTCAACTTCGAGACGGTGTTCCCGATCGCCGACTTCGACACCGAGCTCGCGCTCGTCGAGCAGGAGGCGGCGAAGCTGCTGGCGAAGTCCGGCGTGGAGCTCGCGCCGAAGCGGGACGTGCTCGAGGTGCTGGTGCAGACGTTCCGCGACCTGCGCGAAGGCACCGACCGGCTGACCACCGTCATGAGCACGGCCGAGGCGGTGTCCGTGGCGCACGCCGTCGGCCTGCGGGGCTGGTTCCTGCGCGGCGAGGTCGGTTCGGCCGCAGACGTCGTCGAGTGCCTGGCGGGCACGGCGGCGAAGGACAACGCGGAGGACCTGGCGCGGCTGCGGCGGTACCTGGAGCAGCACGCGTCGCGGCGCAAGGGCAAGCAGTGGCAGGAGCTGCACCGCGCCCGTCACCTGCTGCCCGGCTGATGGGGGCCGTGTTCGTCGGCGTCCGGCACCACAGCCCCGCCTGTGCCCGGCTGGTCGCCGCCACCATCGCCGAGCAGCAGCCCGCGTACGTGCTCATCGAGGGTCCCGCCGACTTCAACGAGCGCATCGACGAGCTGCTGCTGGGGCACGAGCTGCCCGTCGCGCTGTTCAGCTACTCCGACCAGCACGCGTCGTGGTCGCCGTTCTGCGACTACTCGCCGGAGTGGGTGGCGATCACCGAGGGCCGCCGCTGCGGCGCGGAGGTCAGGTTCATCGACCTGCCCGCGTGGCACGAGGCGTTCCGGGACGTGAGCAACAGGTACGCCGACGCCGAGCTGCGCTACACCGAGGTCGTCGAGAGGTTGTGCGCGGAGTTCTCCGTCGACAACGTCGACGTGCTCTGGGACCACCTCTTCGAGTCCCAGGACGAGCCGGAGGGCATGGCCGAGTACTTCGACCTGCTGCGCGGCACGGCGACGGCGGACGAGGGCGACTCGGCGCGCGAGGAGTACATGGCGCGCTGGGTGCGGGCGGCGGTGCGCGACGCGGGTGACAGACCCGTCGTCGTGGTCACCGGTGGCTTCCACACCGCGGCGCTCAAGGCGAAGCTCGACGGCAGCACGGAATGGCCGGACGTGCCCGAGCGTGAGAGAGGTGCGAGCTATCTCGTGCCGTATTCGCACGCACGGCTGGACGCGTTCACCGGCTACCAGTCGGGCATGCCGTCCCCCGGCTACTACCAGCAGGTGTGGGAGACCGGGGCACGGCGGGCAGCGGACTGGCTCGTCGAGTCCGTGGCCACGAGGCTGCGCAAGCGGCAGCAGCCGGTGTCGACCGCGGACCTCATCGCGGCCCACACCCAGGCCGGTGCGCTGGCGCGGTTGCGCGGACACCGGAACCTGGCGCGCACGGACGTCCTCGACGGCCTGACCAGCGCGTTGATCTCCGAGGACCTGACGCAGCCGCCACCGTGGACGCGGCGCGGCACGCTGCAGCCCGGCGCGCACCCGGCCCTGGTCGAGATGCTCGGCGCGCTGCGGGGCGACAAGGCAGGGCGGCTGCACCCGAGCACACCGGCCCCTCCCCTGGTCCACGCGGTGCAGGAACTGCTGAGCACGCACGGGCTCGACCACGAGGGCAAGATCGCGCTCGACCTCACCGACGCGGCGGCGCTGGAGCGCAGCAGGATCCTGCACCGGCTGAGAGTGCTGCGGATCCCCGGCTTCGAACGCACGAGCGGCCCGTCCGAGGGCGCCCAGCCGCAACTGGACGAGCAGTGGACGCTGCGGCCCGTCGAGGAACGGCTGGCAGCGCTGATCGAAGCGGCCGAGAACGGTGCCACGCTGGAGGAGGCGGCCGGGGTGGCGCTGGAACGCCGGTCGCGGGACGCGCGGCTCGACGGCCTGGCCTCGATCCTGTTCGACGCCGTGCTGTGCGGCATCTCGACGTTGTCCGGCAAGGTCAAGGCCTCGCTCAACGAGGGCGTGCGGGAAACCGGCGACCTGGCGGCGCTGGGCCAGGTGCTCGGCGGCGTGCTGGGGCTGTGGCGGCACGACAGGCTGTTCGGCACGAGGAAGGACGCCCTGCTGGGCTCGGTGATCGACGCCGGCACCGCGCGGGTGCTGTGGCTGGTCGAGGGCCTGCACGGCGGCCCGGCGCCGGCGGATCCGCAGCGGCTCAAGGCGATGGCGGCGACCAGGGACGCGGTGCTGCACGCCGGGGCCGCGCTGTCGCTGGACCCGGCGGACGTCACGGGCGTGGCGACGCGCGTGAGCAACGACGTGCAGGCACCACCGGACCTGAGGGGTGCGGCGCTCGGCCTCGCCTGGGCGCTGGGCACGCAGCCGGACGTGCGCAAGATCCGCGGCGTCGAGGCGCTCGGCGACTGGCTCGCCGGGCTGTTCGCGGTCGCGCGCGAGGAGGTGCTCGCGAGCCCCGACCTGGTCGGGGTCCTCGACGAACTGGTCAGCGCGATGACCGAGGACGAGTTCCTGGTGGCGCTGCCCGCGTTGCGGCTCGCGTTCAGCTACTTCCCGCCCAGGGAAAGGGAGACCATCGCGGCGACGGTCCTCGCGCACCGCGGTGTCAGGGGCAACGCGAGAGACGTCACCCGCCTCACCGCCGATCCGGTGCTCGTGGCGGAGGCGATGGCGGTGGAGAAGCGCGTGGACGCGTTGCTGGTGAAGGGCGGCCTGGCATGACGGACCTGGAACGCTGGCGGCTGATCCTCGGCGAGCCCGCCTCGCGCTGCACCGGAGGGTTGCAGGCGGAGGCGGCACGCCGCGACGCCGCGCTGCAGTGGCTCTACGGCCGCGATCCCGAGCTGGCCGAACGCGGCGTGCGCAAGGGCGGCAGCGAGGACTCGGTGCTGCAGACCGTCGACTGGCTGGACGAGGTGCACACCCTCTTCCCGCGGGAGACGATCGAACGGCTGGAGCGCGACGCCGTCGAGCGCTACGAGATCACCGACGTGGTCACGGATCCCGAAGTGCTGCAACGGATCGAGCCGAACCCGGCGCTGCTGCGCGCGGTGCTGCGGACCAAGCACCTGATGAACCCTGCCGTCCTCGCGATGGCGCGCAAGATCGTCGAGGCGGTGGTCCGGCAGCTGATGGAGAAGCTGAAGACCGAGGTGCGCACGGCGTTCAGCGGCACGAGGTCGCGGCGGCCGAGCATCCACCGCAACTCGCGCAACTTCGACTTCCGGTCGACGATCAGGGCGAACCTCCAGCGCTACCAGCCGGAGGAGCGCAGGCTCTCCATCGAGCACGCGAAGTTCGTCTCGCGCACCAAGAGGAACCTGGAGCAGTGGCAGGTCGTGCTGCTGGTGGACCAGTCGGGCTCGATGACGAGCTCGGTGATCCACTCGGCGGTCACAGCGGCTTGCCTGTGGGGTCTGCCGGGCCTCAAGACGCACCTCGTCGCGTTCGACACCAACGTCGTCGACCTGACGTCCGACGTGACCGACCCGGTCGAGCTGCTGATGAAGGTGCAGCTCGGTGGCGGCACGGACATCGCCAGGGCGGTGACCTACGGAGCCGGGCTCGTCGACAACCCCCGCCGGTCGATCGTCGCCATCATCAGCGACTTCTACGAGGGCGGCGACGACGCGCAGCTGGTGCGCACCGTCAAGGGCCTGTGCGAGCAGGGCACCCACGTGCTCTGCCTGGCGGCGCTCGACGAGGAGGCGAACCCGGACTACGACCGGGTGCTGGGCCAGCGCCTCGCGAACGTCGGCGCCCACGTCGGCGCGATGACCCCCGGAGAACTCGCGGAGTTCGTTGCGGAGAAGCTCAGGTGACCCGACCCGACCTGCTGGCCCTCACCCCGGACGCGCTGGCCGCCCTCGCCAACCGCGGCCTCGTGAAACGCGCCGCCAAGGAGCTGGACGCCGGCGTCGTCCCGGCGCTCGCCACCGATCCGGCCGGTGCCGTCCAGGGCGAGTTCCCCGACGGCACCACGACGACGCTGCCGCCGAACACCGCCCTGGACGCCGCCCGGTGCAGCTGCGGCGCCACGGGCGTCTGCCGGCACCGCATCGCCGTGGTCCTCGCCTACCAGCGCACGCAGGAGGCCACCGCGCCCACCGAGCTGTGGTCGCCGGGCGTGGTGACGGACGACGACCTGGTGGCGTTGATGGGCGAACGCACGCTGCGCCGGGCCCGCCGGGCGCACCAGGCGGGCTACCGCGCCAAGCTGCGCCGCCCGACCGCGGAAGACCAGACGGCGCAGGCGGAACTGCCGACGTGCACGGTCACGTTCCTCGTGCCCGGCGACCTCTCCTACGTCCACACCGACGCGGTGAACCGCGACGAGGCGCTGGCACTGGCCGTGTGGGCGTTCCGGGAAGCCGACGCCCAGGGCACCGACACCGTCGACGTGGGCGGATCTCCCACCACCGCGACGGACCTGACCGCCGTCACCGACCTGCTCGACCAGCTGCTGCTGGACGGCGCCACCAACGCGAGCGAGGTGCTGGACGTGGCGTGGCAGCGCCTGCACCGCGACCTGACCGCGCAACGGCTGCACTGGCCGGCCGCCGTGATCACCGACGTGCTCGCGCAGCTGACGGCCTACCGCGGGCGCAGTGCCGACTACGAGGCGGAACGCTTCGCGGCCCTGCTCACCGAGCTGCACGCCCGCACCACCGCCGTCGGTCCGCGCGCCGAGGTGCTCGGCCCGGACGAACCGGCGGAGACGCCGCTGCGCCGCGTCCGCCTCACGGCGCTGGGCGCCCGGATGCGCTCGGAGTCCACGATGGACGTCTACTTCGCCTCGGGTGACGTGGTGCTGGTGCAGCGCGACACGGCCCTGCGCACCGGTCAGCGGCTGGCGGCGTCGAACGTCGTGTCCGAGTCGGCGACGCGCAGCGCGAGCCGGGCGGTGGCGTTGAAGACGAGCCGCGTGGCCAAGACCTCCCTCACGCCGGTCGGCACGGCGTGGAACGACCTCCCGCAGGCCCTGGTGGTCGACGACTACGAGGCGACGGCCGCGCACCTGGCCGCCCTGCCGCCGCGCCAGGTCCGCGCGAGGGTCGAGGCGGAACTGGTCCGCGCGGTCCGCATCACGGAGGTGTCCGGCGTGGCCTACGACCCGGCCGCGCAACGCCTCACCGCCACGCTCCACGGCCCCACCGGTGCGACGTGCCTGCTCGAAGCAACGCACCGGGCCACCGCACCGCACTCGCTGGACGCGTTGGCGGCGGCACTGCGCGCCGGCCCGACGATGATCACCGGCAGCGTCCGGCGGCACCGCGGCACGCTGGTGGTCGACCCGCTGGCCGTGCGGACCGAGGCGGGCGTGGTCGTGCTGGACGTGGCGACGGGCACGACCCCGCAGCCGCTGCCGCCGGGCTCGGCGACGGCCGATCCGCTGAGCGCCGCCGTGGACAGCGCGCTGACCGTCCTGGCCGAGGCGTCACACCGGGGCCTCGACCACCTGACGGGCAGCCTGCTGGCCCGCGTGCGGGAAGTGGGCGCACACCTGCGGACCGCGGGTCTGCGCACGGCGGCGGCCACCGTCACCGCGTTCGCCGAGTCCCCGTCGGCACCGACGTGGCTCGCGGCGAACCTGCGGCTCCTGGTGACCGCCGACGCCCGCTGAGGCCCGCACCTCACCTCCGGCGGACGCCCACGAGGTCGGCCCGTCGCCGGGACCACCGATCGCGGCCGGCGTCCGCCGGGATCTCCGGTCCGGGCACGACGGACGAGGTCGGGTCGATGCGCTGCGACAGGACGTAGTCCTCGGCGGCCTCGGCCACCCGGCCGAGCTGGTCGAGCACGAAACCGCGCAGGTAGGCGGCCCGGGCGGCGCCCCAGCCGCCCAGCGCGACGCCCTTGCCGTAGGCCTCCAGGGCCGCCTCCAGCTGCCCGCACGCGGCGAAGGCGTCGCCCTGCAGCGCCCACGTCCGGTCGTCGCCGGGACTGAGTTCGGCGAGTTCGGCCGCGTAGCCGATCGCGCGCTGGCCGAGACCCACGGCGAGGTGGGTCCGCACGAGGAAGCAGTGCAGGGCGTAGGCCTCGTCGGCCCACGCCAGGCCGTCGACCTCGGCGGAACCCGGCGTGGTCGTGTGCAGCGACTCCAGGGCACGCCCGAGCAGCCGGTGCGTCTCGCTGATGTCGCGCCGCACGAACGGAACCGCGGCGATCGCCCGGTGCAGCCGGGCGCGCTGCAGGGCGGCCGCGAAGCCGTTCCGCGGCAGTTCGGCCGAGGCTTTCGTCGCCAGCGCGGCGGCGGCCCGCATCGAGGTGGAGTCGGCTCCGCGGGCGGCGGTGCGGAAGAGCACGAACAGGGCCAGGTCGCGGCGCGCCTCGGCGGGCAGGCCGGACCGCGCGCCGCGCAGGGCCATCGCCTCGACGGCGGAGGACGGCAGGTGGCAGCGCAGGACGGCGAGCTCCTCCACCGCGAGACCGGGCGAGAGCACGTGGCGGCGCGGGTCGATCACCGCCAGGCCGATCACGGACGCCGCCTGCTGCGGATAACCGAGGCGCAGCAGCAGGTCGCAGGCCAGGCGCCGTTCGGGGACGCGCAGCGGGCCGCGGGCGCGTTCGTGCACGCGCCACCACAGCTCGGAGGCGAGGTCCACCGGGAACGTCGTCATGTCGGGGCCGGCGCCGTCGAGCCGGCCCCAGCTCGCGACCGTCAGCAGGCGCTGCCGGGCGGACGGCGGCGGTTCGAAGCGCGGGACGGCCGCCGACTCCCCCGCGACGAACGCGCGGGCCTGGGCGTGGGTGATCCGGGCGTGCAGGGCCGAGGTCGCGACGGGAGCGGACAGGCCCCCGTAGACGCGGCAGGCCACGGGAACCCCGGCGGTGCGCAGGGCGCGCAGGCGGGTGGCCAGTGCGGGCGGGCTCGGGTCGGTGCGGTACCGCGGCATCGCGGTCATGCTGGCCTCCCTGGTCAGTTCAGCAGTTCCCAGCCGCGCCGGGTCAGGCGGTGGCGGACCGACCTGCCGTTGCGGTGGGTCGAGACGAAGCCGGCGGTGCGCAGGGCGGTGGCGTGTTGCGACGCCGTGGGCAGGCTGATGCCCACGTGCCTCGCCAGCTCGGTGGTGGTGCGTTCGGACGTGAGCGCCCGCAGCACGAGGGTGCGGGTGCGGCCGAGGGCCGGTTCGAGGCTGGCGCCGCTCGGCTGCGGTGCGGTGACCGGGTAGAAGAGCAGCGGCTGGGGTTCGGTGAACATCGACACCGCCGGGCGGGTCAGCCCGTTCAGCACCGGAACGATCAGTATTCCGGTGCCGCGCAGGGAGATCTCGGTGTCCCAGCCGAGCTCGACGTGCAGGGCGGGTGAGGTCCACGAGATCGACGGGTGCAGGTGGCCGAGCAGGTCTCCGAGTCCGCGCGACACCGCCTGCGACGACCTCAGGCGCACCTCGGCGTCGAACGCCTGGCGCGTCTGCGACCAGTGCGGCCCGAGCAGGTCGTGGAAGCCGGTGGTCAGCGCCGAGCACAGGTCGCGGCGGGAGGTCTGCGTGCCGGACGCGAGCGATCTGAGCCACGGCGAGGTCGTGCCCACGCTCGCGACCTGGTCGCGGACCCTCGCGCAGGGCGCGCCGAGCACCTGCCGCACGGCCTCGTCGAAGTCGGGACGCGCGGAGCCCAGGAAGTCGGGGATGAACCGGCCGGGCCTGACCAGTTCGACGAGCGGGCGGATCCTCGGCAGCAGCAGGCGGTCCCAGTCACCGCCGTGGACCGTGAAGACGAGCTCGTACATCGGCAGCGGGGCCGGCGCGAACCTGGTGCGTGCCAGGTCTTCCAACT
Organism: Lentzea sp. CC55; assembly: GCF_021056325.1. Classification (NCBI taxonomy): domain Bacteria; kingdom Bacillati; phylum Actinomycetota; class Actinomycetes; order Pseudonocardiales; family Pseudonocardiaceae; genus Lentzea; species Lentzea sp. CC55. The sequence goes on along the minus strand of NZ_JAJCXE010000039.1, from coordinate 11,049 downwards.
CGAACAGAATCGTCAGACCGCGGCCCTTCGCCGCGGTTTCGGACAGCATGATCGGCATTTGCTTCCCCCCGGAGTGCAACCACTTCCGACGGTACGCAGAAATCGTTGTCCGGTGTCGGGGTTTTCCGGGGTTGACAACGTTCAGCGGACAAACTCAGACGAGCGGTCCAGTCTGTTCCGTGAGCTTGAGCAGCAGGTCACGGGTGTGTTCGCGTTTTTCGCCCGTCTCCTGGCCACGCCACAGAAGATCAGCCAAAGTCACCCCGTCGAGTGCACGGGAAATGATGTCCGCGCGGTGCGGGTGCAGGCCGTCTGAATCGGTTTGCCGGCGCCAGCGGTCCGCCGCGACGTCGAGCCGCTGCTGCAGTTCCGGAACGCCCAGCAAGGCCGTCACGACGGACGGGTGCGACCAGAGGTCGTCGTGCGGCGCGAAGGTCGCCCTGATGTGCGCGCGGGTCCACCGGCCCGGCACGTCCTCCGGTTCGAGCAGGCTCTCCACCGTCGCGTCGTAGTGGTCGAACCACTCCTCGATCAGGCCGACGATCAACGCCTGCTTGGACCGGAAGTGGTGCAGCAGGCCGCCCTTGGAGACGCCCGCCTCCTTCGCCACGGCGTCAAGGCTGACGTTCGGGCCTTGCGCGATCAACGCGCGCGCGGCGGCCGCGAGCACCTCACGACGGGTGCGGGGTGCGTTGCGCTGCTCTCCGGGCATCCGATCAACCTAACGTTCGCCGAACCAACCGTCCAGACGGTACGTCGATTTGCAGACCGAGTGGTCGGCTAAAGGGGGCTGTCATGCGGAGGCGGGCCGCGCTGGGTGTGCTCGCACTCGCGTTGCTGTTGATCGCCGTGGACGGCACGGTGCCGGCTCCCGCACTGCCCGCTCTGCGCCAGGACCTGGCGCCGACGGACGCGCAGGCGCTGTGGATCGGCGACGTCCACTCGTTCGCGCTGGGCGACCTGCTCAACGCGATGGGCACGCTCGGCGACCGGATCGGCCGCAAGAAGCTGCTGCTCACGGGCGCGTTCGGCTTCGAGCTCACGTCGCTGCCGACGGCGTTCGCCCCGTCCGCGGAGTGGCTGGTCGTGGCCCGCGCCCTGCTCGGCGTCGCCGGCGCGACGATCATGCCGTCGACGCTGTCGATCATCCGCAACCTGTTCACCGACCCGCCGAGCGCGCGAAGGCGGTGGCGGTCCGGGCGGCGACCGCGACGGCCGGTGCCGCGCTCCGCCACTTGATCGGCAGGGCGCTGCTGGAGCACTTCCGGTGGGGCTCGGTGTTCATCCTCACCCTGCCGGTGATGGCGGCGCTGATCGTGTTCGGCGCGTGGTGGCTGCCCGAGTCGCGGGACCCCGGCCCCGGCCCCTTCGACCTCGTGTCCGCGACGCTGTCCGCGGTCGGCGTGGCGCCACTGGTGTACGCGGTGAAGGAGGTCGCGCCGGCCGGTCCCAGCCCGCGTTCAGCGGTGCCGTGGGCGCCGGCGTGATCGCGATCTTCGCGCTGACCGGGCTGGTGTTCTTCCTGTCGCAGCACTTCCAGAACGTGTTGGGCTACTCGCCGCTCGAGGCGGGGTTGCGGGAACTGCCGCCCGGTCTCGCCGGGGTGCTCGTCGTCGCGGCGATCGGGCCGGTGGTACGGCTGCTCGGACGTGGCCGGGCGATCGCCCTCGGTCTGCCGGTCGGCACGGGAGGGCTGACGATCGCCGGCTTCTGGTCGAGCTACGGCCCGATCGCGGTGGCGCTCGTGCTCCTCGGCACCGGCGTGGGGCTCACGCTCACCACCGACGCCGTGGTGTCCGCCCGTGCCCGCGGACAAGGCCGGCGCGGCGTCGGCGGTGTCGGAGACCACCTACGAATTCGGTGCGGCACTGGGCATCGCCGTGCTCGGGACCGTGCTGTCGGCGTGGGCGCGCGCCGGCACCCTCACCGAGGCGGTGCGGGGAACCTCACTGGTGGCGGCCGTGGCGTCCTTTGTGGCCCACCGGATCATTCCGGGCGGTTCGCCTCGGCCAGCCGTTGGTGCAGGCGCTCCCTGATCTGCTCCGGGGTGTAGGCGGCGCGGCGGCGCTGGTTGCGGGCCGCGACCACGCCGCTGGCCGCGACACCCGCGAACGCGGCCAGACCGATCACCTTCCACAGCTTCATGTGCCTAGGCTACTGGGCCATGGCGACAACACTGGACCAAGCCGTGGAGATGACCCGCACCGGGGACGTGTGGGTGTTCCGCGGGCGCAGTGCGGCTGACCGCGCGATCCAGGCGATGACGAACAGCCCGGTGAACCACGTCGGCATGGCGATCGTGCTGGACGACCTGCCGCCGTTGCTGTGGCACGCCGAGCTCGGCAAGTCGCTCGAGGACATGTGGAGCGGCACGCACCAGCGCGGGGCGCAGCTGCACGACCTGCGCGACGCCGTGGTGACGTGGCACGACAAGTACGGGCAGCGGGCATGGTTGCGGCAGCTCGACCACGAGGTGACGCGGGAGATGGAGGACGCGGCGCTGCGGACGGTCGCGCGCCTGGACGGCACGCCGTTCCCGTCGACCGCCAGGCTCGCGTCGCGCTGGCTGCGCGGGCGGGTTCCGTTGCGGCCCGGGAACGACGCGAGCATCGAGAGCGCGTTCTGCGCGGAGATCGTGGCCGTGACCTACGAGGAGATGGGGTTGCTGCCCCGGCGCAGGCCCAACTGGTACGACCCGGGCCGCTTCTGGAGCGGCGACGACCTCGACCTGCTCGACGGCGCGAAGCTCGGCAAGGAGATCGAGATCGTCGTGCTGTGAAAACCCTGTCCGCTCCAGGACTGATAATCATCAGCCCCTTGACCGGGAAAGTGGGACCGCCACACCATGGCAGCGGTCTCACCCTGGGAGCTGACAACGATGTCACGACTGCTCGTCCTCGTGCTCGCCCTGCTGTTGCCCGCCGTCCCCGCCCACGCCGCACCGACCTCCTGGACCGTCACCGGACCGGGCCAGGTCACCGCAGAAGTAGCCCTGAACAGTGGAAATCTGACACTCGCAGTGCGCAGGCAGGGCCGGACGGTGCTCCAGCCCGCCCGCGTGGGGCTCACGACGACGACAGCCGACCTCACCTCCGGGCTGACGTTCACCGGCCGCGCTGACCGCGTTGTCATCGAGCGCTACTCGATGCCGCACGGCAAGCGGGCGCAGCGCGCGACCAGGATGACCGAGACGCGCCTCGGCTTCCGCGCCGCCTCCGGCGGTTTCGACCTCGTCGTCCGCGCCGCACCGGACGGCGTCGCCTACCGGTACGTGCTGCCGGCCGCCGCGACCGTCACCGGGGAGGCGTCGAGCTTCTCGCCGCCGGCCGGGTCGAAGGCGTGGCTACTGCCCTACAACGCCTGGTACGAGGCCAACCGCGTGCGCACCACGGCGGGCGAGGCCACCGGCGACTTCGGCTACCCGTCGCTGTTCCAGAACGGCCAGGACTTCGCGCTGCTCACCGAGTCCGATGTGGACGGCAGGTACGCGGGCAGCAGGCTGCGCAAGCAGGGCGACGGCTTCCAGGTCGTGCTCGCCGACGACCGGGTCGACTCGACCGGCACGACGCCGTGGCGCACCGCGATCGTCGGCGACCTGAAGACCGTCAGCACCTCCACGCTCGTCGACGACCTCGCCACCCCGTCGAAGCTCGCCGACCAGACGTGGATCGAGCCGGGCAAGGTCGCGTGGTCGTGGCTGAGCGAGCACGCCAGCCCGAGCGACTTCGCGCGGCAGAAGCAGTACGTCGACTTCGCCGCCCGCAACGGCTGGGAGTACGCGCTGGTCGACGAGGGCTGGAGCTCCGAGTGGGTGCCGGAGCTGATCCGCCACGCCCGCGCCCGGGGCGTCGAGATCCTGCTGTGGCTGCGCTGGAGCGACCTCGACACGCCGCAGGAACGCGACACCGTGCTGCCCAGGATCAAGCAGTGGGGCGCCAAGGGCGTGAAGCTCGACTTCATGGAGTCCGACTCGCAGGACCGCTACCGCTGGTACGACGCGGTGCTGCAGAAGACGGCCGACCTGGAGCTGATGGTCAACTTCCACGGCTCCACCATCCCGCACGGCCTCGCCCGCACCTGGCCGCACGTGCTCACGATGGAGGCCGTGCGCGGCGCCGAGAACCACCCGCCCGCCGCCAACAACCCCGTGCAGTTCTTCACCCGCAACGTTGTCGGCTCCATGGACTACACGCCCGTGTCGCTGGAGGTCGGCACGAAGGAGGCGTCGATCGCGCACGAGGTCGCGCTGCCGGTCGTCTACGAGTCGGGCTGGACGCACTTCGCGGACAAGCCCGAGGCCTACGAACGGCACCCGCAGGCGTTGCGCTACCTCAACCAGGTCCCGACCACCTGGGACGAGACCCACCTGCTCGACGGCGACCCCGACACGCACGCCGTCGTCGCCCGCCGCCACGGCGACCGCTGGTTCGTCGGCGGCATCACCGCCGAGGACCGCACCCTCCAGGCACCGCTCGGCTTCCTCGGTGGCGGCCAGTGGCTCGTCGAGACCGTCCGCGACCCCGCCACCAGGGCCGACGTCGTCCGCGACACGCAGGTCCTGCGCGGCGGCGACACCCTGTCCGTCCCGGCGCGGCGCCACGGCGGCTTCGCGGCCGTCCTCTGCCGCTACCGGCCCGGCCTGCGGACGTGCGACCAGCCGATCCGCCAGGTCCCGAGGACCACGCTCACCGTCTCCCCCGCCGGCACCACCGACACCCCGCCCGGCTCGTCGATCGAGGTGTCGGGCACGTTCACCAACGGCGACCAGGAGATCCGCGACGTCCGGCTGGCCGCCACCGCGCCCGAGGGGTGGTCCGTCACCGGCCCGGTCGTGCGGCGCGCCCGGATGGCACCGGGTGAGTCGATCAGCGGCCGGTGGCAGCTGCGGGCCGGCACGCGGACCGGCGCGGTCGACCTGCCGGTCGTCGCGACGTTCGGGGAGGTCCACGTCGAGCAGGCTGTCAAGGCGTTCGTCCCGCCGCCGCCACCCCGCAACGGCGCGCAGGTCAGCGACCTGCCGTTCACGAGCGAGACCAACGGCTGGGGCCCGGTCGAACGCGACAGGTCCAACGGCGAGAACTCCGGCGGTGACGGCGGCCCGTTGTCCGTCGGCGGGGTCACCTACGCCAAGGGCATCGGGGTGCACGCGCCGTCCGAGGTCTCGGTCTACCTCGGCCGTGCCTGCGAGCGCTTCACCGCGAAGATCGGCCTCGACGACGAGACCACCGAACCGGGTTCGGTCGTCTTCCAGCTCACGGGCGACGACGGGAAGCCGCTGTACGACAGCGGGATCGTGCGCGGGAAGGGTGCCGCGCTGCCGGTCGACGTGGACGTCACCGGCGTGCGGATGCTCGGCCTGCGCGTCACCGACGGCGGCGACGGCCGCAACTTCGACCACGCCGACTGGGTGGAGGCCGCCCTGACATGCTGATCAACCGCAGAACGTTCCTGGCCGCCTCGGGACTGCTGACGCTCACACCGGGCATCGCGCTCGCTCGAGCCGCGCAGATCAAGGACACCTACCACGAGGTGCTGCTCCGGCACACGAGGTGGGCGGAGACCCAGTACGACAGCACGGCGAAGCGCTACCGGCGCACGGACTTCGGGTTCGCCGTCGTGCTGGGCAACGCCGTGCTGCTGACGCGGGGCGCCTACGACGCCGCGCTCGCGGGCATCGGGAAGGAAGTGCTGCGCGAGCACACCCTCGCCACGATCAAGCACTTCGCGGCGAGCAACGTGCTCGCCGGTGGCGCCGAGTGGGGCAAGACCCTGTTCTGGGACACCACCTTCCAGTCCTACTTCGTGCTCGCGGCCCGGCTGCTGTGGCCCGACCTCGACGCGGCGACCCGGGCGAACGTCGAGGCCATCGCACGCGGCCAGGCCGACTACACGACGTCGCTCGGCACGGCCGACGACCCGCGCTCGGGCAGCTGGACGCCCAACGGCCTCGTCGGCGGCCACCGCGGCGACACCAAGCTGGAGGAGATGGGCGTCTACGCCCAGGCCCTCGCGCCCGGACTGGCCTGGCACGGCGACGGCCCCGGCTGGCGGGAGGCGTTCGGCCGGTGGAGCCGCAACGAGGCGGGGCTGCCCGCCGCCGACCTCGCCAATCCTTCCACAGTGGACGGTGGGGCGATCTCGGCCAACACCGCCACGAACCTGCACGACACGTTCATCGTCGAGAACCACGGCTCGTTCGGCCCGCACTACCAGGAGGAGCTCTGGCGCACCTCCGGCCGCAACGCCGTGCACTTCCTGCTGGCGGGCAGGCCGCTGCCCGAGGTGCTGACGAAGCAGCCGAACGGGGAGCTGTTGTGGCGCACCATCCTCGCCACGATGAGCGACGCCGGCGAGCCGTTGATGCCGATGGTCAACGACCGGGAGCACCTCTACGGCCGTGACGTCATCCCGCTCGCCTTCCGCTCCACCGTGCTGGCCGACCCGATGGCCGCCCGCGCCGAGGCCGCGCTCGCGTCGCGGCTGCTCGCCTACCAGGCCCACCCGCCGGTCCACCGGCTCGCGAAGTTCTCCGGTGAGGCGAAGTACGAACCGGAGGCACGCGCCGAACTCGCCATCAGCTACCTGCTGCACGAACTGCGGCCGCCCGCGGAACCCGTGTCCGAGGAGGACTTCTTCGCCCGCGCGTCGATCACGATCGACCACGGCTCCGACCCCGGTCTGCTGACCCACCAGTCGGCGGCCGCGTGGGCGGGCACGGTGACGAAGCCCGGGTTCACGAAGCTCGCCTGGCAGCCCGCGCACGACGACTGGCTGTTCAAGATCAGCGGCTCCACCCCGATGCTGCTTCCCCGGGAGACCGTGACGGGACGCAACACCGTTGCCTACCAACGGGTGCGCGACGGTTTCGACGCCACGGCGAGCCTGCTGCGGTTCGCCGGCGGGTTCGCGGGCACCGCCACGCTCCCGACCGGCACGGTCGTGTGCGCGTTGCCCCGGCCCGGCCGCGTGGACGTGCACAACCTCGCCATGGCGGGGATGCCCGGACTCACCGGCTCGCGGACGTACACCGGGGCCGCCGGCCGCGTGACCGTGAAGGCGCGTGAAGGGTTCCGCGTCGACGAGCTGTCGTTCCCCGCGACGACGGCACGTCACGTCCGGATGCTCGGCGTGACGCCCCACGCCACCTACGGCTACTCCCTCTTCGAGTTCGAGGTGGACCAGGCCGGGGGCACGGCGACGGCGTCGTCCGCGGACCCCGGCTACGAGCCCTCCAAGGCGGTGGACGGCGATCCGGGCACGCGCTGGGCCGTCGCCCGTGCCGAACGCGGCCGCGCCGGCAGCTGGCTCTCCGTCGACCTCGGTACCGCCAGGACCGTGCAGCGGGTGCGCCTGCGGTGGGAGACGGCGGCCGCGGTCGCCTACCGCGTCCAGACGTCCCCGGACGGTGCCTCGTGGACGACGGTGGCCGAGTACCCGAGGCCGGACCTCAGCACCACCGGCTGGCTCGACGTGGACGGCAGGGCCGGGTTCGTGGCGCGCTCGGCCGACCCGTTCACGGTCCAGGGCGACTCGATCACCGTGCCGTCCGGGATCGTCGAGGGGTACGTGGAGGCCGACCTCCGCGCGATCGCGGCGGAACCCGCCCCGGTGTGCCCCGCGAACGTCCGGGCGAGCACCGCCGACGGGTTCCTCTGCCTGTTCAACCTCTCGGACGCGGACGTCACCGGATCCGTCCGCCTGCACGGCTCCCGGCTGTACCGGGGCACCCAGACCACGACGCGGACGGGCACGGACTACGCCCTCACCCTGCCCGCCGCCACGGCGAGGGTCGAGACCCCGTGGTTCACCGCGCAGGACATGCCGCCCGGCGTCAAGGCCGTCGTGCACGACGGCAGGCGCGTCACGTTCAGCGGTGGCCCGGCGAGGTTCACGCTGGTCCACCGGGACGGGTTCCGCCTGCCGGTCGTCCTCGGCCCCTCCGAACGCACGGTGACCGTCCCGCGGGCGAAGCCGTTCCCGTTCGACGACCTCGCGCTCGGGCGCGTCACGTTCCCCCACTCCGTGCTGCCGCCGGGGATGAGCGATCCGGCGAACGCGGTCGACGGTGAGCAGGACACGGCGTGGAACCCCGGCCGTGACGGCCGCATGGTCGTCGATCTCGGGTCCGTCCAGCCGATCGGCAGCGTGAGTCTGAAGTGGACGGACGGCACGCCGCCGCCGCACACCGTCACCTACAGCCTCGACGGCAGGTCCTACGGGACCGGCGGGACCGCCCGGTACGTGGCCGTCTCGACCGGGTGGCGGCCGGGGCACGCGTCGCTGAGGAGCGTCTCGGTGCGACGATGACGGCGTGCCGGAACTGCTGGGGACCGCGTCCTTCCCGTCGGGCGACCTGCTGCTGATCGACTTCGGGCTGCTCAGGACCTGGTCGGGTGACCGGCCGCCGCTGGTGGAGGAAGGCCACGCGCCGCGGCACGTCGTCGAGTGGGCGAACGCCGCCGCGGACTTCGAGGTCGTCGGTCCCCAGGCCGCCGAGGCCGCGCGGGCGGTGGACCTGGCGGCGGTCAAGGGCCGCTACGGCTTCGACCTTCCCGCCGACGGCGAGCTCCTGGCCTCGGCCGTGGCCCGCACCGGGTTCGACGCGTCGGTCCGCCGGGTCGGGCGCATGCCGCACCTGACCCGCGTGCGGGCCCTGCTCGACGACCAGCCCGGCGCCGAGGTGCCGTTCCACGGCGCGTGGGCGGTGGCGGTGCGCGGCGTGCCGGGAGGACCGCTGCGGGTGCTGGGCGAGCGGATGGATCCGGACGGCCCGGACCGGGGCAGGTGGCACTCGGTGTGGGTGGGGTGCGCGGACGGCGTCGTGGCCGAGTCGGTCGAGTGCGGCTACGTGCTGGTCGACGAGGCCCGCCTGCTCTTCGCCGACGCCGCGGCGTTGACGGCCTGGCGCACCGACGACCCCGCCGACGGGCTCTTCGACCTCGCGTTCTGGGGCCGTGACGCCGACGAGGTGGCGGCCCGCGTCCCGGTGCCACCGTCCACAGCGGACGACGAGCGCCACTGGACCGACCTCTCCTCCGAGGAGGTGCGGGCCCGCCACGAGGAGCTCGAGGCGCTCCGGGACGGCGGTCTGGAGTTCGCGCTCGACCTCCGGCCGCACGACGACCACTTCCCGGTGCTGCGCCGGATGCGGTCCAGCCCGGCCGGGTCGGGCACGGTCGAGGTGGGCGGCGCGCCGATGACCGGCTGGTTCACCACCTGGGGCGACGGGGCGTTCCCCGTGTACCGCGACCTCGCCGCGGACGGCACGCTGCTGCGGGTCAGGGTGGAGCTCGGCGCGCCGGAGATCGTCGTGCGGCAGCGCCGGTTCGAACGGCTCTGGTTCGGCGACCTCGCGAAGATGGCGATCGTCTCGGCGCGGGTGGCGCAGGACGGCGAACCGGTGCGGTGGCTGTACCGGGAGCACGCCGAGCGCGAGCAGGACAGCGGCTGGCGGGTGTTCGCGGGCGACGAGTCGCAGGAGTACGCGGACGACTCGCGCAACGCCGAGCTCATGCCGTTGCGCGAGCTGCTCCGGCTCGACGGCGAACTGGAGCCCTTGTTCGACGAACCGCACGGCGCCGCCTTCGAACGGGCGGAGACCGGTTTCGTCCCGGTGAGGCGTGTTTAGCCGCCGGCCGTCTGGCAAACCAGAGGCATGTTCGACGGATTGCGTTCCACTGCACGGGAAAGCGTCCTTCGTTCACTCTGGGACGTGCCGCGGCTGATGCGGCACCCCGTGTGGCGCGAGGCCGATCCCGACCAGGGTGGCGGCCTGGGCGTGGTGCTCGTCCCCGGCTTCGGGGCAGGCGCCACGAGCCTGCTGCCGGCCGCATCGTGGCTGCGCGCCCGCGGCTACACACCGACGAACGCGGGCGTGGGCCTCACCGTGGGCTGCACCGCCGACCTGCTGGCGAAACTCCTGCACAGCACCGAAGAGCACGCCGAGCGCACCGGTCGTCCGGTGGTGCTGCTCGGCCAGAGCCGCGGCGGCGGCATCGCGCGCCTGGCCGCCGCCCGGCGGCCAGACCTCGTCTGCGGACTGGTGATGATGGGCAGCCCGGTCCTGGACCCGATGGGCGCGCACCCGAGCGTCATGCGCGTCGCCCGGTTCCTGACCCGCCTGGCCTCGGCGGGCGTGCCCGGCCTGCTGGACGACGACTGCCTGAGCGGTCCCTGCTTCGACGAGCACATCAAGGACCTCACCGACCCCCTGCGGGTGCCCGCGATCTCGATCTTCTCGCGCAGGGACGGCGTGGTGCCGTGGCAGCTGTGCCAGGACCCGTGCGCGGACTGCGTCGAGGTGTACAGCACGCACACCGGTATGGGCTTCGACCCGGCCGTGTACGAGGTGCTGGGCCCGGTCCTCGCCTCCTGGGCTCAGGAGACGGGCACGATCCGCGCGTCGAGCACCACCCCGTCCTCGACGTCGAGCAGCCCGAGCGTGCCCTGCGGCTGACGGCGCTTGTCGGTCGGCGACCCGGGGTTGAACACCCGCACGCCGTCCTCCTCCTCGTCCCACGGGATGTGCGAGTGTCCGAACACGACCAGCCGCGCCCCGGGAAACCTGCGCCGCATCCGCGCCATCCGCCCGGCCTTCTGCCCGCTGTCGTGGACCATCGCGAACGGCAACCCCGCGATCTCACCCTCGACGGTCTCGGGCGCACCCCAGGCCACCACGTCGGGCCCGTCGTTGTTGCCGCACACGGCAACCACCGGCGCGTACTGCGCCAACTCCTCCAGCACCGGCGCAACGCAGACGTCCCCGGCGTGCAGGATCAGCTCAGCCGAGCGCAGGTGCCGCGCCACGGCAGGTGGGCACCGCTTCCAGAACCGGGGCGCGTGGGTGTCCGACAGCACAACGACTCTCACTCCGCGACCGTAACAACCAGGCTGCGCGCTCACCGGACAAGGCAGCATCCGCGCGTAGCGGTGAAGCGAGCCGAACTGTCCGAACTGTACGGCTCTGAGCAGCGGTGATGACGCAACCACGACGGCGATCGGGGCTTGACTTCGGGTGCGAGATGCTACCGTTGCCCGGATCGGCCGAGC
>NZ_JAJCXE010000038.1:0-8835 GCF_021056325.1 Lentzea sp. CC55 | reverse complement strand
CCACACCGAACCCGGAGGCCCTCCCTCATTCCAAGATCATCCGACTACGTGTCGGACCGTTCGTAACCTCTCACGGCAGTACAGCTAGCCCGCGCCCAGCCGCAGGACCACCTGCGGCACCAGCGTGTTGCCGAGGCACGGGCGGAGGTCCGCGCGCAACGCGGACGGGCTCGCGGGGTCGAGCGCGGGGGAGACGGCGAAACCGGCCGTCGCCGCGGTCAGCACGACGCGCTGCACCGCCTGCCCGGCGCGGATCTCCGCGGCGGCGCCCTGGGTGAACGTGCACAGGACCAGCTCGGCGCCGGTGCGCACGTGCAGCCACGCCCGCTCCACCTCGGCCGCGCGCGACAGCAGGCCGCGCCAGGAGGCCGGCTCGGGGAACGTCGTCCACGTCCGGCGGGCCGAGCGCAACGCGTGCAGCAGCGCCAGCACGTCCGGGCCGGGTTCCCGGTGCCCGCCGAGCCGCACGGCCGCCGCCGCGTCACCGGCGCTCGGGCCCGGCAGCAGCGTCACCAGTGGCCGGATGCCGAGCGCCTGCAACGCCAGCCGGACGTTGAGCAGCGCGGCACCGCACGCGAGACGCGTCTCCCGGTTGTGCGGTCCCGGGGTGTGGAGCTCGATCTGGTCGGGGCGCACCTCGAACCGCACCCCGGACACCGAGGCCCTCGCGAGCGCCAGGACGCCGCGCACGGCCTCACCGGCCAGTCCGAGCGAGCCGGGCAGGGCGGTCGTCATGTGCCCACTGTCCGGTGGGGGCGGCGAACCGGCCACGGTCGAAGGTCCTTTGTTGCGAGGACCTGTTTCACCGAAAGTGTGCGAATCTTGTCATCGTGTCCGACGCGCACAGCCGCCGAGACCTCGACGAGCTGCTCGCCGAGGTGCGAGACCGCATGGACGAGATCGTCACCACCCGCGACCACGTGCAGGAGCTCCTCGGCGCCGTGCTCGCCGTCGCGTCCGGCCTGGAGCTCCAGTCGACCCTGCTGCGCATCGTCCAGGCCGCCGTCGACCTGGTGGGCGCCCGCTACGGCGCCCTCGGCGTGCTCGGCACCCGCGACGACCTGTCCGAGTTCCTGCACGTCGGCGTGGACGAGGTCACGCGGAGCAGGATGGGGCACCTCCCCGAGGGCAAGGGCCTGCTCGGGCTGCTCATCAAGGACCCGACGCCGCTGCGGCTGCACGACCTGTCCCAGCACGAGATGTCGGTGGGCTTCCCGCCGAACCACCCGCCGATGCACAGCTTCCTGGGCGTGCCCGTGCGCGTGCGCGACGAGGTGTTCGGCAACCTCTACATGACCGAGAAGATCGACGCCGCCGAGTTCACCGCCGACGACGAGGCGGTGCTGCAAGCCCTCGCGGCGGCCGCCGGCATCGCGATCGAGAACGCCCGCCTGTTCGAACGCTCCCGCATGCGCGAACGGTGGCTGGAGGCGATCGGCGAGATCAACTCGGAGCTGCTCGGGGGCGCGTCCGGCGAGTACGCGCTGCGCCTGATCACCCAGCGCACCGTCGAGCTGGCGGGCGCCGACTCCGCCCTGGTCGTGCTGGGCGACGGCGGGCACGTACCGCTGTCGGTGGCGGCGAGCGCGGGGGTGGAGGTCGACGACTTCGACGCCGCCGACCACACCGTGGACGAGGTGGTCCGCTCCGGCGTCCCGCTGCTGGTCGACGACCTGGGCACGGCGTTCGGCCCGGCGCTCGCCGTCCCGCTGCGGTCGGGCCCGGTCGTCACGGGCGCGCTCGTGGTGCTGCGCCGCGGCGGCGAGTCGCGCTTCCTGCCCGACCAGGTGCCGGTGCTGGCGTCGTTCGCGGACCAGGCGGCGGTCGCGCTGGAGTTCGCCGAGCAGCAGCGCTCCCAGCGGTTGCTCGACGTGCTGGAGGACCGCGACCGCATCGCCCGCGATCTGCACGACCACGTCATCCAGCGGCTGTTCGTCACGGGCCTGACGCTGCAGGCGACCATGCGCCGCATCGCCGACCCGGACGTCGCCGCCCGGCTGCAGACCGCCGTCGAGCAGCTCGACGAGACCGTGCGCGAGATCCGCACGTCCATCTTCGACCTGCACTCGACGGACAACACCTCGCTGCGGCGCCGTCTGCTCGACCTCGTCGCCGGCCTGACCGAGGACACGCACCTCTCGCCCGCGGTGCGGATGTCCGGCACCGTCGACAACTCGGTGCCGCCCGAGCTCGCCGAGCACGTCGAGGCCGTCGTGCGCGAGGCCGTGACGAACTGCGTCCGGCACGCGTCCGCGACCGAGCTGACGGTGCTGGTCGACGCCGGGGACGACGTCGTGATCACGGTGCAGGACAACGGGGTGGGCATCAAGGCCGACGCCGCGCGCAGCGGGCTGCGCAACCTGGCCCACCGCGCGTCGAAGTTCGGCGGATCGCTGCAGGTGCGCCCCGTCGACGGAGGCGGCGCCCGCGTGGTCTGGCGCGTCCCGCTGGGTTAGCGGGGCTTCTCGCCGTCCTTGCGGAACTGCGAGGCGAACACCGCCGCCTGCGTGCGGCGCTGCATGCCGAGCTTCGCCAGCAGGTGCGAGACGTAGTTCTTGACGGTCTTCTCCGCGAGGAACATGCGCTCGGCGATCTGCCGGTTCGTGAGGCCCTCGCCGATCAGGTCGAGCACCGTGCGCTCCTGCTCGCTGAGCATGCGCAGCGGGTCGCCCTCCTCGCGTTCGCGGCGGATGCGGTTGAGCAGCGCCGACGTCGTGCGGGCGTCCAGGAGGGACTGTCCCGCCGCTACGGTCCGGACGGCGTTGACCAGGTCGGCGCCCAGGATCTGCTTGAGCACGAACCCGGACGCGCCCGCCATGATCGCGTCGAACAGGGCCTCGTCGTCCGCGAAGCTCGTCAGCATCAGGCACTGCAGGCCGGGGAGGCGGCTGCGCAGCTCGCGGCACAGCTCGATGCCGTTGCCGTCGGGCAGCCTGATGTCGAGCACGGCCACGTCGGCGCCGGCGCCGGGCAGCTTGGCCAGGGCCTCCGCGACCGAGGCCGCGTCACCGACCACGTCGAGATCGGACTCCTCACCGAGCAGGTCCGCGATGCCGCGGCGGACGATCTCGTGGTCGTCGACGAGGAACACACGCGTCGCCATGGAGGTCACGGTAGCCCAAGGACACGGGCGCAAGGGGCCTGGCGGCACTCGCCGCACTAGCCCGATCGGGCGTCGTTCGGGACCGCCGAAAACGCGGAAGTCCGGGTCGCTGGGAAAGCGCCCGGACTCCGCGGTGTGACCGGTTCCGGTCAGCCCTGCTTGATCGCCGAGATCTCGAACTCGAGGACGACCTTCTCGCTCACCAGCACGCCGCCGGTCTCGAGCGCCGCGTTCCACGTGACGCCGTAGTCCTTGCGGTTGATGGTGTGCGAGCCCTCGAAGCCCACGCGGGTGTTGCCGAACGGGTCGACGGCCACGCCCTCGAAGGCGAAGGGGATGGTGATGCTCTTGGTGACGTCCTTGATGGTCAGGTCACCGGTGATCTCGAAGTTGTCGTCGTCGACCTGCTTCGCGGAGGTCGAGACGAACTTGATCTCCGGGTAGGTCTCGACGTCGAGGAAGTCGTTGGTGGTCAGGTGACCGTCGCGCTGGGCGTTGCGCGTGTCGATCGTGGCGACCTTGACGGTCACCTCGGCGGTGGTGTTCTCCGGCTTGTCACCGTCGATCTTGATCTTGCCGTCGAACTCGTTGAACGCACCACGAACCTTGGTGACCATCGCGTGGCGCGCGACGAAACCGATGCGGGAGTGCGAGGCGTCGATGACGTAGTCGCCGGTCAGTTCGGAGAGGTTGGTGGCGGTGGTCATGGTGGTCAGTCCTTCGGTAGTTCGATTTGGTTGAAGTGTCATCCACTTTGCACGAACCTGGATGATGTGTCAACTATTCCCGTATGCTGAACGAGTGACACGATGGTTGGAACCCGAGCAGCAGCGGGCGTGGCGTGCCTACGTCCGCATGCAGGGGGAGCTCAATGCGCACTTGAGCAGGCAGATGTCAGTCGACTCGGAAATCTCGATGGCTGACTTCGCCGTGCTGGTGCAGCTCACCGACACGCCTGATGAACGCGTACGCGTGTTGGAGCTCGCACGGTCGTTGCACTGGGAGAAGAGCCGCATCTCGCATCACGTCGCACGGATGGAGAAGCGCGGCCTGGTGCGCAGGGAGAGCTGTGGCAGCGACGGGCGCGGGTCGTTCGTCGTGCTGACGGACCTCGGCAGGTCCGCGATCGAGGCAGCGGCGCCCTCACACGCCGAGATGGTGCAGAAACTGGTCTTCGACCAGATCACGCCCGCCGAGGTGGAGGCCCTGCGGGAGATCTCCGAGAAGATCTTCACGCGCCTAACGACAGGCGAATGTGCGGCGGTAGTCGCTGGGTGCGACGCCGACGACGCGGTGGAAGTGGTGCCGCAGCAGGGCGGCTGTCCCGAAGCCTGACCGGGTCGCGACCAGGTCGACGTCCAGGTCGGTCTCCTCGAGCAGCCTGCGCGCGTGGAGCACCCGTTGCAGTGACAGCCACTTGTTCGGCGTCGTGCCGGTCTCCGCGACGAACCTGCGCGCGAACGTCCGCTCGGACATGACGGCGAGCTTCGCCATCGAGGCCACCGTGTGGTTGCCCGCGATCGTCTCCAGCACGTGCTCGAGCACCGGTTCGAGGCTGTCCGCGCTGCAGTCGGGGATCGGCAGCTCCACGAACTGCCGCTGACCGCCGTCGCGCTGCGGCGCCACGACCATCCGGCGCGCGATGGTGTTGGCGACCTTCGTCCCCAGCTCCCGCCGCACCAGGTGCAGGCAGGCGTCGATGCCGGCGGCCGTGCCGGCGCTCGTGATGATGTCGCCGTCGTCGACGAACAGCACGTCCGGGTCCATCCGGGCCTTCGGGAAGCGCTCCTGGAACTGCCGTGCCTCATGCCAGTGCGTCGTGCAGCGCCGGTCGTCGAGCAGCCCGGCCGCACCGAGGATGAACGCCCCGCTGCACACGCTGAGCAGCGTCGCACCGGTCTCCCGCAGCGCCCTCACCAGCTTCTCCGGGTACTCGTCCCGGACCCGCGCGGCGGGCAGTGCGACGAGGTCGACGCTCTGCAGCGCGTCGAACCCGTGCTCCGGCGTGATGCTCACGCCCGGGACGCTCGTCGCCACCGGCGCGTTCGGGGTCTCCCCGCACACCCGGAAGTCGACCGGCGGCACGCCCTCCTCGGTCCGGTCGACGCCGAACACCTCGCAGAGCAGGCCGAACTCGAACGGCGCGACGCCGTCGATGAGGGGAACCGCCACCGATCGCAGCATGGCAGGATATTAGCGCGTGGCGTCAGATCTGCCACTGTTGGCGGGATATTGCTGGTCGCAAACTTTTAGACATGACTCTTGCAGCGATCGTCCTCGCAGTGGCAGCCCTCTCCGTCTGGCTCGACCGGCACCGCGACCGCACCGCTGGCCTGGCAGGCTCGACCGACGTCCACGACCGCGACCGCGTCCGCGTTCGCGACGAACTGCGGTACCTCACCTGATAGGTGGGGCACTTGATGAGCGGCTCGCCGGCCGGGTGGCTCACCTGCCACCTGGTGGGTGCCTCATCTGGCGGGCGAGCCCCTGCCAAACGTTTCGCCTTGCGGGCGTTCGCCTGGCGATGCCTCAAGGCAAGGCGTACCGCCCGGTTGGTGTAACGCGTTCGTGTCACCCGGTCGGCGACCCGATTCGCGGTGCCGGGCCGGTGTAGCGGGCGACCGGGCGGATGATCTTCGTGTCCTCGGACTGCTCGAGCGCGTTGGCGCACCACCCGATGACCCGGCTGCACGCGAACGTCGGCGTGAACATCTCGCGCGGGATGCCGCACTGCTCCATCACCACTCCGGCGTAGAACTCCACGTTCGCGTACAGCTGCCGGCCGGGCTTGAGCTCGGCCAGCAGTTCCGTGACCCTGCGCTCGACGGTGACGGCGAAGGTCGTGAGCGGGGTCGGCTCCTCCAGGGCGATCTCCCTCAGCAGGCGCGCCCGCGGGTCCTCCGTCCGGTAGACGGCGTGGCCGAAGCCCATGATGCGGTCGCCCTGCTCGATGCGCTGCCGCACCCAGGCGTCGATGTTGTCCGGCGACCCGATGAGGTCGAGGGCCTCCAGCGCGCGGTCCGGCGCGCCGCCGTGCAGAGGGCCGGAGAACGTGCCGATCGCCGCCGTCACCGCCGACACGACGTCCGCACCCGCCGAGGCGACCACGCGTGCGGTGAAGGTGGACGCGTTGAAGCCGTGGTCGATCGTGGCGATCAAGTACTGCTCGACCGCACGGCTCGTCCACGCCGACGGCTCGCGTCCAGTCAACATGTACAGCCAGTTGGACGAGGTGGACAAATCAACCCTGGGGTCGACGGGATCAAGTCCGTGCTGGAGGCGGTGCAGTGCGGCCAGGATCGTCGGCGTCATCGCGCTGACCTTGAGCGCGTCCGCCTTCCTGTCGCTCATCGGCGCGTCCCACATCGGCCGGCTCGGCAGCATCGACAACGCGGTCCTGAGTCCCGCCAGCGCCGTGCAGCCGGACTTCGCGACCGACGGCAGCACCTCGCGGATCGCGGCCGGTAGTGCGCGCAGTTCGGCGGTGCGGCGGGCGAACTCCGCCGCCTCGGTCTCGTCCGGCAGCCTGCCCTCGGCGAAGAGGAACCACACGTCCTCGAACGACCGCGTCCTGGCCAGCTCGATCGCGTCGTGTTCGCGATAGTGGTAGTAGCCCGCGGCGCCGTTCACGTCCCCGATCAAGGTCGTGGTGACGACAACGTCTTTCAACCCTTTGGGTGCATCAATCAACATGGACAACAGGCTCCGTCAAGCCGTCTTGTACAGTCAACGTTGATGGAATCAATGCTGACGACAACGCAAACCGCCCGCCGCCTGGGCGTCAAACCGGCGACGGTCTACTCGTACGTCAGCCGTGGCCTCCTGACCAGCACGAAGGTCAACCGTGCGAGCATGTTCGACGTCGCCCAGGTGGAGGCTGTGGCACGCCGCACCGGAGCCCGCGGAGCGGCGTCCTCTGTGACGGATTGCATCCGCACGCGCATCTCGTTGCTGGAGAACGACCAGCTCCACTACCGCGGCCGCTCCGTCCCCGGTCTGTCGAGCACCAAGCGCTTCGAGGACGTGGCGCACTGGCTGTGGACCGAGATCGACTCGACAGGGGTGCAGTTCCCCGAGGGCCAGGAGATCTGGATGGCCCTACCGGAGAGCGCCACCCTGACCGACCGCGTCCGCGTGGCCATCGCCCTCGCCAGCGTCGGCGACCCCCTCCGCTACGACCTGGACCGAGCCGTCACCACGGCCCAGTCCCTGATCGCCGACGTCGTGGAGTCTCTGCCGCTCGTCGGCAGGCCCCAGGGCACCGACATCGCCGAACGCCTGTGGGCGCGCCTCTCACCCGAGCCGGCGAGGCCGGACCTGCTCAACGCCGCCCTGATCCTGCTGGCCGACCACGACCTGGCCATCTCGACCATGGCCGCCAGGGTCGCCGCCTCCGCCCACGCCAACCCGTACGCCGTCGTGTCCGCCGGGATGGGCGCCATGGAGGGCCAGAAGCACGGCGCCGCCACGACGATCGCGTACCGCTTCCTGCAGCAGGCGGAGTCCGACCCGATGGGCGCCGTCGCCGAACAGCTGCGCTCCGGCCAGCCCATCCCGGGCTTCGGCCACGCCGTCTACCGCTCCCGCGACCCGCGCGCCGACCACCTGCTCGCGTTGCTGCGCGGTGAGGGCGACCTGGTGGTGGACAAGGTGATCGCGACCCAGAGGGGGACGTTCCCGAACGTCGACCTGGCACTCGCCCAGTTCGCGCTGATGTTCAAGATGCCGCCGGACGCGGGGGAGGCGATCTTCGCGATCGCGCGGATCGTGGGGTGGATCGCTCACGCGATGGAGGAGTACCGGGAGCCCGGTCTGAGGTTCCGGACGCTGGGTGTCTACACGGGAGACCGGCCGTAGGCCGCCGGGCGCGGCGAGGTGAGGCCGGGGGCCGGAAGTGAGCGCGGACCGGCCCAGGGTGCGGGAGGAGACTGGTGCGGCCGTCGCGCACGCCCTAGGGCGTGTCCTGCGGATCTTTCTCATGATCGTGTGCAGATGATGGTGTGTGGTCGGACGTGGTGAGCTGACGGACAAGGCCTGGGCGAGAATCGCGCCGTTGCTGCCCGCGCAGAGCGGGCAGCGCGGTGGCCGGTGGCGCAGCCACCGGCAGGTCATCAACGCGATCCTGTGGAAGGAACGCACCGGTGCGCCCTGGCGTGACCTGCCCGAACGCTACGGGCCGTGGAAGACCGCGCACGAGCGGCTGCGGAAGTGGACCGCGGACGGCACGTGGGACCGAATCCTCGAGCACGTGATCGTCAAAGACGACTCACTCGGGACACTCGAGGACAACGTCGCGTTCGTGGTCAGCATCGACTCCACGAGCATCCGGGCCCACCAGCACGCGGCCGGCGCCCGGAAAAAGGGGGCTGCGCGGACTGGATCGACGACCTCGCCATCGACGGCGAATGCCTCGGACGATCCCGCGGAGGACTGACCACCAAGCTCCACCTGGCCGTCGATGCCGTGGGTCTGCCGCTGGCGGTGATCGTTACTCCAGGCCAGGCCGGCGACAACCCGCAACTGTTGCCGCTGCTCGACGATATCCACGACATCGACGTCGACGGGCAGCGAGTGCGAGTCGGGCGGGTCATCGCCGACAAGGCCTATGCCCACCCGAGCACCCGCACCGCGTTACGGCAGCGGCGGATCAAGGCCACCATTCCCGAGCGTGTCGACCAGATCTCCTACCGCAAGGCCAAGGGGTCGTCCGGTGGAAGGCCACCGGATTTCGA
>NZ_JAJCXE010000037.1:0-12197 GCF_021056325.1 Lentzea sp. CC55 | reverse complement strand
CGCCTCGCGAACGTGGAACTGCGCCTGGATCTGCTCGGCCTGCAGCAGCTTGCGCGTCTCGGCGGCGGTGTCGACCGAGTGGATCGTCTGGACGTCCAGCACCTGCGGAGCCTGCTTCTGACCGGTCATGGCCGCGGCCAGGTCCCTGGTCGCCGCGACGGGCACGATGCCGTCCGCGGGACCGACGGTGGCCATCGCCTGGGTGAACCCGGCGCCGGCCAGAGCGCCCGCGGCCACAACGGCCGCCACTGCCTTCTTGCGATCAAGGTCCACCTTGGCGATGACGTCCACCAACGGGGCCTTCGCACGCCGCAGGACCTTGGTGCGGATCGGGGAAGTCCGCTCCTCGGCCTCCGGCCGCGTCGGGGCCTCTGAATCCAGAGGGCCCTTCGCACGATGCCGTGCCAAACCTTGCCTCCATGCACTCGGGGGAGTTCGTCTGACCGCGCTTCGCCTGGCTTCGGGAGGCCTGGCTGCGGGCTTCGGGGGCCCGGTGGTGGACTGGACCGCTTCGGGGGTGATCCGTGTCCTTGCGGTTATCGAACCGTGACATGCGGCGCAGAACGTAACCTCGCGTCACCGCAAGAAGCAAGCGTCTAGGGCATTCACGTGATTAGCCCCACTGGCGACTACTTTGCGTAACCGGCTGGTCGGATGTTGGTCAACGTGCAGTAGACCAATGCCATTCATCTGTGTTTGTACTGGTCAGTCGCTTTATCGAGAAAGTCGTTCGGGGTGGTTTGGAGCGTGTCCGGGGTGTTTCGGGGACTCGGCCTCGGCTGAAGAGGTCTCGGCCACCGGATGGGCCGACTCGGGGTGACCGCAACGCGCGTGCCCGCACCGCGACGATCGTGATCGGGGCCGTCGTGGTCGCGTCATCACCGCTGATCGGAGCCACGCACCGCCCTCGCCCCGAGCCCTCCCCCCACGCGCAACGCAAAGGGCCGCCGGACGCACCTGGCGTCCGACGGCCCCTGGCCGGGTTGACGGGTTACTTGTAGCGGCCTGCGGCCGGGGGCAGCGGGACCACCGGCAGGCCGTCGTGGATCGCCTTCATGGCGTTGAACCACGTGGGTGCCGCCACCTGGCCACCGAAGACGCCCGCGTTGCTGCCGCCGCAGAGGCGGATCGGGTTCGCGCAGATCACCTCGGGGCGGTTGCCGTCGGCGTAGGTCATGACGGCGCCCGCGTACTGCGGGGTCGCGGCCATGAAGGCGACCGACTTGTGCTCCTCGGTGGTGCCCGTCTTGCCGATGACCGGGCGGTTCCAGCCGGTGCTGCGGGCCGCCTCGGCCGCCGTGCCGCCGGCCGCGGTGTCCTGGGACATGCCCTGGGCCAGGGAGTTGGCCAGTTCGGTGTTCACGGCCTGCTCGCAGGGCAGTTCCTTGAGCGGCATCGGCTTGCCGTAGCGGTCGAGGACCTGCTCCACCGGGCTCGGCGGGCACCAGGTGCCACCCGAGACGATGGTGGCGGCGACGTTCGCCAGTTCCAGGACGCTCGTGGCGCCCGGGCCGAGGGTGTAGGAGCCCGCGTTGTTCTGCTTCGTCCAGTCGCCCTGGGACGGGCCGTTCGACTTGTCCTCCTTCAGGGGCTCACCCGCGCGGTTCGCGCCCTGGAGGGTCTCGCGCATGCCGAGGCGGTAGGCCATGTCGACGACGTTGCCCAGGCCCGCCTTCTCCTGCAGCATCACGAAGCCGGTGTTCGGCGACTGCGCGAGGGCCTGGGTCAGCGTCATCTTCTCGCCGTAGTTGCCCGCGTTCTCGACCTTCCACGGCGCGCCGCCGTTGGGGTAGACCTTCGAGTAGTAGACCTTCGGCACGTCCATCGGCTTGTCGATGCCGATGATGTTGCGCTCCATGGCCGCGGCGGCGGTGAAGACCTTGTTCACCGAGCCGGGGCCGAAGGGCAGGACCTCGGCGGGCACGGGGCGGGCGACCTGGCCCAGCTCGGCCTTGTTGCCGTAGTCGCGGGAGGCGACGAGGGCGCGCACGCGGTGCTTGTCGGTGCCCGGCTGCACGACGGACATGACGTTCGCGATGCCGTTCTGGGTCTTCGGCACCTGCTGCTCGGCCGACTGCTTCGCGGCCTTGGTGGCCTTCGGGTCCATCGTCGTCTTGATGGTGAGGCCGCCGCGCTGCAGCTCCTTGTTCGTGATGCCGGCTTCGCGCAGGTAGTCGAGCAGGTAGGAGCAGAAGAAGCCGTAGATCGGGCCGTCACCGGCGCCGACGCAGCCCTTCGGCAGGATCTGCAGGTCCTCGACGACGCCCAGCGGCGCGGCCTTGAACTCGTCGGCCTTCTTCTTCGCCTCGGTCTCGTCGGCGCCGAACGCGCCGTTCTCGCGCATCTTGTCGATGACGATGTTGCGGCGCTCCAGCGCCTTGTCCGGGGACGCGCCGGGGTTCAGCGACGACGGGCGGTTCGCGATCGCGGCCAGCAGCGCGGCCTGCGGGACGGTCAGCTTGTCGGCCGTCGTGTTGAAGTACGCCTTGGCCGCCGCGCCCACGCCGTAGGTCTGGTTGCCCAGCGGCACGATGTTGAGGTAACCGGTGAGGATCTCTTCCTTGGTCATCTGCTGCTCGAGCTGCAACGCGACGCGCGCCTCGCGCATCTTGCGGCCGATGGTGGCCTCGGTGGCCTTCTCCCAGGCCTCCTGCTCGTTGTCGGCGCCGAGCACGAACGCCATGTAGTTCTTCACGTACTGCTGCGTCAGCGTCGACGCGCCCTGCGTCGCGCCACCGTCCACACCGGCCTTGGCGGCGGCACGGGCGATGCCCTGCCAGTCGACGCCCTGGTGGTCGAAGAAGCGCTTGTCCTCGATCGCGAGGATCGCGCCCTTCATGGTGTCCGCGATGTCCTTGGACTCCAGCGGGATGCGGTACTGGTCGTACAGGTAGGCGATCGGGTCGCCGTTCATGTCCTGGATGGTCGTGACGAGCGGCAGCTCACCCTTCGCGAGATCCCCCGACGTCTGGTCGACGGTGTCGGCCGCGCGGTTGGACGCGAGACCGAGACCTCCGACGAGCGGGAAAACCATCGCGGCGAGGAGCACACCCGCCGTCAGGCACAACCCCAGCAACTTGACCAAGCCTGACGCGCGTGCGGCGAACAACCCGCAACTCCTTCCGAACAAAACCCCAGAGATCTCTGTCTACTAAGTCGCGCGAGAGGCCCAGGAGGTTGCGTCCGCTGATCGACTGTTTCAACCGGATGACTCGATGTGATTGTCGCAGGGTTCCCCACCGGCCGGGACTTGACACCGAAAGGCGCGGTGGTGATCGACACCACCCGGACACGGCGCGAGCGGCCGGTGGGGGGCTCTACCGCAGCAGCCGCAGGCCGATCGTCGGGCTGGCCCTGCGCACCTCGCCCCCCGCGTGGCCGGGCAGGAGGTCGTCGAGGAACCCGTAGCGCGACAGCTCTTCGTCGGGCCGCCGGCTCACCGTCCGCCACCACACCGCGATGTCCCCCCAGCCGGGCGCCGACAGCGAACCGCCGAAGTGTTGCACGGACAGGGCGGCGCACAGGTTCGCGAACCGCACCCGGTGCTCGAGCGGCCACCCGGCCAGGGTGCCCATCACGAACCCGGCGCCGAACACGTCGCCCGCGCCTGTCGCGTCGAGCTGCGCGACGTTGAGGCCCGGCACGTCGACGCACTCACCGGTCGCGCTGTCGACGGCGACCGCCCCGCCACCACCGCGTGTGACGACCACCACGGGCACGTGCTCGGCCAGCGCGCGGGCGGCGGCTTCGGGCGTGTCGGTGCGGGTGTAGCCCTGCGCCTCGACGTGGTTGGGGAGGAAGACGTCGTAGCCGTCGAGCCGCCGCAGCAGTTCGGGAGACCACGCGCCGGTGCGGTCCCAGCCGATGTCGGCGAAGAGCTTCGCGCCGTTCTCCTTCGCCGTGCGGACCCATTGCTCGTCCTCGGCCTGGATGTGCACGAAGCACGCGCGCGCGGACGGCGGCGGGTTGAAGAGGTCGTCGGCCACGATGGGCGCCTTGTGCCCGTGTGTGACCATCGAACGGTCGCGCTCCATCGCCATGCTCACGGTCACCGGCGAGTGCCATCCGTAGAAACGGCGGCAGTAGGAGAGGTCGACGCCTTCCTGGTCGGCGAGCACGTCCCAGCAGAAGTCGCCGTAGGCGTCCTCTCCGAACGCCGCGGCGAGCGCGGTCTTCAGCTCGAGCCGGCGCAGGGCGACCGCGAGGTTCGCGATGCCGCCCGGACACGACCCGAGCCCTTCGGACCACACCTCGGTGCCCGGCTCCGGAGGGCGGGGCAGGCCGGTGAAGATGATGTCGAGGAACACGGTGCCGGTCAGCAGCACGTCGTAGTCGGGGGCAGCCGCGGGATCAGCCATGGGTAGACCTTGCCACCCGCCGCCCGGCACCGATGCGCTAGAAACGGCGCACATGGGGGTTCCGCTCAGAAAAAACGTCCAGTTCCAGCTGCTCTGGTTCGGCGGCGCCGTCTCGCAGCTCGGCACGCAGCTCACGACGGTCGCCGTGCCGCTGCTGCTCTACGCGGTGACCGGGTCGATCTTCTGGGCCGGGGTGGTCGCCGGTGTGCGCACGGCGGCGCTGGTGCTCACCCAGATGCCCGCCGGGGTGTGGGTGGACCGCTGGGACCGCGGCAAGGTCCTCGTCCGCAGCCAGACCACGCAGGCCGTCGCCGTCGCCGCGATGGCGGTCAACGTCGTGACCGGCGCGAACTCGGTCCTGGTGTTCGTGGTGCTCGCCGCCGTGGACGGCGCCTGCACGGCCTTCACGGGTCCCGCGCGCACCGCGGCGGTCAAAGCGGTCGTGCCGCCCGAGCAGCTCAAGACCGCGTACGCGCAGGAAGAGGCGCGGGGTCACGTCGCGTGGCTGGCCGGCCCACCGATCGGCGCCCTGCTCTTCGGTCTCGGCCGCGCGGTGCCGTTCCTCGCCGACGCGCTGTCGTTCCTGGTCGCGGCCGTCTGCGCGTGGTGCGCGAAGATTCCGCCACGAGCCGGTGAGCAGCCACGTCAGCGCATGCACCACGACCTGCGCGACGCCTGGCGCTGGCTGTGGCGCCGGCGCGGGCTGCGCAACCTCGTGGCGGTCTTCCTGGCCCTGAACCTGCTCGGGTCGGCCGGGCTGCTGCCGGTGATGGCGCTCGTCAAGGAGCGCGGCGGCGCCGACTGGCTGGTCGGCCTCGTGCTCACCGGCATCGGCGTGGGCGGTGTGCTCGGCGCCGTGCTCTCGCCCAGGGTCACCGCGGCACCGGGCCGGCTCCTGGTCGCCGTGCTCACCCTGTTCGGCGCGTGCAACATCGCGATGGTGCTGCCGTTCGGCGCGTGGTGGCCGTTCGTGCCGCTCATGCTCACCGCGATCGGCACACCGCTGCTCAACGTCTCGGTGAACTCCGTCTTCACCGCCATGGTGCCCGACGAGCTGATGGGGCGGATGGACGCCGTCCTGACCTTCTTCACCCGCGCGGTCACCCCTGCGGCCCCGGTGCTCGGGGCGTTCGTCGCGGGGCTCGCGGGTGCCGGGGTGGCGCTGGCGCTGTTCGGCGCGCTGATCCTGGTCACCGCTGTGGTGGCGGCGTTCACCGACCTCCGGACCACCGTGCCGCGGTAGGCGTCAGCCCTCTTCGGCGATCATCTCCCGCATCCGGGCGAGCGCCCGGTGCTGCGCCACCCGCACGGCGCCCGGCGTCGACTCGACGGCCAGCGCGACCTCCTCGGCGGACAGCCCGACGGCCACCCGCAGCACCAGGATCTCGCGCTGGCGCGGCGGCAGCCTGTGCAGCAGGCGCGTGACCTGGGCCATCATCTCGCCGTTGACCGCGTGCTGCTCCGGGCCCGCGTCGAGGGACGGGCAGTCGGGCAGTTCCGGCACGACCTCGGCGCGGTTGCGGACGGCGCGGCGGCGGGCGTCGGCGACCTTGTGCGCGGCGATGCCGTACACGAAGGCGAGGAACGAGCCGGGCTCGTAGCGGTACTTGGACAGGGCGCCGAGCACCGCCACGCAGACCTCCTGCGCGATGTCCTCGGCCGAGACGAGCGTGCGCTCACGGCCGCCGACGCGGGCGCGGCAGTAGCGCACGATCAGCGGCTGGATGCGGCCGAGCAGGTGCTCGACCGCCCGTCTGTCCCCGTCGAGGGCGGCGTCGACGAGATCGGCGAACTCGGCTTCGGCGAGCCACCGGGTGGAGACCGGCGCCGGGCGCGCCCGGCGGCGCGTGGGCACCGCGGGCGGGTTGCCAGCCCCCGGACCTTCCGAGGGCGCGAGGACCGCGACACCGCCACCGGTACGCACGGCTGTGGGCATGACCATCCCGGCGACCTCCTCCAACTACAGCGACACTGGGGCTTCACTGAAGAAGAGTCCGCAGCGTGGCGTTTGATACCGGCTGCTTCCAAGAGGACCACGAAGTCCAGTCGGGTGGGGTGAGCAGCACCCGACTGGGGTAGAACGTGGTCCTAATGGCCCAGTCTTCCGGCCATGCCGAATTGCCGCACCCCGAGGTGGCCGACGCGGAAGCCCGCCTCCGAGTAGGCGAGGTAGAACTCCCACATCCGGCGGAACGTGTCGTCGAAGCGAGGTCGCGGACCTCGTCCCGGCGGGCGATGAACGTCTCGCGCCGGCGGCGCAGGGTCTCGGCGTAGTCGTCGCCGAACGGCCGCGTCTCGACGATCCGCAGCCGGGTGTGGTCGCGCACCGACTCCTCGATCGAGCGGACCGACGGGATGAGCCCGCCGGGGAAGATGTACTTGTGGATCCAGGTGTAGCCGGCCTTGCCGGCGATCATGCGGTCGTGCGGCATGGTGATCGCCCGCAGCCCCACGCGGCCGCCCGGCGCGAGCACGCGGTCGAGCACCGGGAAGTAGTCCGGCCAGTACTCGGTGCCGACCGCCTCGATCATCTCGACGCTGACGACGGCGTCGTACCGGCCGTGCTCCTCACGGTAGTCGCGCAGCTCGACCGTCACCCGGTCGTGGAGGCCCGCGTCCCTCACCCGGTCCAACGCCAGCGTGCGCTGCTCCGCGGAGATGGTCAGCGACGTGACGGTGGCGCCGCGCCGGCCGCCCGGATGGCCAGCGCGCCCCAGCCGGTGCCGATCTCCAGCACGCGTGAGCCGGACCGCACGCCCGCGTGGTCGAGCACGCCGTCGATCTTGCGCAGCTGGGCCGTGCGCAGGTCCACCCCGGGGCTGTCGAACATCTCGGAGTCCTGTGTGGACACGCCGGGCTCGCGGAACAGCCTGATCAGGTTCGGGCACGTCCGTTCGTTGTGGACGATGAACCGCTGTCGACGTGCACGCCGCCCAGGTCGTGTGTGTGCGCGTGCCCACCCAGCCGGTCGTCGGCCTCGAACAGCGACGGCGACCTCAGCCACGCGAGCCTCCCAACGGCACGTCGAGGCCTCGCGGCGAGGCCTCCCGCATCGCGTTCGCGATGTCGGGCGCCACCGGTTCGAGCCCCAGTTCACCGTGGACGAACGACACGACGAGCCGGGTCCAGTCCCTCGCTCTCTTGAGCATCGCGTGGCCGTCGCCGACGACGCTGAACCGCGCGACCCGGTCGGTGACCGTCTTGGCCTGCCGCGCGAACCGCAACGACTTCGCGGGGTCCGTCATCCGCTCCTGGTCGCCGTGTGCGATCAACAGCGACTTGCCGCGCAGCTGCTCGTACGGCTCACCGGGCACGATCCACGGCGCGAGCGCACACACCGCGATCACGTTCGGATGTCCCGCGACGTGCAACGCCGCCCGGCCGCCCATCGAGTGGCCGACGATCACGACCGGGGCGCCGGGGTGCAGCTCGCTGATCCGGTCGAGGGCCCACCGGGCGTCCTTGACGGGGTCGAGGTTCGGCGCGTTCCAGCCGCGGACCCGGTAGCGCAGGGTCCAGACCTCGACACCGGGCGCGCGCAGGGCCCTGGCCAGCGGCACCATCCTCAGGTAGGCGAGGTTGTGCCGCCTGACCGGTTCCTGGCCGTGTTCGCGGCCGCCGTGCAGCACGAGCACCACGGCCTTCGTGCCGGCGAGCGGTCTCGCCACGTCTACATGCGGTTGCACAGTTGATGTTCGGAATGCCACGCCCTCCGGCTCGGACGGTGAGAGCCGGGTCACATCGAACGCACGGTCCGCGCCGCCTGCGGGACGCCTCCGCCGCGCTCACGCAGTAGGGTGCGCAGCCGTGATCGACCACCTCAGCATCCCCACCGGCGCGGGCACCTTCGACGCCATCGCGTCCGGCCCCGAGGACGGCCGGCCGGTGCTGCTCCTGCACGGGTTCCCCGAGGCCGCCATCGAGTGGGAGCACCAGGTAGCGGTGCTCGGCGTGAACGGCTTCCGCGCCGTCGCGCCCGACCAGCGCGGCTACTCCCCCGGCGTGCGCCCGGAGCAGGCCTCCGAGTACACCGTCACGCACCTCGTCGGTGACGTGATCGCGATGGCCGACGCACTGGGCTGGGACACGTTCGACCTGGTCGGCCACGACTGGGGCGGCGCCGTCGCCTGGTGGACCGCGATCGAGCACCCCGGACGCGTCCGCACGCTCAGCGTCTTCTCCACCCCGCACCCCGGTGCGTTGAAGACCGCGCTGCAGACCGACGAGGAGCAGGCGATGCGGTCGCGGTACATGCTCGACTGGCGCGAACGCAGCACCGAGAAGCGCATGCTCGACAACAACGCCCACGCGCTGCGCTCCATGTTCGAGTGGCGGGTGCGCCCCTCGCACGTCGACGAGTACGTCCAGCGGCTGTCGGAGCCGGGCGCGCTGACGGCGGCGTTGAACTGGTACCGCGCCGGCAAGCCGCACGGTGCCGCGGACAAGGTCAGCGTCAAGACCATGTACGTGTGGAGCACCGAGGACGTCGCCTTCGGGTCGGTGGCGGCGTTCGAGACCGAGAAGTGGTGCACCGGGCCGTACCGGTTCGAGATGGTCGAGGACGTGAGCCACTGGATCCCCGAGGAGATCCCGGAGGCCGTGTCCTCGCTGATCCTGGAGCACCTGAACTAGATTCGACGTCATGCGCGTGGCCGGTCTCCTGCTCGCCGCGGGGGCCGGCCGCCGGTTCGGCTCCCCCAAGGCCCTCGTCCCGCTGGACGGCAAGCTCTTCGTCGAGTCGGCGGCGGAGCTGCTGCTGTCCGCCGGCTGCGACCCGGTCGTGGTCGTGCTCGGCGCACAGGCCGAAGAAGTGCGCCGGCGTGCCGCGCTGGACGGCGTGACCGTCGTCGACAACCCCCACTGGGACACGGGCATGGGCTCGTCGTTGCGCACCGGCCTGCGCGCCGTCGGTGTCGTGGACGCCGTCGTCGTCCTCCCCGTGGACACGCCGGGAGTGACGGTGGACGCCCTGCACCGCCTGATCGGCCTGGCCGGGCCGGGAGTCCTGGCCCGCGCCACCTACGACGGCGAGGTCGGGCACCCGGTGCTGATCGGCTCGGACCACTTCACGGGCGTCGTGGCCTCCGCGGCGGGCGACCAGGGTGCGCGGGACTACCTCAGGGCGAACACCGTGCGTCTCGTCGAGTGCGCCGACGTCGCGGACGGCGCGGACGTCGACCGGCCGCAGGACCTGCCAGGTCAGGGGCGTGCGTGCACCGCCGCCCGCGCGCACCCGCCCGCGACGGCGAGCGACACCAGCGCCACCCACACCGGCCAGAGCTCGGAGTAGGTGACCGCCAGCGCGATGTGCGCGGCCCCGGCGGCCGTGAAGACCGCCGCGAGCACCACCCAGGAGCAGAAGTGCCGTCTGATCCTCCCCACCCCCTGCCCGCAGCGGTCCCGTTGCCGCGCGTATCGAGGTTCGTGGTGCTCGGGTTACTGGTGGGGTCTTCCGCAATCAGGTACTACTGGGCCGCATGACGACCGACACCGTGACCGGCTCCGACTACGGCAACCTCGTGCGCACTCACCTGACGCGCGTGGAACAGCACAACGCGGCCGCACTGGACGACGTGGCCGAGCTCGTGCTCGCCGCAGTGCAGGCCGACGGGCTCCTCCTCACCGCGGGCGCGGGGCACTCGCTGGCGGCGGTCGCCGAGACCTTCTACCGCGCGGGCGGCCTGGCCTGCGTCCGCCCGGTCTACCACCCCGAACTGCTCCCGATGCACGGCGCGATCAGCAGCACGTCCGCCGAACGCCGTTCCGGTCTCGCGGGCGAGGTCCTGCGCGAGTCGGGTCTCGCACCGCACGACGTCCTGTTCGTCTTCTCCACCTCGGGCGTCAACCCCTACCCGGTCGAGCTGGCCCAGGAGGCCGCCGGCAAGGGCTGCCCGGTCGTCGCCGTCACGTCGGTGGCGTCGAGCGCCAAGGCACCGCGCCGCGCGGGCGTGACGCTGGCCGAGGTCGCGACCGTGGTGCTCGACAACCTGGTCCCGCCCGGCGACTCCACCTACCCGGAGCAGGCGCCGGTCACCGCGGCCATCTCGACCCTCGCCACCACGTTCCTGTGGAACCTGCTGATGGTGCGCCTCGTCGACAAGGCCGCCGCGAGCGGTGTGCAACTGCCGCTGTGGCGCAGCGCGAACGTGGAGGGCGGCGACGCGGCCAACGCCGACCTGCTCAGGCACTACCAGACCCGCATCCCGCAGCTCGGATGAGCGGAAATACGCGGTTCTGCCGAACGGTCCGCCGTTAGTCTCCCACCGGGGAAAGCACTGACATGGGGGGACTTCACCGGTGGAGCAGAGAACGCGTAGATGGATCCTGATCGGCGGCGCGCTCGCCACGGCGACCATTGTCGGCGTGGGGGGCGCGCTGCTGTGGTCCGGCGGCACGACGGCCGCGGACGCACCGGGCGGGGGGTCGCAGGTGCAGACCCCGCAGACGCCGTCGCAGGTGGCCCAGTCGTTCCTGACCAGGGCGTTCTCCGGTCCGGCCAGCGCCGCGCCCTTCATCGACGCGCCGGACGTGGCGGTACCGGCCCTGGAGGCCACGAAGGCCGGCATGAGCACCTCGGTCTACCAGGCACAGCTGGCCGCGGCCGAACCGCCGGCGGCGGACGCCACCACCACCGAGCTCACCGCGGCCGTCACGTGGACGATGCCGAACTCCAGCCGGCTCAAGTACGACGTCAAGATCCCGATGACCCGTGCGGGCGGCACCTGGAAGGTCCACTGGACCCCGGCGCTGATCCACCCGCAGCTGACCGAGGGCGCCTCGCTCGTCTTCCGCAAGGCGCTGGCAGAAGGCGCCCTGCTGGGCCGTGACGGCAAGCCGCTCGTCCAGAACGCGATCCCGGACGGCCTCTACAGGTCGATCACCGGCTCGGCCGGCGACGTGCAGGGCACCGACGGCTGGGAGGTCGGCATCAGCTCCGGCGCGGCCTTCACCGCGCTGGACGGCAAGAAGCCCGAGGGCGGCCAGAAGATCACCGTCACCCTCGACCCGGCCCGGCAGGCAGCCGCCCAGGCCGCCGTCGACGCCCTGCCGAAGGGCGCGGCGATCGTGGCCATCGAGGCCTCGACGAGCGAGATCCTCGCCGTGGCGCAGAACAAGACGCTGAGCGGCACCAACCCGTTCGTCGGCCGCTACGCCCCCGGCTCGACGTTGAAGATCGTCACCGCGGCGGCGGCCCTGAACGCGGGCCTCGTCCAGGCGAACACCGCGCTCCCCTGCCCCGCCACCGACACCGTCGGCACGCGCACGATCAGCAACGCGGGCTTCGGCCACGACAGCCTGCCGTTCCGCACGGCGTTCGCGCTGTCCTGCAACACGACCTTCGGCGAGCTGGGCCTGAAACTGGGGCCGAACGCGTTGCCGGACATGGCGAAGCGCTTCGGACTGGGAGCAGACTGGACCATCTCCGGCGCCGACACGAACACCGGCAAGGTGCCGCCCGCGACCGGCGACCAGCAGGTGGAGAACAGCTTCGGCCAGGGCAACGTGGTCGCGAGCCCGTTCGGCATGGCGCTCGTCGCCGCGACCGTCGTCTCCGGCAAGCAGCCCACGCCGACGCTGATGCGCGGCAAGCCCTCGACACCGAACGACGTGGCGGCCGCTCCTCCCGCAGCGGTGCTGCAGCCGTTGCGCGCGATGATGCGCGAGGTCGTCACCGGCGGCACGGCCAAGCAGCTGGCCGGAATCCCCGGCCTGGCGGGGAAGACGGGCACCGCGGAGGCGGGCGGCGGCACCGAGCACGGCTGGTTCGTCGGCTACCAGGGCAACGTGGCGTTCGCGGTCTTCGTCGAGAACGCCGGATCGTCGCAGAGCGCTTTGACC
>NZ_JAJCXE010000036.1:0-33461 GCF_021056325.1 Lentzea sp. CC55 | reverse complement strand
CTCTCAAAGGAATATCTCTGACGAGAGATATTCATATTACTGGCTGTGTTATCGGCACGCTGTTGAGTTCTCAAAGAACACGCGCTCATCATCACGATCCGCCGCACGGCGACTCGATCCGAGGCTGTGTCGTACTGAAGCTTTTTGGTTGAAACTTCCGACGCCCTTGGCCTCTGAGCTCAGAAGAGCTACCGGCTGGGTCTTCGTCGTTTCGAGGTCACCCACTCTACCACAGTCCGTGGAAGCTTGGTTCGTGACCTGTGTCGCGCTCCGTTCCGGTGTTCCCGGCCCGTTCCTCGCTGACATGGAGAAAGTTACACGCACGCCAACTGGGGGTCAAATCGGGGGCGACACAGCTCCCCGCGGCCAGAAAACCGCAGGTCAGCAGCCCCATACAGGACCCTCCGACCACGCTATCGCAGCACAAACCCGCGCACACTGTGACCGCGATCACATCAAGAAACGTAGGAGGCCGCCGCACCCAGGTGGGTCCGGCGGCCTCCTACGACCAATACGCGCAGGTCAGAGCTCCACGTGCACGCTCGCGTTGTTGCGCTTGCCCCGGCGCAGCACCAGCCACTTGCCGTGGAGCAGGTCGGACGACGCCGGCTTCCACTCCTCGTCGGTCACCTTCGCGTTGTTCACGTACGCGCCGCCCTCGTTGACGGTGCGCCGCGCGGCACCCCGGCTCTCGGCCAGGCCGGACGCGATCAGCAGGTCGACGACCGTCGGCTCGTCCGCCAGCCGCACCTGCCCCTTGGGCGCCTCGGCCAGCGCCGCCTCCAGCACCGACGCGTCCAGGTCGCGCAGCTCGCCGCGGCCGAACAGCGCCGACGACGCGAGGATGACCTGCTGCGTCGCGCGCTCGCCGTGCACCAGGTCGGTGAACTCCTGCGCGAGCCGCTTCTGCGCGGCCCGCAGGTGCGGCGCCTCCGCGGTCTGCTTCTCCAGCTCGTCCAGCTCGTCGCGGGTGAGGAACGTGAACAGGCGCAGGTACCGCAGGACGTCGGCGTCACCGGCGTTCACGAAGTACTGGTACCAGGCGTACGGCGACGTCAGCTCCGGATCGAGCCACACGTTGCCGCCACCGGTGGACTTGCCGAACTTGCGGCCCTCGGCGTCGGTGACCAGGGGGGCCGTCAGGGCGTGGACGTGCTTGCCCTCGACGCGGCGGATCAGGTCGACCCCGCCCACGATGTTGCCCCACTGGTCCGAGCCGCCGACCTGCAGCGCGGTGCCGTACTTGCGGTGCAGCCGCAGGTAGTCGTTCGACTGCAGCAGCAGGTAGCTGAACTCGGTGTACGACATGCCGTCGGTCTCGAGGCGGCGCTTCACCGTCTCCCGCGACAGCATGACGTTGATCGAGAAGTGCTTGCCGACGTCGCGCAGGAACTCGAGCGCGCTCATCTGGCCGGTCCAGTCGAGGTTGTTCTCGACGACCGCGCCCGTGGGCGAGGAGTCGAACTCGACGAACCGCTCCAGCTGGCCGCGGATGCGGCCGGCCCACTCGGCGACGGTGTCCAGGGAGTTCAGCGTCCGCTCACCGGTGTCGCGCGGGTCGCCGATCATGCCCGTCGCCCCGCCCGCCAGCACGATCGGCCGGTGCCCCGCCATCTGGAAGCGCTTGAGCATGAGCAGCGGGACCAGGTTGCCGGCGTGCAGCGACGGCGCCGTCGGGTCGAAACCGCAATAGAGGGTGAGCGGGCCGGCGTCCAGGTCCTTCCGGAGCGCGTCGAGGTCGGTGGACGTCGCGATCAGGCCGCGCCAGGACAGTTCGTCAAGGATGTGCTCGCTCACGACGCTCATTGTCCCTCACCTGGTCCAACGGGTTTCGACCCGGTGCCGGAACGGGTACGAACACGCCATGACGGAGCCACGTGACGAGTTACGGCGGCCCACCCAGCGGATGCCGTACGCGAACGAGCCGGTGCACATGCAGCGCATGGACGATCCGGTCGTGGAAGAGGTGGTCGAGCGAGACGACGACTACCGCAAGGTGCGGACGGTGCGGACTGTCTGCGCGATCATCGACCTCATCTGCTGGACGTTCGCCATCGTGCTGTTGGTCCACATCTTCCTCGTGATCGCGGGGGCGAACGCCGGCAACGGGTTCTTCCAGTTCGTCGCGGGCTGGGCGGACGGCATCACCCTCGGCTTGGACGGTCTCTTCACCTCCAGCACTCCGGCCGTGGCGACCCTTCTGAACGAGGGCCTCGCAGCTCTCCTGTGGCTGCTCATCGGCGCGTTGCTGACGAACCTGATCACGCGCGTCGCGCTGCCGTCGGGTCACCGGCGCGCCTGGTACCGCAGGACTGTGCGGCACTAAGACAATGGCGGCGTGGACGAGTACGAGTTCGACGTCGCCCTGTCCTACGCCGGGGAGGACCAGCACCTGGTCCTCCCCGTTGTCGCGCGTCTGAAGGACCTCGGCGTCGCGCTGTTCCACGACAAGGAGCGCGAGGCCGAGAAGTGGGGTGTCGACCTCGTGGAGTACTTCTCGCAGGCGTTCACGCAACGGGCGAGGTACGTGCTCCTGTTCAGCTCGAAGCACTACGTCGACAAGTGGGCGCGCCTGCAACGCCGTGCCGCCTTCGGGCGGGCGGTGGAGCAGCACACCGAGTACGTGCTGCCGATCCGGGTCGACGACACCGAGGTTCCCGGGCTCTCCCCCACCATCGCGTACCTGGACCTGCGCGTCCACGACGCCGGCACGATCGCGGACGCCGTCGTGCAGAAGCTGGCGCAGCACCGCGCCGAGTTCACCGCCAGGACGCCGATCACGCCCAAGTCGGTGGCCGCGCTGGCACGCGAGAAGCCGCGCGGCTGGGAGTACCTGCTCTACGTGACCGTTGTGGCGCAAGGACTCGCGGAGCTGGAGTCGAAGTACTGGGAGCACTTCCTGCGGTACGCGCCGCGCAACGGCATGGTCGAGCACGGCAACGGCGTCGACCTGATCCGCGACCGCAACGTGCTGCTGAGCGAGATCATCAAGGTCGCGGTGGACACGGTCTTCACGGCGGACACGCAGGAGGCCGCGTTCGGGCGGTCCGGGGTGCCGGGCGACCCGGACCGGATCGTGCACCTCGGCGGGCTGTTCGTGCGGACGTTCGACGAGATCCTCGAGTGGGCCCGCGAGATCCACGGCACCAGCTACGCGAGCGAGCCGGCGCGGACGGCGGCGCGCGTCCAGGCGCGGTTCGCCGACCAGCAGCTGCGGGCGATGCACGCGGTCGCGCAGGCCCTGC
The DNA here is from genome assembly GCF_021056325.1 of Lentzea sp. CC55. Classification (NCBI taxonomy): domain Bacteria; kingdom Bacillati; phylum Actinomycetota; class Actinomycetes; order Pseudonocardiales; family Pseudonocardiaceae; genus Lentzea; species Lentzea sp. CC55. Next base: position 30,216 of record NZ_JAJCXE010000036.1, on the reverse strand, counting down.
GCGAGGTCGCGGACACCCTGGTCGAACGGCTGACCGCCGGCGAGCACATCGACATGACGGTGCCGTTGGTGTTCGAGGTGGACCCGGCTCTGGAGCAGGAGTTCAAGGCGGCGCTGGACAGGTTGTCACGCTGAGGTGCGGCGCTTGCCGCCTCTCTTGTACGTCGACACGGCCGGAGAGTCGATCCAGAACCGCCACGGCACGTCCATCGCCACTGCGACACCGACGCGAGGACCGGAACGCACGTCGGTAGCCGGTTCATCGGCCGCGTAGAGCCGCACGGGTGAGTCAGCCGACGTCAGGTCGAGGCCGTTCGACGACCGGTCCAGCCCCAGGACCTTGCACAGCCGTGCGGGTCCCTTGGCCAGTTCGGCGGCCGAGCGCGACGCGGGACGGCGGGAGAACGCCACGTCCTCACCGGCGACCACCTCGCCCGCACGCAGCAGGACCGCGCCCGGCACGCCGTCGGTCAGCGAGACGACGTTGGCGCAGAAGTGCATGCCGTACACGAAGTAGACGTACAGGAAGCCGGCCGGGCCGAACATGACCTCGTTGCGCGGGGTCTTGCCGCGGTAGCAGTGCGACGCCGGGTCGTCGCCGCCCCGGTACGCCTCCACCTCGACGACGCGCACGCGCACGTCGCCCGCCTCCAGGTACGAGCCGAGGAGGAGCCGGGCGGCATCGACCGGGTCGATGGCCAGCTCCTCCCTGGTCAGCAGCCTAGAACTCACGTGCGGAAGCAGCCTTCGCGACGAGGGCGTCCAGCTGTTCGCGGACGCGGGACGGCGCCGTGCCGCCCTGGGCGTTGCGGGAGGCGATCGAGCCCGCGACGGTCAGCACCGAGCGCACGTCCGGCGTCAGGGCGGGCGAGATGGCGGCGAACTCGTCGTCGGTCAGGTCTTCCAGGCCGACGCCACGGGACTCCGCGGCACGCACGCACGCGCCGGCGGCCTCGTGGGCCACGCGGAACGGAACGCCTTGGCGCACGAGCCATTCCGCGATGTCCGTGGCCAGGGTGAAGCCCGCCGGGGCCAGCGACGCCATGCGGTCGACGTCGAACTTGAGCGTCGCCACCATGCCCGCGAACGCCGGCAGCAGGAGCTCGAGCTGCTCGACCGAGTCGAACAGGGGCTCCTTGTCCTCCTGCAGGTCGCGGTTGTACGCGAGCGGCTGGGCCTTCAGCGTGGCCAGGAGACCCGCGAGGTTGCCGATCAGGCGGCCGGACTTGCCGCGCGCGAGCTCGGCGACGTCCGGGTTCTTCTTCTGCGGCATGATCGAGCTGCCGGTGGACCACGCGTCGTCGAGCACCGCGAAGCGGAACTCGGCGGTGGTCCAGATGATGACCTCCTCGGCGATCCGGGAGAGGTTCACGCTGATCATGGCCAGCACGAACGCGATCTCGGCGGCGAAGTCGCGGGAGGCGGTGCCGTCGATGGAGTTCTCGACGGGCGCGTAGAAGCCGAGGTCCGCGGCCACCTTCGCCGGGTCGAGGCCCAGCGACGAGCCGGCGAGGGCGCCCGAGCCGTACGGGGAGAACGCGGCGCGCTTGTCCCAGTCGTGCAGGCGGTCGACGTCGCGCAGCAGCGAGTGCGCGTGCGCCAGCAGGTGGTGCGAGAGCAGCACGGGCTGGGCGGACTGCAGGTGCGTGCGGCCCGGCATGACGGCGCCGAAGTGCGTCTCCGACTGCGCGGCCAGTGCGTCGACGACGTCGAGCACACCGGCGGCGACGCGGCGGGCGGCGTCGCGCAGCCACATGCGGAACAGCGTCGCGACCTGGTCGTTGCGGGAACGGCCCGCGCGCAGCTTGCCGCCGAGCTCGGTGCCCGCGCGGTCGATCAGGCCGCGCTCCAGCGCCGTGTGGACGTCCTCGTCCTCCAGCACGGGGGTGAAGGCGCCGGACTCGACGTCGGCGAGGAGCTCGTCCAACGCCTTCTGCATGCCGGCCAGCTCGTCGTCGGTCAGCAGACCGGCGGCGTGCAGCACACGGGCGTGCGCGCGCGAGCCCGCGATGTCGTACGGCGCGAGCCGCCAGTCGAAGTGCGTCGACAGCGACAGCCGCGCCATCGCCTCGGCCGGTCCCGACTCGAACCGGCCACCCCACAAAGAACTCATCACACGCAACTTTCAGCTAGCGAAGTCGTAGAGCGATTCTTCCGAACGGGCCACGAGTCCGACCACGCGGCCCTCGTACAGCGACACGTCGACCTCGCCGCACCCCGACGGCAGCGCCATCCGCGCCACCCGCACGGCCACGGACCCGAGGCTGGAACGGACCACGCCCGCGCGGAAGTTGAGCTCGCGGACGGCCTCGGCGACGGACACGGTCTCGCCGTCCACCGCGACGGGCACACCCGCGTCGAACGTCAGGACGGCGTGCACGGGCTCATTCATCGCCGGAACCCGTGGCCAGCGCGGCGATCCGCTCGGCGAGCTCGGCGCCGGTCATCGGCTCGCGGGCCACGACCAGGATCGTGTCGTCGCCCGCGATCGTGCCGACGACCTCGTGCAACGCCGCCCGGTCGAGCGCGGAGGCGAGGAACTGCGCGGCCCCGGGCGGGGTGCGCAGGACGGCCAGGTTGGCCGACGAGTCCGTCGACACCAGCAGCTCGCCGAGCACGCGCGCGAGGCGGGTCGTGCCGCCCTGGACGCCGCGCACGGGGCTGCCGTCCTCGGGGATGACGTAGATCGGCGCGCCGCCGTCGGGGCCTCGCAGCTTCACCGCGCCGAGCTCGTCCAGGTCGCGCGACAGCGTGGCCTGGGTGACCTCGATGCCCTCGGCGGCGAGGAGTTTCGCGAGCTCGGACTGGCTGCGGATGACGAGCTGGCTGACCATCTCGACAATGCGGCCCTGACGTGCGGTGCGAGTCATGACGACTGCTCCAGCAACCACACGAGGAGCGCCTTCTGCGCGTGCAGCCTGTTTTCGGCTTCCTGCCACACGAGCGACTGCGGTCCGTCGAGGACGTCGTCGGTGATCTCCCAGCCGCGGTGCGCGGGCAGGCAGTGCAGCACCGTGGAGTCCTGCTTGCCGGTGGCGGCCAGCAGGGAGGCGTTGACCTGGTACGGGCGGAACGGGCCGACGCGGTCCTTGCCGTCGTTCTCCTGGCCCATCGACGTCCACGTGTCGGTGACCAGCACGTCCGAGCCGTCGACCGACGCCAGCGGGTCGCTGATCAGCGCCACCGAACCGCCGGTCTCGGCGGCGCGCTTCTTGGCGTCCTGGAGGAACTGCGGGTTCGGCACGAAGCCCGCGGGAGCGCCGATGCGGACGTGCATGCCGGCCGTGGCGCCGCCGAGCAGCAGGGAGTGCGCCATGTTGTTGGCGCCGTCGCCCAGGTACGTCAGCGTCAGTCCGGCCAGCTTGCCGTAGCGGCGGCGGATCGTCTGCAGGTCCGCGAGGACCTGGCACGGGTGGAACTCGTCGGTCAGCGCGTTCACGACGGGGATGCGCGACACGGAGGCCATCGCCTCCATGCGCGCCTGCGCGAACGTCCGCCACACCACGGCGTCGACGTAGCCGGAGAGGATCCGCGAGGTGTCCTCGATGGTCTCCTCGCGGCCCAGCTGCATCGAGCGGCCGTCGATGATCACCGGGTTGCCGCCGAGCTGGGCGATGCCGACCTCGAACGACAACCGCGTGCGCGTCGAGTTCTTCTCGAAGATCACGGCGACGGACTTCGGGCCCGCCAGCGGCTTCGCGGTGAACCGGTCCGCCTTGTAGGTGTCGGCGAGGTCGAGGACGGCGGCCTGCTCCTCGGTGGTCAGGTCGTCGTCGCGCAGGAAGTGCCTCGGGCTCACGGCGTCTCCTCGAAGAAGGTGGGGAGCGCGGCGACGAAGGCCTGCGCGTCGGAGGTCTCGAGCACCAGCGGCGGGGCGAGCCGCAGCACGTCGGGCTGGATCGGGTTGATCAGGTAACCGGCCTTCTGCGCGGCCGCCGCGGCCTTCGCCGAGACCGCCTCGCGCAGCGTGATGCCGAGCAGCAGGCCGGCTCCCCGAACTCCGGAGATGGCGGGGTGGTGCAACGCCTCCACGCCCGCGGCGATCTCCTTGCCCACGGACGAGGCGTGCTCCAGCAGGCCTTCCGAGGCGATCGTGTCGAGCACCGCGAGCCCGGCCGCGCAGCACACGGGGTTGCCGCCGTAGGTGGTGCCGTGGTGGCCCGGCTTGAACAGCTCCGCCGCCGCGCCGAACCCGATGGTGGCGCCGAGCGGCAGCCCGCCGCCGATGCCCTTGGCCAGCGTGACGACGTCCGGCACGATCCCGGCCTGCTGGAACGCGAACCAGGTGCCGAGGCGGCCGATGCCGGTCTGCACCTCGTCGAGGACGAACAGCGCGCCGTGCTCGGCGGTGATCCGGCGGGCCTCCTGCAGGTAGCCGGCCGGAGGGACGACGACGCCCTGCTCGCCCTGGATCGGCTCGACGATGAACGCCGCGGTCTCGTCGTCGATCGCGGCCTCCAACGCCGCCACGTCGCCGAACGGGATGTGCGAGACGCCGGGGACCAAGGGCGCGAACGGCGCGCGCTTGGACTCCTGGCCGGTCAGCGTCAGCGCGCCCATCGTGCGGCCGTGGAACCCGCCGATCGTCGAGACGACCTTGGTGCGGCCGGTGAGGCGCGCCATCTTCAGCGCGGCCTCGTTGGCCTCGGCGCCGGAGTTGCAGAAGAAGACCTTGCCGGGCTCGCCCGCGATGTCGAGCAGGCGTTCGGCGAGCTTGAGCGCGGGCTCGTTGACGTACAGGTTGCCGGTGTGGCCGAGCTTCGCGATCTGCGTCGAGACCGCCTCGACGATCGCCGGGTGCGCGTGGCCGAGGGCGTTGACCGCGAGACCGGTCAGCAGGTCGACGTACCGGTTGCCCTCCGCGTCCCAGACGTGCGCGCCCTCACCGCGTCGAGCTGCAGCGAGGGTGTGCCGTAGTTGTCCATCATGGACTGTTGCCACCGCGTGGTCATTTGCCGTCCCCCAACACCATGGTGCCCACACCTTCCGAGGTGAAGACTTCGAGCAGAACGCTGTGCGCCAGCCGGCCGTCGATCACGTGCGCCTGCGGGACGCCGCCGCGCACCGCGCGCAGGCAGGCCTCCATCTTCGGCACCATGCCGCTCTCCAGGTCCGGCAGGATCTTCTCCAGTTCGGAGGCGCGGACCTGGTTCAGCAACGACGACCTGTCCGGCCAGTTCGCATAAAGGCCTTCGACGTCCGTCAGCACGACGAGCTTCTCCGCGCCGAGAGCGACCGCGAGAGCGCCGGCTGCCGTGTCCGCGTTGACGTTGTGCGGCACTCCGTGGATGTCCGGCGCAACGGAAGACACGACCGGGATCCGGCCCGCGCGCACGATGTCGAGCACCGCGTCCGGGTTGACCTCGGTGATGTCGCCGACGAGGCCGATGTCGACCTCCTCGCCGTCCACGACCGCCCCGCGACGGGTGGCCGTGAACAGGTGCGCGTCCTCGCCGGAGAGGCCGACGGCGTAGGGGCCGTGCTGGTTGATCAGGCCGACGAGCTCGCGCCCGACCTGCCCGACCAGGACCATCCGCACGACGTCCATGGCTTCCGGCGTCGTGACGCGCAGGCCGCCGCGGAACTCGCTGTGGATGCCGAGCCGGTCCAGCATGGACTTGATCTGCGGGCCGCCGCCGTGCACGACGACCGGGCGCAGGCCGCACAGCCGCAGGAACACCATGTCCTCGGCGAACGCCTTCTTCAGCTCGTCGTCGACCATGGCGTTGCCGCCGTACTTGACGACGACGAGCGCGCCGCGGAAGCGCTCCAGCCACGGCAGCGCCTCGACGAGGACCGCCGCCTTCTCTTGTGCGTTCATGAGGAGTAAGCGCTGTTCTCTTCGACGTAGTCGTGGGACAGGTCGGTGGTGAGGACGGTGGCCTCGGCGTCGCCGACGTTGAGGTCGATGACGATCTCGATCTCCCGGCCGGAGAGGTCCGCCTCGGAACGGTCGCGGTCGCGCGTCCCGCCGCGGTAGAGCGACACCCCGTTGATCAGGATCTGCAGCACATCCGGGTCGATCTCGGCGTCCGCGCGGCCGAGCGCCATCGCGATGCGGCCCCAGTTCGGGTCGCTGCCGAACAACGCGGTCTTCACCAGGTTGTCCTCGGCGACCGTCCGTCCGACGAGGACGGCCTCGGCCTCGGTGGCGGCCTGCCGGACGGTGATGCTGATTTCCTTCGTGACGCCCTCGGCGTCGCCCTGCAGCTGCTTGACCAGGTCTCCCGCGACCTCGGTCAGCAACGCGGCGAAGTCGTCGAACGAAGGCTCGACGCCGGAAGCACCCGAGGCCAGCACGAGAACGGTGTCGTTCGTGGACGTGCCGCCGTCGACGTCGAGCCGGTCGAACGTCCGCGAGGTCGCGAGGCGCAGCGCCCGGTCGAGCTGCTCGCCGGAGACCTTCGCATCGGTGGTGATCACCGACAGCATCGTCGCGAGGTTCGGGGCGAGCATGCCCGCGCCCTTCACGAACCCGCCGACCGACCAGCCCTGCCCGGAGGCCTTCCACGACTGCTTGGGACGGCTGTCGGTGGTCATCACGCCGGTGGCGGCGTTCAGGCCGGCCTCGACGGTGGAGTCCAGCTCCTTCGCGGCGTTCTCGACGCCGGCGAGCACCTTGTCCATCGGCAGGCGCTCCCCGATCAGGCCGGTGGAGCACACGGCCACGTCGACGGCGCCGGTGCCGAGCACCTCGGCGACCTTCTCGGCGGTGGCGTGGGTGTCCTGGAAGCCCTCGGGACCGGTGCACGCGTTGGCGCCGCCGGAGTTGAGCACGACCGCGGTGAGGCGTCGCGACTGGACCACCTGCTGCGACCACAGCACCGGCGCGGCCTTCACCTTGTTCGTGGTGAAGACGCCCGCGGCGGCGTCGGACGGCCCGTCGTTGACGACGAGCACCAGGTCCAGCGCGCCGGACCCCTTGATCCCGGCGGCGATCCCGGCGGCCCGGAAGCCCCCGGGGCCGGTGACGCCCTTGTTGCGGTTCACGGAGCGACTCCAACGGTCGAGAGGCCGGTCGTTTCCGGCAGTCCGAGAGCGAGGTTCATGCACTGGACAGCGGCACCGGCGGTGCCCTTGGCCAGGTTGTCGACGGCGGCCACGACCACGAGCCGGTTCAGGTCGGCGTCGACGGTGACTTGCAGCTGGACGGCGTTCGAACCGAGAACGGCGTTCGTCGTCGGCCAGAGACCTTCGGGCAGCAGGTGCACGAACGGCTCGTCCGCGTACGCCTTCTCGTAGGCCTCGCGAACGTTTGCGCCGTCTTTGAGCTGCGCGGTGCAGGTGGCGAGGATGCCGCGGGACATCGGCGCGAGCACCGGCGTGAAGCTGACGCCGATCGGACGGCCGGCCGCGGCGCTCAGGTTCTGCTTGATCTCGGGCGTGTGCCGATGCGCGCCGCCGACGCCGTACGCGCTCGCGGATCCCATCACCTCGGAGCCGAGGAGGTTCGGCTTCAGCGACTTGCCGGCGCCGGACGTGCCGGACACGGCGACGATGACGACCTCGTCCTCGATGAAGTCCACGGCCGGTGCGAGTGCCAGGGAGGAGACGGTCGGGTAGCAGCCGGGGACGGCCACGCGGCGTGCGCCGACGAGAGCGTCCCGCCCGTTGGGAAGCTCGGGCAGCCCGTACGGCCAGGTGCCCGCGTGCTCGCCGCCGTACCACCGCTTCCAGTCGTCCGCGCTGGTCAGCCGGTGGTCGGCACCGCAGTCGATCACGACGGTGTCGTCGCCCAGCTGCTCGGCGAGCGCGGCGGAGTGGCCGTGCGGAAGTGCGAGGAACACCACGTCGTGGCCCTTGAGGGTCTCGGCTGTGGTGTCTTGTAGCCGTCGGTCGGCGAGCGGCAGGAGGTGCGGCTGGTGCTTCAGCAGGCTGTCACCGGCACTGCTGTTCGCCGTCAGCGCGCCGATCTCGATGTCCGGATGGCCGAGTAGCAGGCGGAGCAGCTCGCCACCCGCGTACCCGCTGGCGCCCGCGACCGCGATCCTCACTGTCATGCGCATGATTATGCACGGTCATGCAAACTCACTCAACCGACTGTGGCCACCCGGCCATGCGATCGGGGCCACCTGGCGCTGGGGGTGTCCCGGCCGGTCGACCATGATGATCAGCGTGGACGTGAGGGTGCGCGACGGGCTGTGGACGGCCGGCGCCTTCCTGCTGGCACTCGTGTCGCTGGTGGCGCCGCTGGGCAGGCCGGTCGAACCGTGGCTGATCGTGGCGTCGGCGGTGTGGGCGGGGGCCCTCGTGCCGATCAGCGCGCGCCGGCCGAGGTGGGCGGTCGTGCTCACCACTCCCCTGCACGCGGTCAACAACCTGCTCGCGATCGCCCCGACCACGCTCGTGATCTTCCGCGCCACCCGGTCGGAGCGGTCGGCGCGGCACCTGTGGGCGTTGGTCGGCCTCAGCGCGGTGCTGCAGGCCGCGTTCGGCGGCGTGCACGCGTCGCGCGCCGGGGACAGCCTGGCCGAGTGGCTGCTGGGAACGGCGTTCACCGTCACGTTCCTGCTGCTCTTCCCCGCCCTGGCCGGTGCGCTCGTGGGACGCCGCAAGCCGTTGACCCAGGTGCTCATGGAGCGCAACGACTACCTCGAACAGACGCGCGTGCTGACCGCCAACACCGCGAGGTCCGCCACCCGCGCGCACATCGCGAGCGAGATGCACGACATGCTCAGCCACCGGCTCCGGCAACTGGCCGCGCACGCGGGCGCGTTGGAGCGCTCCGCCGCCGAGCAGGCGCCCGAGCTGCGCGAACAGGTCGAGCTGATCCGCAAGACCTCCACCGTCGCGATGGAGGAACTGCGCGAGATCCTCGGTGTGCTCGGCACTGCGAGCGACGCCGACGAGGACGCCGGTACGCGTCAGGACGTCGAACGGCTCGTCGCGGCGTCCACCGCGGCCGGTGTCGCCGTCCACTTGGACTGGTCCGGTCCTGATCTCACCGATGCCGACGCACGGCTGCGCAGGGCGGTGCATCGGGTCGTGCGCGAAGCACTCACGAACGTGCACAAGCACGCGCCGTCAGCTCGCACGCGCGTATCCGTGGCCGTTGCCGAACGCGTGCGGGTCGACGTGGTCAACGGCCCGAGCGGCGAACCCCGGGGTGGCGGCACGCGCCGGGGCCTCATCGGCCTGGAGGAACGCGTCGCGCTCATCGGCGGGACGTTCCTCGCCGGGGTGACCGTCGGCGGCGGCTTCCAGGTGACGGCCGACCTGCCGCTGCACCCGGTGGTGCAGGACGAGACGGCGGTCGCGGGCGCCGTCCGGGAAGCGCCTCCGCCGATCACCGCCGACGTCCTCACCGTGCCGCGCGTGATCGGCAGCGGCTGCCTCGGCACGCTCGCCGTCATCCCGGCCCTCGGCACGGCGTTCGTCCTGCTCGTCGTCGCGATCTTCATCAGCGGCGAGATCAGCGCGCAGGAGTACGCCGCCTTCCAGGTGTCGGTCACGCACGAGGAGGAGATCACCGAGACGTTCGGCTTCGGCGTGCTGTCGGGCAACGCCGGCTGCTACCGCTACCACCTGCGCGACTCGGACGACCGGGACGTCGAGTTGTGCTTCGACAACGACACCGGCCTGCTGACCACGAAGAGGGAGCTCGCCCGATGAGGTTCGTCTGGCCGTCACTCGCCTTCGTCGTCGGGCTCGTGCCGCTGGTCGCCCCGCTGGCCCCGGTCCCCCACCCGGCGGTGACGACCACCAGTGCGCTCTGGATCGCCACCCTCGTGTGGTTCACGCCGCGCAAGCCGGAGTGGGTGCTGCTGCTCACGGCGCCGCTCTTCGCCGTCAACAACCTCTGGGCGATGGCCACCACCGCGTTCGTGGTGTTCGCCGCGTCCCGGCGCGTGCCCCGGCTCGGCAGGCTGTGGGCGTTGCTGGGCGCGACGGTCGTCCTGCAGACCGCCTTCAGCCTCTTGCAGGTCTACGACGACGCCCCGCTGTGGCAGACGGTGCTCGGCGCGTTCCTGGGGTCGGCGTTCTTCGTGGTCTTCCCCGCCGTGTCCGGGATGCTGCTGGGCCGCCGCAGGCCGATGGTCCGCCTCCTGCGCGAACGCAACGAGTACCTGGAACGCGCACGGGCCCTCACCGCGGCGTCGGCCCGTTCCGAGGAACGCGCCCACATCGCCGGCGAGATGCACGACATGCTCGGCCACCGCCTGAGCCTGATCTCGATCCACGCGGGCGCCCTGGAGCTGGCGACGGCCACCAAAGCACCCCAGCTGCACGAACAGGCCGAGCTGATCCGCACGACGTCCTCGCTCGCCATGGCCGAGCTGCGGGAGATCCTCGGCGTCCTGCGGACCAGCCCGGAGCCCGAGTCGCTCGACGAGGACACCGGCACGAGGTCCGACATCGCCGCCCTGGTCGAGAGCTCCGCGACCGCGGGGATCGCCGTCTCGCTCGACTGGTCGGGCGACGACCTGCACGGCGCCGACCCCCGCACCCGGCGCGCGGTGCACCGGGTCGTCCGCGAAGCCCTGACCAACGTCCACAAGCACGCCCCCGGTGCCCGCACGCGCGTCCTGGTCGCGGTCCAAGCGGGCCGTGCCCGCATCCAGGTCGTGAACGGCCCCTTCACCGCGCCCCGCGGCAAGGGCACCCGGCGCGGACTCGTCGGTCTCGAGGAGCGCGTCGGCCTGCTGGGCGGCTCGTTCAGCGCGGGACCGCCGGTCGAGGGCGGTTTCCGGGTCGCGGCGGACGTCCCCCTGCACCCGGCGGCGCAGGCGGACCAGACGGCCCCCGAGGCCGCCGAGGTCCCGCCTCCGCTGGCGGCCGAGGTCCTGACCGTGCCCCGCGTGCTGGGCAGCGGCTGCCTGGGACTGCTGGCGCTGCTGCCGATCGTGGCCGCGCTGCTGCTCCTGCTCCTGTTCGCGCTGCTCAACCCCACTCAGATGAACGCCCCCTACTTCGACTCGCTGAAGGTGGGCGTGACGACCGAGCAGGAGGTCATGGACCAGTTCGGCGTCGGGCAGCTGGGCGTGGACGGCTGCTCGCGGTTCCGGACCTCGCACAACGCGGAGCTGCAGTACAAGCTGTGCTTCCGCGACGGCAGACTCGCGTCGAAGCAGCAGGAACGCCCGTAGGCTGCTGCTCGTGATCCGAGTTCTCATCGCCGACGACGAAACCCTGATGCGCGCCGGCATCCGCCTGATCCTCGAGAACGACCCGGACATCACCGTCGCCGCCGAGGCGAGCGACGGCAGGCAGGCGGTGGAACTGACCCGGCGGCACCGGATCGACGTGGCCCTGCTGGACATCCGCATGCCCGGCGGGGACGGGCTGAAGGCCGCCGAGCAGATCGCCGGGTCCGCCAGCGTCGTCATGCTGACGACGTTCGGCGAGGACGCCTACGTGGCGCAGGCGCTCAAGGTCGGCGCGACGGGCTTCCTGCTCAAGGACACCCCGCCCCACGAGCTGATCACCGCGGTCCGCAAGGCCGCGGCGGGCGAGCCGATCCTGGCCCCGCAGATCACCCGGCGGCTGATCGAGAAGCACCTGACCGAGCCCGACAGGGGGTCGGCCGCGCGCGCCAGGATCGACACCCTCACCGAGACCGAGCGCAACGTGCTCAGGCTCGTCGGCGAGGGCCTGTCCAACACCGAGATCGGCGAACAGCTCTACATGGCGACCGGCACGGTGAAGGCGCACATCAGCCGGATCCTGCCCAAGCTGGAGTGCGCCAACCGCGTGCAGGCCGCCATCGTCGCCCACGACGCCGGTCTCACGCGGTCGTGAACCGGTCCAACGCGCGGATCTTGTTCGTGGCGTCCAGAGCCGCGACCTTGTAGGCCTCGGACAGCGTCGGGTAGTTGAAGACGGTGTTGACCAGGTAGTCCACCGTGCCGCCGCAGCCCATCACGGCCTGGCCGATGTGCACCAGGTCCGTGGCACCGGTGCCGAACACGTGCACGCCGAGGATCTTCCGGTCCACAGTGGACACCAGGAGCTTCAGCATGCCGTAGGCGTCGCCGACGATCTGGCCGCGCGCCAGCTCCCGGTACCGCGAGATGCCCACCTCGTAGGGCACCGCGGACGACGTGAGCTCGGCTTCCGTCGCGCCGCAGTAGGAGATCTCCGGGATCGTGTAGATGCCGATGGGCTGCAGCGCGGTCAGCTCGTGCACCGGCTCGCCGAACGCGTGGTACGCGGCCAGGCGGCCCTGGTCCATCGACGTCGCGGCGAGCGCCGGGAAGCCGATCACGTCGCCGACGGCGTAGATGTGCTCGACGGGCGTGCGGTAGTGCTCGTCGACGCTCAGCCTGCCGCGGTTGTCCGCTTCGAGCCCGGCGGCGGCGAGGTCCAGCCGCTCCGTGCTGCCCTGGCGGCCCGCCGAGTACATGACGGCGGCGGCCGGGATGCGCTTGCCCGAGGCCAGCGTGGTGATGGTGCCGCCCTGCGACACCTGCACGTTCACGACCTTCTCGCCGAAGCGGAAGGTGACGGCCTGGTCGCGCAGGTGGAACTTGAGCGACTCGACGATCTCCGGGTCGCAGAAGTCCAGCATCCGCTCGCGCTGCTCGACGACCGTCACGCGGGTGCCCAGCGCGGCGAACATCGACGCGTACTCGATGCCGATCACGCCCGCGCCGACGACGACCAGCGACGACGGGATCTCCTTCAGCGCGAAGACCTCGTCGGAGTCGAGGATCCGCTCCTCGTCGAAGTCCACCACGGACGGACGCGCCGGCGTGGTCCCGGTCGCGATCACGATGAACTCACCGCTGATCGTCGTGTGGTCGCCGCGGTGGCTGCCGTCCACCGCCACGGTGTGCTCGTCGATGAAGCGGCCGAACCCGTTGAGCAGGTCGATGCCGTTGCGGTGCAGCTGAGCACGCACGACCTGCACCTCGCGGCCGATCACGTGCTGCGTGCGGGCCATCAGGTCGTTGATCGTGATGTCCTGCTTGACCCGGTAGCTCGCGCCGTACAACTCGCGCTGGCTCATGCCCGTCAGGTACATGACGGCTTCGCGCAGCGTCTTCGACGGGATCGTTCCCGTGTTCGCGCAGACGCCGCCGACCATCTCCTGCCTGTCGATGATCGCCACGCGCTTGCCCAGTTTCGCACCCGCGATCGCCGCTTTCTGGCCGCCAGGACCAGAGCCGATGACGATCAGGTCGTAGTCGTACGACGTCATGGTCAGCAGCCTACTTCGACGGCTGCGATTGCACCCCGGAACCGCGGAACGGCAGCAGGTCGAGCAGCCGGGCCGCGGCGCGGTACTCCGCGACCCGGTCCGCGAACGGCCGCTGCACGATCCTGTGCACGGCGTCGCGGGAAAGGCGTTCGTACGCCGGAACCGTGTCGTTGCTCAGGAAGTCCCAGCGCGCTTCGCGGTCCGCGTAGTTGAACGCGGGCAGCGGGCCGCCGAACAACGGCCGGTACTGCGCGGGCGTCCTGCCACCGGGAACGGGCATCGGACCGGCGACGGTGATCGCGTACGTGACGACCTCGCCGGGCGGCAGCAACCGCGACCGCATGCGGCTGAACTGACCCGCGATCACCAGGTTCTGCTCGCGGGACGAGAACTCCATGACGGCCTGCGCCGGGTCCGCCCACGCCGCCGCGGTCTCCGCGTCGACGAGGCCCGCGTCGCGCATCTCCCGCACCGCCTCGATCCCGCCGTGCAGGTAGGCGGCGTGCATCGCGCCGAGGTCCATGAAGATGTGCTTCTGCATCGCCATCAGCATCGTCGAGAACCAGCGCAGCTCCGGCACCGAACCGAGGTCCAGCATCCCGGCGGCGAACGCCGGCGCGCCGATGTTCGCGAACCCCATCCACCGCAACGAGTCCGGGTGGGTGAGGTAGAGCTTCGCGTAGAAGTCGTAGACGGCGAAGATCACCGAGCGGTTCTGCTCGGCGGGGCGCTGCGGGTCCCATTCGGACAACCGCACCCCGGCGTCCTCGGCGGCGCGGACGATCCAGTACTGCCACAACAGCGCCTTGAAGCGCGCCGGCGCGAGGCCTCGCGCGCGATAGGCGGCCAGCGCCTGCTCGATCGTGGCGCGGTCGTACGGCAGATCGGGGTGCACTCCACCCCGCTGTTCACCGTTTCCGTTGACCAGCGGCAGATCGAGGTAATCCACCGTTTCCGCTTTGGTGGCACCCATGCTGCCGAGCACGAGCGCCGCCACCACCATGAGCACGCGCATGAACGCGAACTGTATCCGGGTCAAGCGTCCTTTCCGTTCACAGTCACCCCCGTTCAAGTGATGTTTTGCGGGTTCGTTAGCACTTTCGGTACCAAAGGGGCCATAAATCTCAACAGCGCTACTCCTAATGCCTATACCGTTTGGGCGTGACTCTTGAGGTTTCCTTGATCGACGCGGTTCGAACGGGACTCCGGGAGCTCGCTGATCCGGTGAAAGCGCCCGGGATGCAGGCGTACATGAAGTCCGAGATGCCGTTCCTGGGCGTGCCGAAACCGGCGCGGGTCGCGTTGCTGAAGTCGCTGCCGGTGATCCCGGACCGGGACGAGTGGCTCTACGCCGTGCAGACGTTGTGGCGCGAGGCGACCTATCGCGAGGAACGCTACGTCGCGTTGTCGTTGAGCGGTGATCGGCGATTCCAGTCCGCCGACCTGATGCCGTGGTTCGACGAGATGACCGTGACCGGCGCGTGGTGGGACTACGTCGACGAGATAGCGTCGAAACGGGTCGGCCCGCTGCTGCGGTCGGCACCCGAGGTCGTGCGGCCGCTGGTGCTGGAGTGGTCGGCCGACGAGGACCGCTGGCGGCGGCGGACGTCGGTGATCTGCCAGCTCGGGTTCAAGGGCGCGACCGACGTGGACCTGCTCACCGCGTGCGTCGACGCCAACGCCGACGACCCGGACTTCTTCCTGCGCAAGGGCATCGGCTGGGCGCTGCGCGAGTTCGCGAAGACCGAGCCGGACTGGGTGCGCTCGTTCGTCGAGGCGAGGCCGGGTCTGTCACCGCTGTCGCGGCGCGAGGCCCTCAAGCACCTCTAGCCGTGCTTGGCGCGGCCCGAGTAGGTGAGCGGGAAGACGAGCTCGGCGCACGCCGCCGGCACGTCCGGTGAGACCTGGACCTTCATGGTGACCTCGACCGCGCCGCCCGCGGGGATCTCCACAACGTCGGTGAGCGGCACGACGGTCAGCACCCCGGCCGGGCACCCCTCGACGCGCTGCTGCGTGGCGTCGAGCGGCTGCCCCGGCACCGCGGACAGGCTCTCGACGATGATGACGACGGGGTTCGGGTTCGACAGGCGCACCTTGCGCTCACCCTCGGCACCGGGCTCGAGCTCCACCGCAGCGCCGGAGATGTCGTTGATCTCGAACGGCTTGAGCTGCTGCATCCCCGACTCACCGCTGCTCACGGAGTACGCCATCGCGGGCATGCGGGGTTCGGGCCACGTCAGGTGCATGGCCGCCACGACCGCCGCACCGACCATGAGGATCGTCAAGGACACGGCGACCTCGAGGCGCGGACCCAGATTACGCATGGCGCAACTCTCCAGAGTTGTTGCTCCAGGCGGTGGGTTCGCCTCTAGCTCCCCACCGGACCGGCGACCAACTCGCCCGGTGGTTCATCGCTTCGCCCCTCGGCCCCAGTGGGCCGCGTCGCCAATCTTGGAGAAGCTCGACGTGCTGCGCAAGCGTCTGACGGGCGCCGATTTCCCCTTGTAATGAGGGACTTTCGGCACCTTGACAGCCGCGCAGGGCCGCCACCTGCTGGTTTGATCCCAAATCCCGGCGAACGGGATTCAGCCGATCGAGCGAATTATCAGGAACAGATCTTCCCGGCCGATTCGGCCGAGATGGACCACGAGCCGACGACGGCCTTCACGAGGACGTTGACCCTGCCGGGCGCTTGGGCTGTCGTCCCGCTTGTCACGACGTCCGGCGTGGGCTGGTAGGTGTTGCCGTTGGCGAAGTGCACGGCGTAGGTGGCACTCCCGCCTACCGCCGGCCATTGCACCGTCCTGTTCGCACAGGTCGGGGTGGGCGCGGCAAGCCGACCGGCCTTGGCGCCGGCGGCTCCCTGACCGCCGGTGGTCCAGGCCGCCGAGGCGGGCTGCGCCGCGAGGAGGCACAGCACCGCCGCTCCGGCGATCACGGTGCGCATCACGCGCTCGCGATCGTGACGGTGACCGGGATGGAGAAGGTCTTGCCCTGGCAGCTGTTGTCGGCGTTGCCCATCGTCACGGCGCCGGTCAGCTCCACGGTGGCGGTGGCGCCGGAGGCGATCTGCGTCATGGGGGCGCTCGTGACGAACCCGAGCGCGCACTCCAGCGCGCTTCCCGGCACGAGTGCGACCGAGGTGACCTTCACCGGGTAGGCGTTCGGGTTCTTGACGCTGACGGCGGCGTTGCCGGTCGCACCGGGGTAGAGCAGACCGGTGGTGACCGCACCGCCGGTCACCACCGGGGCCTGCGCCGTGGCCGCGGTGGCCGTGGCGCTGCCGGTGCCGGAGCTCGTCCACGCCGCGTAGGCGACGCCCGAGCCGAGCGCGGCCGTGGCGGCCGCGAAGACGATGACGCCTCGGCGCACGGACCGCCGACGGACGAGTGCCTTGTAGCTGATCATGGCTTGATCGCCGTTCCCGAGTAGGTGAGGGGGAAGGTGAGGTTCTTGCAGGCGTCCGGTGCCGACGCGGCCATGCGGACGGTCAGCGGTACGTCGGCGGACCTGTTCCTGGCGATGACGACCGGTGCCGCCAGCGGGGCGACGGTCACGGCGTTCGCCGGGCAGTTCGGGGAGGGGCGCCCGACCGAGGTGTCGAGCCGGATGACCTTGATGTCCTGGTTGCCGGGGTTGGTGACCCGCACCTCGCGGACCACCGTCCCACCGGGGACCAACCCCTTCGCCGGGCCGGCGTCAGCGATCGTGAAGGCCTTGCCGGGGCTGTTCGCCGCACTGCTGACCGGGGAGAGCACCAGCAGCACGGCGAGCACGACCAGGGCGCGGCGCATGGCTCAGGCAGCCGAGGAGAGCGTCGCGGTCAGCGGCATCGTGAACGACTGGGACTTGCAGGCGTCGCCGGCGTCGGTGTCCATGGTCGCCTGGAGCGTGTAGGTGCCGGTCGCACCGGCAGCGATCGTGCCGGCCGGGTTGGTGACCGCGGAGCTCGTGACGGTGCCTTCAGCGCACCCGTTGACGAGAGCGGAAGCGCCCGCGGAGATACCGGTGACCTTGACCGGGTAGTCGTTCGGGTTGTCGATGGTCACCTGGAAGCTGACGGTGTGGCCGGGGTACAGACCGCCCGCGCCGTCGACCGCGCTGATCGTCGAGTTGACGTCGGCGGTGGAACCGACGGAGCCGGTACCGGCGCCGGAGCTCGACCACGCCGCGTAGGCGATGCCGCCGCCGACGGCGACGATGGCGACTGCGGCGATGACTGCGGTGCGCTTGCGCATGGGGTTCTCCTGGGGTGGTGCCCGGTGGGTGGGGCACCAAGTTTGAAGAACGCTCAACCACTACACAGCGTGCACAAGTCAGGAAAACGAGGACCCGGCCGGCACTGTTGTCATCCGGCATGGATCGGCTACCCGCGTACGCGGACTGGAGGTCGGAGGCCTCATGACGCGGAAAGGCCCGAGATTCCGGAAGAATCTCGGGCCTCACGGCGTGTGACCGGTCAGGCGCGCAGCGCCGCGCCCAGGCGTTCGCCGGCGGCGGCCACGGCGGTGTCGCGGGCCGCGGTCGCCTCCTCCACCGTCAGCGTGCGGTCCGGGGCGCGGAAGCGCAAGGAGTACGCGAGCGACTTCTTGCCCTCGCCCAGCTGCTCACCCGTGTAGACGTCGAACAACCGGATGTCCTCCAGCAGGTCGCCGGCGGACGCGCGGAGGACCTCCGACACCGACTGCACCGGCACGGAGGCGTCCACGACGAGCGCCACGTCCAGCAGCACCGGCGGGTACGCCGACACGACCGGGGCGGGGCGGTGGTCGTCGAGCGGCAGGGCGTCGAGGTCGAGCTCGAACGCCACGGTCCGCTTGGGCAGGCCCAGCTTCTCGACGACCTTCGGGTGCAGCTCGCCCGCGTGGCCGACGGGCCAGTCGCCCACGCGCAGCTCGGCGCAGCGGCCGGGGTGCCACGGGAGCAGGTCCGAAGCCACGACGCGCAGTGTCACGCCGTAGGCGGCACCGACGCGGCGGGCGGCCTCGACGGCGTCCGACCACTCGGCCTGGCGGCCCTTGCCCCACCAGCCGGCCAGCTCGCGGTGGCCCGTGAGCACACCGGCGACGTGCAGCGGCTGCTGCGGCAGCGCGGCCTGCATCGAGGCCACCTCGGCCTCGGTGGGACGGCGGTCGACGCCGAGCGAGGGAACCGGGACCTGCTGGGCGCGCGGCAGCGTCACCTGGGCGACGTTGTAGAGCGCGACGTCGCGGGCACCCCGGGAGAGGTTGCGCTGCAACGTCTCCAGCAGGCCGGGCAGCAGGGTCGTCGCGAGGACGTTCTTGTCCGCCTCCAACGGGTTCAGCACGCCGACCGTGTTGCGGCGGACGTCGTCCTCCGGCAGGCCGAACGCGTCGAACACCGACGGGTCGATGAACGGGAACGGCTTGACCTCGACGAAACCGTCCTCGGCCAGCGTGCGCCACACCGTGCGGCGGCGGCGCTGCTGCTCGGTCAGGCCGCGACCGGCGGGGGCGGGCGGCAGGACGGACGGGATCGTGTCGTAGCCCTCCAGCCGCAGCACCTCCTCCACCAGGTCGGCGGGCTGCACGAGGTCCGCGCGCCACGTCGGCGGCACGGCCGT
This sequence comes from Lentzea sp. CC55, assembly GCF_021056325.1. Lineage (NCBI taxonomy): Bacteria > Bacillati > Actinomycetota > Actinomycetes > Pseudonocardiales > Pseudonocardiaceae > Lentzea > Lentzea sp. CC55. The sequence goes on along the minus strand of NZ_JAJCXE010000036.1, from coordinate 11,492 downwards.
GACGATCGTCTGGCCCTCCTCCGAGGTGGTCACCGAGACCTGGCAGCCGATCTGGCCGAGACGGCGGGCCGTCACGCCGCGGGCGTAGCGGACGCCCGCGATGCGGTCGGGCAGGTCGATCGGCATCGACACCGGTTCGGGCGCCGAGACCGCGCCCACGTCGGTGCGGCCGGGCTTGATCTGGCCCTCGGCGTAGTGGTTGAGCAGCTTCGCGGCCCGCTCCAGCGCCACGGGTGCCAGCGCCGGGTCGACGGTGCGCTCGAAGCGCTTCGCGGCCTCGGACGGCAGCTTGTGGCGGCGGACCGTGCGCGCGATGGACGCCGGGTCCCAGTTCGCGGCCTCCAGCAGGATGTCGGACGAGGCGTCGCCGACCTCCGTGGACGCGCCGCCCATGACACCGGCCAGCGAGATGACCCCGGAGTCGTCGGCGATGACGATGTCGTCGGTGTCGAGGACGCGCACCGAGTCGTCCAGCGTCGTCAGCTTCTCCCCCGCCAGGGCGTGGCGCACGGTCAGCGCCCCGGACAGGGAGGCGGCGTCGAACGCGTGCAGCGGCTGGCCGAGCTCGAGCATCACGTAGTTGGTGACGTCGACCGGCAGCGAGATCGAGCGCATGCCCGCGAGCATCAGGCGGCGGCGCATCCACCACGGCGTCGGCGCGGTCGGGTCGACACCGGTGACCCGGCGCGCCACGAACCGCGAGCAGCCGGCGCGGTCCTCGATGGTGACCGGCCACGCCTCGCCCTCGGGCTCGGGGATCTCGACGAGGCCCGGGTCGCCGAACGGCACTTCGAGCGCGCAGGCGATCTCGCGGGCCAGGCCGCGGACCGAGAACGCGTAGCCGCGGTCCGGGGTCGGCGCGAGCTCGAGCACCGTGTCGTTCAGGCCGAGCAGCTCCAAGGCGTCGTCGCCGGGCTGCGCGGTGCCGGTGGGCAGCACGAGGATGCCGGAGTGGTCGTCGCCGATGCCGAGCTCGTCGGCGGCGCAGATCATGCCCTGCGACACGCGGCCGTAGGTCTTGCGCTCGGAGATCGCGAAGCCACCGGGCAGGACGGCGCCGGGCAGCGCGACGACGACCGAGTCGCCCTCGACGAAGTTGGTGGCGCCGCAGATGATCTGGTTGGTCTGCTCGGGACCGACCTCGACCTTGCAGTAGCGGATGGGCTTCTTGAACTCGGTGAGCTCCTCGATCTCGACGACGCGGCCGGCGACGATCGGGCCGGTCACAGGACCGAGCGGGCTCACCTCCTCGACCTCGATGCCGATGCGGGTGAACGCCTCGGCGAGCTCGTCGGGCGTGGGGACTTCGTCGAAACCGAGGTGTTCGACCAGCCAGCTGACCGGGATGCGCACCGGATCAGGCCTCCGTTCCGAATGGCTGGGTGAAGCGGACGTCGCCCTCGACCATGTCGCGCATGTCGGGAAGGCCGTTGCGGAACTGCAGCGTGCGCTCCAGGCCCATGCCGAAGGCGAAGCCGGAGTAGACGTCCGGGTCCACGCCGCAGGCGCGCAGGACGTTGGGGTTGACCATGCCGCAGCCGCCCCACTCGACCCAGCCGGCGCCGCCCTTCTTCTCCGGGAACCACACGTCGACCTCGGCCGACGGCTCGGTGAAGGGGAAGAAGCTGGGGCGCAGGCGGGTCTTCGAGTCCTCGCCGAACATCGAGCGCGCGAACGCGTCGAGCGTGCCCTTGAGGTGGCCCATCGTCAGGCCCTTGTCGATCGCGAGGCCCTCGACCTGGTGGAACACCGGGGTGTGGGTCGCGTCGAGCTCGTCGGTGCGGAACGTCCGGCCGGGGCACACGACGTACACCGGCAGTTCGCGCTCCAGCAGCGTGCGGGCCTGCACGGGCGAGGTGTGCGTGCGCAGGACGAGCTGCGAGTCACCCGGCGCGATGTAGAACGTGTCCTGCATCGAGCGGGCCGGGTGGTCCTTGCCGAAGTTCAGCGCGTCGAAGTTGAACCACTCGGTCTCGAGCTCGGGGCCCTCGGCGATCTCGTAGCCCATGGCCACGAAGACGTCACCGATGCGCTCGGCGAGCGTGGTGATCGGGTGGCGCGCGCCGCGCGGGAAGCGGTCCCAGGGCAGCGTGACGTCGACGGACTCCTCGCGCAGCACGCGCTCGTCGCGTTCGACCTGGAGCACGGCGAAGCGCTCGTCGAACGCGGTCTTGATCGCGGACTGCGCCTCGTTCACCCGCTTGCCGGCCTCGGCCTTGGCCTTGGGGGGCAGGGCACCGATCTCACGGCGCGCCAGCAGGACGGGCGACCGGTCACCGAGGTGGCCGGGCTTGACCGCGGCGAGCGCCTCGAGGTCGGCGGCTCCGGCGAACGCCTCGCGGGCCTTCTGCACGGCCGCGTCGAGGTTCTCGGCCGACAGCGCCGCGACCTGCTTCGGGTCGTACGGGTCGTTGGCTCCGGACATGGTTGGCGGACAGCTCCCAGGTTTTGATCCACACAGGGGACATCAGGTAATCAGCAGGCCGATCCTAGTGGGTGCGCTGCCGGCTGCTTCCGGACGTTGCCGTTAAACGGCGGCACGGGCCCGCCGCCGTCCCTAGGATGGCGGCATCATGTCGCACACCTTCCGCGTCGACCTGCGCGGCATCATCGACCTGCTCAGCCACCACCTGTACAGCAGCCCGCGCGTCTACGTGCGGGAACTGCTGCAGAACGCCGTCGACGCGATCACGGCGAGGCGTGAGCTGGACCCGTCGTGCCCCGCCGACGTCACGATCACCTGCGGTCCCGTTCTGACGATCACCGACACCGGTGTGGGGCTCACCGAGACCGAGGTCCACGAGCTGCTGTCCACGCTCGGCCGCACGTCGAAGCGCGACGACCTGGGGTTCGCCCGCGAGGGGTTCCTCGGTCAGTTCGGCGTCGGCATGCTGTCGTGCTTCCTGGTCGCCTCCTCCGTGACGGTGGTCACGCGGTCCGCGCGCGGCGGGCCGGGCGTGCGCTGGGAGGCCGATTCCTCGGGCAACTACACGGTGTCCGCAGTAGACGGTGACGTGCCGGTCGGCACGACGGTGAGCATGAGCGCGTCACGCGGCAACGAGCACTGGCTCGAAGCGGACGTCGTGCGGCCGCTGGTGGTGGACTACGGAGACCTGCTGCCGGCCGCGGTGACCCTGGACGGCGCTCGGGTGACCCGTGGGGTGCGCCCGTGGGACAGCCTTGATGGCGCGGAGGAGGCCGACCTCTCCGAGTACTGCGAGCAGGTCTTCGGGTTCACGCCGTTCGAGGCGATCCCGATCGAGGTCGAGGCGGCGGGCCTGACCGGTGTCGCGTTCGTGCTGCCGTCCGGTGTCCACCCCGGGACGCGCCAGACGCACCGGGTGTACCTGAAGCGGATGCTGGTCGGCGACAACGTCGAGGGCCTGCTGCCGGACTGGGCGTACTTCGTGCGGTGCGTGGTCGACGCGTCCGCGATCAGGCCCACGGCGTCGCGCGAGTCGCTGTACCAGGACGAGATGCTGCTGGCGGTGCGCGAGGAGCTGGGCGAGCAGATCCGCGACTGGCTGATCAGGCTGGACGCCCTCGAGCCGCGCCGCGCCGGTGAGCTGCTCGCGGCGCACCACCTCGGCATCAAGTCGCTGGCGCGCTCGGACGACGAGATGCTGCGGCTGGTCGAGCGCTGGCTGCCGTTCGAGACCACCGACGGCCCGATCCCGTTGCGGCAGTTCAAGCGCAAGCACGGCGCGATCCTCTACATCCCGGACGTCGACGAGTTCCACCAGCTCGCGCCGGTCGCGGCCGCGCAGGGCCTGGGCCTGGTCAACGCGGGCTACGCCTACGACCTGGAGCTGCTGAACCGGCTCAGCGCGCTCGACGGCACGTCCGTCGCGCGCCGGGTCGCGCCCACGGAACTGCTGGCGGCGCTCGCCGATCCGGAACCCGGCATCGAGACGGCGTTGCGGCTGCGGCTGTCCGAGGGAGCGGCGGCCCTGGACCGGCACGACTGCGACGCGGTGATCCGCGACTTCGACCCGGTCTCGCTGCCCGCGCTGCTGATCACCAACGCCGAGCAGCAGCGCAAGCTCGACACCGAGCAGACCGCCGAGGAGGTGGCGGACCCGCTGTGGGCGGAGCTGCTGGGGCAGCTGACCGCGGGCTCGTCGTCGTCACGGCCGGAGCAGCTGGTGCTCAACTGCCGCAACCCGCTGGTGCAGCGGCTGTCGCGGCTGAACGACCCGTCGCTCGTGGAGCTGACGCTCGAATCCCTGTACGTGCACGCCGTCCTGCAGGCTCGGAGGGCGATGCGACCGAAGGACACGGCGGCGCTCAACCGCTCGTTCCTGGAACTTCTCGACCGCGCCGTTGGGGGCAAGTGAACATGGCCGACTTCACCGCTGAGGACGCGGAAAGAGCGTTCCTCGACGCGTACAACATGCCGACGGGCATGCCGAAGCACGAGGCGCTGGAACGGGTGGCGCGGATGTCCGACGCGCTCGGGCACCTGCCGCTCGGGGTCTCGTGCCGGATCGCGATGATCGACTCGGCGTACTACCTGTCGCGCTACGACCTGATGCTCGCGCCGTTCGCGTGGGCGCGGGCCGCGGAGGAGAAGGACCCGGAGGCGTTCAACGAGTACGAGGTCCACTCGCTCAACTGGTCGCACAAGTGGATCGCGACGGGGTTGCGCCGCGACCCGCGGTTCTCGCTGGAGCAGCTGCGGGCCGTGATCGGGCAGCTCGCGGACCGCTACGCCAAGCTCGGCTTCTCCGTGCAGCCGGTGCACGGCGCCCGTGCCGAGTACGCCTACCACGTCGGTGACATGACCGGGCTCGCCGAGCACCTCGGGCGCTACCTCGCCACCGAACGCGGGCCGATGGCGGACTGCGAGGCGTGCGTGATCGAGGAGCAGGTCTGGATGCTCGCCCGCCTCGGCCGTCACCAGGAGGCCGCCGCGCACGGCTGGGAGGGCCTGTCGGGCCACAGCGGCTGCGCGACGCAGCCGCAGGGCATCCTGACCGCGCTGCTGTGGCCGTTGCTGGAGATCGGCGACGTCGAGAAGGCGGCGCACGCGCACACGACCGCGTACCGGTTGATCAAGGACGACGAGATCACCTCGTACGTGCACGAGCACATCCGGTTCTGCGCGCTGACGGGCAACCTCTCGCGCGGCGAGGACATCCTGCGCCGGTCGTTGCACAAGGTGAAGGCCACGCAGCTGCCCGCCGACGAGATGTCGTTCGCCGAGTGCGCTTCCGTTCTGCTGCAACGCCTCCCGGCCGACACGGTCTTCGAGGTCCCGGCCGTCGGCACGCGGACGGCCGCCGAGCTGCTCGACCGGCTGTCGAAGCGGGCCGTGCAGCTCGCGAAGCAGTTCGACGAGCGCAACGGCACGCCGGTGTGGGTCGAACGGGTGACCAGGGCGCTCGAGCAGGCCGACTACCCCGCCGTCGAACTGGCGGTGCCGTCGGCGCCCGTGGCCGCTCCCGCCGAGGAGCCGCCCATCACCGGTGACCCGGTGGAGATCGCCGAGTCGATGCTGGCGCTGTACGAGCAGGGCGACTTCGTGAAGGCGCGGCGGATGCTCGACTCGCTGCCCGCAGACATGGACCCGTTGCTGCCGCCCGATCTCGCGGCGCACGCGGCCATCCGGCGGATGACGACCGGGCTGGTGCCGTTCGACGGGGAGGCCTTCGACCGGCTGCTGGCCGCGCTGCCCGCCGACCTCGCACTGCGGTACCAGGCGCGGCTCGCGATGGGCCTCGAAGGTGGCCGCGAGATCGCCGAGAGGTGCCTCGCCGAGGCGACGTCCGACTACACCAGGACGGTCGCCGCACTGACGCTGGCCGAGCTGCTCGACAACGACCACGCGCACGACGAGGCGGGCGAGATGCTCGCACTGGCGTCCTCTTTGGACGTTCCGGAGCTGCGCGGCAGGGTCCTGGTCGAGGCGGCGGAGCACAGGGCCCGGCAGCAGGACCTCGAAGGCGCGTACGCGGACGTCCTCGACGCCATGTCCGGTGACCTGCGGCCGAACGCCCGCTTCGAGGGCTACCGGCTGAAGCTGCGGCTGGAGACCGTCCTGCGCAAGGTCCCGGAGGCGATCGCGACGGCCCGCGAGTACGTGTCGGCGTTCCCGCTGCCCGAGTCCTCCGAGGCGCGCTGGTACCAGGTCGCGGCGATCCAGGAGCTCGACCAGGAGGGTGCCTGCCTGGGCGACCTCCGCGAGGCCGTGGCGATCTCGCGCGTGCACCTCACCCCCGGCCACACCGCGCACTTCTGCTTCGCGCTGAGCGGCGGGTACGTGCAGACGGACCGGTTCGTCGAGGCCGCCGAGGTCCTCGAGGAGTCGTTGCGGCTGTTGCAGGAGGGTCAGGAGGACCTGCGGCTGCAGGTGGTGTTCCGGCTCGGGCAGGTGTGCCGCAAGCTGGGCGAGCTGCCGGCCGCGGAACGGTACCTGCGCGAGGCCACCGAACTGCTGCCGCCCGAGGAGACGGGCCGCCGGGCGTTCCTGCTCGACGCGCTCGCGTCCGTGCAGGGCGGCCTCGGCAAGCACGACGAGGCGACGGCGTCCTGGCGCGCGGGCGCCGCGTTGTGGCAGCAGGAGGGCAACCTCTCGGAGGCGATCGGCTCGCTGGTCGAGCTCGCGTCGAACCTGCCCGACGAGGAGGTGACCGAGACCCGCGCGGCCGTCGACGAGGCGGAGGCGTTGCTGCCGCTGCTCGACGACGAGCAGGAGGTCACGCGCCGGCGGGCGGAGATCGCCGCGATCCGCGCCTGGGTGCACGGTCAGGTCGGCGAGTTCGCGCTGGCGATGAAGCAGTACCGCGAGGCCGAGGCCCTGGTGGTGTCGCTGGGCGACGAGGGCTGGCGGGTGTTCGTGGTGCTGAAGTCGGCGCACGTGCTGCTCAACGCCGACGACGCCGAGGGAGCGGAGGCGGAGGCGCGCCGGGCCGCATCGCTGCTGCCCGACGACCACCAGGTCTCCAACGTGCTGTCGATGCTGTCGGAGGCGTTGCGGCGCCAGAACAAGCCGTCCGGCACCGATCCGCTCGTGCGCGAGCTGACCGCCCGCCTGGACTAGCTACTCCGCCTTCGAGGTCGCCTTCTCGTAGGCGACCTCGAAGGCCTCGTCCTCGGGCACCTGGATGTGCGGGACCACTCCCACGCCCTCCCAGTTGGTGCCGGAGACCGGGTTGATCGCGCGTCCGTTCGGCACAGCGGACTTGAGGTGCGGGCCGACCCGGTAGCGGTCGCCGGGATGCGCTCCGCCCTTCGTGGTCTCGCCGATGAGGGTGGCGCGCTCGTTCTGCCGCAGGTTGTAGCTCAGTTCCTCGGCGCCGGAGAACGTGCGGCTGCTCGTGAGGACGTAGACCGGCTTCTTGCCGCCGAACTTCGGGCCCGGCACGTGAGGCAGCGTCCAGAACTGCCGCGTGGTGTCGTCCGGGCGGTTGTAGATGTCGTTGAGGTGCACCGGTTCGTCGAACAGGTAGCTGCAGACCAACGCGACCGTGTGCGGGTCACCACCGCGGTTGTTGCGCAGGTCGATGATCAACGCGTCGGTGTGCGCGACGAGGTTCATCGCGGCGACGTAGGCCGGCGTGGCGATCTCGGCGCCGTGCAGCAGGCGCAGGTCGAGCAGGCCGACGTTGCCTTCCAGCCGCTCGACCCTGTGGATGCCGAACGCGTCGAGCTCGGCCTCCTTCCGGTACGCCACCGGGTCGAAGGCCGACTCCTCGCCGGTCTCGGGCACCTCTTCGGCGCTGTGGAGCAGGCGGAGGTGCTTGTCGCCGTTGACGCTCTGGAGGTCCGCCGTCACCAGCGCCGCGAACTCCGCGTCGTCGTCCACATCGGAGTAAGCGCCTTCGAGCAGACGGCTCCGCAGCACCTTCGCGATCTCTTCGGCGACGTCCGGGAAGACGTAGTAGGCGGCCAGCTGGGAGCACAGGAGTTCGATCTCGGGTTCGCGCACGGGCGCACAGTAGCCGCGCGCCCGTGACCCGTCAGCTCAATTCCGGTGGTCCCGCGCGGAGGCGTAGAGGCACACGGCGGCCGCCGTCGCGAGGTTCAGGCTCTCGGCGGCGCCGTACAGCGGCACCTTGAGCGAGGTGTCGAGCTTCGCCACGACGTCGTCGGGCAGGCCGTGCGCCTCGCTGCCGAACACCCACGCGGTGGGGTGCTCCAGCTCGCCCTTCGCGGAGGCCTCGACCAGGTCGTGCTCCGCGTACCCGTCGGCGGCGACGAGCCTCAGGCCCGCCGCGCGGCAGGCGGCGAAGACCTCGTCGGCGTCCCGGGACCGCGCGATCGGCAGGTGGAACAGCGAGCCGGTGGAGGCGCGCACGCACTTGCCGTTGTGCGGGTCGACCGTGTCGCCCGCGAAGATCACCGCGTCGGCGCCGGCCGCGTCGGCCACCCGCGTGACGGTGCCCGCGTTGCCGGGGTCGGAGACGCCGTGCAGGACGGCGACCAGGCGCGGGGTGCCCCGCAGCGCGGCTTCGAGGGGTTGCGGCACGACGTCGCAGACCGCGATCAGGCCCTGGGGCGTCACGGTCTCCGACAACGAGGCGGCGGCCTTGTCGTCTACCTCGCTGATGCGGATGCCCCTGTCCGAGGCGGACCGCAGCAGGTCGGCGTTGCGCTCCGCGGCCGTCGCCGTGACGAACAGCTCGTGCACCTCGCCGGAGGTCCAGGCGAGTGCCTCGCGCACGGCCTGGGCGCCCTCGACGAGGAAACGGCCTGCCTTGTCGCGGCCCTGGCGGCGGGTCAGGTGGCGAGCAGCAACGACCCGAGGCGTCCGTTCGGTGAACGGAGCTGCCTCGGGTCGGTTGTGCCCGCTGACGTGCTGGCTCAGGCCTTGTCCCCGGCCGGAGCGTTCACGTCGGTCGGGAGCGCGCCACGGGCGATCTCGACCAGCGCCGCGAAAGCGGTGGCGTCGGTGACGGCGAGGTCCGCGAGGATCTTGCGGTCGACCTCGACGCCGCCCAGGCGCAGGCCCTGGATCAGGCGGTTGTAGGTCATCCCGTTCGCGCGGGCAGCGGCGTTGATGCGCTGGATCCACAGCTTGCGGAAGTCGCCCTTGCGCGCACGGCGGTCGCGGTACGCGTAGTTGAGCGAGTGGAGCACCTGCTCCTTGGCCTTGCGGTACAGCCTCGAGCGCTGGCCGCGGTAACCGCTCGCCAGCTCAAGGGTGGTACGACGCTTCTTCTGGGCGTTTACAGCCCGCTTGACGCGTGCCACGGGTCCATCCTGTCGATCTCATGGGAAACCGGCGTCGGGGGCCGGTTTCCCGAGTTAGCTGGGGGTGTCGAAGCGGGTCAGAGACCGAGCAGCTTCTTGATGCGCGGGGCGTCGTTCTCCGACACGACCGCGGTGCCGCTCATGCGACGCGTCACCTTGCTGGACTTCTTCTCCAGGATGTGGCGCTTGCCGGCCTTCTCCCGGAGGATCTTGCCGCTGCCGGTGACCTTGAAGCGCTTCGAGGTCCCGCTGTGCGTCTTGTTCTTCGGCATTTCCGTCCTCGTCTCGTGCACCCACCGGGTCGGGGGCGGGCGTGCGTCCTACGCCTCGTCCGAAGCGGTGTCCGCCTCGGGCGCGTCGTCGTCGTGCTTGACCACGCGCGGCTTGATGTTCTTGTGCGGCGCCAACACCATGATCATGTTGCGGCCGTCCTGCTTGGGGTTCGACTCGACGAAGCCCAGCTCCGCGACGTCCTCCGCCAGCTTCTGCAGAAGCCTGTAGCCGAGCTCGGGGCGCGACTGCTCACGACCGCGGAACATGATGGTCACCTTGACCTTGTTCCCGTGCGAGAGGAAGCGGGCCACGTGGCCCTTCTTCGTCTGGTAGTCGTGCGGGTCGATCTTCGGGCGGAGCTTCTGCTCCTTGATGACCGTCAGCTGCTGGTTCCGACGCGACTCGCGGGCCTTCTGCGCGGTCTCGTACTTGAACTTGCCGTAGTCCATGAGCTTGCAGACCGGCGGGCGAGCCTGAGCGGCGACCTCGACGAGGTCGAGATCCGCTTCCTGCGCGAGTCGGAGCGCGTCCTCGATGCGAACGATCCCGACCTGCTCACCATTCGGCCCGACCAGACGAACTTCCGGCACCCGAATGCGGTCGTTGATGCGCGGCTCGGTGCTGACGGGAGCACCGCGGTTCGAGGGACTTGTCATTCACGTCCTTTGAGACTCGTTTGCGCCAAAGACAAGAGCCCCGTCGTCGATGTCGACGACAGGGCCCGCTTCCGACCGATCACAAACCTGCACCGTCCGACGCCCGTGCGCCTGACTGCCAGGAGGACCGGACCCGGCCACCTCAACAAGCGGTGATCGCGGGTGGGAGCGGGGCTCCACTTGCCGCTCTCGCACTAACGAGAGCTGGTCGCGTCGGAAATACTAGCAGACGCTCTTGTCAACCCCCGAATCGCGGCCTGTGACGTCGGTCCTGCCAGGGCCCTTGCTTGAATGTGGGCGTGACCGATCCGCTTGAAGACGACATCCGCGACCTGGGCGACGTCCCCAGCATCGAGGTGATCAGCCGGGCCGCGGTGATGCTGCTGTCCGCCTCCGCCGAGCGCCTCGGCCTCGCCGACCCGGACCCCGACAACTCCCCGCGCCGCGACCTCGACGAGGCCCGCCGCCTGATCACGGGCCTGGCCGGCCTGGTCACGGCCACCTCGGAGTACCTCGGCCCGCACGCCGCCCCGCTCAAGGACGGGCTGCAGTCGGTGCAGCGCGCCTTCCGCGAGGCGTCCGCGGTGCCGGACGAGCCGGGTCAGGGACCGGGCGAGAAGTTCACCGGCCCCGTGTACTGACCGGCGGCTCCAGGCCGGCTACGAGCGCGAGCCCCACGCGGGTGCCCTCGTGGCCGGCACCCCGCACCTCTGGGAGCGGAGCACGTCGCGGAAGACCTCCGCGACTCCCGCGGCACCGCGGTCGCCGAGCGTCAGCCGGTACGAGCCGCGCCACTTCCCCGTTCGCACGGTTCGCCGGCCACCTGGACGATCACTCGGCGCGCACCACGACCGGTTCCCACGGCTCGGCCCTCACCTGGAACACCGCGCTGGCCCGCTGCCCGGTGGCGGCGCGGAACGTGATGGCCGACCCGGTGTGGAGCGGTCCGACGTCGAGGTGTTCCACGGGCGGCTCGTCGTGCTGCGACAACCCGAGCACCCGGCTCCCCGGCACCACCGAGACCGTCAGCTGCTCGATCACCGCGGGTCCGCCGGAGTAGCTCAGCCGGAACTCGTCCGGCGCACCGGGCGTGATGGCGAACGCGGGCATGCCCGCCCGGCTGCGCTCGGCCGCGAGCAGCCCGGTGATCTCGTCGAGCCGCACCGTCACCTGGTGCGCGCTGAGCTGCGCCTCGTCCGCGAGCATCCGCGACGCCGAGGCCTCCAGCGCGGCCTTCCCGACGGTCTCCTCGGCCTTGGCCGCCGCCTTCTTGGCCTCCTCGGCCGCGGTCCTGGCCTGGAAGGCGCTCGCCGTGGCCTGCTCGACGGCCTTGCGCGCGGCCTGCGCCTCCTCCTGCGCCTTGGTCGC
>NZ_JAJCXE010000035.1:0-5152 GCF_021056325.1 Lentzea sp. CC55 | reverse complement strand
CGTCCCCGAACCAACGACCCCGAACCGACGACCCCGCCACCCCCGGCCCAGGGTTACAGGAGCCGCCGATGATCCTCGGCGATGCGCTTCAACAACCCCTGCAACTCCTCCCCCCGCACCGCCAGCCTCTCCAGCCGCCCGAACAGCGCGAGGTACTCCCGCACGTCCAGCGGATCGGTGATCGTGGCGTTGCCGGTGAGCATGCTGACCGTCACCACTCGCTCGTCGTAGATGTGGAAACCGTGCAGGGCCACCACGTTCGCGTCGGCGGACCACGGGACGACGCCGAGGCGGACGTTCGGGCGGCGTTGCATGGCGGCCAGGTGTTCCACCTGTTCCGCCATTTGTTCGGGGGTGCCCATCCGCCAGCGCAGGGCTGCTTCGGAGAGCACGAACACGAACTGCTTCGCCAGGTCGTCCATTCGGGAACGGCGGGTGCGCAGGGCTGCCACCGCGGCCTCCTGCTCCGAATGCGGCATCGTCCCCAGCACGATGCGCAGGTAGGCCTCGGACTGCAGCAGCGAGGGGACCAGGTTGACCTGGAAGAACCTCGATGTCGCGGCGCGGGCCTCCACGCGGCTGATCGTTTGCTGGTGGCGGTGCGCTCCTCGGTGCAGCACGACACGACGGGTTTCCGCCTCGGCGTGCAGCGACCTGGCGAGTTCGACCAGTTCGATGCGCGTCTCTCTCGCGGCGGCCAGTTCCGCCACGAGACGCTCCACGTCCGTGACGGACGGGAGCAGCATGCCGTTCTCGATCTTCGACAGCTTGGACTGGCTCATCCCGGTGGCACGGGCGGTGGCCGTGCCGGTCATCTTCGCCTCGGTGCGCAACCGGCGTAGTTCACGCGAAAGCCGTTCTCTCGCTAATCGCGAACGCTCAGGTGCGGTCATGTTCGCACCGTAACCATTCGCACACGGTGAGACGATCGGCCATAGGCGGGGACTTGGTTCGCAGTTGACACCTCCAGGTGGGTGATCTCACCTACCTGGAATCGCTTTGTGCTGGCTTCACGTCTCGATCGACCGCGGAAATGCACCCGAAAGATGTAATCGAAAGCCATTCCACCCGGAGACGAAACGGTGCGGATTGTCCAGTCAGGACAACATGAGTGGTTTTTGTCACTCTTTTGTCCAAGAATTAGTACCGCTGTCAATCACACTTCGACGGACTAAACGCTCTGTTTAGCCGACGAGGTGCGTCAAACGGACTTCCGCGCGCGCAAAACGGAGCGCACGGCGAAGCCGATGGCGCCGAAGATCAGCACGAATGCGATGAGGCCGAGACCAGGGGCGTCGTCGTGCTGCGCGTACAGCAGAGCGGCGACGCCGAGCGCGGCGACGAGAAGACAGGCCACGAGAGGCAGCAGCAAGCGAAGCATGGATCGACTATCGCGCGCCATCTATCGAAAGTCAACAGATAGTTACCGCGAAGCGATCAGTCGATCGCCTTCCAGCCGTCCGCCAGCAGCTGCCGGGTCTCCCCCAGCAGCTGCGGGAGCACCTTGGTGTGACCGATGACCGGCATGAAGTTCGCGTCGCCGCCCCACCGCGGCACCAGGTGCTGGTGCAGGTGGGCGGCGATGCCGGCGCCCGCGACGACGCCCTGGTTCATGCCGATGTTGAACCCGTGCGGCGCCGCCACGTGCCGCACGACCCGCATCGCCTTCTGCGTGAACGCGGCGAGCTCCGCGGTCTCCCCGGCGGAGAGCTCGGTGTAGTCCGCCACGTGCCGGTACGGCAGGACCATCAGGTGGCCCGGGTTGTACGGGTACAGGTTCAGCAGCGCGAAGACCTCGGCCCCGCGCGCGACGATCAGGCCGTCGGCGTCGGACAGCTCCACCACGCGGCAGAACGGGCAGCCGGCGGGCTCGTCGCCCTCGGCCTTGCCCGCACCCTGCACGTACGACAGGCGGTGCGGGGTCCACAGGCGCTGCAACGCGTCCGGGACCCCGACACCGGCCTGCTCGGAGAACTCAGGCGTCACGAGAGCAGTTCCGCCGTGGGCGAGGCGTTCTCCCGGCGCCCGACCCAGTCGACGATCTGCTCGACGGCCTTCTCCACCGGCACGCCGTTGATCTGCGTGCCGTCGCGGAACCGGAACGACACCGCGTTCGCCTCCACGTCCTTGGCACCGGCCAGGAGCATGAACGGCACCTTCTGCATGGTGTGGTTGCGGATCTTCTTCTGCATCCGGTCGTCCGAGGCGTCGACCTCGACCCGGATGCCGGCCTTCTTCAGCGTCTCGCGCACCGCGAACAGGTGGTCGGCGTTCTCCGAGGTGACCGGGATGCCCATGACCTGCACCGGCGCGAGCCACGCCGGGAACGCACCCGCGTAGTGCTCGGTCAGCACGCCGAAGAAGCGCTCGACGGAACCGAACAGTGCGCGGTGGATCATGACCGGGCGCTGGCGGGAGCCGTCCGGGCCGGTGTACTCCAGTTCGAACTTCTCCGGCAGCATGAAGTCGAGCTGGATCGTCGACATCTGCCAGGTGCGGCCGAGCGCGTCGCGCGCCTGCACGGAGATCTTCGGGCCGTAGAACGCGGCGCCACCGGGGTCGGGCACGAGCTCCAGGCCGGACTCCTCGGCCACGGAGGCGAGGGTCGCGGTCGCCTCCTCCCACACGTCGTCCGGGCCGACGAACTTCTGCGGGTTCTTGGTGGAGAGCTCCAGGTAGAAGTCGTCGAGGCCGTAGTCGCGCAGCAGGTCGAGCACGAAGTTGAGCAGCGACTTCAGCTCGTCGCGGATCTGGTCGCGGGTGCAGAAGATGTGCGCGTCGTCCTGCGTCATGCCGCGCACGCGGGTCAGGCCGTGCACCACGCCCGACTTCTCGTAGCGGTAGACCGAGCCGAACTCGAACATGCGCAGTGGCAGCTCGCGGTACGAACGGCCGCGCGACTTGAAGATCAGGTCGTGGAACGGGCAGTTCATCGGCTTGAGGTAGTAGTCCTGGCCCGGCTTGCGGACCGTGCCGTCGGAGTCGACCTCGGCGTCGAGGTGCATCGCCGGGTACATGCCGTCCTTGTACCAGTCCAGGTGACCGGAGACCTCGAACAGCTTGCCCTTGGTGATGTGCGGCGAGTAGACGAACTCGTAGCCCGCCTCGGTGTGGCGCTGGCGGGAGTAGTCCTCCATCGCCTTGCGGATGATGCCGCCCTTGGGGTGGAACACCGCGAGGCCGGAGCCGATCTCGTCCGGGAACGAGAACAGGTCGAGCTCGACGCCCAGCTTGCGGTGGTCGCGGCGCTCGGCCTCGGCCAGGCGCTCCAGGTACGCGTCCTGCGCCTCGGCGGACTCCCACGCGGTGCCGTAGATGCGCTGCAGCTGCGGGTTGTTCTCGTTGCCGCGCCAGTACGCCGCCGCCACGCGGGTCAGCTTGAACGCCGGGATGTGCTTGGTGGTCGGCACGTGCGGGCCGCGGCACAGGTCGCCCCACACCTGCTCACCGGAGCGCGGGTCGAGGTTGTCGTAGATCGTCAGCTCGCCGCCGCCGACCTCCATGACCTCGCTCGTGTCGACGTCGCTCTTGATGTCGACGAGCTCGAGCTTGAACGGCTCGGACGCGAGCTCCGTCTTCGCGGCGTCGACCGACTCGACGACGCGGCGGGAGAACCGCTGCGAGGACTTGATGATCTGCTTCATGCGCTTCTCCAGCGCCTGCAGGTCCTCGGGCGTGAAGGGCTTCTCGACCTGGAAGTCGTAGTAGAAGCCGTCCTTCACGGGCGGGCCGATGCCGAGCTTGGCCTCGGGGAACTGCTGCTGCACCGCCTGCGCCAGCACGTGGGCGGCGGAGTGGCGGATCACGCTGCGGCCGTCCTCGGTGTCCGCGGCGACGGCCTCGACCTCGACGTCGACCCGCGGGGTCCACGACAGGTCGCGCAGGTGGCCCTCGGCGTCGCGCACGACGACGATCGCGTCGGAGCCCTTGCCCGGCAGACCGGCCTCGCGCACGGCCGTGCCCGCCGTCGTCCCAGCCGGAACCACCACGCGCGGCGGGTTCTGGGCGACTGCTGGGCGCGACTCGGACACGGTGACTCCTAGTTCGAAGAAGGTGGTTGCGGATCAGATGTTATCGGTGCTCAAGATGGACATGACGATCGCGTCGTGGAAGACGCCGTCCCACAGCAGGGCGTCCCTCAGCCTGCCCTCCTCGCGGAAGCCGAGCTTGGAGTAGACGTGGATCGCCCGTTCGTTGAACTCGTACACCTCCAAGTCCACACGATGGAGGTCCAGTTCGCCGAACGCGTGGTCGAGGACGTGCCGGATCGCGGCGGTTCCGAACCCCTTGCCGAATCCGTCCCACATCGCGATCCGCAGTCCCGCCGAGCGGTTGTGCGGATTGATGGTGAGAACGACCTCGCCGAGGAACTTCCCGTCCTCCGTTATCGCGCGCGTGTAGCGGTTGGGGTCGTTCAGGGTCCGTTCGACGTAGGCCTCGTAATCCGCGAGCGTGAACGTCGCGTGCGTACCCGTGAGCCGGTTCACCTCGGCGTCGTTCGGCCGCGGTTCGGCCATCGCCTGTGCGAACTCCTTGCGGAGCGGTACGAGTTCCATCCCCCGATTGAAGCGGGTGCGCGCAACCCGTTTCCGCCCGAGATACCTACGCAGCCCTTCTGAGTGGTTTTCCGGATGCGGTCACGCGCTCGCGGCGAGCACCCTGTGGTCCCCGGCCCGCCGAATGGAGCACCGACATGTCCGACCTGGTCGTCGAATGCCCGGTCCGCCTCACCGAGTCCAACCGGGACGAGCTGCGCCTGCTCTACGCCGACCTGCGCGACCACTACGAGCGGCGCGACGCCCGCAACGGCACCCGCACGACGCTGCACTTCGTGTGGTCCGGCGTCCTCGACCCCGAGCTGTTCGGCGCCACCTTCGCCGACCAGCGCCACGTCTTCGCCGCCTCCCGCCCTGTGCTGAACTCCGCGCGGGAGCCCGATGTCCTTCAGGAAACGAACAGGTGGCTGTCAGCCCAGCCTCAGCAGAACGGCGCACCGTTGAGGACATGAGCGAGCAGGGACAGACGCCTCCTCCGCCGGAGCCGTCGCAGGACCGGGCGCAGAACGACCCGCGGGCCGCCCGGCCCGCACCGGAGCAGGCCACCACCCCGCTGCCGGCCGAGGCCGCGGCCGGTCGGCAGCCCGCCCCGGACC
>NZ_JAJCXE010000003.1:0-60788 GCF_021056325.1 Lentzea sp. CC55 | reverse complement strand
CGCTCGGCGTGGGTGCGGGTGGACACGAACTGGTGGGCCGGGCGGACGTGGGCGTGTGGTGCGTGGAGGTGGGCGGTGGAGCGGGCAACGGGGGGCGGCGCCGTGTGGTCCGTTGCGCGCCGTGCGTCTGGAGTGGTCGCTGGGCCAGGCGGTGGGCTCCTTGGCGGCCGAGCGCGGCCTGTTCGTTGCGGTGTGGGCGCGTTCGGTGCGAATGCGGTGGCGGAGGGTCTGGCGGGCCGGGCGCATCGGGGCGCGCGTGGACGGCGCGGTGTGCGGATGCGGGCGGTCACCGGGTGCGGTCGAGCCGTGGACCCGTTGGGTGCTCTGCGGTCCGGGCGCGGTGGTCGCGGGCGGAGGCGAGGCGGCTCGGGTCTGCGGCTGGTGGTGGACGGGTGGGTGGGGCGGGCGGTGGGGGTCCGCCCGCGCCCGGCTCGAGGGTCAGTGGTGGATCTTGGGCCTGGTGCGGTTGGCCAGGGCGGTCACGCCGGCTCCGGCGAGGCCCACCTGGAGGGCCAGCTCGATCCAGTCGATGCGCGGCGTGTCCGCCACGCCGAGGACGGTGGCGGCCGCTGTGCCCAGCAGTGCGGCGACGATGCCCACGAGGACGGTCGCGAGCAACGAGATGTGCTGCCTTCCGGGGACCACGAGGCGGCCCAGACCGCCGATGGCCGCTCCGAAGAGCAGCGCGGTGAACAAACCGCTGATTTCCACTGCGTACCCCCTGCGACTCCGGTTCCTGTCACTCCAGAGTCCGCCGGGACGAGGTGTGGCGAATCAGGTCTTCCCCTGACCCGTCCCTGGGTTTCCCCCGAGCAGTGCCGCGGCTGTGGCGGAGAGCTCGCGGCCGGGCACGTCCGGATCGCAGCCCACGCGGGCCAGGCGGGCACGGATCGCGGTGGGGGAGCGCTGCATCCCGTCGGCCAGGGACCTGATCAGCTTCGGCGACGACTCCTCGGCCGTGGTGAGCCAGGCGGTGCGCAGTTCGGTGTCGAGGGCTTCGGTCCAGGGCTGGTTGGCGTTCGCGTGGCGGGGCTGGCGGCTGCGCAGGCGCGTGTGCGCGCCCAGGACGCGCGACAGGAGCTTGCCGATCGTGGCGCCGCCCTCGACCGGCAGGCGCAACCGGCCGTCGGCGACCACCTCGCCGGAGTCGAGCGACCCCAGCAGCTCCAGCACCAGGGACTCGTCGGGGTCCGTCGTCGCGCTCAGCCGGTAGTGGACCTCGCCGAGCTTGATCTCGTTGTGGAAGGTGGATGTCATGGGGTCGACGCTAGGGAGGGGGTCTGACGGTTTTCCGGGGTGAGCGGCCCCGGAGGCCTCTGTGCGGTCGGGAGTTCACTCGAAGGGGTGGGGGCTAACCGGACGTCACCGAACTCCGGCCCGCACCGATGTCGGCGACGTCCGCGGCGGCACGCCCCGCGCCCCACCCGGCGGCCGAACGCACCGTCACGCGCGAGGTGCGGGTGCGGGTGAACATCTCGTCGAACAACGTGTCCACGGCCTGCTTGCGGTCCGCGAGCACCGGCAGCAGCCGCTCGTCCTCGACCACGTCCGCCGACGGCACCGCCGCCAGCCGTTCGCCGATCCGGGACGCGTAGGCCACCAGGAACGACTTGCGGAACGGCCGCGAACGCGCCTCGCTGCCCTTCCCCGCCTTGCCGCCCGCGGCGACCATCGCCCGTGTCGCCTGCACGAGCAGGGACGTCGACAGCAGCTCCACGCTCTCCAAGTCCACCTCGTCGCCCACGAGCGCGACGAACCCGAACCCGTCGTAGGCGACCGCCCGCGACCGGAACGCCTCCGCCACCACGTGCACCAGCTGGGACTTCTCCTTGAAGTAGCTCTTGTCCAGCCACATCCGCCGCGACGTCGCCTGGGCCGGCAGGTCGGCGTCGAGCATCGCGCGTTCCAGGGCGTGCCGGTTCATCAGCTCCTGCGCCTTGGCCGACAGCGCCTCCGCCTCCTCGGGGAACGCCGTCGACTCGGCCTTCGCGAGCAGCCCGCGCACCCGGTTGAGGACCTTCGGGTCGAGGCCCGCGCGCACGGCGGACATCAGCACGTCACCCGGCAACGGCAGGATCTGCGGCAACGAGGGCAACCGGCCGAGGAACTTCAGCAGCTCAGCGGCTGTGCGTTCGGCGTACGACCGGGTCTCGATGTGGCGCGTCGCCCACGCCTCCAGCAGCGGACCCTCCCACCACACGGAGGCTCCGATCTCCTCCAGCTGACGCTGCCACCGCGGGTGCACAGTCGCCGGAGGATGCGGCGAACAGGACAAAGCGATCACGTCCACCACGAGAGAGGTAGCCGACTCGTCGAGTGACCGCGCCACGATCTCGCGGACGTCGTACGGCAGCCAGCCGCGCTTCCAGAGCGCGTCGACCGCTTTCACCAGTTCCACGCCAGGCAGTATGAGACGTCCGCCATGTGCACAGGTCGGGGACCACCTGGTAGACACGGGATGTGATCGAGCTCCAGTTCCGCGGCCGGACGGTCGTCCGCGAGCACGCGCTGGTGATGGCGATCATCAACCGCACCCCGGACTCGTTCTACGACAAGGGCGCCACCTACGCCGAGGACGTGGCGATGGAGGCCGTGCACCGCGTCGTCGACGAGGGCGCGGACATCGTCGACATCGGCGGCGTGAAGGCGGGGCCGGGCGATCTGGTCGACTCCAGCGAGGAAGTGCGCCGCGTCGTGCCGTTCATCGCGCGCGTGCGGGAGGCGTACCCAGACCTCGTCATCAGCAGCGACACGTGGCGCGCGGACGTCGGCCGGCTCGTCTGCGAGGCCGGTGCCGACCTGCTCAACGACACGTGGGCGGGCGCGGACCCCGGCCTGGCCGAGGTCGCCGCGGAGTACGGCGCCGGCTACGTCTGTTCGCACACGGGTGGTGCCGTGCCCCGCACGCGTCCGCATAGGGTGAGCTACCCGAACCTCGTGCAGGACGTCATCGCGGAGACGACCACGCGCGCGGAGAAGGTGGTCGCACTCGGCGTGCCCCGCAAGAGCGTGCTGATCGACCCCACACACGACTTCGGCAAGAACACATGGCACAGCCTCGCGCTGGTGCGGCACACGGACGCGTTGGTGGCGACCGGGTGGCCGGTGCTGATGGCGTTGTCCAACAAGGACTTCGTCGGGGAGACCCTCGGCGTGGAACTGCACGAGCGCGTCGAGGGCACCCTTGTCGCGACTGCGATCGCGGCGTTGGCGGGCGCCGCGGTCTTCCGCGCGCACGAGGTGGCGCGCACCAGACGAGTACTCGAGTCCGTCGCTCGACTGTGAGCTGGAGGTATCAGGTGGACGACGTCTTCGCCCGGTTTTCGGACGACCGGTGGGACGACTTCCTCGACGAACTCGACAAGATCCGCGTGAGCGTGGTGGATCCCGCGGAACGGCAGCAGGTGAAGGCGACCGCGCGTCGCGACGCGCGGGAAGCGGCGGGTCAGCCGTTGCTCGTGCGGATGGCCCTCACGGACCGTTACCTGAACCTGCTCGCCATCGGCGTGTGGGCGGGCGACGAGAGCTGGCGCGGCGAGCTGCGCGACCTGGTCGCCTCTCTCGTGCCCGAAGAGGACGAGCCGCGCGATGACGCCCTGTTGAGCTCTGTCATCGCCGTGGCGCTCGCACAGCTGCTGCAGGACGCACGGCTGCGTGGCGGTTCCGAGGCCGACGTCATCGCACAGTCGGCGTGGGAGAAGGCGCAGGAGTGGGCGGCCTACGCGGAGGACCGCCACGTCGAACGGCTCCTGCACGCCTCCACAGAGGCCGGTGCGCGCGTGGTGACCGCCTCGGAGGTCCAGGAGGTCGTCGAACTGGCCACCGCCGTGGCGGACGACCAGCACGCCGAAACGATCGCCGCGCTGGAGACCGAAGGCTTCACCGCGGAGTTCATGAACGGCGTGTGGGTCGTCGAGGGCGAGTTCCGCAACCCTGTGCGGGCTGCTGCGCGCGCAATCACGCTCACGGGCCACGGTTGCGTCCTCGCGCGCAACGCGAAGCAGTCCGCCGTGATGCTGTGGCAGGAGAACACGCTCGCGATGGCGGACTCGAAGGTGCCGCGCTGGCGCGTCTACCCGATCCTGGCCCCCGTCACGCCGCAATCGAAGTTCTCAGGCGGCGAAGGTCTGCCGTTCACCCGCGAGACACACCCGTTGGCACCCGCTCCGGAAGTCGTGCGCCGGTTGGCGGACGCCGTGGGGGTCAACCTGTCCCATCTGCTGGCCGCATTGCGGTGAAAGGGTGATCTTTGCCTTTCCGCTTCCTCGACTCGTTATCTTGGTGTCATGCCCAGATTTGCCGAGTTCGATGTGGAAGGCCTGCGCAAATCCAGCGCCGTCGCGGACTTTCCCTGGTCAGAGACGTGGGTCACGTTGATCCGCGTCGATGCCAAGGGGGTGGTCCGGCAAGCGAAGTCGTTGAGCGAGAAAGTCTCTTTGCTGACCGTTGCGTCGGACAAGGACCTCGTGATCGCCTCCTGTCCGGAGATTTACGCCGTCGACGACCTGTCGGCGGCCCGTGCTGCCGTCAGGGCTTCGGTCGCACGCGAAATGACGCCAAGCCTCGGATGAAGGACTCCCGCCACTCGGGCTCAGCGGCGAGCGCGAGTTCCGGGAAACGCCGCAGGAGCGTCCCGAAAGCGATCTCACCCTCGACTCGGGCCAGCCGCGCTCCGACGCAGTAGTGGATCCCGTGCCCGAACGTGACGTGGGGATCTCTGCCCAGCCGCAACACGTCCGGATCCGGGTACCGGGACGGATCCCGGTTCGCCGCCCCAAGTGAAACGGTGACCTGCGAGGACCTCGGAATCGTGACCCCTCCGACGACTACGTCGGTGGTGGCGACGCGCACGATGCCCGTGGCGAACGGGCCGTCGTAGCGCAGGAGCTCCTCGACGACCTCCGGCAGCGCGATCGGATCGTCGATCACCCTCCGCTTCACCACGGGATCGCGCAGCAGTGCCAGCAGACCGTTGCCGATGAGCTGCACGGTGGTCTCGTGTCCCGCTGTGATCAGCAGCACGAGGTTCGGGACGAGGTTCGGTTCGTCCCGGAGCTCCGTGATGACGTCGTCGCCAGGCTCCTTGGTGTTCAAGAGCTGCTGCACGTATCCGGCGAAACGGACGAACGCGTCGGCCATCGTCTGCGGTGCGAGCAGCTCGCCGGAGAGCCGGCGGATCTCGTCCCTGTCCTCTTCGGGCACTCCCAGGAGCTCACAGATGACGGCGATCGGCAGCGGGTAGGCGAACGTCTCGATGACGTCCACCTCCTCCGCGTCCTCCCACGTGCCGAGCAGCTCGTTGGTGATCTGCTCGATTCGCGGTCGTAGCGCCTCCACGCGCCGTGTGGCGAACGCGCGCGCGATGGGTTTGCGCAGGCGCGTGTGTTCCGGCGGGTCGGTGTGGTTCAGCATGCCGCCGGGGACGAACGCGCTGCTGAGGCCGGGGTGGCTGAGCGCCTGCACGACGTCGTCGTAGCGGCTGATCATCCACGTCTTCTGGCCGTCCGGGGTCTCGATCAGCGCCGGTCCCTGCTCGCGCCACTTGTCGAAGTACGGCGTCGGATCCGCGAAGAAGCTCATGCCGCCATCTTGACGTCGCCGCAGGTCAGGGACATGAGTAGGCGATCACCCATCTTGCCGGCGCACATCACCTAGCCTGGCCGCATGGGGTGGCCGTTCGTGGGGAGGGACGCCGAGCTCGTCGCGGTCCGGCGCGCGGTGCGCGGGGCCGGGCTGATCGTGGCGGGTCCCGCCGGCGTGGGCAAGACGCGGTTGCTGGACGAGATCGCGTGTGACGTCCGGTTGCGTGCGACAGCGGCCATGTCGGAGATCCCCCTCGGCGTGATGGCGCCCTTCTTGCCGTCAGTCGATCCCTCGCCTTTGGCGATGTTGACCGCCGCACGGACAGCGTTGCGCGGTCGCGTCGTGGTGGTCGATGACGTCCATCTGCTCGATGACGCGTCTGCTGGGTTGCTGCATCAGCTCGTGCAGCACCGTGAAGCTGTCGTGGTGGCGACGCTGCGTTCGGGGGAACGGGCGCCGGAACCCGTGGTGGCGCTGTGGAAGGACGAACTGCTGCCGCGCATCGAGCTGGAGCCGCTCGGGCGCCCCGCGGTGGTCGAGGTGCTGGAGACGGTGCTCGGCGGCGTGCTGGACAGCGTGACGGCCGATCGGCTCTGGACGGCCTGCATGGGGAACATGTTGCTGCTGCGGGAGATGCACTTCGCGGCGGCGTGGACGTCGCACGGCGGTGTGTGGTCGTTGGACGGTCCGCTGCCGTTGTCCGCCCGGCTGGTGGAGCTGATCGAGGCACACCTCGCCGCCGTGCCGGACGAGGACCGCCGTGTGCTGGAGCTGCTGGCTTTCGGTGAGCCTCTGGACTTGGCCGCTTCCGAGTCGTTGGACGGCCTCGTCACCGTGACGGACGAGGGGCTGCGTCTCGCGCATCCGTTGTACGGCGAGGTTTTGCGCGCGCAATGTCCCCCTCTGCGCAAGCGCAATCATCAGCGCTACTTGGCTTCCGTGCTCGACGACCCGTTGCGGGTGGCCGTGTTGCGTCTGGACAGCGGGACGGCCGACGATCCCGACCTGCTCCTGAAAGCCGCGAAGCTCGCCAGCGCGACAGGTGGTGTTGTTCTGGCAGAGCGACTTTCACGCGCCGCATGGTCCGTCGGTGGTGGTGTGGAAGCTGCACGGCTGTTGGCCTACGTATTGGTGTTCACGGACCGTGCGGAGGAGGCAGAGGAAGTGTTCGCGATGGTCGCGACCGACAACGACCCGGTCGAGGTCCGGACCATGCGCGGGATGAACCTCGGGTGGGGCCTGGGGCGCAGCGAGGAAGCCGCCGACATGATCGTGATGCCGGCGGGGCGGGCCGTGATGCTGTTCCACGCGGGCAGGTACGACGAGGCCCGCGCCCTGCTGTCGGCTTCCGATCCGGGCGAGGCGGCGGTTCTCGCGATGATCGACGTGGTGCAGGGCCGGTACACCGGCCCGTTCCCCGTCATCCCGCCGGTCAGCGAAGTGGGGCTGGGTGCGGAGATGAACACGTTCTCCGAGGTCTTCGTGCACTCCTTGCACGGCGATCTGGTGCGTGCGGAACGTCTTGCCGTGCGGGCGCATCAGGAGAAGGCGGAGTGGGACTCCATGCGGTCCAGCTGGGCCGTTTCGTGCGCTGCGCTGGCGTGTGCCGGTGGGCGGCTGCTGGAGGCACGGCGGTTGTTGCAGGAGGCGCGGCCCGCGCAGCCGTTCGTGCGGTTGTGCGTGCTCGCCCACGTCGAGGCGTTGCTCGGCAACGACGCCCGTTCCCTGCTGGCTGAGGCGGAGGAGCTGGCGCCGCCGGGGATGCGGCCTTATCGGCACGGGTTGTGGACGGCGCGGGTCTGGGCTGGTGGTGCTTCGCCGTTCGACGCGGCGGCCGAAGCCCGTTCGTATGGGGAGTTCGCTGCCGAGGCGTTGCATCTGCACGATGCGGTTCGGTTGGGGCGTGCGGCCGAAGCCGTCGAACGGTTGCGGGAGCTCGCTTCCACCACCACCGGTCTGCTGGTGCCGGTGTTCGTGGCGCACGCGGAGGCGTTGGTGCGCAACGATCCTGCCGGGCTGGCCGAGGTGGCTCTGCGGTTCGAGGAAGCAGGGTTCGTGCTGCACGCCGCGGAGGCCGCTGCCGAGTCGGGTGATCGTGTGCTGTTCGGACGGCTGATCGGGGCGTGCGAGGGGGCGCGGACGCCTGCGTTGGCGCGGATGTCCCTGGTGCCGCTCACGCAGCGGGAGCGGGAGGTGGCGGCGCTGGCGGCGCGGGGGCTGACGAACCGGGAGATCGCCGAGTCGCTGGTGATCTCGGTGCGGACCGTCGACAACCACCTGTCCCACGCTTATGCGAAGCTCGGGATCGCGACGCGTGGAGAGCTGGTGTCGCTTTTTGCCGACGACCTCGCGGACAGGGGCTAACGCGGAGCACAGGCCGGAACGACAGTTCCGGCAAAAGGGCAACGCGGTGCCGGGCGATGGGGTGTTGACGTGACGGAGATGGATCGGGTGGCCGCGCTCATCAAGGAGCGCAACCGCATCGACGCCGAGCTGGCGGCGCACATCGGACGGCCGGCCCTGACCGGGCACCTCGGCGAGTGGATCGCCGCCCAGATCTTCGGCATCGTGCTGGAGAAGGGCCCCAAGGGCGTGAACGGCAGGCTGGCCGACGGCCGGTCGGTGGACGTGAAGTGGTACCTCAAGCGGGAAGGCCTCCTGGACCTGGGGGAAGACGGGGCGGACCTCTACCTGGTGCTCGCCGGGCCCAAGGCGGCCGCGGCCAGTTCCCGTGGCACGACGCGGCCCGTGGTCGTCGACTCCGTGCACCTGTTCGACGCGGCGGCCGTCGTCGCCGACCTCCGGGCACGCGGCCGCAAGATCGGTGCCGCGTCCAGCGTGCGGGCCGAGCTGTGGGAGGCCGCGGAGATCTACCCGCGGCACAACCCGTCGTTCCCCGTCACCGATGAGCAGCGCGCACAACTCGCCCTGCTCGGCAGTTAGTCGTCGGCCGTGAGGCTGTGCCCGTCCCACGTGAAGCGCACGGTCGTCACGGCGTCATCGCCGTCGGTGCCGGTCGTGAGCTGGTGGATGGCGATGCCCGTCAGCTCCCGGTAGTCGCACCACTCGTGGTCCGAGGTGAGGACCAGGTCCAGGTCGAAGTTGACCAGCAGTTCCAGCAGCTGGCCGCGGTTGGTGGCGTCGACGCCCACGAAGACCTCGTCGAGCAGGATCAGGCGTGGTGCGTGCGGGGCGGAGTGGTAGTGGGCCGCGGCCGCCGCGAAGAGCGGGAGGTGCAGGACGATCGCCTTCTCGCCGCCGGAGAGGGCGCCGTGCACTCGCTTGGTGACCGGGACCCAGCCTTCGCCGCGGTCCACCTTCACGACGAACTGGTGCCACGTCGTGTAGTCGAGCACCTGGGCCAGTTGTTGTTCCCAGCCCGTCGCGGTGTCGTTGGCGCGTGCTTCTTCTACGCGCTCGCGGAAGAATTGGTGCAGTTGCTCGTGCTCGTTTGCGTTGAGGTCCGAGCGGAGCAGGAGGTCGCGGGCCTCTCTCGTGCCCGGCGGTAGCTGGGGGTCCACCTGCCAGTCGAGCTGCACGCGGATGCCGGAGGCGGTCTGGACGCGCTCCAGGCGTTGGTTCATCGTGCGGACCAGGTCTGCGGCGTCCTGGATGCGCTGGGCGATGTGCCTTCTCGTGTCGCCGGTGAGGGTTTGGTCGAAGAGGTCGCGTTCGCCGTCGGTGATGTGTGTGCGCATGCGGTCGCGTTCTGCCTGAAGCGTGCGAAGCAGGGCGTGTGCGCCCATGCGCGTGCCGTCGAGGGTCGCGGTGAGGACGGTGACGTCGTCGTCGGCGTCCAGGGACAGGGCGATGCGGCCTGCGAGTTGTTGTTGTGCCTCGTGCACGGCCATGCTGAGGCGCGATTCGGCGTCGCGGATCAGACGCGGGTCCACGCCGCCTTCGGGCACCTCGCCGGCGTCGGCGGGCAGGTGGCTGCCCGTCAGGTGGCGGTGGCGGGCTTCGGCGGCCTCGTGGGCGATGGTGGCTTCCGCGGCGCGTGCGGTGTCTGTCTTGCGCTTTTCCTCCAACGTGCCGAGGGTGCGCGCCAGGCCGGTTTGCTTGTCTTGCAGCAGCTCGCGTTGTTCGGCCAGTTCGAGTGCCTTGGCCCGCAACGAGATGAGCTGCTGGTCGAGGGCGTGGAACTCGGAGCCCGTGGACCGTTCGACGGTTTCCAGCTTGACGGTCAGATCGGCGGCTTCCTGCTGACGGGCGGCCGCCGTCTCCTCGGCCTCGTCGGCCAGGGTGCTGCTCAGCGACGCGCGGCTGCCGGCCTCGACCGACGACGTCTCCGCCGCGAACGCCGCCTGGCGGTCGTCGAGCCAGCGGTGGCAGGCGGTGCCGAACTTCGCCAGCGCCTCCACGTCCGGCAGGGCGGCGGGGGAGCCGAGGCGGGCCAGGGCGGTCTCGGCGTCGGACACGCGCTGGGCGGCCGCGGCGACGGCGTCCTTGCGGGCCGCGCACCGCAGCTGCGCCTTGGTCCGCTGCTCCTCGGCGATCTCGATCGGGTCGGTCGACGGCTGCCGCGCCAGCTCGCCCGCCAGGGTCGCGCGGCGCACGGCGATCTGGTTCAGCGCGGCGTCCACACCGGACAGGTCCGTGGCCAGCTGCTCGATCAGGCCCGTGAGCTCGGCGATGCGGCCCGCACGGGCGCGTTTGCGGGAGTCCGCGCCGATGTAGGTGGGGAAGTCCTTGCTCCAACGGCCGTGCGCGTTCGCGAGGCGCCACGTGCCGTCCGCGCCGATGGCGGCGGTGTGACCGGAGGCCGTGTCGCCGAACGCGATGCTTTCGAGGAGCTGCCGGCAGCGCTCGTCGTCGGTGACGAGCACCTCCAGCAGCGTGGTGCCGGGCGCGGGGCCGCAGAGCAGCGGTTCGGCGAAGCGGTCCAGGTCGGAGACGCCGAACGAGCTGTCCGGGGTGAGCCACGCGTCCAGCAGGCCCGAGGCCTCCAGCGCCGCCTCGACCGCGGCGCACACGTGCGGTGGCGTGCCGGGACGGAAGTCGACCAGTCGCCACAGGGGAGCGCCCGCGGCGGACGCGCGGTATTTGACGTCGCGCGTGTACGGGGCGGGCGGTGGCACGTCGATCTGGTTGGCGAGCTTCTCGCGGATGGAGTTGTACTGCGAGAGCTGGCCGTTCAACGCCGTGCGCGTCTCGTGCAGACGTGCCTCGATGCGGCTGAACTCCTCGCGGGCGAGCGCGGCGGCCTCGACGATCTCGCCGTGGTCGGACACGCTCAGCTCGGAGCAGCCCTGCGCCCAGGTCTCGAAGTCCGCGCGGAACTTCGCCAGCGCCTGCTCGAACGCCTGCTGCGTCGCGACCTCCGCCTCGGTGGCGAGGTCGAGCTCGTCACGGGTCTCTTCCAGCCGTTGGCGTGCGGCGTCCCGTGCCTCGACGGCTCTCCCGTGCGCGGCAACGGCACGCATGATGGAGCTGATCTCGGCGGAACGGGAGTCGACGGCGGCGGTGAGCAGCTGTCGTCCCGCCCGTGCGTCGCTGCCCGACTCGATCTCCTCGAACACCGACGGCATGCCCGCCAGCTCCGCGGCCTCCCGCGCCTGGACGGCCGATCGGCGCACGTCATCGGCTCGCGCGGCCGCGTCGGACTTGGCCTGTCCGGCCTGCTCCTCCTCGGCGACGGCGCGCGCACGGAGCTTCGCGGCGTGCGAGGCGGCTTCGGTGGCGCGCTGGGCCGCGGCGGACAGCTGCTGCCGCAACAGGTCGAGCTGCTTGCCCTCCTGGTAGGCGGGCAGGT
Organism: Lentzea sp. CC55; assembly: GCF_021056325.1. Taxonomy (NCBI): domain Bacteria; kingdom Bacillati; phylum Actinomycetota; class Actinomycetes; order Pseudonocardiales; family Pseudonocardiaceae; genus Lentzea; species Lentzea sp. CC55. The sequence continues at coordinate 49,453 of NZ_JAJCXE010000003.1, read as the reverse complement.
CGGAGATGCCGGCGATCTGCGCGCCGACCGCGCTCGCCTCGCGTCCCAGGGCCGCGAGCTGGTCGAACGCCTCGTCGGTCAGCGTCACCTGGCGCTGGTAGCGGCGTTCGCTCATCCGTGCGGCCCGCGTGGCGTCCTCGAGCTGCTCGGACGACGTCTCGAGGGCCCAGGTCGCCGCCCCGAGAACACGCTGGGCGTAGGTGCGCTGGACCTCCGCGAGCCGTTCGGCGGCGGTGATCTCCTCGTCGAGACGGCGGAGGTCCTCGCGCCGCCGGTCGAGCCGTTCGAACCCCTCGGCGATCTCGGTGAGGTCGGACTGGTCCAGCGGCGGAAGTGCCTTGGACAGCAACGAGGACAGCACGCCCGGGTCGAGCCGCTCGGACAGCTTCGGCGTGCGCAGCTGCAGCAACGCCGTGATCAGCGAGTCGTACCGCTGCTCGCTCACGCCCGGGAACAACGTCGTGCGCACCGTGTGCCGGTAGTCGGCCGGTGAGGCGTGCACGACGCCGTGTTCACCGATCGCCTCGACGAGGTCGGTCTTGGTCAACGGCCGTCCGGCCTCGTTCACCAGAGCCAGGTCGCCGACCCTGAGCGACGTCGTGAAGTACGTGGCGTTGACGTTCGACGTGTTCGCGGTGGCCTGAAGGCGCGCACCGCACGTGAACCACTGCTCGCCGTGCTGGAACTCCAGCCACACGTACCCCACGCGGGTGCTGCCCTGGTTGCCCTCGCCCATGAGGTTCCAGTGCATGGTGCGGTCCGCGCTGCCGAACGTCGACAGCCGGTGCGGGCGCAGGTTCGCGTCGAACAGGTACGGCAGCAGCAGCTCGAGCGCTTTCGACTTGCCCGTGCCGTTGGGACCCCTGAGCAGCAGTCTGCCCTGGTAGAACGAGAAGATCTCGTCGTAGTAGCGCCAGACGTTGATGATCCCGGCGCGGCTGGGTTGCCACCGGTCAGTCATGCAGCTCCTCGATCGCGTACCGGGCTGCCGCGGGCAGCCTGCGAACGACGCCGTTCTCCGTGCGCGCGAGACCGAACGCTTCCAGCAGCTCGATCCCGTCCGCTGCGAGTCTGCCCGCGCCACCGTCCGACTGGTAGGCCTTGGCCCAGTTGCGGAACTTCGTGAGCAGCTCGCGCGTCTCCTCGACCAGGTCCTCGAACGGCGCGGGGCCTTGTGCCAGCCGGTCGAGCAGCAACAACGCGGCGACCTTCGCGTGGCTGTCGTCGTCCGGGAACCTCGTATCCGTGGCGATGGCGTCGGTATCGACCACGAGAAAACCCTCGGCGCGTTCTTCGAGCGTGCAGCCCGCGAGCCCGATGCCGGTCCTGACGACCTTGCGCCCGGACGGCGACGTGAGGAACGCGATCTGGCTCTCGCTCAGGTCTTCCTTGTAGACCACGGGGTCGTCGATCAGCCTGCGCATCACGGAGTGCCGCTGCCACACGCTGCGATGCGCGTTGTCATATCTGGTCTCGCGGGTGAGGTCTTCGATCGTGTCCACTGTGGAGGCGGGAACGGGAGCGGACAGCAGGCGCGTGATGAGAGCCGGATCCGCGCGGACCTGCTCGCCGACCTCGACCGCGCCGTGCTCTTCGAGGAAGTTCAGCACGTCGGCGAACGCGTTGCGGTCGGCACGCCGGGCCGGCTCGAACGGCGGAAGCCCCTCAGCGGCGGCGGCCTGTTGCGTGCGTGCCGTCAGTGCGTCGAGCGTGATCGTGGGCGTGGTCAACAGTTCCGCGCACACGAGACACAGCACGATGTAGCGCCGCCGGTCGAACACCGGACGCGTGCTATCAGGCCGTTGCGTCGTCTTGAACAGACGCGCGTATCCGGCGCGTGGCTCGACATGCACGCGCCAGCCGCAGTAGTAGTCGAACCACTTCACGATCGGTTCGCGGCGCCTTCTGATGAGGTCGAAGCCGTCGTGGTCCTGCCTGGCCGTGACCAGTGGACGCGCGAGCAGCAGGCGGACGCCACGCGCGATCTCTTCGCTCTCCAGCCGTGCGAGCTGGTTCCCCGTGCGGCTCATCGGCTCTGCACGTCGATCACGTAGTCGGGCCCGCTCAGCGTGCCCTTCTGGGTGGTCATGGTCGCCCAGCCGCGGGCGTTGCGGAGGTTGATCTGCATGCGCCCGTCGCTGGTGCCGGCCGTGCGCGTGCCCGTGCTGTCCGGATCGCTGCCCAGCGCGCGTCCGACCAGGTCGATCAGCCTGTGGAACGTGTCGTGGTCCAGGTTCGTGAGCGTGGAGATGCGGACGGCGCCGTCGGTCTTGATCTGCGACCACGCGTATTCGAGCTCGGCGCGCTCCTTCTCCGCCTGGATGCGGCGGTTGCGGCGCACCTCGTCGACGTTGCGGACCTTGCCGGTGCTGCCGATGTGCTCCTGCTTGCCCGTCGCCCGCAGCTGCGGCGACACCGGCACCGGCGGCGTGTTCTCCCACGCCTCACCGCTGGGGATCAGCTCGCCGTCGGCGTGCGCGAGGTGGGCGTGGCGGGAGGAGTAGAGCCCGAACGCGGCGTTGAACAGCTCGTGCGCCTCGGCCTCGGTGCCGGTGCGCCCGAACCACCTGGCGAGCGCCCGGAAGTCGGCCGCGGTGTTCGTGGGCTTCCTGCGCTGCTCGCTGATCCGGTCCAGGACCCTGAGCAGCTGCACGATCGCCTTGCGCGACACGTCCTGCAGCTCGTCGGCGTTGTCGAACCACGTCGTGAGGCTCGCCCAGTTCGCCGCCCGCTGCCGCAGCCACGGCTCGGCGTCCAGGTGGGGGCCGGCACCGCTGCGCGCCCGTTCGTGCAGGTCGGCGGGGTCGATGGCGCTAATTGCGTCGCGGATCCGCTGCTTGCGGTCGTCGAGGTCGGCGATGAAGTCGCGCAGGTAGGTGATCGTCGTGCGCTTGAGGTCCTGGAACGTGGCGAGGTCGGCGTCCTCGTCGCGGAGCAGGCGCTGCAGGTCCGCGTTGAAGCGGGTGGTGTTGACCTTGAGCGCGTCGAGGTGGCCTTCGAGCTCCATCAGCTTCGTGAAGGTGCCGCGGTCGTCCAGCGGCTTGCCGAGCTCGTCGAGCCGGTCGGCGATCGCGTCCAGGACGGCGGTCTGCAGCGAGCCGCTGCCCGTGAGGGTTTCCAGCGCGTGCTTCAGGCCCGCGTACGCGGCCTCGCCCAGCTTCGTCAGCCCGTACCGATGCTGGCTCGCGTCGAGCAGGCCCCAGCCGCGCAGCGCGGCCAGGGACGCGGCGAGCTCGTCGTCGGCCACCTGCTCGGACCAGCCGACGCCGCGGAGGCGTTGCTGCACGTCATCGGCCGTGAGGACGGTCTCCAGGCGCTCGTTCGCCACCCCGAACACGCGGACCACTGCGGTGTGCAGCTCGGCGTGGCCGGTCGTGGTGAAGCGGAACAGGTCCGCGGGCACCGGGGGAAACGTCGTCACCTGTGCCACCGTAGCTTGTCGCCGCAGGGCTATCCGGTGACAGGGCGGGCGGACATCACGGTCGGACGCCAGGCGGTCGATGCTCGAGGAACTGCCCGTCCAGCGGGTCGGGCTCGGGACGGCTGTTCTCCAGGTCCCGGGCGATTCGCAGGTTGGACAGCGGCTTGGCGATCACCGTGCCGATCGCGATCAGAACGATCATCGCCCACACGGCGAACTTGCTCTCGTACGGCTGGTCGACAGCCTCCCAGGTGCTGCCGCGGACGAGGGTGACCGGCTTCGGTTCGCCGATGTCGTCCGGGGTGAACTGCGACTGGCTCATGGTCTGGGTGACCTCCGAGCCGAAATCGGGCTTCACCTCCACGGTGCACTGCCAGACGACGCCGAGGTAGCGCCAGTCCCGGTCACACGATCGGGCGGTACCGCTGCCTTGCGTCGGCAGGACGACTGTTCCGTCGTCGTTGATGTGCGCCACGACGAAGACGCCGTGCACGAAGTACGCGCCGTACAGGGCCAGCACGCTGATGGGCACGTTCCAGCGCCATTGGCGGCGGAGGCTGCGGGCCAGCGCACGCCTTCGCTCGGGATCGGCCGGGCGACCGAGCCGATCGGGAGGCCACAGGAAGGCGGCACCGGCGAAGGCACCGATGCCGAGCGCGAACCCGGTGATGGCGTTCCACGGCTTCGGGTCGAACGAGCCTCTCGCGGGACTGAACTTCGGCGGTCCGTCGGCGTACGTGAACTTCTCCATCGGCACCTCGGCTCCGATGTCCGCAGGAGTCAGCATCGACGAGTAGTTGGTGTAGCGGTACTGCTTGCCGTCGGTGTCCGTCACGATCGCCGAACAGCTCCAGCGGGTGCCGAGCAGCATCCAGTTGCGTTCACACTCGACGTTGTCCGCGGTCGCCTCCGCCTCGCCGCCGTCGGTGTGGTCCGCCCAGAAGGCGCCGACGAAGATCGCGGCGTACAGCGACGACAGGAACCAGACCACGGCGAAGCGGCGCTTGCGGTACCGCGTCAGCCGCGGTCCACCTCGCTGCCGCTCGTCGGCGGCGGAGTCCGCTTTCCTGTCGCGGAACAGGCGGAAGGTGATGAAGAGCGCGGCTACCGGTGCGCCGAAGAGGCAGAGGACCAGGAGACCTTTGCTGGGCGGGCGTTCCTCGGTGACTCCCCATTTCACGGAGGCTGCCGAGGTCCGGGTGGTCCGTACGCGGTTGTTGGTCATCGGTACGCGTTTGCCGACGTCGGCGGGTGTGAGTGAGGAGTTGCCGTTGCTGTAGTGGTAGCGCTTGCCGTCGTTGGCGACGATGGTGGCTTCGCAGGACCAGAGGGCTCCGAAGGCCCACCAGTTCCTCGAACAGGAGATGTCCTGGGCGTAGCCCTTCGTCTCTCCGCCGGAACCCGCTTCGCCGTCGAAGAACAGCGTGCCTGCCTGGGCGATGTAGAGGGCCGCGATCCAGAGGACCGCGGCGATCGCGATGCGCTTCGTCACTTCTTCTCGTCGGGATCCTGGTGGCCGCCTTGGCCCACCGCCTTGTTCATCTCCTTGCCCAACTCCTTGGCCGGATGGGCCACATCGCCGTAGTGGGGCATGAGGTGGCCGATGTCCCTGCTGGCCACGGCACGCACCCAGTTCTGGCCGTCGAGCAGGCCCTTGGTCAGGGGAGCGTCGACGTGGTCACCCGCGCGCCCACCCCAGTGCGAGGGATCGCCCATGTCCTGCCTGCGCGTCGTGAGCGGCGGCTGGTTGAGCTTCTCGTAGAGGTCCTTGACCTTCTGCTTGCGCGCGGGACCGTTGTCCTTCACGCGTTGCGCCCACTCGTCGACCTTCCGGCTCGTGCGCTGGGCGAGGTCGTCGACCTTGTTCATGGCGTTGTCGACGCCGTCCTGGACGCGCCTGCTCGTGTTGCCGAGTCCTTCGCCGACATTGTCGAGCGTGTCCGCCCTGGACACCCGTGTCGCGGAGTCGGACGCGAGTTCGGCCGCGCGCTGGTTGCCGTAGCTGCTGTTGGGCATCTGCCTGCTCAACGCGGCCAGGTCGTCCGCCTGCCTGCGCATCGCGTCGCCGGCCTTCCCCGCCAGGGAACCGAGCTTGTCGAGGGCCTTGAACAGCTTGGCGACGAACCTCGCGATCTTCGTGCCGATCTCGACGGCCTTCGTCACGGCGCGCGTGATGAAGGCGGCGATCGAGGCGCCCGCGGTGGGGACGGCCGACGCGGCGGCCGGGATGCCCCACATCAGCAGGGTTCCCGCCAGGTCGGCCAGCAGGTCGCGGATCAACGCCCTGGTGGCGGCGACGATGGCGCCGGCCACCTTGATCTTGTTCGCGGCCGAGAACGCGGCGGCGGACGAGCCCCTCAGGTGTTCGACCAGCTTGGTGCACCGGGCGCGATAGGCGTCGGCGGCGTCGCCCGTCCAGTCCGCGAGCGCCTTCGCCTGGTTCTCGTAGGCGGTGGCCTCGTCGCCCAGGCGTTTGGCGATGTTCTCCCAGGTGTTGCCGACCGCCTCGATGGAGGGAGGGTCGCCCGCGAGCTTGTCGAAGGGCTCGCGGATGAAGCCGACGTTCTCGATGATCCAGCCGACGACGGACGAGGCGAGCGTCCCGAGCGGGTCGGTGAGGAGACCGGCGACGTCGAGGACCATCGCGGCGCCGTCGATGCCGAGGGCGACCGGGTCGATGTCCTTGCCCTCGATGAACGGCCTGACCAGGTCCTCACCGGTGTCGGCGAAACCCGCGCCGGCGAACCACTTCGGTTCGTCTTTCTTCTGCACGATCAACGGATTGCTCATCGGTTCCTCCTCCTGCGGGCACGCGGGTGCTGGACTGTCACGTCACCGGTTCCTTGCTGCGGAACATCCGGAAGGTGATGTAGAACGCGACCGCGGGTATGCCCAGGAGGGAGAGGACCGCGAGGCCTTTGCTCGGCTCGCGTCGTTCTGCCAGCCCCCACTCCCAGCTGCCGCGGGACATCCCCGAACCGACGCGTTTCTTGGTCATCGGCACCTGCTTGCCGATGTCGGCGGGTGTCAGGCCGGAGTCGTCGCTGGAGTACGTGTAGCGCTGGCCGTCGTCGGCGACGATGGTGGCGTTGCAGTTCCAGAGCAATCCGAACACCCACCAGTTGCGTGCGCAGGAGATGTCCTGGGCGTAGCCCTTGGGTTCACCGCCGGAGGGCACCTCGCCGCTGAACGTGACCGCGCCGGCATGAGCTGTGTAGAGCGCGGCGATCCAGAGGACGGCCGCGATCGCGATGCGCTTCACCCGTCCGTCCCCCGGAACGAGGCGCGGTTGCCGTCCTCGGTCTGCTGGTAGGTCTCCGCGGTCGAGCAGAGGCTGTCGCCCGTGGCCTCGAACGCCTTGGGTAGCTCGGCGAGCAGCTGTTTCGCCTTGTCCAGTTCGTCGTTGAAGATCCACGACCACCGCTGGCAGAGCTCGCCCATCACGGCGGGGCCGAGGCTCACCTGCGAGGCGGACACGGCCTCCTGCAGGGACGGGGACAGCCGGCCGACGAGGTTCTTGCCGTGGGTCGCGATGGCCTCCGCCTGGGCCTGGAAACCGCCGGTCATCGCAGCACCGAGTTGCTGCCGAAGTCGTCGTCATCGCCCTGGGGCGGTGCGGGACGGCCCGGTGCCGGCTTCGGCTCTTCGACGGTGCCCGCCGGGTCGATCACGGCGATGCTCTGGTCGATCTGCTCGCGCAGGAACGCCATGCCCTCGCCTTCGCCGAGGATCGGGCGCATCGTGTCCTCGATCTTGCGGGCGGCTTCGACCTGGGCGCGGCGGATGGTGTCCATGATCGTGCGGCCGAGCGCGGTGTGGCCCAGGTCGTCGGCGCGCGGGGTCAGCTGGAGCGACTCGATCCGGCCGCCGGAGCCCACGGTGACGAGGACGGCGCCGTCGGGGCTCTGGGCCTCGGTGCGGGACTCGCGGAACGCGGTCTGGATCGCGTTCGCCTGTTCCTGGGCCTGCTGGAGGCGTCCCTCGAAGTTCGCGAGGAACTGGTGCGGATCGGTCATGATCCGGATGTTCTCATTCGCGCTGACTGGGCGTGGTCGATTCAGCACAATGTGTGCATGGTCAAGCCGCTCATCACCCGGGAGATGCGGGAACGCGCCCGCCGCGCGCCCAGCAACTGGTTGCACGTGATCGACCCGGTGCACGACGAGGTCTCCGCCGAGGCGGTGATCGGGCGCTACCTCGTGGACGAGCGGGGCGAGATCACCGACCAGTACGTGCCGAACCCGCGGTACCGGCCCCGGGAGGTCGTCTTCGACAACGACCTCGAGTCGGTGATGTACCTCGTGCGGCGCGGGTACGCGGACAAGGGCGACCTGGTGGACGCGGTGCTGGCGGCCGAGCTCGTGCTGCCCGCCGACCCTTCCCGCCGGCCGCGCGAGCACCTGGTGGTGCGAGGGGACGTGGTCGACGTCTTCTCGTCGCGACGAGCGTGTCCCCGCGACTGGCCGCCGCACTGGCACCGGTTCCTGGGGGTCGAGCTGGCGGTGGTCGTGAACGCGCTGGAGCGGCCGGTCACGGTGCTGGTGACCGCTCAGGGCGGGCTCCAGTTCGAGCTTCCGGGTGAGGCGCTGGCCGACGGGGTGCGGGAAGCGGTCTCGATGGGGTGATCCGCGCCATGGCATGGGTGAACCAAGCCCTCGTGTTGCGCCGATCGGTCTAATCTCCGCCCGTGCGGACGAGGCTGAGCCCCATGCAGCAGGCGGTGGTCGATGCCGGGCGCCCGCTGCCGCAGCTGACCGATCCACTCGACGTCGAGCTGCGGGTCAGCGCGTCGGTGGGGTCTTTCGCCCGCAACGAGGAGTTGTGGGAGGTCGTCGTCCGGCACCTGGAGGGGGTGCCGAGCCGGCGGAGTGCGGCGCTGCTGACGGCGCTGGGGCACCTGTTGCCCGGACGGCCCGGGACGTGGGCGAAGGAGGCGGCCGCGCACCAGGAGCCGCCGCGGTGGGACCTCGCCGGGTTGCGGTTCGGGGAGTGCTGGATCGGCGACCGGTCGATCGACGCTGGATACCTGGCGCTGCTGTGCAGTTACGCGTACGGGGACGTGCCGCACGCGATGGTGTTCATGGTCGACGAGATCAACGGGAGCCTCACGAGGCACGCGTTCCTGACGAGGCAGGTCGACGAGACGCTCAGCCGGTTGCGGGACGAGGTGCGGCTGGAGCTGATCACCCCCGAGGCGGCCCATTGGCTGCTCAGCCGCAGTTACGACCGGTTCGAGCGGCGGCCGGCTCTCGCGTTCGGCATGGACGTGCACCAGACGAGGTTGGTGGCGCGCCGGCGGATCGCGTTGGCGATGAATCGTGTCGCTGTGTGAATTGCGCGGTGGTGATTCACCCGTTCGTACCGCGTGTCCGTAGCTCGACCGTGGGGTGACCATTACTGTCCGGGTGGTGATCCGAGGGATGGTCGAGACCTCTCGCGCCGGGTGTGAGGATCAGGTCCTCAGCCGTGTCCCCTGTGGTGCCCGGCACCGGTGGTGGTCGGTCGCGTCTCAGCGGTTCGGGCAGACGACCGCGCTCAGCCAGGTGCTGCTCGGCGCGACGCTCGGGTTCGGCATGTCGTTCTGGGGAGCGTTCGTCGCGCTCACGGTCGGGGCGGTGCTGGTCGGCGTCGTGGCGGTCGCCGTCGGGACCATCGGGTGGCGGGAAGGGCTGCCGACCGCCCTGCTCAGCCGGTGGACCGGGTTCGGTCACGCCGGGTCGGCGGTGCTGGGGTTGGTGGTCGCGCTGTCGTGCACCGGGTGGTTCGGGGTGCAGACCGGCCTTGCCGGGGCGGTGCTCGCGAACGTCGCCGGGGTGCTGCCGGCACCGGTGTGGGCGCTGGTGTTCGGGGTCGTCGTCACGGTCGTCGCGGCCTGCGGTGCGCGGTGGACGGCGTGGCCGTCGTATGTGGCCGTACCCGCGTTCCTGGGGTTGCTCGCGTGGGTGGTGCTCGCGAACGTCAACGATGTCAGCGACCTGAGCGGCCCCGCTCCCGGTCCGTCCATCGGGATGCTGACGGCGATCACACTGGTCACCGGCAGCTTCGTCGTGGGCGCGGTGGTCTCGCCGGACGTGACGCGGTTCCACCGCGACGGGAGCGACGTCGTGAAGCAGACAGTCCTGGGGGTCATGGCCGGCGAGTGGGTCATCGGCCTGGTGGGCGTGGTCATCGCGCACGCGCTCGGCACCACGGACGTCCTGGGCGTCATCGGCTCGACCGGCGGCTGGGCCGGGGCGCTGGTCGTCGTCGCGGTCGCGGTGAAGATCAGCGACTGGAACCTCTTCTCGGCCTCGCTCGGGCTCGTGAACTTCTTCGACGCCGTCCTCGCGGTGCGGGTCAGCCGGGCGCAGGTGACGGTCGTGGCGGGGTGCGCGGGCAGCTCCCTCGCGGCCGCGGGCGTCGCCGCCCACTTCAGCCACTTCCTCGTCCTGCTCGGCGTGGTGTTCCCGCCGGTAGCCGGGATCATGATCGCCGAGTACCACGTCGTGCGGTGCTGGCGGAACGAGCTCGTCTCCACCCGGCCGCTCGTGCCGAGGTCGGCGCCCTCGTGGGTGCCCGCGACGGTGGTCATCTGGCTCGTCGCGGCCGCTGCCGGCGAGGTGCTGCCGTTCGGGCTGTCCGGTCTGAACTCCTTCGTGCTCGCGTTCGCGCTGTACGTCGCCGCCGGGCGGTGGGACCTGCTGCGCATCAGGACGCGCAGGGCCACCCGCCGCGAGGTGACCGGGAAGGCCGCCTGAGGTCAGGTCGGCACGAACGCGGGCAGGACGGCGTCCACCTCGAAACCGCCGTCGTCGGTCGGGCCCGCGGTGAGGGTGCCGCCGACCATCTCCACGCGGCCGCGCAGGCCGAGCAGGCCGCCGGAACCGGGCAGCGCCGGGCCCGGAGCCGACGGCCGGGCGTTGCGGATGACCGCGCGGACGCTGCTCGGTCCACAGTGGATCGTGATCTCGGTGTGGGCGCCGGGGGCGTGCTTGTGCACGTTCGTGAGCGACTCCTGCACCACCCGGTACATGGTGCGGCGCATGGCGGGGGAGATGGTGTCCGCGTCACCGTGCTCGGTCAGGGTGACCTCCAGGCCGGTGGCGGCGGAGTCGGCCACGAGGCGGGACAGGCGGTCGGGCAGCACGTCCGGAATGCGCGGGGCGCGGCCGGAGCGCAGGACGCCGACGAGGTCGCGCAGTTCGGCCAGCGCCTGGCGGCCCGCGGTGCGCAGCTCCTCGGCGGCCTGGCGCACGCCGTCGTCCTTCGCCGCCATCCGCAACGCCCCGGCGTGCAGCACCATCAGGTTCAGCCGGTGCGTGACGACGTCGTGCATCTCGGCGGCGAGCCTGGTGCGTTCGTCCGCGCGGGCCTGCTCGACGCGCAGCTCGCACTCCCGCTCGGTGAGCATCTGCCGGAGCGTGCGCCGCTCGCCCAGGTACAGGCCGGCCAGACCGGCGATCACGATCGCGCCGGGGCCGACGAGCCCGTCCGGCACCGTCCACACGCCGGCGCCCACCACCCACGCCAGCACGTGGACCGGCACGAGCCAGCGGTGCCGCGCCGCGTGGGCGGCGGAGAACGCGGACGCGAACGACGCGAAGGTGGGGGTGAGCAGGGTCAGGAAAGCGATTGCCAGACCCGACGCCCGCGGGCGCGTCCGCCGCCACCACAGCGCGCCCGCCGCGAGCAGGTGGACCACGACGTAGAACGCCGTCGACGCGACCACCAGGCGGGACGGCGCGGGCACCAGGAACTCGCGGCAGACCCCCGGCGCTGCCACGAGGAGCACCAACGCCAGATCCCGGGCCCGCGTCACGCCGGTGACGATACTGCCGGTTTTGTGCTCCGGATCACCTACTGGAGCAGGGGATTGTCCCTACTTTCGCAGGTGGCGACGGCCGGCCTTTCCGCCTGCCGGACACCGGCGTTCGGTGGCTGCACCCGCTGCTTCCGGAACAGCCCCGTCCACAGGAACGACTTGCCGAAGAAAGCGCTGTCCGGGGCCTCCTCCGTCATCCGGCGGAGCTCGACCTCGGCGAGGTCCTGGAAGACCCACCGGAGGTCGTCCGGGTCGTAGCCGACGCCACCGGACAGGCCCGCCTGCCGGTACAGCTCGGCGTCCGGCGTGGTGGTGCCCTCCTCGGCGGTGAAGCACGTGAGCGCGAAGTGGCCGCCGGGCACCAGCACGCGGTCCAGCAGGGCGAGGTAGCCGATGCGCCGGTGCGGCGGCAGGTGGTGGAAGCAGCCGGAGTCGTAGACCAGGTCGTAGGAGCCCTCGGTCGTGAACGCGTCACCGTGGCGGTACCGGATGCCGAGACCTTCTGACCGCTCCTCGGCCCACGCGATGGCGGTGGCCGAGACGTCCACGGCATCGACCTGGAACCCGCGGCGCGCCAGGAACACCGCGTTGCGGCCGGGCCCGCAGCCGACGTCCAGCGCCCGGCCCGGCGTGACCAGGCCGCGTTCCAGGTAGCCCGCCAGGTTCTCGTCCGGCTTGGCCGCGAAGAACGGGACCCCGCGCGAGCGGTCCGCGTAGAAGCCGTCCCACCAGTCGCCCGCGCGGGCGGTCCAGCGGTCGGCTCCCGGCGCGAACAACCCGTCCAGCAATTCCATCACGTCGTCGAGCGTGCGTACGTTGCGCAGCAAGGAAAACCCCCAGGTCGGTACGCCTCGACCCTATCCGGGGGAGAGGCTCTGAAGGCCGCCTTCGCTGAGTCTCTCGCGGTACCCGCGGGCACCTTCGGAGTCGGCACCCGACCGGATCCGCTATGTGAGCGGTATGCGGCGTCGGCTCACGCGCGAAACCGCTGCGAGGGGCTTCGAACCGCGTCAGGGGCGGAAGATCGGCTGCACCCAGTAGTTGCCGGCGGCCCACGTGTCGGTGGGGAAGCCGCCGCCGTAGCGGTACACGCCCGCGTTCACCGGCAGGTGGAACGGCGTCTGCGCCAGGTTGCCCACGAAGTAGTTCTCCGTGACCTTGTAGCCGCCCGACGGCGTGTAGTACGAGACGACGTACTCGGTGCCCGGCGCCACGGGAACCGGTGTCGTGAAGGTGATCCGCTGGCTGTAGGTGGCGCCGGGAGCGTCCTGCTCGGCCAGCAGCGTGCCGTTCGAGGTCCAGACGCGCGCGGTCACGGGGCCGGTGTAGGCGCCGCGGCGCAGGAACACGCCCGTGAGCGCGCCGGGACGGTCGACCCTCGTGCGCAGGCCGAGCTCGACGCCCTCGATGTCGGGGTCGTCGACGGTCGGGTTGTGCGTGTCGTGGAAGACGAGCGAGGTCTCGTGGGTGAGCGCGGGAACCGTGGTGCCGCCGACGTGGATCGTGCGGGACGCGGTGACCGGGCCGGTCGTCGAGGCGGTGTGAGCGCGGGCGTGGATCGTCAGCGGGCCGGGGACGGACGGCCACAGCACGACCGACCACCGTTCGCCGGTCGCGTCGACGGTGGTCCAGTTCGTGCCGTTGTCGGTGGAGAAGCCGACGTCGGTGATGCCGCCGGACTCGCCGTTGACGGCGCCGCCGATCACCAGCAGCGGCTGGTTCAGCGGGACCGAGGCCTCCGCGGTCGGCGAGAGGATCATCGCCACCGGGGCGTCCGCCGCGAGGGCGGGAGCGGGGGAGGCCAGGACAAGTGCCAGCAGCAGTGCGGCTGATCGTCTCATGTACGGCAGATCGTCCCCGGTGGAGCCGCGGTTACGGTGGTCCTCCGATCGGTCGTGCGCCTGTACGGCTGACGGTCGTACCCGGCTGGAGCCGGACGTCTGCCCAGCCTAGGGTCAGCGGCGGCCGAGAAGCCGGAAATGCCGCCGGCGCAGGAGGATCCCGTGCTGGCGCTGTCCGTTTTGTTGCTTGTCGCCGTGCTCGTCTGCGCGGTGGCGCGGCCGTGGGGCCTGCCGGAGGCGGCGGTCGCGGTGCCTGCGGCGGTGCTCGTGGTCGTGGTCGGGGCGCTGCCGGTCGAGCACGCCGTGGACGAGGCGGTGCGGCTGGGACCCGTGATCGGGTTCCTGGCCGCCATCCTCGTCCTCGCGCAGCTCTGCGACGACGAGGGCCTCTTCCACGCCTGCGGCACCTGGATGGCGCGCGCGTCCGGCGGCAGACCGCGCACGTTGCTGGGCAGCGTGTTCGTCACGGCCTCGGTGACCACGGCGGTGCTGAGTCTCGATGCGACGGTCGTGCTGCTCACACCGGTGGTGTTCGCGACGGCGGCACAGCTCGGCGTCCGGCCGAAGCCGCACGTCTACGCGTGCACGCACCTGTCCAACAGCGCGTCGTTGTTGCTGCCCGTGTCGAACCTGACGAACCTGCTGGCGTTCGCGTCGAGCGGGCTGAGCTTCACCCGGTTCGCGGCGCTGATGGCGTTGCCGTGGCTCGTGGCCATCGCGGCCGAGTACCTGGTGTTCCGGCGGTTCTTCCGCACCGACCTCGACGCGCCGGTGCACGCGCCCAGGTCGTCGCCTCCGCAGGAACTGCCCGTCTTCGCGCTGGCCGCGGTGGCGCTGACGCTCGCCGGGTTCGTGGTCGCGTCGGCCACCGGGATCAACCCGGCGTGGGCGGCGTGCGCGGGGGCGCTGGCGATGGCGGTCCGGGCGTTCGTGAAGAAGCGCACGACGGTGCGGAAGCTCGTGCGGGCGGCGTCGTTGCCGTTCCTCGCGTTCGTGATCGGCCTCGGGGTCGTGGTGCGGGCCGTGGTCGACAACGGCCTCGACGGCCTGCTCCGGAACGTCATCCCGGGCGGGCACGACCTGTGGGCGCTGCTCGGGGTCGCCGCGGTCGCCGCCGTGCTCGCGAACGTCATCAACAACCTGCCCGCGGTGCTCGTGCTCCTGCCGCTGGTCGCGCCGGCGGGGCCTGGAGCGGTTCTCGCGGTGCTGCTGGGCGTGAACCTCGGCCCCAACCTCACCTACGCCGGGTCGCTCGCGACCTTGCTGTGGCGGCGGATCGTGCACGACCACGACACCGAGGTGCACCTGCCGGAGTTCACGAAGCTCGGCCTGCTCGCCGTGCCCGCCACCCTGGTGGGCGCCGTCGTGGCACTGTGGGCGTCCCTGCACGTGATCGGAGGATGACCATGACGGTGGTCGTGTGGATCGCCGACGACACCTGGCAGGACTGCGTCGACGCGGCGAGCGCTCAGCAGGGGGAGTTCCTGCTGCTGCACGTCAGCGATGTGGCCGGCGCGGCGCACGCCGCCTTCGCCGGGCTGCTCGGCCGGCACGCGTCGCGCGACCCCGGTACGCGCCTGGACCACTTGGCCGCCGATCACGCCGCACGACTCCTCGACGCGGCAGCGGAACGTCTCGGGCGCCCGTGCGCGAAGGAGGCGCGGGTCGGCCGGGTAGAGCACGAAGTCGTTGCGGCGGCTCGGAACGCGTCGCTGCTGGTCCTGTGCCGGGACGGCGATGTCAGCCACGCCGGGCCGCGCAGCCTCGGCCCGGCGACGCGGTTCGTCGTCGACCACGCGCCCTGTCCGGTGCTCCTCGTCTGGCCCGCATAACTGCTTTCACGCAAACTTGCGTGCACGCAGTTTTTTGGCCTAGTCTCGCGTCATGCGAGCCAAGGGCATTGCGTACGACACCGGTTTCGTGCGCCACGGGGAGATTTCGCTCCAGGAGTTCGACCTCGACGTGGTCAGGCGAGACCTGACCGTCATCCGGGACGACCTGCACTGCAACGCCGTCCACCTGGTCGGAGGTGATCCGGAACGGCTCGAGCGGGCTGCGGGGATCGCCGCCGGGCTCGGGCTGGAGATCTGGTTCTCGCCCTACCCGCTGGAGCTGACGCCCGCCGAGGTCCTGGAGCTGTTCACCGACTGCGCGCGCAGGGCCGAGCGCGTGCGGCAGCGGGGCGCGGAGGTCGTGTTCGTGACCGGCGTCGAGGTCAGCATCATGAACCCGGGCTTCCTGCCCGGCGACGACGTCGGGCAGCGGCTGGGTCACCTGCTGGGGCGACCCGAACGGATGCGAGAGGCGGGGGAGAAGCTCTCCGCGTTCCTCGCCGAAGCCGTCGCCGTGGTGCGGCGGCACTTCCGGGGGAGGCTCACCTACGCCTGCATCCCGTTCGAGAACCCCGACTGGGACCTGTTCGACATCAAGTCGTTCGAGCTGATCCGCTCCGCCGAGGTCGCCGGCGTCTACGCCGAGAGCATCAGGAACGTGGTGGCGCAGGGGAAACCGGTCGCGATCACCGGCTTCGGCACGGCGGCCTGGCGCGGCTCGGGTGCCGTGGCTCCGCGCAGCATGGAGATCGTCGAGCACGACGACGCCGGGTTGCCGGTTCGCGTGAAGGACGGGTACGTGCGTGACGAGGAGGAGCAGGCCACCTACCTGCGCGAGGTGCTGGAGATCTTCGAGGCCGAAGGCGTGGACGGTGCGTTCGTCTACATGTTCGCGCTCGGCAACTACCCGCACCGGCCGGACGACCCCGGGCGCGACCTCGACATGGCGAGCCCCGGCATCGTGAAGGTGCACGACGACGGCCACTGGGAGCCCAAGGCCGCGTTCGGTGCCGTCGCCGAGGTCTACGGGCGCATTTAACCCGCTTGGCGCGGCGGACTGCGGCGGTCAGACTCGGGGGCACCATGAGCAGCAGGTTGCGCGCCATCGCCCACGACACGGTCGAGATCTCGGAACGGGGCTCCTACGCCACCGGCGCGGGCGAGGTCGCCGTCGACGTCTCCCACGCCGTCTCCGGGACCCGGCTGCACCTGCCGGACGAGGTGCTGCCGCTGCCCTCCGAGACGGTGGGCGTCCGGGTCGACGTCACCGGCGAGTCCACCCTGCAGGCCGCGCGCCGGCTCGGCGGCGACGTCGCCGCCCTGAACTTCGCCTCCGCCCGCAAGCCCGGCGGCGGCTTCCTCAACGGCAGGGTGGCGCAGGAGGAGAGCATCGCCCGTGCGTCGGCGCTCTACCTGAGCCTGCGCACCGCCGGTGAGTTCTACGAGCACCACCGCTCGCACGCCGACCTCACCTACACCGATCGCGTGATCTACTCGCCGCGCGTCCCGGTGTTCCGCGACGACGAGGGCGAGTTGTTGCCGCGGCCGTACGAGGTCTCGTTCCTCACCGCCGCGGCGCCCAACCTCGCGGCGATCCGGCAGAACCAGCCGGAGAAGGCCGACGGCGTTCCGCTCGCGTTGCTGGGGCGCGCCATCCGCGTGCTGCACGTCGCGGCGTCGCACGGCCACCGCAGGCTCGTCCTGGGCGCTTGGGGGTGCGGCGTCTTCGGCAACGACCCCGCCACCGTCGCGCGGATCTTCGCCCTCGCGCTGCGCGACAACCGCTACTTCGAGCACGTCGTCTTCGCCGTTCTGGACCGCCACAAGGGCGCGCCGACGTTCTCCGCGTTCGCCGAGGTGTTCGCCTGAGCCACGATGGCACCACCTCTGACCTGCATTGAGCCAGAATGATGCCAATCTGAGCCAGAATTGCTTGTTGGTGGTGCCACGGTGTGCCATAGTGATGCCATGGATCTGACGCCGTATGTAGCCTCCCTCGGCCGCGAACTGCTCACCGCCGTCGAAACCGGTGGCGGGGAAGCGAGTGCGCTGGTCGAGCGGCTGACCGTGACGATGGAGTCGGCGATCCGGCTGGCGCTGCTCGAAGCGCTCTCCGCCGCCGCCGACGAGATCACCGCGGACCTGGCACCGGACTCGGTGCAGGTGCTGCTGCGGGGTCGTGACCCGAAGTTCGTCGTGACGCGCCAGAAGCCCGAGCCGCAGGCCGCCGTCGCGCCGGAGCCCGCCCCCGCGGCACCCGCCGAGGACGTGGCGGCCGGCTTCGACGACGGCACCACGGTGCGCATCAACGTCCGCCTGCCCGAACCGCTCAAGGCCGCCATCGACGAGGCGGCGGCCAAGGAGGGCCGTTCGATCAACGCGTGGCTCGTGCGCGCCGCGTCGGCCCAGCTGAGCCCGAAGCGCGACACCACCGCCGAAACGCTGTCGAGCATCACCGGCGCGCAGCGCTTCGTCGGCTGGGTCCGCTAGCTCCAGCCCTTCACCACTTCGCCCCGACCTGCGGGGATGTTCCACCCACACCTTCTGAGGGGACAGCCATGCCTTCTTACGACACGCCGGAACCGATTTCGGTGCTGCTCGACATCTACGCGGGCCACGTCCAGGTCGTCGCGACGGACCGCACCACGACGGCCGTCGACGTGCGGCCCTCCGACCCGTCCGACACCTCGGACGTCGACACCGCGCAGAAGACCAGCGTCGACTTCGCCGACGGCACGCTCATGGTGCGCGGGCCGAAGCGGACGTTCGACTTCTCCAAGAAGACCAGGTCGGTCGACGTCGTGATCGAGCTGCCGACCGGGTCCAAGGTGGACCTCGACGTCACGGCGGGCAGCGTCCGCACCAACGGCGTGCTCGGCGCGGCCGAGGTCGACCTGTCCGCGGGCAACATCCACGTCGACCGCGCCGGTTCGCTCAAGGCCGACACCGGTGCCGGGGCGGTCAAGGTCGGCGCGGTCACCGGCAACGCCGAGGTCAAGACCGGCAGCGGCCACCTCCGCGTCGGCAGGGTCGACGGGGCGCTGGTCGTGAAGAACTCCAACGGCCACATCGAGGTCGGCACGGTCGAGGGCGCGCTGCGGGCCCGGTCGGCCAACGGCGACATCCACGTCGAACGCGCCGGCGCCCTGGTGGAGGCCCGCACCGCGATGGGGGCCATCGAGGTCGGCGAGGTCGTCCGCGACACCGTCACGCTGAACACCGCGATGGGCGGCATCGAGGTCGGCATCGCCGACGGCACCGCCGCGTGGATCGACGCCAAGACCAGCTTCGGCCGCGTCTCCAACTCGCTCGAGGGCAGTGACGGCCCCGGCTCCTGTGCCGAGACCGTCAAGGTCACCGCCCACACGTCCTTCGGCGACATCTCCGTCCGCCGTGCCTGAGGGGAATCCCATGTACGCGATCAAGGCCAGCGGTCTGCGCCGTTCCTACGGCGACAACGAAGTTCTCAAGGGCGTCGACCTGAACGTCCAGCGCGGCACCGTGTTCTCGTTGCTCGGCGCGAACGGCGCCGGCAAGACCACCACGGTCAAGATCCTCTCCACGTTGATCCGCGCGGACGGCGGCAGCGCGTCCGTCGCGGGCCACGACGTGACGGGTGATCCCGGCGCCGTGCGCGCCGCCATCGGCGTCACCGGCCAGTTCTCCGCCGTCGACAACCTGATGACGGGGCGCGAGAACCTGCGGCTGATGGCCGACCTGCACCACCTCGGCAAGGCGGAGGGCAGGGCCACGGTCGAGCAGTTGCTGGCGGAGTTCGACCTCGTGGACGCGGCCGGCAAGCCGGCCTCCACGTACTCCGGCGGCATGCGGCGCCGGCTCGACCTCGCCATGACGCTGGTCGGGTCGCCGCAGGTGATCTTCCTGGACGAGCCGACCACCGGCCTCGACCCGCGCAGCCGCCGCACCATGTGGCAGATCGTGCGCGGGCTGGTGGCGAGCGGCGTCACGATCTTCCTCACCACGCAGTACCTGGAGGAGGCCGACGAGCTCGCCGACCGGATCGCGGTGCTCGACCACGGCAGGATCGTCGCCGAGGGCACCGCGGACGAGCTCAAGCGCCGCATCCCCGGCGGTCACGTCCTGCTGCAGTTCAGCGAACTGCGGCACCTGGAAGCCGCGACGCGGGTCGTGCGCGACGCCTCGCGCGACGGTGACGCGCTCGCCCTGCGGGTGCCCAGCGACAGCGACGTCCGCTCCCTCAAGGCCCTGCTCGACCGGCTCGACGAGCACGCCGTCGCGGTCGAGTCGCTCAGCACCCACACGCCCGACCTCGACGACGTCTTCCTCGCCCTCACCGGCAAGCCGGAAAAGGTGGCCCGTTCATGACGCACGCACTGACCGACTCGGCGACGATGGTGCGCCGCAACCTCAAGCGGATGATCCGCTACCCGTCCCTGACGTTCCAGCTCCTGATCATGCCGGTCGTCTTCCTGCTGCTGTTCGTCTACGTGTTCGGCGGCACGCTCGGCGCCGGTCTCGGCGGTCCGTCCGGCGGCCGTGCCGAGTACCTGAACTACGTGACGCCGACGATCGTCCTGATGTCGATCACCGCCGCGGTGCAGGGCACGAGCATCTCGATCGCGATGGACATGACCGAGGGCATCGTGGACCGCTTCCGCACCATGGCGATCGCACGGGTGTCCGTCCTGACAGGACACGTGATCGGCAGCCTGGTCCAGACGGTCCTCGCGATGACGGTCGTCTTCGGTGTCGCGCTGGCGATCGGGTTCCGCCCGCAGGCGAGCGCACTGGGCTGGCTCGCGCTGGCCGGCCTGCTGGTCGCCATGTCGTTCGCGATGATCTGGCTCTCCGCCGCGCTCGGTCTCGCCAGCGGGTCCGTCGAGTCGTCGAGCAACGTCGGCCTGCCGCTGATCCTGCTCCCGTTCTTCGGCAACGGTTTCGTGCCCACCGACTCGATGCCGGCCGTGCTGCGCTGGTTCGCCGAGTACCAGCCGTTCACCCCGTTCATCGACGCCCTGCGCGGACTGCTCATGGGCACGCCGATCGGCAACAGCGGCTACATCGCCTCCGCCTGGTGCCTCGTCATCGGGGTCGGCGGCTACCTCTGGTCCAAGAAGCTCTTCAACCGCGAATCCACCCGCTGAAGGAGATCGTCACATGTTGCACGGCCTGCCCATGGAACGGGACGTCACCCCGTTCGACCCTCCCAGCCAGATCACCTCGCTGCGGTCCACGCGACCGGTCAGCCCGATGCTCTTCCCCGACGGCCACGAGGGCTGGCTCGTCACCGGCTACGACGCGGTCCGGCAGGCGCTGGCGGACCTCAGGTTCAGCTCGCGGCAGGACCTCGGCGTCCTGCACGTCCCGTACCCGACGCCCGGCATGCCCGAGCAGACCGAGCCGTCGCCGCAGGAGCCGGGCCTGTTCATCAGCATGGACCCGCCGGACCACACCCGGTTGCGCCGCAAGCTCACCGGAGCGTTCACGGTCAAGCGGATGAAGGCCCTCGAGGAGGGCATCGTCGAGATCACCGAACGGCAGCTGGACGCGCTGGCGGAGCTCACCCCGCCGGTCGACCTGGTGCGGGAGTTCGCGCTTCCCGTGCCGTCACTGGTGATCTGCGAGATCCTCGGCGTCCCGTACGCGGACCGCGAGTCGTTCCAGCACAACTCGTCGCGGTTCATGGAACGGGACATCGACCTCCAGGACAAGATCGCCGTGTACGTGGCGCTGAGCACGTACCTGTCCGAGCTCGTCACGGCCAAGCGGGCCGAACCCGGCGACGACCTGCTGTCCGACCTGGCCCGCGACGAGGACCTCAGCATCCAGGAACTGACCGGCATGGCGTTCCTGCTGCTGCTCGCCGGGCACGAGACGACCGCGAACATGCTGGCGCTGGGCACCTTCGCGCTGCTGGAACACCCGGAGCAGAAGGAAGCGCTGCGGTCGGCACCGGAGCTGATCCCCGACGCCGTCGAGGAACTGCTGCGCTACCTCACGGTCGCCGATGTCTTCTTCCGCTACGCGGCGGAGGACGTCGAGTTCTTCGGCGAGACCATCCGGAAGGGCTCGACGGTCGTGCTGTCGCTGCTGGCGGGGGACCACGACCCGGCGCGCTACGAGAACCCGGACACGCTCGACGTGCACCGCAACGCCCGCGGGCACCTGGCGTTCGGCCACGGCGTCCACCAGTGCCTCGGCCAGCAGCTGGCCCGCATCGAGATGCGCGCCGGGTTCGAGGGGCTGCTGCGCCGCTTCCCCTCGCTGGAGCTCGCCGTCGAGCCCAGCGAGGTGAAGCTGAGGACCGACATGAACATCTACGGCGTGCACGCCCTGCCGGTCACCTGGGCGTAGCCGTCAGACGGTGAAACCACCGTCGGCGTTGATGCTGGCACCGGTGACGTACGCACCGGCCTCCCCTGCCAGCGCCGCCACCACCTCCGCGATCTCCGAAGGTGTTCCGTAGCGTCCCAGCGCGGTCAGCCCGCGAATCGCGTCCGACATCGGCCCGTCCGCGGGGTTCATGTCCGTGTCGGTGGGACCCGGGTTCACGACGTTCACCGTGATGCCCGACGGACCCAGGTCGCGAGCAAGTCCCTTCGTCATCCCGATCAGCGCCGTTTTGCTCGCGGAGTACAACGCGAAGCCGGGGAACGGCGCGTGCACGGCGACGTTGCTGCCGATGCTGATGATCCGGCCACCCTCACGCATGTGCTTCGCCGCCGCGCGCGCGGCGAGGAACGGCGCGCGGACGTTCACGGCCATCGTGTGGTCGAACTCGTCACGGCCGAGCTCGTCCAGCGGCCCGACCCGGAACACGCCGGCGTTGTTGACGAGCACGTCGAGGCGTCCGAAGTGGACAGCCGTCTCCTCGACGGCGGCCACCACGGCGTCCGGGTCGGCGCTGTCGGCCCGGATCGAGAAACCGTTGTCGGGCTTGGTGTTCTGGTACGTGACGGCGACGCGGGCGCCGAGAGCGGTGAGCTTCTCGGCGACCGCGGCCCCGATGCCGCGGCTCCCGCCCGTGACGAGAGCCGCTTTTCCTGCAAGTGATCCCATGCCGTCCACCCTGGCGGAACAGCGGCCGGGGTTCTGGCGGGAATCGGACCGTCAGCTGGTGCCCCGCACGTAGGCCCACGCGGTGCGGTTGAGGGAGTCCTCGATCCCGGTGAAGCCCTCGCCGGGGTTGAGGACGTCCTCGTGGAAGTCGACGTCGACGTCGTCCGCGGTGCCGCCGACGCCGTCCGGCCCGACGCCGAACATGCCCTTCGGGTTGCCGCCCTGGTCCATGAGGCTGTCGAGCTCGTTGAACTGGTCCTGGTGCCAGCTGCCCGACATGTGCCCGGCCTCGTGCGCGGTGATGTTGCCGATCGCCCTGCCGATGAACGCGATCTTGTCGCTGGCGGGCGTGATGTAGCCGTTCAACGAGGTGCGCGACTGCGCGGCCGGAGCGCTGAGGATGTCGAGCAGCACCAGCGAGGTCTCCTCCTCGCCGAAGTTGCCCGCGTCGATCGACTGCGCGATGCCGACGGTCTGGATGCCGGACTCGGCGATCGAGCCGCCGACGACGATCCGGCTGACGTTCGGCTGACCCCACGGGTCGGCGTGGTCGCGGCTGTTCAGCACGCGCACGGCGAACCGCCGGTTGGTGCCCTTCGCGGCCAGGTCCTTCTCGACGTTCTCCCGCACGGTGGCGACCACGCCGTCGATCACCGCGTTCTCGTCGGCGCCGGTGAGGCCCCAGCCCGGCAGGAACTTCCTCAGCGGCGAGAGGTCGCGGTTGCCGGACGGGGTGACGCCGAAGACGCGGGTGTTGACGCGGGCGCCGTCGAAGTCGAGGAAGAGCGTCAGCACCTCGGGGCGCTGGTTGAGTTCGGAGCCGGGCCGGTACGCCTCGACCGTGACGTCGTAGCGCCCGGTGCCGTTCTCGGCGCCGACGGTGTAGCGGCCGTCCCTCGGCGCCACGAAGTCCGCGACGGCGTTGCCACCGGCGGGCAGCGGGGAGTTCTCGGCGTACAGGAAGCTGAAGTCCTGCGACGAACCGAAGACCTCGCGTCCGGCGGGGTCGTGGACGACGACCCTGGTGGCCCTGCCCGCCGCCGACGCGCCGAGCACGTCGCCGGCCCTGAGGTCGACGGAGAAGAAGTCCCTGTCCTGGCGCTGCGTGCCGTTCGTGATCGTCAGGTCGTACGCGCCTTCGGTGAGGACGCGCTTGCCGGTGCCCGGCGTGAGCGGGTCGGCCGGGATCCCGCCGGGACCGGCCGCGGCGACCATCACGTACACGTCCTGCCCCGCTCCCACCGGGAGCTGCAGCCTGCTGTCCGTGGTGCCCGCGAGGTTGTCGTGCTCGGCCAGCAGCCGCCCCTGCGCGTCGAACGCGGCGAGCAGCGTGTCCAGGGAGCCCGCCGGGGTGTCCGTCTCGACGGTGAGCACCGCGCCGTCCGCGCCGCCGGTGACCTTGTAGAAGTCGTGGTCGCCGGTGCCGTCGCCCGCGCTGCCGTACGGGCCGTCGCCGATCATTCCGCTGGTCCGCGCGGGCGTGCCGAGGCTGCCGGCGAGCGGAACGGCGTCGTCGGTCTCGGGGGACGGCGGCACGACGGGGAGCGTGGGATCACCGGCCAGGTCGCCGGTGAGCCTGAGCTTCGCGTTCTTGCCCCGGCCGGTCCCGAACCCGGCCACGTGCTCGGCCCGGTCCGGTGCGTCGTTGGCGCCCTGACCGGTCTCCTCCTCGATGTAGGTCAACGGCTGGCCGGCGCTCTTCGCGGCCAGGCGCGACTGCTTGCGCGCCTCCCGGTCGCGGTGGACCGCGGCCCAGTCGACCTGGGCCTCGGCGGGCAGGAAGGCGAGCATCGGCTCGGGCTGGCTGCTGCGCGGCACGGGCTCGGCCGCGGACTGCCCCGCGGCCACCAGAGTCAGTGCCACACCGGCCGTGAGCACGCCAAACAGGTGCTTTCGCATGGTAGAACCCCCAGTTCGGTCTCGAACCGAGGAAACCAGCGGCGTGCGGGTCAGGCGAGCCTTTCGGCCGGCCTTTGTCCGTTTTCGGACAACGACGCCCCGACCTCGCGCAGGTGCTCCAGCACGTACCCGTACGAGCGGAACAGGCCGCACTGCGCGTAGGAGATGCCGCGCTGCCGGCAGAACTCGCTGACGATCGGCTGGGCGTGCCTGAGGTGCGGGCGGGGCATGCTCGGGAACAGGTGGTGCTCGATCTGGTAGTTGAGCCCGCCGAGCAGCACGTCGACGAACCAGCCGCCGCGGATGTTGCGCGAGGTGAGCACCTGCTTGCGCAGGAAGTCGAGCGAGTGCCCCGCCGAGAGCACCGGCATCCCCTTGTGGTTGGGCGCGAAGGAACACCCCATGTAGAAGCCCCACACTGCCTGGTGCACGAGGACGAACGAGATGGCGTACACCGGGGAGAGCACCCAGAACACGACCACCAGGTACACCACGACGTTCGCGATCATCAGCGGTCGCTCGCGCCCGGAGTGCCGGATCGAGTGCCAGTGCAGCGCGAAGCCCTCCAGCAACAGCAACGGGAAGAACAACACCGCCTGGCGCGAGGCGATCCACCGCAACGGCCCGCGCTTGGCGAGACCCTGCCGCTGCGTGAACGCGAGCACCGAGATGTCGACGTCCGGGTCCTCGTCCTCGTGGTTGGGGTTGGCGTGGTGCCGGTTGTGCTTCGAGACCCACCAGTCGTAGCTGACCCCGACCAGTCCGCTGTGGACGTAGCCGGCGATCTCGTTCCACTTCCGGGAGGCGAAGATCTGCTTGTGCCCGGCGTCGTGGCCGATGAACGCGAGCTGCGTGCTCATCACCCCCAGCACGACCGCCACCGCGAGCTGCCACCAGGAGTCGCCCAGCAGCGCGAACGCCACCCAGGCCGCCGCGTACAGGACGAGGTTCACGCCGATCCGCGCGTAGTAGTAGCCGCGTCGTCGTTCGAGCAGTCCTGCCTGTTTCACCAAGGCGGACAACTGGGCGAAGTCGCTCGCCTGCCGGGGCACCATTCGCCCAGGATGCCCCACTACGACGAAGAAGATGCCACACGGTGACGAAGAAGTCGTGCACGGCCGATGACGCCTGGCCTCACCACGGGACCGGGCAGAACGGGTGCCCGGCGGGATCGGCGTGGACGTCGAAGGACTCGCCGCCGCCCGGGAGCCTGCGCGCACCCGGTTCCCGCACCTGCCGGCCCGCGGCCTCCCGGTCGGCGGCCCTCACGTCGAAGTGCATCCGCGCCGTTTCCTCCGGCCACCTCGGAGGCACCCACGCCTCGACCCTCGCGAAAGCCACGCCCGGCCGGTCGGGGGCGTCGCCGATGACGACGAAATCACCGTCGTCCTGCACCCGGACCATGCCGAGCAACTCCTCGCAGAAGCCCGCGAGCGCCCGCGGGCCGGGGCAGTCGGCCACCAAGCCGTGCCAACGTCCGATCATGCGCGGAATGCCGGCACGGCATGCGGACACCCTCCGCCCTCGTCCTACGCCAGTGCCATCGCCATCACCGGGGGCGTGGTCGGACCCGGCGAACCGCCGTCCGGCTCGACCGTGAGCGCGACCTCCCGCGCACCGGTCAGCCCGGTGACCACGACGGGCGACGACCCGGCCGCCAGCAGGCCGGCCGAACGCGGCCCGTCGTCGCCGATCAGCCACAGCTGGTAGGTGTGCCCGCCGGGCGCGGCGGGCAGGTCCCTGGCGAGGAACAGCGCCTCGTCGCGGCTCGCCGACACGACCGCGGTGCCCGTCGCCCCGTTCGGCGCGGTGCCGCTGATCAGCTTGGCGTCCGGAGTGGACAGCAGGTCCGAGAAGCGGCTGTACTCGCTGGAGAGCTGCGCCAGCCGGCGTTCGTCGGCGGAGTCGGTGACCTGCACCGTGACGAACGCCGCCGCCACCAGGCAGGCGGCCGCGGCCAGCCCACCGGCCCACCGCCTGAAGCCGGTGCGCGGGGCGCGAACCGCGGTTCTGGCCGTCTCGGGGGGAATCTGCCGCGTCTCCGCCGCCGCCGCGAGCACGCGGGCACGCAGGTGAGCGGGCGGCGGGGAGTCGACCGCCGCGCCGAGACGTGCGGCCGTGGCGGTGAGCTCGGCGACTTCGACCGCACAGCTCTCGCAGCCGGGCAGGTGGGTCTCGAACGCGGTCCTCTCGAACTCCGACAACGCGTTGACGGCGTAGGCGCCGGTGAGCGTGTGCAGATCCGCGGATGTGGTCCTCATCCGGTCACCCCCATGCAGTCCCGCAGTCGGATCAGGCCGTCGCGCATCCGCGTCTTGACCGTGCCGAGCGGGATGCCCAGCAGGCTCGCGACTTCCGGGTACGAGTAGCCCTGGTAGTAGGACAGCAGCACGGACTCGCGCTGCAGTTCGGTCAGGAAGCTCAGGCACCGGCGCACCTGCCGTTGCTCGAGCCGGCCGTTGACCTGCTCGCTCACCTCGTCGAACGGCCTGGCCGGGTCGAGGCGGGCCGCGCGGTCCTCGCGGTGCGTGGCGGCCTGGGCGGAGCGGACCCGGTCGACGGCTCTGCGGTGCGTCAGGGTGAGGACCCAGGTGTTGGCGCTGCCGCGCTCGGGGTCGAACCTCGTCGCCGTCCGCCACACCTCGAGCATCACCTCCTGGAACACCTCCTCCGACTGCGCCTGGTCGCGCACGACGCGTCTGATCAGCCCGAACACCGAGCCGGACAGCAGGTCGTACAGCCGCTCGAACGCCGCCTCGTCACCCCGCGCGACCAGGGCGAGCAGGTCGTCCGCCGTCGGATCGGCCGGGCGCCCGACGTCACGGGGGGTGCTTTGCAGGGTCTGCAGCGACTGCTCACGCTTCGGCATCCCGAGTCCTCTCCTCAGCGTTGTCCCCTGGTGTTCGCAGCCGGAGCGTTTTCGGATCGGTTTCGGGCGAGCCGTCACGTTCGGGCGGGAAATCCGCCCCGGCGGCGAGGGGACGGAGCGGTTGGTAACGGATTCATAACCGCACCCATCCGCTTGCGGGGGAGCCCCGAATCACGAGCAGCAACCGCTCGACCACTCCGGGAGATGTCCTGTCATGAACAAGACCGTCCGCAGCTCCGCCCTGGCCGTCGGCGCCGTCTCGCTCGCCCTGTTCGGCGCGGCGTGCGGCTCGGGTGACGCCGCCAGCACCGGCAGCAGCTCCTCCAGCGCCGCCGCCACCTCGACGACCTCGATGGCCCCGTCGTCGTCGGCGATGGCGGATCCGGCCGCGAACCTCGTCGGCCCGGGTTGTGCCGACTACGCGAAGCAGGTGCCGTCCGGTGCCGGTTCCGTCTCGGGCATGGCCGCCGACCCGGTCGCCACCGCGGCGAGCAACAACCCGCTGCTCACGACGCTGGTGAGCGCGGTGTCGGGCAAGCTCAACCCGAAGGTGAACCTGGTCTCGACGCTCAACGGCGCGGAGTTCACGGTGTTCGCGCCGGTCGACTCGGCGTTCGCGAAGATCGACGCCGCGACGATCGAGAAGCTCAAGACCGACGACGCGCTGCTGACCAAGATCCTGACCTACCACGTGGTCCCCGGCCAGATCACGCCGGACAAGATCGCGGGTGAGCAGAAGACCGTGCAGACCGGCACCGTCAAGGTCAGCGGCTCGGGCAACGCGATCAAGGTCAACGACGCCAACGTGATCTGCGGTGGAGTGAAGACCGCCAACGCCACGGTGTACCTGATCGACTCGGTCCTGCTGCCCGCCTGACAGCGGGTGACTCCGGCCGGGCCCCGCGACGCCGGGGCCCGGCCGCGTTCTGTTCGTGCGCCGGGGTGACGCGAGCTGATCAACCCGGTTCGGCGTCGGCCAGGTCCGGCACCTGGAAGTCGAGGACGAAGCTGCTCGGCGAACCGTCCTCGGCCCGCCCGAGCCACACGAGGCACGCGCCGTCGCTCCACCCCGGCACGACGACCATGTCGGTCCTGCCGGAGGACAGCGTGCGGTAGGGCGCTTCGCCGGCCGTGGCGGCGTCGACGTCGGCTCGGGCGAACTCCGTCACGCCGGTGTGGTCGACGAGCGCGAACGTGGCGGTGTCGACCGGGTTGCCGAAGAACTCGCCGTCGCCCAGTTCGAGCTCTTGGTCGCCTTCGCGCAGTGCCTGCTCCCACGAGGTGACCGGCTTGTTAGCGACGGTCACCCGGCACGCGGCCGTCCACGTGGAACGGCCGGTCCTGTTCTCCCACACCTGGAACACGTCCACCGCGTACTCGCCGGGCGGGACGGTGACGGCCAGGGGAGCGGACCCGGCGTCGAGCCGGCCGGGGTCGCCGGCCAGCAGCCTGCCGCTGGGCACCCGGATCCTGCCGGCGGGAACCCGCCGCACGCTCAGCACGCGCCCGTCCGGCACGCGGAACCGCGTGCCGTCGGTGGTGAGCTCGGTGACGTGCCGCGGCCGCAACGGGTGCGGCGGCCGCCAGGGGAACTCCGCCGGCACCTCGTCCGGGCCGGACCGCACGGTCACCGGACCGGTCAGCCCGGCGAGCACCGCCCAGCCGTCCACCGCGGGCACGGCGACGTCGTCCGGCGGCCGCGTCGGCTCCGGCCACCGCTCCCACTCGCGCGAGGTCTGGAACGACCCGCCGCAGGGGAGGTCCGCGTGCACCGAAACCGTCTCGATCCCCGCCGTCGCACCACGACGAACCCGGAACCGCACCGCCGGCCGGTCGCCGTCGAACTCCCGGGCGTCGTTCCCGGTGTAGCGCCAGCCGCGCACCTCGAACAACCGCAACCGCCCGTCGGGCCAGCGGCGGCGGGCGACACCGCGGTAGCGGCGGCCTTCCCTGTCGATGAACCACACCTCGGCGTGGTGGGCCGCCCAGCACACCTCCACGACCGCCCGCGCCACACCGCCGACCAGCAACACGACGGCGTACTGGGCACCCGCGGCGTCCTGAGCCCGTGCGACCGCTTCGGACATCGGCGACACCGGTGTCCGCGTGGCGGAATCCCATCCCGCGCAGCACACGACCTCCACCGGTTCGTCCGTGGGATCGGGCGCGGGCACCTCCGGCAGCTCCTGCCCGGCGAACGGGTCGGCGGCCCGGGGTTCGCGGGGGAGCCACTGCGCCGCGAGCCCGGCGGCGAGCACCGACACGCCCAGGACACCGGACAGGATCGCGGTGCGCCGGGACAGCAGCGTGGGGGATCGGTTCTCCGGCGCCGGGGAGGTCACGGTGCGCGATCGTACGGAGGCCGCGGAAGACCGGTGCCCGAACGCGAAAAAGCGGGCCGAGAATGATCTCGACCCGCTTCTCCGGTGTACGCCGCCAGGGACTCGAACCCCGGACCCGCTGATTAAGAGTCAGCTGCTCTAACCAACTGAGCTAGCGGCGCTTGTTCACGGTGCCGGAAGGCTTGCTGTTTCCGACGTGAAGAACGTTAGCACAGAGGTTCCAACGGGTCTTCACGCGGGTCACCCGTTGGACTCCTCGAAGCCCGTGTGGATGAGGTACTGCGCCGCCGCGTAGGTCGGCATGACCCCCGCCGAGGCCACTCGCGCCGCCCGTCCCGAGAGGACGAACCGGCTCGCGCCGAGCAGGGCGTCGGACACCGCGAACAGCGCCGCACCACCGAAAACGCGTCGTGCGCCCGGTCCGCGCACGGTCGACGCGGCGGCCACCATCGTGCCGAGGGTGAGGGCGTAGAGACCCACGGGGCGTCCCATCGGTCCTGCCGCGCGCGCGAACGCCACGGCTCCCGCCGCGGAGGCCGCGACGATCGGCACGACGGCCGCGCGCGAGCCGGGCGCCGAGCGGCGGGCCAGGGCGGCGGTGTAACCGAGGTGTGCCACCAGGAAGCTGGTCAGGCCGGTGCGGAACGCCCGGTCGGAGTCGCCGAGCAGGGCGACGTCACCCGCCCACGAGCCGGCGAGGCCGACCGCCATGCCGGGGTCGCGCGGAGGCGTGGCCACCGCGAGCGCGGGCATCAGAGCGGTTTTGGTGACCTTGCGCACTTTTCCGGTGCGGCGCACCGCCGCCGCGATCGAGTCCACCACTGCCGCGACCGCGTACGCCTGCTTCTTCATGTGCACCTCTCGCCGTTGAGGTCGCCGGACCAAGTGGACGGTGTCACGCCGGGGACCCGCCGAGCCAGGTCCTCGCGGCGACGACCAGCGCGTCGACGCCGGTGGTCAGCGTCGGCTCGATGTCCGGCGCGTACTCGGGGGAGTGGTTCATCGCCACGGGCCGGCCGGGTTCGCGCCGGCCGAAGTCGGTGCCGCCGAGGAACCAGAACACGGTCGGCACCCCGGCCGCGGCGCCGAACACGCCGACGTCCTCGCTGGCGTTGACCACCGCGCCGGGGATCAGGTTGTGCGCGCCGAAGTGCCCGGCGAACGCGGCCACCGTCCTCGCCGTCGCGTCCGGATCGGACACGAGCACGGGAGTGCCGTCGTACCAGTCGAACCCGGGCTCGCGCGGCGCCCCGGACGCGGCGGCCTCGGCGCGGGCGATCCGTTCGACGGCGGTCCGCACGACGCCGCGGACGTGCTCGTCGAACGTCCGGATGTTGACGCCGAGCTCGGCGGTCTCCGGGATGACGTTCTCCTTGGTACCGGCCAGCAACCGCCCGACCGTGACGACCGCGCGGTCGCTCGGCGCGACCTCGCGCGCGACGATTCCCTGCAGCCGCACCACGACGTGCGCCGCCATCAGCACCGGGTCGACCGCGGTCTCCGGCGCCGACCCGTGGCCGCCGCGTCCGAACAACGTGACGCGCACCGAGTCCGACGCGGCCATGAGCGGACCGGCGCCGTGCGCGATCATCCCGGCGGGCAACGGGCTGACGTGTTGCGCCAGAACGACTTCCGGTGTGCCGAACCGGTCGAACAACCCGTCCTCGACCATGGCCCGCGCGCCGCTGCCCAGTTCCTCGGCCGGCTGGAACACCACGAGCAGCGTCCCGGACCACTCGTCACGCGTCCCGGCGAGCCTGTCCGCCGCCCCGACCAGGCAGGTGGCGTGCATGTCGTGACCGCAGGCGTGCGCGACCGGCACGTCCTCACCGTCCGCAGTGGTCGCACGGGCTGTGGACGCGTAGGGCAGACCCGTCGTCTCCTGCACGGGCAACGCGTCGATGTCCGCCCTGAGCATCACGACCGGGCCGTCGCCGTTGCGCAGTACGCCGACCACGCCGGTGCCACCGACCTCGGTGGTGACGTCGTACCCCAGGGACCGCAACGCTTCCGCGAGCACACCGGCCGTGCGGAACTCCTGCAACGACAGCTCCGGGTGCTGGTGCAGGTCGCGGTAGAGCGCGTGCAGGTCAGGCACGTCGGTCCCTTCGGCTGGCGGTGGTCCGAATGGTAACGACCTCGCGCTGATCACCGGATTGGCCGAATCGGCAGGCAGGACCCGGATTCGGACACAAGGTGCGAACCTCCTCAACGAAACCACTCTCTGCGGTATTCCTGTCACTGAGGGCAACATTGCCCTCTAACGCCGAACAAGGGGAGTTCGCGTTGAAAAAATCCATACTGGCCGCCGGGCTGGCGATGGCCGTGGTCGCGTCCACGGTCGCGGTGCCCCCGGCGATGGGGGAGATCACCGCACCCGCGCCGTCGCAAGCAGGTGGTCTGACGACAACGGTCACGCTGGTCACGGGCGACGTCGTGCACGTGAACAACGGGCAGGTGCGGACGGTGGCGGCGCAGGGCCGTGAGCACGTCCGCTTCCACCACCACACCGACGAGCGCGGCGACCTGCACGTCGTCCCGCTGGACGTGCAGCAGGAGATCTCGGCCGGCGCGCTCGACCGGCGGCTCTTCAACGTCTCGCTGCTCACGCGGTCCGGCTACGCCGACGCGGAGCGGGACACGATCCCGTTGATCGTCCAGGGCGGTGTCGGCGCTCGCTCGGCGGACGCGAAGCCGTTGCCCAGCATCGGTGCCCACGCCGTCACCGCCGACAAGAAGGGCGGGTTCTTCTCCGCCGCGCGCTCGGCCGGCGACACCAGGGTGTGGCTCGACGGCAGGGTGACCGCCACGCTCGACCGCAGCGCCGCGCAGATCGGTGCGCCGCAGGCGTGGCAGCAGGGCCTGACGGGAGCCGGCACCACGGTCGCCGTGCTCGACACCGGCGTCGACGCCACGCACCCGGACCTGCAGGGCGCCGTCGTGGAGGAGAAGAACTTCACCCCCGCCACCAGCGCGGACGACCGGCACGGGCACGGCACGCACGTCGCCTCGACGATTACCGGCGACGGCAGGTACAAGGGCATCGCCCCGGACGCCAAGCTCATCAACGGCAAGGTGCTCGACGACGGGGGTGGCGGCTCCGAGTCCGGCATCATCGCGGGCATGGAGTGGGCCGCCACCAGGGCGGACGTCATCAACATGAGCCTCGGCAGCAGCAGCCCGAGCGACGGCACGGACCTCATGTCGCAGGCCGTCAACCGCCTCACCGCCGAGCACGGCGCGCTGTTCGTGGTCGCGGCCGGCAACTCCGGCGCCCCGGTCGCCTCGCCCGCGGCCGCCGACGCCGCGCTGACCGTCGGTGCCGTCGAGCGCGACGACAGGCTGGCGAGCTTCTCGAGCCGCGGTCCGCGTGCCGGTGACGGTGCCATCAAGCCGGACATCACCGCGCCCGGTGTCGGCATCGCGGCGGCCAAGGCCCGCAACGGCGTCATCGGCACCCCGGTCGACGAGGGCCACGTGGCGCTGTCCGGCACGTCCATGGCGACCCCGCACGTCGCGGGCGCCGCGGCGGTCCTCGCGGCGAAGAACCCGGCGTGGTCGCCGTTGGAGATCAAGACCGCGCTGATGAACACCGCCAAGCCGTTCGCGGAGTCGAGCGTCTACGACCAGGGCGCCGGCCGCGTCGACCTGACCCGCGCCGCCACCGCGAGCCCCGTGGCCACCCCGGCGAGCCTCAGCCTCGGCACCGCCCGCTGGCCGCACGACGACGACCAGCCGATCACGAAGAAGATCACCTACCGCAACACCGGCACCGAGCCGCTGACCCTCGACCTGGCCGTCGCGGACCAGAAGCCGGCCGTGGCGGGCGTGTTCAGCGTGTCCCCGGCGAAGCTGACCGTTCCCGCGGGAGGCACCGCCGAGGCCTCGGTCACCGCCGACACCCGAGTGACGGGCCCGGACGGCGTGTACGGCGCGGTGGTCGTCGCGTCCAACGGCGTCCGCGTGCCGATCGGCGTGCACAAGGAGCCGGAGAGCTACGACCTGACGCTCGACCACATCGGCCACGACGGCAAGCCCGGCGCGGCCTGGCGCTACCTGCTCATCGACTTCGAGAAGCGCAGCGTCCTGCAGGGTGCCGCCCCGACCGGCAGGGCGACGGTCCGCGTGCCCAGGGGCCGGTACCTGCTGAGCACGTTCTTCGAGACGCCGAGCGGTGACCCGGCGGTCCGCGCGAAGCTCACCGTGGCCTACGACCCGGCCGTCGAGGTCACCGCGGACAGGACGGTCACCTTCGACGCCCGCACCGCCAGCGAACCGTCGATCACCGTCGACCGCCAGGAGGCGGCGCAGGTGAGCGGCTCGCTGACCGTGCAGATGACGACGCCGGAGTTCGGCTACGGCAGCGGCTGGGGCACCGACACCTGGGAGGACTTCTACGTCCACCCGTCGTCCACGTCGGCGCCGGAGTTCGAGTGGTCGGCGAGCAGCGTGCTGGCGAAGAAGAACGCCGGCGGGACCTTCCAGGGCAGCCCGTACCAGTTCCACGCGCTGGTCGCCGGGGAGCAGAAGCTGCCCGCCGCGATCAAGCACCACGAACGCGAACGGGACATGGCCCGCGTCCAGGCGGAGTTCAAGGCCCGCGTCCCCGGCTCGGCCGGTGTCCGCAACAACGGCGTGCGGGGCGCGCTGCCGTTCGAGCTGACCGAGTTCTACACGCCCGGCGTGGGCTGGAACCGCTGGCTGGCCGAGGAGACCGACCCGAACGCGCTGCCGACCTTCATCGACGACGCGGCCCCGAGGACGTTCCGCCGCGGCGCGAAGAGCACCGAGCAGTGGAACACCGCGGTGTTCGGCCCGGCCTTCCCCGCGGTCTCCGAGCAGCAGACCGCTGCCTGGGCAGGCCGCCTGGGCGACGAGCTGTTCGTGAACGCGCCGCTGTTCGCCGACGGCACCGGCGAGCACTCGACGTTCGACTTCGACGCCGCCACCGGCACCACGAAGCTGACCGCGGACGGCCGGGTGGTGGCCGAGTCCTCCACGCCGGGCCGGCTCTTCACCCCCGTCCCGCCGGCGAGGACGGCCTACCGGTTGCACGCCGACAGCACCCGCCCCGGCGGGACGTCGAAGGTGACGGCCGACTGGACGTTCACCTCCGGGACCGTCGCGGGTGAGGTGCCGGAGGTGCTGCCGCTGCTCGCCGTCAGGTTCGAGCCGAAGCTCGACGACGCGAACCAGGGCAGGGCGGGCAGCGTGCTCACGGTCCCGGTGACCGTGCAGCGCAACGGCGCTCGTGCCGACGTCACCGACGTCCGCACGCCGCAGGTCGAGGTCTCCTACGACGAGGGCGCCACGTGGCAGCGCGTGCTCCTCTTCAAGGCGGGCAGCAGGTGGCTCGTCACGCTGCTGCACCCGAAGAACGCCGAATCGGTGTCCTTCAAGGCGAAGACCTCCGACAGGAACGGGTCCGTCGACCAGACGGTCCTGCGGGCGTACACCCTGAAGTGACGCACGGGCGGGGAGGGGCTCGCACGCCCCTCCTCGTCCACGCACTGACCATTTCGTTGACGATCAATCAAAGCCTTGCTGAGCTGTTCGCCGTCCGCGCTACTCTGCTAGGCCTATGACACCGGTCGGGCAAGAACCGTGGACGGGGTGCTGAGGCGGGCGGACAGCTCGCTCACCGAGGGGAAGCGCTATGCGAAGATCGAGACGGGTTTCGCCTGGCTGCGCCTGGTAGGCGCCGTGCTGGTCGTGGTCGAGCACAGTTTCCCGCTGATCGACCCCAGCCGCATCGGCATGTTCCCGGAGAGCTGGAACCTCTCGCCGGGCTACTTCGCGCTGATGGCGTTCTTCGCCATGAGCGGCTACCAGATCGCCGACAGCTGGCACCGCGACGCGTCGTGGTGGCGCTACCTGCTCAAGCGGGCCCTGCGCATCTGGCCACCCCTGCTCGTGGTCGTCATGGTCACCGCGTTCGTCATCGGCCCGCTCGTCACCGTGGTCAGCCAGGCCGAGTACTGGCACGACCACCGGACGTGGGGCTACGTCATCAACAACGCGGGCCTCTACACGCTCCAGCACAAGCTCCCCGGCGTCTTCGCCGAGAACCCGTACCCGTTCTCCGCCAACGGTTCCATCTGGACCCTGCCGATGGAGACCACCGGTTACCTGATCGTTCTCGCCGCCGGCCTCCTCGGCGTGCTGGGCAGGTTCCGCCTGGCCCTCTTCCCCCTGCTGGCCGCGTTCCTGGTCCTGGACGGCTTCGGCCAGGCCCGCGTCGGCGACAACGGCGACTTCGGCGGCTTCCTGAGCGTCCCGCTCGCCCCGCTGGTCGCGTACATGGTGCCGTTCGTGCTCGGCATGATCTTCTTCGTCCACCGCAAAAGCCTCCCGTTCAAGCCGTGGGTGGCCCTCGCCCTCCTCGTCCTGTACCTGGTCGTCAACTTCCTCCCGCCCGTGGAACCGGCCGCCCGCTACGTGCTGCCCCTGGCCGCGGGCTACGGCGCGGTCACGTGGGCGCACCACTGGCCGCGGCGGCTGGGCGGCTACGACGAGTGGGTCTACGGCAGCTACGGCCTCTACATCTGGGGCATGCCGCTGCAGCAGCTCGTGGTCCTCGCCGGGGTGCGCGACCCGTGGCTGCTGATGGCTCTGGCGGTGCCGCTGTCCTACGTGGCCGGGCTGTTGTCGTGGCGGCTGGTGGAGAAGCCGACGCAGCAGTTGCGCCGTTATCTGCGGCCTCCGGCGAAGCCCCGGCCTCCGGCGGGGCCTCGGACGATGGCGGTGGGGGAGATCCCGCGACAGCAGCGGTTCCGGCTCAGCGGTGACTTGAGGGACAACGGAATTCGCTGAACCGGGTCGACATCGGACTCGGCGTGTCCACGAACCGGTATTGACAGGGCTCCAGTCTGCGATCAACCATGGAAGCGCTCTCATAACCGGTCTGGACCAGTTCTCGGAGCGGAGGCCGCCGACTGCCCTGAAGCCGGTCGGTGGCCTGCGAACGGAGCACCCCTGCACAAGGAGTCAGATGCGTACTCGAACGAAGTGGTGGAGCACGCTCGCCGCACTGGCGGTCACCGCGTCGGCCGCGGCCGTCGCGATCCCATCGGCACAGGCGATCGGCCCCGACCTGCTGCCGCTCAACGTCACCAACAACAGCGGCCGGTCCGAGGCCGTGCACCTGTACGTCCTGGGCACCGACATCCGCAACGGGCGCCTCGGGTACGTCAACCAGGCGGGCACGTTCACGCCGTGGTCGCCCGGTGGCAACCCGCCCACGCCCGCGCCGGACGTGTCGATCGCCGGACCCGGACAAGGCGGCACGGCCACGTTGCGCGTGCCGCGGTTCATCTCCGGCCGCGTCTACATGTCGTTCGGCGAGAAGCTGAAGTTCTTCCTGACGCCCGACGGACTGGTGCAGCCGGCGCCGTGGGCGTCCGGCGACCCGAACAGCGGCATCCTGTTCGACTGGAGCGAGTTCACCTACAACGACGCCGGGTTGTGGCTCAACAGCTCGCAGGTGGACATGTTCGCGGTGCCGCACGCGGTGACCGTGACGGGCGCCGGTGGTGCCACGAAGAAGACCGGTGAGCTCAAGTCCGGTGGGCGTGACGCCGTCATCAACGGCATCCGCAACCAGGCTGGCTGGTCCGGGTCGATCATGTCGCGTTCGGACGGCACGGTGCTGCGCGTCCTCGCGCCGGGCAAGGCGGCCGACGTCGGCAACTTCGACCGCAACTACCTCGACCCGTACATCACCCAGGCGTGGAACGCTTACACGGGCAAGACGCTGACCGTGCAGCCGTTCGGCGACCGGCCGGACGTGAAGTACTTCGGCCGGACCTCCGGCAACACCATGAACTTCACGAACTCCGCCGGTCAGCAGGTGGCGTCGTTCGCGAAGCCGTCCACGTCGAACGTGTGGGGCTGCGACGGCGCCCTGCACGCGCCCAACGACCAGGTGGTCGGCCCGATCGCGCGCACCCTCTGCGCCGCGCTGCACCGCTCCACGCTCGGCCGCATCGACGTCCAGCCCGGCGGCGGCCCCGCGGACTTCTACCAGGGCACGATCACCAACCACTACTCGCGGCTGGTGCACCAGAACATGGTGGACGGCAAGGCCTACGGGTTCGCGTTCGACGACGTGCAGGCGCAGGAGTCGCTGGTGCACGACGGCGACCCGCGCTCGGCCGGCATCATCCTCACGCCGTTCAGCGGCGGTGCCACGCCTCCGCCCGCCGGCAGCGCCAGCAGTGTCGTGAGCGACTGGAACGGCAAGTGCATCGACGTGCCGAACTGGAACTTCGCCGACGGCCAGCGCCTCGTCGTGTGGAACTGCACGGGCGGCACGAACCAGAAGTTCGAGTTCGTCGGCGGCACGCTGCGCACGGAGAACAACAAGTGCGTTGACGTGGCTTGGGGTTCGACGGCCAACGGCGCTGCCGTGCAGCTCGCGACCTGCTCCGGCAACCCCGCCCAGCAGTTCGTGCTGTCCGGTGCGGGCGAACTGGTGAACCCGCAGGCGAACAAGTGCGTGGACATCGCCGAGTGGAACCCGAACAACGACGCGGTCCTGCACATGTGGGACTGCGTCGGCGGCGCCAACCAGAAGTGGCACCGCGGCTGAGAAAACCGAACACGTGACGCCGGGGTGCACGAGCACCCCGGCGTCACGTGTTCTCAGGTCACCGGCCGCGGGCGAAGCGGTCGGTCGCGGCGACGATGGCCGCGGTCATGCTGCCGCCGCCGTGCCCGGTGTCGTCGAGGACCACGAGCTCGCTCCCCGGCCACGCCCGGTGCAACGCCCAGGCCGTGCCGAGCGGACCGCTGACGTCGTAACGCCCGTGGATCAACATGGCCGGAATCCCGTGCAGGCGCCCGATGTCGCGCAACAGCCGGCCCTCCTCCAGGAAGCAGCCGTGCGACCAGTAGTGGGTCACGAGACGGGCGAACGCCAGCTGGAACTCCGGGTCCTCCACCGACAACGAGGGCGCGGCGTCGGGAGCCAGCGACATGTGCGTGTCCTCCCAGACACACCACTCGTGCGCCGCCTTGGCACGAACCCCGGGATCGGGATCGTGCAGCAGCCTGCTGTAGGCGGCCGCCAGGTCGCCATCGCGTTCGCCGACGGGCACAGCGTCGCGGAAGCGCTCCCACTCGCGCGGGAAGACCCGCCCCATGTCCCGCGTGATCCAGTCGGTGTCACGGCGGTCGCCGTTGGTCACGGCCGCGAGCACCATCTCGGTCACCCGCTCCGGAAACGCCTCCGCGTAGGCAAGAGCGAGCGTGACACCCCACGACCCGCCCTGCACCAGCCAGCGCTCGATTCCCAAGTGGACCCGCAACGCCTCGATGTCGGCGACGAGGTGCGGCGTCGTGTTCGCGGACAGGTCGACGACGGGCTCGGTCGCCGAAGGCGTGCTGCGCCCGGCGTTGCGCTGGTCGAACTGGACCACGCGGTAGCGCTCCGGGTCGAACAACCCGCGCTTGCCCGGCGAACTCCCCGAACCGGGACCGCCGTGCAGCACCACGGCCGGCTTGCCGCCGGGGTTGCCCGACACCTCCCAGTACAGCGAGTGCCCGTCGCCGACGTCCAGCATTCCCGACTCGTGCGGCTCACTCAGCGGATAGCGCGCGTCGGCAGATGTGCTCCCCATCGGGACATGATCGCGCAACGGTCACCGACGGCAACGACAATCGGAGAATGCCCGGAAAAGCAGAGAAGCAGGTCGAGACGAATCTCGACCTGCTTCTCTGGAGTACGCCGCCAGGGACTCGAACCCCGGACCCGCTGATTAAGAGTCAGCTGCTCTAACCAACTGAGCTAGCGGCGCTTGTTTGTGTGCCGGAGGCTTGCTCGTTCCGACGGGAAGAACGTTAGCACAGCGCCTCCGCGCGCTCCCAATCGCCTGGTCAGCGGCTGTTCGATGGCGCATCGGCCACGTAACGATCCGGCCACTCGCGCAACTTCGAGGGACATCGTGTCGTCACCTGATCGGGGGACGCCACAACGCTACGTGCAGGCAGTCTCGAGAGCCGCGACAAGCAGATCGGAAGTGCGTCGATGGGGATGTGGGGCAGGCGCGGTCGAGGGGTGGTCACGGCGGGAATCGCTGTGATGCTGATCGCAGGCTGTTCAGGGGGTGGCGCGAGCCCGGGCGGGGGTGGGGGTGAGTCGTCGAGTGCTCCGCCGCCGCCTCCGCCGAAGCCCGTCACGCTGACGCTCGCGCTGAACAACGGCGCGGCGGACATGTCGCCCGGCCTGCCGGTCATCGCCACGGCGGCGGACGGGAAGCTCAGCGACGTCAAGCTGACGAACGCCGAGGGCAAGGTCGTCGAGGGGAAGATGAACCCCGAGGCGACGCAGTGGACCAACACCGAGCCGCTCGGGTACTCGAAGACGTACAAGCTCGTCGCCACGGCGACCGGTGAGGACGGCAAGGCGCAGACCAAGGAGTCGACCTTCACCACGGTGAAGCCGCGCACGCTCACGTACGTGTCGACCAATCCCCAGGACGGCACCACCATCGGTGTCGGGCAGCCGCTGGCCTTCTACTTCGACGAGCCGGTGGCCGACAAGGTCGCGGCCGAGAAGATGCTGGAGATCACGACCGAGCCCAAGGTCGAGGGCGCCTTCTACTGGTTCAACAAGAAGGAGGTGCACTGGCGTCCGGAGAAGTTCTGGAAGCCGGGCACCAAGATCACCATGCACGTCAAGGTCTACGGCAAGCACGTCGGCGACGGCATCTACGGCCAGGAGGACCGCGTCATCACCACGACGGTGGGCGACGAGGTCATCCACTACGCCGACGGCCAGACGCACCAGGTGACGACCAAGGTCAACGGGCAGGTCGTGCGGACCATGCCGACGTCGATGGGCAAGCCGGCCGACGCGACGCCCACTGGCACGTACGTGCTGATGGAGAAGCACAGCCACATGATCATGGACTCGACCACGTACGGCCTGGCCCTCGAGAACGGCGGCTACCGGACGCCGGTCGACTGGGCGTACCGCATGTCCAACAGCGGCATCTTCTTCCACAGCGCGCCGTGGTCCATCGGCGACCAGGGGCACCGCAACGTGAGCCACGGCTGCCTCAACCTCTCGCCCGAGAACGCCAAGTGGGTCTACGACGCGAGCAAGCAGGGCGACGTGGTGATCGTCACGAACTCCGGTGGCCCGCCCCTGGAGTCGTGGGACGGCTTCGGCGACTGGCAGGTCCCGTGGGCCACCTGGGTCCAGGGCAACCGCTGACGCTTCAGGACACCGCCACCTGACCGCCCGACACGGTCAGGTGGCGGTTCACCCGCACCGCCTCGAGCATCCGCCGGTCGTGCGTCACGAGGAGCAGCGTGCCGGCGTAGTGCTCCAGCGCCGACTCCAGCTGCTCGATCGCGGGCAGGTCGAGGTGGTTCGTCGGCTCGTCGAGCACCAGCAGGTTGACGCCGCGTCCCTGCAGCAGGGCCAGTGCGGCCCGCGTCCGTTCGCCCGGTGAGAGCGACGCCGCCGGGCGCGTCACGTGGGCCGCCT
Source organism: Lentzea sp. CC55 (assembly GCF_021056325.1). NCBI lineage: Bacteria > Bacillati > Actinomycetota > Actinomycetes > Pseudonocardiales > Pseudonocardiaceae > Lentzea > Lentzea sp. CC55. The sequence continues at coordinate 8,913 of NZ_JAJCXE010000003.1, read as the reverse complement.
TGAGGCCGAACTTCGCCAGCAACGTGCGCACGTCGGCCGGGGTCATCTCCGGCACGGCCTCCTCGAAGGCGTCCACCAGCGGCAGATCGCCCAGGAACAGCCCGCGCGCCTGGTCGACCTCGCCGACCACGACGCCGGACCCCAGCGTCGCGTAGCCCGACGACAGCTCCGCCCTGCCGAGCAGCGCCGCGAGCAGCGTCGACTTGCCCGCGCCGTTCGCGCCGGTGATCGCGACGCGGTCGGCCCAGTCGACCTGCAGGTCCACCGGGCCGAGCGTGAACGACCCCCGCGTCACCACGGCCGCCCGCAGCGACGCCACCACGGAACCCGACCGCGGCGCCGCGGCGATCTCCATCCGCAGCTCCCACTCCTTGCGGGGCTCCTCGACGACGTCGAGCCGTTCGATCATGCGGTCGGTCTGGCGGGCCTTCGAGGCCTGCTTCTCGGTGGCGTCGGCACGGAACTTGCGGGCGTTCTTGTCGTTGTCGCCCGCCTTGCGCCGTGCGTTCTTCACGCCCTTCTCCATCCACGCGCGCTGCATGCGCGCACGGGCCTCCAGCGACGCCTTGGTGTCGGCGAACTCGTCGTAGTCGTCCCGGGCGTGCTGACGCGACCGTGCGCGCTCTTCGAGGTACGACTCGTAGCCACCGCCGTACAGGCGCACGGCGTTCTGGTGCAGGTCGAGCTCCAGCACGCTCGTCACCGTGCGCGCGAGGAACTCGCGGTCGTGCGACACCAGCACCGTGCCGGCGCGCAGGCCCGTGACGAACTTCTCCAGCCGTTCCAGGCCGTCGAGGTCCAGGTCGTTGGTCGGCTCGTCGAGCAGGAAGATGTCGTAGCGGCTCAGCAGCAACGACGCCATGCCCGCCCGCGCCGCCTGGCCACCGGACAGCGAGGTCATCAACGCGTCGAGGCCCACGGTCAGCCCCAGGTCGGCGACGACCTCCAGCGAGCGTTCCTCCAGGTCGGCACCGCCCAGCGCGAGCCACTGGTCCAGCGCGTCCGAGTACCCCTCGTCGTTGCCGGCGGTCAGCGCCTCGGTGGCCTCGTCCAGCGCGGCCTGGGCCTCCGCGACGCCGGTCCGGCGCGCCAGGAACTCGCGGACGGTCTCGCCCTCGCGGCGCTCGGGCTCCTGCGACAGGTGCCCGACGTTGGCCGAGGGCGGGTTCAGCGACACGCGGCCCGACTCGGCGGGGATCAGCCCGGCCAGGGTCTTCAGCAGCGTCGACTTGCCCGCGCCGTTCACACCGACCAGGCCGATCACGTCGCCGGGCGCGACCACGAGGTCCAGACCGGAGAAGAGGACGCGATCACCGTGACCGGCGGCGAGGTCCTTGGCGACGAGCGTGGTCATGAGGGCTCCCGTAAACGTGAAGAAAGGCCCCCGCTGAAGCGGAGGCCTTTCGACAAAGGGTGAGTGACGGGACTTGAACCCGCGACACCTGGGATCACAACCCAGTGCTCTACCGACTGAGCTACACCCACCATTGCCAGTCGTTGACCGGCGAGGAAAGCATAGCAACGACAGCTGCCGATATTGAAATCGGGGGTCAGTCGGCGTTTTTCAGCAGGTCAGCGGCCACGGCCTGGGCCTGCTCGGTCGTCGGGCCGGGCTGCGGCACGAACGCCGTCCGCCGGTAGTACGCGAGCTCCCGGATCGACTCGACGATGTCCGCGAGCGCCCGGTGCGCGAGGCCCTTGCCCGGCTGCGCGTAGTAGATGCGCGGGTACCAGCGCCGGCACAGCTCCTTGATCGACGACACGTCGACCATCCGGTAGTGCAGGTGGGCGTCCAGCGCCGGCATGTCGCGGGCGATGAACCCGCGGTCGGTGGCGATGGAGTTGCCGGCCAGGGGAGCGGTCCGGGGATCCGGCACCCACTCCTTGATGTAGGCGAGCACGGCCGCCTCGGCCTCCTCCAACGAGACCGCGGAGGCGCGCACCTCCTCGGTCAGGCCCGACTTGGCGTGCATCTGCACGACGACTTCCGGCATCGAGGCGAGCACTTCGTCGGAAGCGTGGATCACGATGTCCACACCGTCGCCGAGCACGTTGAGCTCGGCGTCCGTGACCAGTGCCGCGATCTCGATCAGAGCGTCCTTGCCCAAGTCGAGTCCGGTCATCTCGCAGTCGATCCACACCAGACGATCCATCACGCCCGGAACATTACTGCGCGGAGCGTCAACTTCGAGTGGCGGCGTGCGGCAACCTGGTTACGCTCCCCGTGCATGACGGCTCAAGCTGAGATCGCCGCCGGGTACGCGTCGGAGAGCGCGACCATCGAGCTCGGCGCGGTGCTGGTCGACGGCACCGTGGAGCCGACGGCGCACGTCCGCATCCCGTTGTCCATGGTCAACCGCCACGGACTCGTCGCGGGCGCGACGGGGACGGGCAAGACGAAGACCCTCCAGCTGCTCGCCGAGCAGCTGTCGGCCAACGGCGTGCCGGTGCTGATGGCGGACGTGAAGGGCGACCTGTCCGGTCTGTCGCGGCAGGGTGCCGCGAGTGACCGCACCACTGCCCGCGCCCAGGACACCGGCGACGACTGGCGGCCGCAGTCGTTCCCGGTGCAGTTCCTCTCGATCGGCACGGGTGGCATCGGTGTGCCCTTGAGGGCAACGGTCACGAGCTTCGGGCCGCTCCTGCTGTCGAAGGTGCTCGGGCTGAACGACACCCAGGAGTCGACGCTCGGCCTGATCTTCCACTGGGCCGACTCGAAGGGGCTGCCGCTGCTCGACACCAAGGACCTGCGCAGCGTCATCCAGCACCTCACGAGCGACGAGGGCAAGGCGGACCTCAAGGGCATCGGCGGTGTCTCCGGCGCCACGGCGGGCGTGATCCTGCGGGCTCTGGTCAACCTGGAGGCGCAGGGCGGCGACCGGTTCTTCGGCGAGCCGGAGCTCGACCCGGCCGACCTGATGCGCGAACGCGACGGCAGGGGCGTCATCAGCCTGCTCGAACTGGCCGAGTTGCAGGGCAACCCGGCGTTGTTCTCCACGTTCCTGATGTGGCTGCTGGCGGAGCTGTTCGAGACGCTGCCGGAGGAGGGCGACGTCGAGAAGCCCAAGCTCGTCTTCTTCTTCGACGAGGCGCACCTGCTGTTCTCGAACGCCTCCAAGGCGTTCCTCGACCAGATCACCCAGACCGTGAAGCTGATCCGGTCCAAGGGCATCGGTGTGTTCTTCTGCACGCAGCTGCCGACGGACATCCCGAACGAGGTGCTGTCGCAGCTCGGCGCACGGGTCCAGCACGCTCTGCGCGCGTTCACACCGGACGACCAGAAAGCGTTGGCGCGCACGGTGAAGACGTACCCGACGACGCCGCACTACGACCTGGAGAAGTCGCTCACGTCGCTCGGCATCGGCGAGGCGGTCATCACCGTGCTGAGCGAGAAGGGCGCGCCGACGCCGGTCGCGTGGACCCGGTTGCGGGCGCCGCGTTCGCTGATGGACACCATCGGCAACGACGCGATCAAGCAGGCGGCCGGGGCGTCGGACCTGCACGGCAAGTACTCGGAGACCGTCGACCGCGAGTCGGCCTACGAGCAGCTGATGCGGAAGGTCGCGCCACCGCAACAGGAAGACCAGCGACGAGCCCCGGAACCCCAGCGGCGGGAGGAGGAACCGGGACTCGTCGAGAAGGTGCTCGGCAACAGCGCGGTGAAGTCGTTCCTGCGGTCAGCGGGCAGCGCCCTGGCGCGTGAGATCACGCGGGGCGTCTTCGGCACCTCGCGCAAGCGACGCTGAGAGCACCGCGGCGCCGAGGCAGAGCCCGCCCGCGACGTACCAGGCCAGGTCGTAGCTGCCCAGGTGGTCGCGGGTGAGCCCGGCGGCGGACGCGGCGAGCGCGGCACCGAGCTGGTGCGAGGCGAACACCCAGCCGAACACGACGGGGCCGGACATCCCGAAGTACTGGCGGCACAACGCCACGGTCGGCGGCACGGTCGCGACCCAGTCGAGACCGTAGAAGATGATGAACACGAGCATCGACGGGTGCGCCGACTCGCTGAACAGCTGCGGCAGGACCATCAACGACAGGCCGCGCAACGCGTAGTAGGCCGCCAGCAGCATCCGCGAGTCGACCTTGTCGGTCAGCCACCCGGACACGATCGTGCCCACGATGTCGAACACGCCGACCAGCGCCAGCAGTCCGGCGGCGGTCATCGTCGGCATGCCGTGGTCGTGCGCGGCGGGGATGAAGTGCGTGCCCACCAGGCCGTTCGTCGAGGCCCCGCAGATCGCGAAACCACCGGCCAGCAACCAGAACGGCCGGGTGCGGGCGGCCTGCAGCAGCCCGCCGAGCGCCCGGCGGGCGGCGCCACCGGCCGGCGGCGGGGGAGTGTCCTCGGAGGCGCCGAGCGGCAGCAGCCCGACGTCCCGCGGGTACTCGCGCAGGAAGAACGCCGCCAGCGGCACCACGGCGAGCGCGGCGATGCAGATCACCAGCGACGCGGGCCGCCAGCCGTAGCTCTCGGACAGCCACGCCACGGTCGGCAGGAACACCAGCTGCCCGGCCGCGCCGCCCGCCGTCAGCACGCCCGTGACCAGGCCGCGGTGCCGCACGAACCAGCGTCCGGTGATCGTCGCGACGAACGCCAGCGCCATCGACCCGGTGCCGAGACCGACCACGACGCCCCACAGCAGCACCAGCTGCCAGGACGCGGTCATGAACACCGTCAGCCCGCTGCCGAGCGCGACCATCGTCAGCGCCCAGGTGACGACGACGCGGACACCGAACCTGTCCATCAGCGCGGCCGCGAACGGCGCGGTCAGCCCGTACAGCAACAGGTTGACCGAGATGGCCAGCGAGATCGTGCTGGTGCTCCAGCCGAACTCCGCCCGCAACGGCTCGATCAACGCACTCGGCGCCGCGCGGAACGACGCCGCGCCCACCAGGGCGATGAAGGACACACCCGCGACAACCCAGGCCCAATGCAGTCTCACGCCGACAAGGGTCGGTGAAGGCCGACGCGGCAACCAGTGGCCCGATGGCCAACATGTGAAAGAATCAGGCCATGCACCGGATCGCCGTTCTCGCGCTCGAGCAGTCGGTGGCGTTCGACATCGGCAGCGCGACGCACATGTTCGCCCGGCTCGAGGACCGCTACGAGGTGGTCGTCTGCTCGCCGGACCGCCGCCCCGTCCCCACCACCGGCGGCTTCACCATCGCGCCCGAGCACGGGCTGGAGGTGCTGCGGGACGCCGACACGGTGCTCGTCCCCGGCACGCACTACCGGCCGGCCAGGGAAGGCCGGCTCGAACCCGCGGTGCGGGAGGCGCTGACGACGACGAACGCGCGCCGGATCATGTCGATCTGCACCGGTGCGTTCGTGCTCGCCGCCGCCGGGCTGCTCGACGGCAGGCCCGCGACCACGCACTGGAAGACCACCGACGAGTTCCGCGCGCTGTACCCGGAGGTGCGGCTGAACCCGGACGTGCTGTTCATCGACGACGGCGACGTCCTCACCTCGGCGGGCGTCGCCGCGGGCATCGACCTCTGCCTGCACGTCATCAGGTCCGACCACGGCAGCGAGGTGGCGAACTGGATCGCCCGCTACTGCGTCGTCCCCGCGTGGCGGCAGGGCGGGCAGTCGCAGTTCGTCGACCGCCCGGTGCCGAGCTACCCCGACACCTCCACGGCGCTCGCCCGCGAGTGGGCCCTGGAACGCCTCCAGGAGCCCCTCGACCTCGCCGGGATGGCGGCGCAGGTGCGGATGAGCGTGCGCACGTTCACCCGGCGGTTCCGCGCGGAGACGGGCATGTCACCGGGCCAGTGGCTGGCGCAGCAGCGCGTCGACCGGGCCCGGCACCTGCTGGAGTCCACCGACCTGCCGATCGACCAGGTCGCGAACCACGCCGGCTTCGGCACCGGCGCGGCGTTGCGGCAGCAGATGGCGGCGATGATCGGGGTCTCGCCGAGCGCCTACCGCCAGACGTTCCGGTCGGCCTGACCGTCCACAGTGGACTCGCCGAGGAGGAACGGCCGCAGCAGCTCCGGCACGGCCTCGTCGGCGAGCGCCAAGCCGTCGGACTCGCCGACGTCCGTCACGTGGTAGATCCCCGCGCCCGCCGCCGTGGTCGCGCCGATCGTCATCAACCCGCTGCGGCGCTGGAAGAACGACCGCCGGATGCGCCAGCCGATGATGCCGGTGCGCTGCAGCGCGACCGTGCTGCGGACCAGGGAGTTGTTGCGCGTCACCAGGTAGCGCTCGTCGAGGGCGTTGCCGAGCGAGCGGTAGTTGTCCCAGCCGATCAGCGCGGCGAACGGGATGACCGCCGCCGGGATCGGCCACGCCCAGGGCGGTGCCCAGACCGCGAGGCCCGCGGCGATGACGGCCCACGGCATCACGTGCCGGAAGACGCTGCGGCGCAACGCGGCGAACGGGTGCTTGCGCAGCCGCAGCGTCGTCGGGTCGCTGCCGACCTTGAGCACGTTCCGCGAGACCTGGTGCGCCACGGACAGCGGCGCGGGCGGCAGCAGCAGGTTGCTCTCGCCCTTGGAGCCGAGGCCCGTCGTCACCGCGGCGAGCTTCGCGCCCTTGCCCGCGCGCACCAGCAGCGGTTCCTGGATGTCGACGCCGCGCAGCCGTTGCTCCTCCACCGAGACCGACCGCGTGGTCAGCAGCCCCCGTTGCACGCGCAGGGTGCCGTCCGGTTCGCGGGTCAGCCGGTAGTTCCAGAACTGCAGGACGTAGAGCGGGATCGACAGCACCAGGCCGACCACGACGAGCGCGACCAGGAACCCGGCGAACAGCGTGAGGCTCGGGTGCTCGAACAGCCACTCCCAGAGGTCCTGCACGGGGTGCAGGCCGAGGTCGTCGGCGTAGTTCGACAGCACGCCGAACAAGGCGCCGATCGCGACGAGACCGGACAGCGACAGCGGCGCGAACTTCAGCCACTTCAGGTCGAGCCGCGAGATGACCTCGGACTCCGGCGGCGCGACCGGTTCGGCGCCGGGCTCCTCGGGTGAGGCGGCTCTGGGCGCGACTCCCTTCCGCAGCAACAACACCCGCAGGCGCTCGGCCTCCTGCTGCGTCACGGCGTCGAGCGTGAGGCCGTCCGTTCCCGGGACGTCCTGCTGCCCGGTGCCGATCCGCACCGCGGAGAGCCCGAAGATCCGGTGGCCCGGCTTGGAGGTGAGGTCGACCGTCCTGATGCGATCACGCGGCACCGCGAGCTGCTTGCGCGTCAACAGACCCGTGTGCAGCTCGACCTGGTCGTCGGTGATGCGGTACTTCGTGGTGCGCCAGATGAGGTAGCTGAACGCGAGGATCGCCGCGACCGTCACGCCGCTCGCGATGAGCCGCCACTTCTCGCCGTTGCCGGTGAACAGCAGCACGAGGATCGGCACCAGCATCGCGACGCCCTCGTTGAGCGGCCGCACGACCAGCATCCGCACGTGCAGGCGGTGCCACTCCTGCAGCGGCTCGGTGATCTCCGGTGCGGCGGGCAGGCCGGCCGGCACCTCCGCCGGGGTGCTCACGTGGCATCACCCGGCGTCGCCTGCGTGGTGTTCGTCAGCTCGACGACGAGCCTCTGCGCGAGCTCGTGCTCCAGCCCTTCGATCTCCACGGGACCCGCGGCCGACGCGGTCGTCACCGTGACCGTCGACAGGCCGAGCAGCTGCTGGAACGGACCGCGCTTGGTGTCGATCGTCTGGATCCGCGACACCGGGGCGACCCGCCACTCCTGGTTCAGCCAGCCCGAGAGCGTGTAGACGGCGTCCGGCGTGGTCTCCCAGCGGTGGACGCGGTAGCGCCAGCTCGGTTCGACGGCGGTGTGGACGACGCCGACGACCGCGGTGGCGACCAGCACCCACAGCTCCCACGCCGGCGGCTCGTCCACCAGCAGGAACACGACCAGCTGGGGCACGACCAGCACGAGCCAGAACACGGCGGCCTGCATGGTCCACAGCAGGACGGACTTCGGGCTCACCTGGTGACGAGGCGTGCGCAGTTGCGGAGTCACTCCCCAAGGGTGCCTCAACGGCTCCGGGCGGTGTGGCCAGGTGTGTCAATTGGTGTGCCGGTGGCCGGGTGGTCCCGCGTGCGAGGGAGGCGGGACCACCGCGGCCGGGCCGGGCCGTCAGGACTCGACGCTGTACGGCGGGTGGAACGCCTGGTCCGGGTCATCGGCCGACGCGGCCCCCGCCATCGCTGTGAGAGCCCCGAAACTCAGCACGAGGGCGGCGATGGCGCGGGCGATGGTGTGCAACTTCATCGGGGGCTCCGTTCGTCAGGGGGTAGCCGTGATGGGGGCGGAAATCTTCGGCCCGTTCGCGGCGCGGTCCGTCGCGAAAGGACGTCGCGCGTCCCGGCGTCCCGCCGGGCTACGTGGCGCGGCTCGAGTCCGGCGCACGCGTGCCGGGGGACGCCGGGGCGCCGCTCGCGAGAGGGCGTGGCCACCAGGGCGTGCCGGCGTCGAAGCTGCTCGAGTCGTGGTCTCCCGGTCCGGCGGTGGACGCGCTCGGGGAGATCCTGCGCGCATCCTCGCCGCGGCGCCTCGCCCGGACGGCCGAATCCGCGGAGGCCGTGGCCGTCGGGCGGGTGCGGCGGCGGGACGTGCCACGCATCGCGTCGTGCGAGCACTGGCCCCTGCCGAGGCGCTGGGCGGCGTTGCCCGGTCATGACCGCCCCTTGTTCGTCAACGGGACACGTTGTGATCGGAGCATGACACAGAGCAGTTGCCCGTCACATCACCCAATTGCACCGCGCGGAAATGGGTAGAACACCCGGTGAGCGGCAGTTGCCGGGGAACGGCAAGCAGCCGAACGGGCGATCGCGGCCGCGTCCGGCCGGGCCCCTCGCGCCCGATCGGCGCCCGGTCCTAGGTGTACCTGGCCAACACGTTGGTGACGGTGTGTCGGCTTGATCATGGGTGAGGCCTCCGGGTGCGGTGGTGATTGCGAAGTCAG
>NZ_JAJCXE010000034.1:112366-155891 GCF_021056325.1 Lentzea sp. CC55 | reverse complement strand
CCGGCCCGCCAACACCCCCCGCGCCCACCCGGCCCCGGCTCGCCCGGCCTCACACGGCCCGCCACCCCACCGTGCTCTACTTCCCCTGCCCGACGAGCCCGTCCCCAGCCGGATCCAACTCGTCGAGAATTTTTCGTTATTGCCGCGTCCCGAGGACATCTCCTGGTCAGAGGACTTCTGGACCGGCAAGTGAGGTGGGCATGGCGGTGGCCGAGGAACCCGGCGTCGCGACGGTGGTGGCCGCGCGCGACGGTGACCAGCGCGCGCTCGACGACCTGGTGAGCGGGTACCTGCCCCTCGTCTACAACATCGTGGGCCACGCGCTCGGCGGGCACGCCGACACCGACGACGTCGTCCAGGAGACGATGTTGCGGGCGGTGCACGGGTTGGCCGGGTTGCGGGACCCGGCGGGGTTCCGGTCGTGGCTGGTCGTGATCGCCATGAACCAGATCCGGCTGCGCCACCGCGAACAGCAGCGCGTGCCGGTCACCGGACCGGTGCCGGAGGACGTGGCGGACCCCGGTGCGGACTTCGTCGACCTCACGATCATGCGCCTGCAGCTGTCGGGGCAGCGGCGCGAGGTGGTCGCGGCCACGCGGTGGCTCAGCGCGGACGAACGCGAGCTGCTCAGCCTCTGGTGGCTGGAGGCTGCCGGGCGGCTCACCCGTGCGGAGGTCGCCGAGGCGCTCGAGCTCACGCCGCAGCACACGGCCGTGCGCGTGCAGCGGGTCAAGGCGCAGCTGGACGCGGCGCGCATCGTCGTGCGGACGCTGGAGAGCACGCCTCGCTGTCCCGAGCTGGCCGAGGTGCTGGCCGACTGGGACGGTGACCCGAGTGCGTTGTGGCGCAAGCGGATCGCCCGGCACAGCCGCAGCTGCCGCCGGTGCGAGCGCTGCGGGTACGACCTCGCGTCGGTCGAGGGGCTGATCGCCCGGCTGCCGCTGGTGCCGCTGCCCGCCGCGCTCGCGTTCGACCCGGCGGCGCTCGCCGGCACCCAGACCTCCATCTCGGCCGTTCCCGCGGACCCGGTCACGACGAGCAAGATCGGGCTGCTGTTCAAGGGCGCGCTCATCAAGCCCATCGCGGCCGCGGCGGCAGCGGTGGTGGCCGCGGGGATCGTGGTCGCCGTGCTGCCCTCTCGTGAGGAACCGGTCGCGCAGGTCACCGTCACCAGCACGTCGGTCGCGCCCACGACCACCACGACGACGACCACCTCGTCGGCACCCGCGACCACGACCACGACGACGACCACCACCCCGCCGCCGGTGCCCGCCGCTCCCCCGACCGCCGTCGCGGCGTCGGTGAAGAAGGGCGTCAGCACCTGGAACTTCGACGGCGTCGGCAAGGCGCTCGGCGACGTGCGGGCCGGCTGGTACTACAACTGGGCCGTGCACCCGGACGGCGTCACCGCGCCGAAGAACGTCGAGTTCGTGCCGATGATCTGGGGCGCCAAGTTCACCGACGACGCCACGATCGCCCGCGCGAAGGCAGGCGGCAGGGTGCTGCTCGGGTTCAACGAGCCCGACTTCCCCGAGCAGGCGAACATGACGCCGGAGCAGGCGCTCGACCTGTGGCCCAAGCTGGCGGCGACCGGGCTGCGGCTCGGCAGCCCCGCCGTCGCGCACAGCGGCGACAAGGCGGGTGGCTGGCTCGACCGGTTCATGACCGGTGCCGCCCAGCGCGGCCTGCGCGTCGACTTCATCGCGGTGCACTGGTACGGCTCGGACTTCGGCGACGCCGCCGTCGGCCACCTGAAGAACTACCTCGAAGCGGTGCACAAGCGGTACGGCAAGCCGGTGTGGCTCACCGAGTACGCGCTCATCGACTTCTCCGGCGGCTCACCGCGCTACCCGACCCAGGCGCAGCTCGCGGCGTTCGCCCGCGGCTCCAGCGCCATGATGGAAGGCCTCCCCTACGTCGAGCGGTACGCGTGGTTCGCGCTGCCCGCCGACAAGCCGGGCACCGGCCTCTACGCCCCCGGTGGCACCCCGAACCAGGCCGGTCAGGCCTACCGCGACGCGGGCTGAGTCCCTCCGCCCGCCGCTCCCGCACCACCCCTGTGTCAGTAGCCCCTGCCCGAAAGGACTTCTCCATGTCCCCCGTCCCCACCTCCCGGCTGCGGCGACGCGTGCTGATCGCCGCCCTCGCCGTGGCGGGTGTCGTGGCGTCCGCGGTCACCGCGAACGCGATGTTCTTCTCGCCGCCCAAGCCGCGGCCGAGCGCCGTCTCGACGACGACCACGACCACCACCACCTCGCAGCACCAGACGGCCGCTCCGGCGACGTCCGCGCCCGCGCTGCCCGGCACTTCGGTTCCTGCGGCAGCGCCGGCGACCACCAAGGCCGCCGCTCCCCCGCCGCCGCAGGAACCGATCCCCCCGAACGCCGTGCGCGTCGCCGAGTTCGTCGCCGAGTGCCCGTTCACGCACCGGCTCCCGGACGACCCGATCGTCATGCCGAACCTGCCCGGCGCGTCACACCTGCACAGCTTCTTCGGCAACGTCTCGACCAACGCGCACTCGGACATCGCGAGCCTGGAGAAGGCCACCAGCACGTGCAGCCCGAAGGCCGACCTCTCGTCGTACTGGGTGCCGACGCTGCTGGTCGACGGCCAGCCCGTCGAACCGACCGGCACGACGTTCTACTACCTCGGTGAGGGCGTGCGCGACGACGTGATCGCGCGCACCCAGCCGCTGCCGTACGGGCTGCGGATCGTCGCGGGCAACGCCAAGGCCACCGCGCCGGACGCCGGCACGCAGTCGCGCTGGTCGTGCCTGCACGCGGGCCACGTCGGCGCCTCCAAGGACTTCGTGAACTGCCCGGCCGGCACGATGATCGAGTCCTACCTGGACTTCCCGCAGTGCTGGAACGGCAAGGACCTCGACTCGCCCGACCACAAGAGCCACATGTCCTACCCGGTCGCGGGCGACTGCCCGGCCACGCACCCGGTGCCCGTGCCGAAGCTGCGCCAGGTGCTGCGCTACCCGGCCAGCGGTGACCCGGCGCGGTTCAAGCTGTCGTCCGGCCCCGGTTTCACGATGCACGGCGACTTCTTCAACGCCTGGCCGCAGGCCGAGATGGCGCAGCGCGTGCGCGACTGCATCAACCGGATCGTCAAGTGCGGACCGAACGGCCGCCCGTAGTGCGAGCTCTCGCCGTCGCGGCGGCGCTGGTGGTGGTGACGGGCTGCGGGACTTCGCAGCCCGCACCGCCCGGTGCACCCGCGAGTCCGGCCGCCGTGGACCCGGCCGCCGCGGACCTGAGCGCAACGGACCTGGCGTTCGTGGACCTGGTGATCCCGCAGAACGAGTCCGCGCTCGCCGCGCTCGCCCTGACGGCCACCAGGCCCGGTTCGGCGCTGCGCCCGGTGGCGGACCGGCTCGGCGAGGACTACCGCGCCGAGCTGGCCCTGGCGCGGGAGCTGCTCGCCCGCGCAGGCCGGCAGGAGTCCGGTCAGCACGAGGGCCACGACATGCCCGGCATGATCACGGCCGCCGAGCTGGCGGCCGCCGGGACCGCCGACGGCGAGGCGTTCGACGAGCACCTGGAAGCGTTGCTGCGCACGCAGTCCGAGGAGGCGCGCACCGTGGCGCGTGCCGAGCTCACCTCCGGCACCAGCGCGACGGCACGGGAGCTGGGCGCGCGCATCGACCGTTCACGAGCGGAGTTCCTCGCGCTCCTGGGAGCGCCCTGACCGGGTGCCCGGCCGGGACGTGGCCGAGAATCGCGGTGTGCCGACCGCTGAGAACCCCGACCACGCCCGGCTGCTCGTGACCGGGAGCGCCGGTCACGCCGTCACCGAGCTGGTGACCCCGGCGCTGCTCCTGCGCACCCCCGGTGCGGCCTGGTCCGAGCTCGTCCACGTGTACGTGCCGCACGGCCCGACCGTCGCGTTCAGCGGCCGCGACCTGCGCTCCCCCGGCATCGCCGACGCCACCGAGGTCGCCAGGGCGGCGGGCTTCGAGACGGTCGTCCGGTCACCGGGCGGGCGCATGGTCGCCTACGACAGCGGCGCCGTCGTGGTCGACCACCTCGACCGCACGACCGGCATCCGGCACGCGGGCAGCGCGACCTTCGCCGCGAACGCCGGGAGCCACGTGCGGGTGCTCCGCGGCCTGGGCGACGTCGACGCCCGCATCGGCGAGGTGGACGGTGAGTACTGCCCAGGCGAGCACAGCATCAACGTCGGCGGCACCGCGAAGGTCGTCGGCTCGGCCCAGCGCGTGACCGCCACCGGTTCGCTGTTCAGCACGGTCGTCCAGGTCGTGGTCTCCGACCGGGTGCGGGCGGTGATCACGGACGTCTCCGAGGCGCTCGGCTACGACCTGCGGCGCAGCTCCATCGCGGGGCTGGCCGACTACGTCCCGGCGCTCACCGCCGAGGAGGTCGCGGCGGCGTTCGCGGCGGACTACTGCTCCCGGCTCTCCCTGACCGGCGGACCGCTGCCGGCCGAGGTGGCCGCACACGCGGCGAAGGCCCTGCCGGGCGCGCGGAGGCCGTTCCACGTCGACGACTGGACCCGTGCGAACCCGGTGCCGCGCTCGCACCACCCGTAGGTCACCCGCGGCGCCGGATCGCCACCAGCGCGATGTCGTCGGTCGCCGGCTGGTCGCCCACCATCGCGGCCATCACCTTGATGCACGCGGCCTCCGGCTCCACCGCGCTCACCGCCTGCCGCAGGTGCTCCATGCCGGAGTCGAGGTCCTGCCCGCGGCGCTCCACCAACCCGTCGGTGTAGAGGACGACGAGGGTGCCCGGCGGGACGTCGACGCCGGTGCTGCGGCGGCCGGAGGTGCCGAGGTCGAACCCGACGGGCGGGCCGACGTGGGTCGACGCGAACCGGGTCTGTTCACCCGGCACGGCGATGACCGGCGGCAGGTGCCCGGCGACGGCGAGCGTCATGCGGTGGGTGGCCGTGTCGATGATCGCGTAGGCGACGGTGGCCATCGTGTTGTGCTCGAAGTGGCTCGCCTTGCGGTCGAGCTTGCTCAGCACCTGCGCGGGGTCGAGGTACTCCAGGGCGTAGGCGCGCAAGGCGCTGCGCAGCCGTCCCATCACGACGGCGGCCCGCAGGCCGTTGCCGACGACGTCGCCGATGACCACGCCGATGCGGTCGCCGGGCAGTTCGAACACGTCGTACCAGTCACCGCCGACACCGCTCTCCGCGCCGGCCACGTACCGCGCCGCGAGGTCCCAGCCCTCGGGGGCCGGCAGGCTCGCGGGCAGCAGGCTCTCCTGCAACAGCGTGGCGGCGGCGCGCTCGGACCGCGTGCGGTCCACGTAGACGGCCACGGCCAGGCGGTCGGCGACGAGCTGCAGCGCGTCGACCTCCTCGTCGGTGAACCGGCGCGAGGTGGTGCTGCCGACGTGCAGGACCCCGGTCAGCTCGCCCTCGGCGATCATCGGCACGCCGAGCAGCGCGCGCAGACCGTGCTCCCACAGCAGCGGGTTGACCACGGTGGAGGGGTCGACGTGCTCGATCTGCACAGGTTCCCGGAGCTGGGCGACGCGACCGGCGAAGCCCTTGCCGACGGCCACGCGCGTGCCCTGGAAGACTTCCTCCTCGAGCCCGGTGGTCGCCCTGGCGACGAGCTGCGCGCCGCCGCGGTCCGCCAGCAGGACGGTGGCGGTGTCGACCGCGAGCAGCTCGCGGGTCCGCTCCAGCAGCACCTCCAGGAGCTTGTCGAGCTCGAACTCCTTGAGCGCGCTGTCCGTGACGGCGTCGAGGACGCGCAGGCGGATCGGTGCACTTCCGGACTCGACCATGCCACCTCTCCGTCACCCTGTCCCCACGACAGTACTGCCCGGGGTGGACGGACGCCTCGCACGTCCCCGGGTCGTCAGACCGGGTAGGTGTGCGTCTCGGTGGCTTTCACGGCGGCCCACAGCTCGTCACCGGGCCGCAGCCGCAGATCGGCGAGCGTCGCCGTGGTGATGTCGGCGAGCACGGCCGGGGCGCCGTCGAGCCGCACGCGGGTGGTGTGGGCGTGCTGCTCGATCGCGGCGACGGTGACGGGCCAGGCGTTGCGCGGGCTGCCGGTCGGCCGCCGCGGGTGCAGGCTGACCGCGGTCGGCGGGAACACCACGTGCACCGGTCCGTCGACCGGCGCCGGGATGGTGAGCCTGCCGCCGCCGTCCAGGTCCACCGCGGTGCCGGAGGCCGTGCCGCGGTAGAAGTTCAGGCCGACGAGGTTCGCGGCGTAGTCGGTGCGCGGCTGCCTGGCCACCTCGGTGGGCGGGCCCTCCTGGACGGCGCGTCCGTCCTCGAGGATCACCAGCCGGTCCGCGAGGACCATGGCGTCGAGCGGGTCGTGCGTCACCAGCAGGGTGTGGCCGCCGAAGTCCGCGAGGTGCCGGCCCAGTTCCGACCGCACCTGCAGGCGGGTGCTCGCGTCGAGCGCGGCGAGCGGTTCGTCGAGCAGCAGCAGGCTCGGGCCCGTGGCGAGCGCCCGGGCGAGGGCGACGCGCTGGGCCTGACCTCCCGACAGGGAACGGGGTCTGGCCCGGGCGTGGCCGGCCAGCCCCACGCGGCCGAGCCAGCGCGCGGCCTCCGCCCTCGCCTCGGCGCGCCGGGTGCCGCGCGCCCGGAGGCCGAAAGCCACGTTCTCCAACGCGGACATGTGCGCGAAGAGGAGGTAGTCCTGGAACACCACACCGATCGGGCGCTTCTCCGGCGGGACGAACGTCTCCGGGGAGTCCCAGGTGGACTCCCCGGCCGTGATGCGCCCCGACGTCAGCGGCAGCAGTCCCGCCAGCGCCCGCAGCGCGGTGGACTTGCCGGCGCCGTTCGGGCCGAGCAGGGCGACGACCTCCCCCGGCGCGATGGTCACGTCGAGGTCGAGGGTGAAGTTCCCGCGCGTGACGCGGAGTTCGGCGCGCAGGGTCATGTCGGCCCGCTGATCCACCGGTCGCGCAGACCGGCCAGCACCCCGACGGACACCAGCAGCAGCACGATGCTCAGCACGATCGCGGCGTCCGGATCCGTTTCGAGGGCGAGGTACACCGCGAGCGGCATGGTCGTCGTCTCGCCGGGGAAGTTGCCCGCGAACGTGATCGTCGCGCCGAACTCGCCGAGCGCGCGTGCCCAGCACAGCACGCCACCGGCCACCACACCGGGAAGCACGGACGGCAGCGTCACGCGCCGGAAGGTGAGCCAGCGGGACGCTCCGAGCGTGGCCGCGGCCTCCTCGAACCGGGGATCCGCGGCCCGCAGCGCTCCCTCGACCGAGATCACCAGGAACGGCATGGCCACGAAGGCCTCGGCCACGACGACCCCGGCCGTGGTGAACGGCAGCGAGATCCCGAACCACGCGTCGAGGTGCTGCCCGACCAGGCCGCGACGGCCCAGCACGAGCAGCAACGCCACACCGCCGACCACCGGTGGCAGCACGAGCGGCACCGTCACCAGCGCTCGGAGGAACCCGCGGCCCGGCAACCCGGACCTCGCCAGCACCCAGGCGAGCGGGATGCCGAGCAGCAGGCACAGCACCGTGGCGAGCGAGGCGCAGATCAGCGACAGCCTCAGCGCCTGGCCGACCTCGGCGCTGAGGAGCCGGCCGGACAGGCTGCCCCACGGTGCCCTGATCAGCAGCCCGGCCAGCGGCACCAGCAGGAACGCCAGGCCGATGAAGGCGGGAAGCGCGAGGACGACCGGAAGCCGGCCCCTGGCCCGATGACGCGTCACGGGAGGACGAAACCGGCCTGGTCGAGCACCGAACGGCCCCGGTCGGACAGCACGAACGCGACGAAGGCCTTGGCGGTGGCCGCGTTGCGGGCCTGGGCGACCGGCGCGATCGGGTAGTCGTTGACGGCTTGGCCGGCCTCGGCGAAGTCGATCCCCTCGACCTCCCCACCCGCGGCCCTGACGTCGGTCCGGTAGACCAGCGCTCCGTCGACCTCCCCGAGCGTGACCTTGGTGAGCACGGCCTTCACGTCCTGCTCCAGCGTGTCCGGCGCGGGCGTCACCTTGGCGGCGTCGAACACCTTCCTGGACGCCGCGCCACACGGCACCTGCTCGGCGCACAGGGCGATCTTCCTGTCGGCCACGGCGAAGTCGGCGAGTCCGGCGATCTTGCCGGGGTTGCCCTTCGGCACCGCGATCGCGAGCTTGTTCCTCGCGAACGTCGTGGGCGTGTCCGTGACGGCCCCGGTGTCGGTGACCTGCTTCATGTTCGCGGGCGCCGCCGAGGCGAACACGTCCGCGGGCGCGCCCTGGCCGAGCTGCCGGGCGAGCGCCGAACTGGCGGCGAAGTTGAACCTGACCTCCGTGCCGGGGTTCGCGGCCTCGAAGTCCTCGCCCAGCCGGGTGAACGTCTCCGTCAGTGACGCCGCGGCGAAGACGGTGATGCCGCCGCCCACCTCCCCGCTGTCCGGTGTGGACGGAGTGGCTGGGCCGCATCCGACCAGGACCAGCACCGCACCGGCGGTGACGAGCATGCTTGCGCGCATGGGCTCAGGCCTCCGGGATCTCCACGACGACGTTGGTGGACTTGATGGACGCGACGGCGACGCTGCCCGCCTCGAGCCCCAGCTCGTCGGCGGCCTCGCGGCTCATCAGCGACACGACGCGGAACGGCCCTGCCTGCATCTCGACCTGCGCCATCACGCCGTCCTTGACGACGCGGGTGACGATCCCCCGCATCCGGTTGCGGGCCGAGGCGGCGACGGTGACGCCGGGTTCGGACGACTCCGTCAGCCGCTGCGCGAACGCCGCGAGCTCCTTGCCGTCGATGGCCTTGCGGCCGTTCTCGAGCGTCGTGGACGTCAGGCGCCCGTTGTCGATCCACCGCCGCACGGTGTCGTCGCTGACGCCGAGCAGCCCGGCGGCCTCGCTTATCCGCAGATTCGGCATGAGAACATCCTAAACTCCGCTTTTGCGGATGCAAGACCTGGATCGTGGTGGGGCGAGCTGGGCTTCGCCGCGGTCGCGAACGAGCTGCCCGCCACCACGGCCACGACGAAGAGCGGTGCCGTCGGCAACGCACCGGCAGCACCGCGCACCTCTACCCGGCGAACCCCGCGAACAGCACGCCGGCCAGGCCGAGACCCACGGCCAGGTTGAACGCGGGCGCGCCGGCGAACACACCGATCGGCTTCCACCCGGCCTCGCGCAGCGGCGCCACCCGGAACTCCGGGCCGATCGACACGAACGCCAGGACCAGGAACAGCGTGCGCAGGTCGTCGACCGCGGTGATCACCGGCTTTGTCGCCGCCGGACTCCAGGAACACCGTGACGATGACCGACGCCGCTAGGAACCCGGGCACGAACTTGGGGAAGCGCTCCCACAGCGCCCGGCCGCTCACCTTCACGTCACCGGTCCGGTCGACCTCCAGCGCGAACTACGCGGTCAGCGCCACCGCGACGATGCCGAGCAACGCGTTCTGCGTCGTCTTGACGATCGTGGCGATCCGCAACGCCTCCTCACCGACCAGCACCACCGCGGCGCTCACCGCCGGGGACAGCCCGAGGGCGTCGACCGGCAACGGCAGGACGAAGATCGACGGCAGCGCGAAGACGATGACCAGGCTCGCCGTGCACGCGAGAGGTTCGCGCTTGGCCCGCACCGCGCCCGCCGCCGCGATGGCCGCGCTCACGCCGCAGATCGACACGGCCGACGACAGCAGCGCCCGCAGCTTCGAGTCGAGGCCGAGCTTGCCGCCGAGCCACCACGTGAAGCCGAAGACCGGCGCGATGAGCAGGAACGCCTGGGCGACCGCGGGCCCGGCCGCCTCGACGAGCACCGCGAAGTTGATCGACGCGCCGAGCAGCACCAGGCCGGTCTTGACGAAGAACTCCGTGCGGAACCCCGCGGCGAGACTTGCCCGCACCCCCGGACCGGTCAGCACCGCGTTGCCCAGCAGTCCGAGCAGGATCGCGCCGACCGGGTACTCGACGCTCTTCGCGATGCCGCCGAGCCACGTGCCCTTGGTGAACACCGGGACGTTCTGCTCCGGGTAGCGGGTCAGCGCCGCCGGCACCACGACGACGGCCGCCCGGGACGTCGCCCCGTCCCGACTTCCGCCATCACGGCACCAGCCAGCCGGGCACGACCCGCGCCAGCACCGGGACCAGCAGCACCAGTCCGGCGATCGTCGCCCCCAATCCTCGTTCACCGCGCGCCTGCGCTCGCGGCCGGCACCCTCTTCCGCGCTCACGCCGTCCCTCCGTCCACTCGTGGTGGCGGCCGTGGTCAGAGCAGCGGGGCAGGTGCGGCAAGGGCTCCCGCGATGTGGGACGGCGCACAGCGATCCGCGCAACCTACAAAAAGTAGGTACGGTGGTGGCGACACCAGAAGCAGTTCAGCCGAGACCGCGAAGGAGAAGCTGCCATGCCCCGCGTTCTGATCACGGGAGTCCGCGGCAAGACCGGAGTCCCGCTCGCCGCTCTGCTCGCGGCCCGCCCCGGCGTCGAGGTCCTGGGCGGGAGCAGCAACCCGTCGTCCGTGACCCTCGGGGGCGTGGTCCCGACGGCGTTCTCGTGGGACGACCCCGGCGGCTGGGACGCCGCGGTCGAGGGCGTCGACGCGGTGTTCCTGGTGCGGCCCGACCGCCCGGACGCCCCGGAGCTCATCTCCTCCCTGCTCACCAGGATTCCCACCACCACGAGGATCGTGCTGCTGTCCGAGCGCGACGTCGACTCGTTCGAACCGGGCGACTGGTCCGTGCGGGCGGAAAGCGCTGTCCGGAAGAGCGGGCACCCGTGGACGTTCCTGCGGCCGAGCTGGTTCATGCAGGTGCTGACCGACGACCGGTTCTACCGCGGCGAGATCACCGGGCACGGGCGGCTGCCGTTCGCCGGGGCGGGCGCGAGCCTGGCGTGGATCGACGCGCGGGACATCGCCGCGGTCGCCGAGTGCGCGCTGCTCGACGAGGGTCACGACGGCCAGGTCTACGAACTGACGGGCCCGGAGTCGCTCACGCTCCCCCGGACCGCCGCCGTGCTCACCGAGGCGCTCGGTCGCCCGATCGCGCACCAGGAGGTCACGGCCGACGAGGCGGTCTCCGGTCTCGAAGGCTTCGAGCGCGAAGAGTTCGTCTGGACGCTCGACCGGGTGCGGGACGGCGTGTTCGCCGGCGTGACGGACGTGGTCGAGAAGGTCACGGGCCGGCCCGCGCGCACCCTCGCCGCCTTCGCCGCGGACCACCGGGCCGACCTGACGCCGTGAAGCGCCTCTCGAAGCAGGAACGCCGCGACCAGCTCCTCGCCACGGCCCGCCGGATGGTCCGCGAGGAAGGCGCGGACCGGTTGACGCTGGCCCGCCTGTCCGACCAGGCGGGCGTGTCGAAACCGGTCGTGTACGACCACTTCCCCTCGCGGTCGGTGCTGCTCATCGAGCTGTACCGGACGGTCGACGCCGAACAGGTGCAGGCGCTGCGCACCGAGCTCGCGAGGGGGCGCGATCTGCGGGAGACCGCGGACGTCCTGGCGGTGGCGTACATCCGCTGCTTCCTCGACACGGGCGGCGAGTGGCACGCCATCGGCGCGGCGCTGGAGGGCAGCGCGGAGAAGGTCGCCGTGCACCACGAGCTGCTCGACGGTTACGTGCGGCTGTTCGCGTCGGTGCTGAAGCCGCACTCGTCGCTGTCCCCGGCCGAGCTCAAGCGCCGGTGCATCGGCTTGGTCGGGGCGGGCGAGGCCCTCGGGGCGGCGATGCTGCGCGGGATCAGCGGTGAGCAGAGGGCCGCGAGGTCGCTGGCGGCGCTGATCGAGGCGGCCTGCCGCTGACGGGCGCTCATCCGCTCGCGCTGCCCCGCGCCTGCGGGCAGCTACCACCAGGCGTGGTCAGCAGCTCGAAGTGCCACATCTCGTTGGCGTACGCCTGGCACAGCCCGTAGTCCGCGCCGTGCTGGATCAACCAGTCGGCGGCGTTGGTGGGCCCGATGTCGATCGCCTGCCCCGTCACGTGCTTGGACCTGTCCGGCGGGTGCACGAGCTTCCTGGCCTCCTCCTCGCTGCGGTGGCGGGCGACGGCCTCGTCCAGCAGCCGCTGCTGGTACTCCCTGCTGCGCCAGCCCGACGTCACCCTCAGCTCGACCCCGCGCACCGCCGCGTCGGCGGCAGCGGCCCGCACCGCGGCCAGCAGCGCGGGGTCGAGGTTCGCGAGGGCGGCGTGGCCGCTGTCGTCCAGCGAGATGCTCTCGTTCGCCGGGATGCGGCCGTCCCCGGTGGTGCCGATGGGCGGGGGATCCGCTGCGGGTGCGCAGGCCGCCACCGCGAGAACGAGCGCGGCCACCGGAACAGTTCGCAGTACCACCGCTGATCTCCCGTGAATGGTGCGGACTCCGACTCCTCCGACCCTGCCCGGCCGATGTCATCGCCCCGCACGCGGAGTGTGCGAGTTCCGCAACGGATGCCGCCCTCTTGGCCGCACCACCGCGCGGCCAGGAGTTCCGAGCACACCCTCGGTGTCGTTCGGACCCGGCCCCGGACCACAAGAGGTGGTTTACCGCGCAAGTACCGCCCGTGAACCGGAGAACGGGCACCCCGGAAACGCACTGCTGCGAGAGGGAGCAGGACTTTCCCGGGCCAGGAGGAACAATGCTCGAGCGAACAGGCATCGCAGGGAGTTCCCTCCTGCTCGTGGCGGCTCTCCTCATCGGCTCCGCGGTGCCACCGCTGGCCGCGCGGGAAGCCTCTGCCGCAGGGCGCGCTCAGTCCTTCTGGCTGCACATGAACAGCACCCCGGTCGACGACGCCACCATCGCCGTCGAGGCGAAACGGCGCGCGCACATCGTGCTCAACGCCTGGGAGGGCGACCTCCTCCGCAAGCTCAAGGCCGTGAACCCGGCGGTGAAGGTCTACGTCTACAAGGACCTCTCCTCCACCCGTTCCTACGCCTGCAAGAACGGCGAGGACGACGACCAACTGCCCGCCGGGCTCGGTTACTGCCGGGTCCGCGCCACCCACCCCGAGTGGTTCCTGCGCGGGCCCGACGGCAGGGAGCTGGTCTACTCCGGCTACGAGGGCCACTGGCAGATGGACGTCGGCGACCCCGGCTACCGCAGGGCGTGGGTGAGCGCGGTCGTCTCGAACGCCAAGGCCACGGGGTTCGACGGGGTGTTCCTGGACAACGCCCTCTTCACCTGCGACGCCTACCACCGGGGGACGTGCCCGGCGAAGTACCCGGACCACGCGTCGTTCCAGTGGGCCTACACGGGCATGCTCGCCGAGGTCAGGGCCGGGTTCTCGGCCGCGGGGCTGCTCGCGGTCGGCAACCTCGCCAACGCCCGCCTGCAGCCGGGCGGCTGGGAGACCTACAGCGCCTTCCTCGACGGCGCGTTCGACGAGTGGTGGCTCGCGTTCGCGAGCAACCAGCTGCTGGAGGACTACGCGCAGGGCTGGAGCAAGCAGGTCGCGCAGATCGCCGCCAACGAGGCCGCCGGGAAGATGACGTGGGTGCAGCCGCACTTCGACGTGGGCGACGCGAAGGCGTTCCGGTACGCGGTGGCCGGCATGTTCATGACCGCGAACGGCAACACCGCGATCGCCGAGATCGCGAAGACCGACGGTTACGGCGACCCGACGCCGTGGCACGCCGAGTACGACTGGCACCTCGGCCAGCCGGCCGGCGCGTACCGGACGGTGGCCGACAAGGTCTACCGCCGGGACTTCACCTGCGGTGCGGTCGTGGTCAACGCCAACCCGACCGGGAGCCGCGAGATCGAGGTGCGGCTCCAGCGCCCCCACACCGACCAGGACGGCAAGCAGGTCGAGTCGGTGAAGCTGCCGGGCACGAGCGGCGCGCTGCTGCGTGCGAAGTGCTGACGCACGGGGTATCCGCAGGCGTGGACCGGATCAAGCGTGGGCGCCGTCTTACATTCCTCTTCCGAGCTGTCGTCTTCGTCGTGCTGGCCGTGCTCGCGGTCGTGTTCTACGACTCCGCGAGGTGGCTCCTCAGCGCGGCGGTCTCTTTCCTCGGGGCATGCATCGGCGCGGAACTGGTCGAGTGGCGCAAGCGTCGGAATGGTGCCGCCGGTTGACGAACTGCCGCAGTTCCCGGGAAGCCGCACGACGCCGCCGCTGGCACCACCGCCCTCCCGCCGGAGGGCCCGGGGAGCGGAGGAGCCATCAGCGGGGTGAGCGTGCGGGTGCTGGGGCCGCTCGAGGTGTGGCGGGACGGCCGCCGCGAAGGTCTGGGCGGGGTCCGGCAACGGGTGCTGCTCGCGCACCTGGCGCTGCACGCGAACACCGGGGTCTCGCTCGACCAGCTCGTGGAGGCGCTGTGGCCGGTCTCCCGGCCGCGGTCGGCGGTGTCGAACGTGCGCACTTACGTCTGGCAGCTGCGCAAGGTCCTCGGCGACCACCTGCGCACCCACGGCACCGGCTACGTGCTGGCCGTGCGGCCGGACGA
This sequence comes from Lentzea sp. CC55, assembly GCF_021056325.1. NCBI lineage: Bacteria > Bacillati > Actinomycetota > Actinomycetes > Pseudonocardiales > Pseudonocardiaceae > Lentzea > Lentzea sp. CC55. Next base: position 141,541 of record NZ_JAJCXE010000034.1, on the reverse strand, counting down.
GCTCGACGCGCTCCAGTTCGACGAGCTGGTGGCCGACGCGCGCCGCAGGCCCGGCGCCGCGCTGGAGCTGCTGCGGAGGGCGGAGTCGCTGTGGCGCGGCCGGCCGCTGGAGGACCTGCCGGACCACGACGCGTGGGCACCCGCGATCGCCCGGTTGCAGGAGGCGAGGCTCGCCACGACCGAGCAGCGGCTCACGTTGCAGGTGGCGCGGGGTGAGATCACCACCGCGATTCCCGAACTGCGGACGTTGCTGGCGGAGCACCCCTACCGCGAGAGCGTCTGCGCGCAGCTCGTGGTCGCGTTGCGGCGGGACAACCGGCGGGCCGAGGCGTTGCAGGCCTACTCGGACATGCGCACGCGCCTCGCGGACGAGCTCGGCCTGGAACCGGGACCGGCGTTGCGCGAGGCCCAGCTCGCGGTGCTGCGGGAGGAACCCGCGGGCACGCCGATCCGGCAGCTGCCGCCGTCGGTGTCGGACTTCCGCGGCCGGGACGACGAGATCGGCGTGCTGGCGGCGGCGTTGCGGCACGACTCGCTGTCCGCTCCCGTGGCGGCGGTGACCGGACCACCCGGCGTCGGCAAGTCCACGCTCGCGCTCCGGGTGGCGCACCTGGTCGGCGACCACTTCCCGGACGGTCAGCTCCACGTCGACCTCGCGGGCACCACCGGCGAGCCGCGCGATCCGGGCGACGTCATCACGGAGTTGTTGCACGCCTTCGGGATCATCGGTGCCGGGCTGCCGTCGCAGCTCACCGCCCGCGCCGCGCTCTACCGCTCGCGGCTCGCCGGCACGCGCGTGCTGGTGGTGCTCGACGACGCCGCGTCGGTGAGCCAGGTCGCGCCGCTGCTGCCCGCGGGCGCCGGGTGCGCGGTGCTGGTGACGAGCCGGCGCCGGTTGCCGGAGCTGCCCGGCGCGGTGCAGGTGGAGCTGCGGCCGTTCGCCCCGGACGAGGCCATCGCTCTGCTCGCGGGCATCGCGGGCGAGGACCGCGTGCGGGCCCAGCCCGCCGAGGCCGCGGCCGTCGCCCTGGCGTGCGGTCACCTGCCTCTCGCGATCCGGGTGGCGGGCGCACGGCTCGCGGGCCGCGGCGGGTGGTCGATGCAGGTGCTGCGGGAACGGCTGGTGGACGAGTCGACGCGGCTGCGCGAGCTGAGCTCCGGGGAGCTGGCCGTGCGGGCGAGCTTTGACCTCAGCGTCCGGCAGCTCGCCGACCGGGAGCACCGGGCGTTCGTGCGGCTGGCGCTGCTCGGTCCGCACGACTTCCCCGGCTGGGTGGTCGAGACGCTGCTCGGCGAGCCGGACAGCCAGGACGTCCTCGACGAGCTGGTCGACGCGAACCTGCTGGAGTCGTGCGGTGCGGACGGCATCGGCCAGCCCCGCTACCGGTTGCACGACCTGCTGCGCTGCCACGCGCTGGAACTCGCCGGCGCGGCGCCCGACCGCCACAGCGCCCTGGAGCGGACGGTGCGGGCGTGGCTGTGGCTCGCGGTCACGGCGGCGCACCGGCTGCCCGTCACGTTCGGCACGACGATCGCGGCCGTGGACCGGGTGCGCGCGCCGGAGCACCTGCTGGCCGAGCCGGTCGCGTGGTTCGAGGCGGAGCGCAGGACGTTGTGCGGGCTGGTCGACCTCGCGGCCTCCGCCGGGCTCGACGACGTGGCGTGGCAGCTCGCGGCGGCCTGCGTGCCGTTCTTCGACCTGCACAGCCACTACGAGGACTGGGCACGGACGCACACGAGGGCGTTGCGGTGCGTCCGCGCGGCCGGGAACGCGGCGGGCGAGGCGGCGTTGCTGCGGGGCCTGGCCCAGGTGCACATCTACCGCGACGAGTTCGCGGACGCCGAACGCGACCTGCTCGCCGCGCGGGACCTCTACCGCTCGGCCGGCGACGAACGCGGCCAGGGCACCGCGGTGGCGGGCCTCGGCGTGGTGCACCGGCTGCGGGCGGAGCACGAGCGGTCGATGGTCCGCTACCGCGAGGCCCTGGCGTTGCTGGAGTCCGCCGGTGACCTGCACTCCGTCGCGCACGTGCGGGCGTCGATCGGCGCGGTGCACGGCGCCCTGGGCTCGCCGGAGGAGGCACGGGCGTGGCTGACCGGTGCCCGGCGGCTCGCCGCGGACCTCGGTGACGCGCACCGGGAGGCGCTCGTGCTGGTCCGGCTCGCGGCGCTGTACCGAGACACCGGCGAACACGACGCGGAACTGGTCAGCGCGCGCCGGGCCGTGACGATCCTGATGGACCTCACCGACGAGCGGTGCACGGCGTTCGCCCAGGTCGAGCTGGCCGAGGCGTTGCTGTCGAACGGTCATCCGCGGGCGGCGCACGACCTGGTGTACCAGGCGCTCGAGACCTACCGCCGCACGGGCAACCGCGAGGGCGAGCCCGCCGCGCTGCGCACGCTGGCACGCGCGGCGGGCGCACTCGATCAGTTGCTGTTGCCGGGCTTCCAGCCGAGGTAGTTGCGGAAGTAGCCGACCGAGCTCGCGTGGCCGATCCTGCCGCCGACGCTGGTCGACCAGAAGCCGCCGTTGCCGTCCGCGATGCCCGCGTGGCCGTACTGGCTCGTGTTCCAGAAGACGAACGCGCCCTTCGGCGGGGTGCCGGTGGTGCGGCGCGTGCCGTCCGACGAACGCCAGTGCGCGATGGCCGACGCGTGGTGCGTGCTGCGGTTCCACGCGAGCCGCACGGCACGCTCGCAGTAGCCCTCGTACGCGGTGCTGCCGCGGCGGTCGGACATCCACCTGATGGCGCCGGCCGCCGTCTGCTGGATCGAGACGTCGCCCTCGGCGACGCTCACGGAGGCCGTGTCCTCGAGCCACGGCTGCGCGACCTCGACGCTCGGGCTGAACACCTCCTGGCCCGCCGCACCGGCCGGCGCCGCCGTGCCGATCAGAGCCGCACCCAGCAGGCCGGCGACCGCCGCCGTCATCTTGGTGAACCGCATGACATCCCCTTTTCCGAACGACTGCAACGACTGCACTGCCACGGCAGCGTCCCGGGGCTGCATCCACGACCGATACATCGCCAATACACGGCGATCACGCATAGACGGCGGGATCGCGGGTAACGCCTTCGTACGTTGCTTGTTCTGAGGAGGATGCAGTTGGCCAGCAAGAAGCCAGGCAAGCTCGTGAAGGCGGCCGTCGAGAAGGCGGTGGACAAGGTCACCGAGATGGTGAACCCGCCCATCCCCGGCGTCCCCAACAGCGAGCCGCCGTCGCTCGACGAGCCGACCGAGCCCCGCGCGCCGCTGCCACCCAAGCCCGACCAGACGGGGCCGGAGACGGTGTCCCCGACGGGTGCGCCGACCGGTGCGCCGAAGCTCAGCATGGGGCAGCAGGGCGAGTTCCTCACCACCTCGGCCGGTGCGCGGCTGTACGACACCGACCACTCGCTGAAGGCCGGCGACCGCGGCCCGACGCTGCTGCAGGACCACCACCTGCGCGAAAAGATCATGCACTTCGACCACGAGCGCATTCCCGAGCGCGTGGTGCACGCCCGTGGCTATGGCGCGCACGGCACGTTCGTCGGCTACGGCACCGCCTCGAACGTCTGCAAGGCCGCGTTCCTGGGTGACGGCGTCGAGACGCAGGTGTTCGTGCGGTTCTCGACCGTGCTGGGGTCGCGCGGCTCGGCGGACACCGTGCGCGACACCCGCGGGTTCGCGACGAAGTTCTACACCCAGGAGGGCAACTTCGACCTCGTGGGCAACAACATCCCGGTCTTCTTCATCCAGGACGGGATCAAGTTCCCCGACATCATCCACGCGGGCAAGCCGCACCCGGACCGGGAGATCCCGCAGGCGCAGAGCGCGCACGACACGTTCTGGGACTTCGTCTCGACGCACACCGAGGCCACCCACCACGTCATGTGGAACATGTCCGACCGCGGCATCCCACGCTCCTACCGGACGATGGAGGGCTTCGGCGTCCACACGTTCCGGCTGGTCAACGCCGAGGGCGAGACCACGCTCGCGAAGTTCCACTGGAAGCCCAAGCTCGGCGTGCACTCCCTGGTGTGGGAGGAGGCGCAGATGATCAACGGCATCGACCCGGACTTCCACCGCCGCGACCTCGCCGACGCCATCGAGTCCGGCGCGCACCCGCAGTGGGAGCTCGGCGTGCAGCTCTTCCCGGACACGCCGCGGCAGACGTTCGAGGGCATCGACCTGCTCGACTCGACGAAGATCGTGCCGGAGGAGCTCGCGCCGGTGCAGCCGATCGGCCTGCTCACGCTCAACCGCAACACGATGAACTTCTTCGCCGAGACCGAGCAGGTCGCGTTCCACCTCGGCAACCTGGTGCCGGGCATCGACGTCACCGACGACCCGCTGTTCCAGTCCCGGCTGTTCTCCTACCTCGACACGCAGCTGACGAGGCTCGCCGGGCCGAACTTCAACCAGATCCCGATCAACCGCCCGCACGTGCCGGTCAACGACATGTTCCGCGACGGGTACCACCAGCACGCGGTGCACGCGGGCGTGGCGCCGTACAAGCCGAACACCCTCGACGGCGGCAACCCGTTCGAGGCCTCGGCCGCGGATCGGCCGTTCGTCGAGGTCGCGCAGCCGTTGCCGAAGGCGGCCAAGGTCCGGCAGTCGCCCGCCTCGTTCTCCGACCACTACACGCAGCCGAGGCTGTTCTGGCTGAGCCTGTCGCCGGTCGAGAAGGAACACCTGGTGCGCGCGTTCACCTTCGAGCTCGGCAAGTGCTACGAGCAGGCGATCAAGGAACGCCAGCTGCGGGTGCTCGCGAACGTCGACCCGACGCTGTGCGCCGAGGTGGCGAAGGGTCTCGGGCTCCCGGCACCGGCGCCGACCGTCCGGCCGAGGAAGGTCGCGCCCAGCCCCGCCCTGTCGCAGGTCGGGAAGACCTGGCCGACCGACGGCCGCATGATCGGCATCGTGGTCGACCCGGCCGACCTCGACGGTGTGCGCACGGTCCGCGAGACGATCCTGGCGGCCGGGATGGTGCCGTTGCTGATCGCGCCGACCGGCGGCCCGATCGGGGACTCCGGCCTGGTGGCGCAGCGCACGTTCCTCACGGCGCGGTCGGTCGAGTTCGACGCCCTGCTGCTCGCGGGCAGCCCGCCCCCCGGACCGGACGCGGTGCCCGCCCGTGACGCGAAGGCCGGTGCGCCCGGCGGTCTCGTCGACCCGCGCGTCGTCCTGATGGTCCAGGAGTGCTTCCGGCACGCCAAGGCCATCGGCGCGTGGGGTGCCGGCCAGGCCGCGCTGGAGGCCTCCGGGGTCGCGGGTGCGGGCATCGCGGTCGGTGACGACGCGACGAAGGTGCTCGGCGAGGTGGCCGCGCTGCTGGGCGCCCACCGCGTCTGGGAACGCTTCCCCGCCACGATCTCCTGAGGAGCCCGCTCGTGACCGAAGCGCTGACCGAGGAGGACCTCTCCTTCCTCCGCTCGATGTTCGACCTCGCCCGCACCGGCGACACCGCCCGGCTGGCCGAGGCGCTCGACGCGGGGGTGCCGGTGAACCTCACCAACGGCGCGGGCGACTCGCTGCTCGTGCTGGCCGCGTACCACGACCACCCGGACACCGTCGCGGCTCTGCTGGAGCGCGGCGCCGACACCGGGAGGGTCAACGACCGGGGCCAGACGGCACTGGGAGCGGCGGTCTTCCGCCGCTCCCGGCGCAGTGTGGAGCTGCTGCTGGCAGCGGGTGCCGACCCCGCCCTCGGGCCGCGGTCGGCGCTCGACGTGGCGCGGTTCTTCGACCTGTCCGAGATGCTGGAGCTGCTCACCGCGCGCGAGCGCGGCTGAGCGGCCTCAGAAGTGGTCGCCGCTGGTCAGCTCGTGCTCGAACGCGTCGGCACTGGCGACCAGCAGCGCCAGCGGGCGTTCGAACTCCTCGCGCACGCTCAGGTGCTCCAGGGGCACGGTGTGCTTGAGCAGCGCGATGCCGTCGACCACGCCCGCACCGCCGATCAGCGACACACCGGCCAGCTCGAGGAACCGCCGGAGGTCGATCTCCCCGGCCCGGCCGACGGCGGAGGAGATCTCGACCCAGTCCACACCGGACTCGTGCACGTGGTGCACCGAGACCTGCTGGGTGCGCCCGTTCCCGGTGTCGAGCCGGAACCGCAGCCAGACGTCCGTCTCCTCCAGCACCTCGTACCGCAGCCGAACGTAGTTGACGATCTCGTTCCACGACGTCATGTCGCGTTCCCGCCCCTCTCGCCGCTTCGCTGATCACCACCGTAGTGCCCGCGAGCGCCGGCGGGGGCGCGGCGCACCGCTCGTCAGCCGCGCCCCGCCCGCCGTTCGCGGAAGGCGATCATGTTCATCCGGTTGCCGCAGCGCACGCCGCAGAACCGCTTGAGGCCGTTGCGGGACAGGTCGAGCAGCAGCCCTTCGCAGTCGTCGGCCGCGCAGATCCGCAGGCGGTCCATCTCGTCGGTCCTGATCACGTCGATCAGCGCCAGCGCGGCCTCCACGCGGATCCGTTCGGCCAGCGGGGAGGTGGGCTCGGTGGCGTGGATGTGCCAGTCGAGGTCGTCGTGCCGCACGAGGTGAGGGAGCGCCTTGCCGTCGCGGAGCATCTTGTTGACGGCCTCCACGGCGTCGTCGCGGCTGAGCGTCCACACGTGCCTGAGCAGCTCGCGGGTGTCCCGGACCTCGCGCAGCTCGGCCTCGTCGCGGTCGATGCGGCCCGTGTAGGGGAAACGGCCGAGCAGCGCCATGAGCCCGTCGACCGTGGCCAGCTCGTCCTCGCCGCCGCGCGACGCCGTCGGGTGGGTGTTGCACAGGGCCACGACGAAAGCCAGTGACTCCTCCGTGTCAGGGGCAAAACGCAAATTGACTCCTCACTCGGACGCGCCTAGCGTCAGGGGTGACGGACAGGTTAGTCCATGACAGCGTCGAGGCCGGGAGGCAGACCGTGGGAATGGCGTCGAAGTCGGCCGGCTTGGTCGCGGCCACGATCTCGTTCCTCTCGTTCGGCACCTCCGGGGCGTTCGTCAAACCGCTGCTGGAGGCGGGCTGGTCGCCGACCGCCGCCGTGACGGCCCGCGCGCTCACCGCGGGACTCGTGCTGCTGCCGTTCGTCCTGTTCTCGTTGCGCGGCAAGTGGACCGTGCTGTGGCAGGCGCGGTGGCCGGTGCTGGGCATGGGGTTGGCCGGCGTGGCGGTCACGCAGGTGCTGTACTTCGCCGCCATCCAGCGGATCCCGGTGGCGACCGCGCTGCTGATCGAGTTCCTCGCGCCGCTGCTGCTGGTCGGGTTCACGTGGGCGGTCAGCAGGAGGACGCCCGCGCCCGTGGTGCTGGTCGGCTCGGTGCTCGCGGTCGGCGGTCTCGTGCTCGTGATCGGGCCCGGTGCGATCCGGGCCGTGGACCCGGTCGGCCTCGCCGCCGCGTTCGGTGCCGCCATCGGGTGCGCCGTCTACTTCGTGATCGCCGCACGCCCCAACAACGGCCTTCCCCCGGTCGCGCTCGCCGGTGCGGGCCTGCTGCTGGCCGCGCCCGTGCTGGCGCTGGTCGGCGCGCTGGGCCTGCTGCCGTTCACCGCCACGTTCGACGACCTGCCGCTGCTGGGCACCACCACGGCCTGGTGGGTGCCGCTGCTCGTGGTCGCGGTCGTCGGCACCGCGCTCGCCTACGCGTCCGGCATCACCGCCTCCGGGATCCTCGGCTCGCGGGTGGCGTCGTTCATCGCGCTGCTGGAGGTCGTCTCGGCGTCGCTGTTCGCATGGGTCCTGCTGGGTGAGGAGCTCTCCCCGCTGCAACTCGCCGGTGGCCTGCTGATCCTCGCGGGCATCGCGTCGGTCAGGGCCGAGCGGCCGGAGGTGGAGGAGCCCGCGGTCGCGGTCGGCGCCGCCTGACCCCCACCGCGAAAACGACGAAAGCGAGGAGATCACCTCTCCCCGCCACGTCCAACTTATAGCGCAACCGGGGTCTTGCGGCAAGACCCCGGTCGTGCTCCACACTCTGCGGCCGAAGCCTGCGAACAGGGGGAAGACGCAGATGGGCAGTTTCGTGCTGGGCCTGGGCGACATCGACGGCACCCGGGTGGCGCTGTGCGGTGGCAAAGCGGCGAACCTCGGGGAGCTCACGCGGATCGGCGGCATCGACGTCCCGGCGGGGTTCTGCGTGACGACCGACGCGTTCCGGCGGGTTCTCGACCCGTCTTCGATCGGGGCGGACTTCGACGCGAAGGCGGTCCGGTCGCGGCTCGAGGGCGTGACGATCCCGGCCGACGTCGCCGAGGAGATCACCGCGGCGGTGGCGGGGTTCCCCGGCGGGACCGCGTTCGCCGTCCGGTCGAGCGCCACGGCCGAGGACCTGCCGGCGGCGTCGTTCGCGGGCCAGCAGGACACCTACCTCAACGTCGTCGGAACGGACGCGGTCCTGGAGCACGTCCGCTGGTGCTGGGCGTCGCTGTTCACCGAACGGGCCGTGTCCTACCGGGAGCGCAACGGGATCGACCACCGCCGGGCCGAGATGGCCGTCGTCGTGCAGCGGATGGTCTTCCCGCACGCGGCCGGGGTGCTCTTCACCGCCGACCCGGCGACGTCGAACCGGAAACTCGCCTGCGTCGAGGCGACGTTCGGCCTCGGGGAGGCGTTCGTCTCCGGTCTGGTGAACGCGGACGTCTACCAGGTCGCGGACACCGGAATCGCGCAGAAGTCCATCGCCGCCAAGGAGACCGCACTGCACGCCGCTGCCGGCGGGGGCACGCGCGAGGAGGCGGTCGCTCCCGGACGGCAGCGGGAACCGGCTCTGACGGACGAGCAGGTGCTGGAACTCGTCCGGCTCGGGCGGCGGATCGAGGCGCACTTCGGCCGGCCGCAGGACGTCGAGTGGTGCCTCGACGGCAGCGGCTTCCGGGTGGTGCAGAGCCGGCCGATCACCACGCTGTTCCCCGTGCCCGAGACCGACGACGGCGAGAACCACGTCTACGTGTCCGTCGGGCACCAGCAGATGATGACCGACGCGATGAAGCCGCTGGGCCTGTCCGTCTGGCAGCTCACGACGCCCCGGCCGATGACGGTGGTGGGCGGGCGGTTGTTCGTGGACGTGACCCCGATCCTGACCACGCCGTCCAGCCGTGCCGGTTTCCTGGACGTGATCGGCAGGTCCGACCCGTTGATGGACGACGCGATCCGGACGGTCCTCGGCCGCGAGGACTTCCTCCCCGCTGCCCGGACCGACGAGGACGTGCCGCTGATCGCCGGTGCCGCGCCGGCGACGATCGACACCGATCCGGACATCGTCACCGAGCTGATCGGCGCCACCGAGGCGTCCGTGGCCGCGCTCCGCCGGGAGATCCGCGGCAGGTCCGGACCGGAGCTCTTCGAGTTCGTCCTCGCCGACCTGCGGGAGTTGCGCCGGCTGCTGTTCGACCCGCGCGGCAGCCAGGTGATCACGGCCGGGATGCAGGCGACGTGGTGGCTGAACGAGAACCTGCGGGAGTGGCTAGGCGAGAAGAACGCCGCCGACGCGCTGTCGCTGTCCGCTCCCCACAACGTGACCTCCGAGATGGGGCTGGCGCTCCTCGACGTCGCCGATGCCGTCCGCCCGCACCCGGAGGTCGTGGCGTTGCTGGAGAAGGCCGGGGACGACTTCCTCGAGGAGCTGCCGCGCGTGCCCGGCGGACGGCAGGCGCGTGACGCGATCGAGGGCTATCTCGCGCGATACGGCATGCGGTGCGTCGGCGAGATCGACATCACCAGGCAGCGGTGGAGCGAGCGTCCGGCCGCTCTCGTGCCGCTGATCCTCACCAACGTCCGGAACTTCGAGCAGGGCGCCGGTGAGCGCCGCTTCGAGCAGGGGCGGCAGGAGGCGTGGAAGAAGGAGCAGGAGGTCCTGGAGCGCCTGCGGGTGCTGCCCGGCGGCGAGGAGAAGGCCGCCGAGACCAAGCGGGTGGTCGACCGCCTGCGGACGTTCATCGGATACCGCGAGTACCCCAAGTACGGCATGGTCAGCCGCTACTTCGCTTACAGGAAGGCGTTGCTGGAGGAGGCCTCACGCCTCACGCGCGCCGGAGTGCTCGACACGCCGGAGGACGCCTTCTTCCTGACGTTCCAGGAGTTCCACGAGGTGGCGCGGACCTCTCGGGCCGACTCCGCCCTGATCCGCCGGCGCAGGGAGGAGTTCGCGTCCCACGAGTCGCTCACGCCCCCGCGGGTGCTCACGTCGGATGGCGAGGCCATCTCGGGCACGTACCGGCGCGAGGACCTGCCCGCCGGTGCCCTGGTCGGGCTCGCGGTGTCCGGTGGCACCGTCGAGGGCCGCGCCAGGGTCGTGCTGGACATGACCCAGGCCGGCCTCGAACCGGGTGACGTCCTGGTCACCGCGCACACGGACCCCAGTTGGTCGCCGTTGTTCGTGGCGGCCGCGGGCGTGGTGACGGAGGTGGGCGGCCTGATGACCCACGGCGCCGTGGTCGCGCGGGAGTACGGCCTGCCCGCGGTCGTGGGCGTCGAGGGCGCCACCCGGTCCATCCGGGACGGTCAGCGCATCCGCGTGAACGGCACCGACGGCTACGTCGAGATCCTCGACTGAGGGTGGGATGCCCGCGGCATCCCACCCCCACCGGGCTCAGGCGCGGGCGACCGCGACGTCCACGATCCAGGTGACGCCGAACCTGTCGGCGAGCATCCCGAACCCGGGAGACCACTGGCTCGCCGCGAACTCCTCGATCACCATGCCGCCCTCGGCGAGGCCCTTCCAGACCGGCGCGACCTCGTCGGCGGTCTCCCCGCGCACGGACAGGAAGAACGGCTCCTCGGTGACGGTGGTGCCGTTCTCCCTGCGCGTGGTCGGCGCGCCGGGCGCGACCGGCTCGCCCGCGCCCGGCACGTCGTAGGCCATGACGCGGAACCCGTTCTCGGCGACGACCTCGCCGAACACCACGCCGGCCGCACCCGGCACCTCGGCGGGCATCCCGAAGTCTCCATACGTGATGACGTTGAGCTGCCCGCCGAAGACCGAACGGTAGAACTCGAGCGCCTCCCGCGCCTGGCCGCGGAAGTTCAGGTGGGCAACAGCGTTGAGCGACATCTTCTCGGTCCTTCGGTTCGTTCCGCCGCCGGAGGTCTCCGGCGATGAACACGACTTTGTCAGCAGTACCGGACAGGGAACGTCCGCTACTCGTGAGAGGGTGAAACCATGCCGATCGCCACCTCGACGACCACCTCGGCCCGCCTGCTGTCGCTGCTGTCGCTGCTGCAGGTCCGCCGCGACTGGCCGGGTCTCCTGCTCGCCGACCGGCTCGGCGTCAGCGAACGCACCGTGCGCCGCGACGTGGACCGCCTCCGCGAGCTCGGCTACCTCGTCCACGCCGTGAAGGGCCCCGACGGCGGCTACCGGCTGGAAGCGGGCAGCCAGGTGCCGCCCCTGCTGTTCGACGAAGACCAGGCCGTGGCCCTGGCCGTCGCGCTGAGGATCGCCGTGGGCACGGGAGCGGGCATCGAGGAGGCCGCCGCCCGAGCCCTCGCCACCGTCCGCCAGGTCATGCCGGCCCGGCTGCGCGCCCGCATCGACGCGCTGGAGGTGGAGCCGGCCGGCCGCGGCCCGCAGGTGGACACCGACCTGCTGATGGCGCTGAGCACCGCCGTCCGCGCCCGCGAGGAACTGCGGTTCGACTACGACGCACCCGGCCGCCCTCCGTCGCCCGAGCAGCCACCCCGCCGGGTGCAGCCGCACCACCTCGTCGTCCGGTCGGGCCGCTGGTACCTCGTCGGCTGGAGCCCGGACCGCCAGGACTGGCGCACCTACCGAGCCGACCGCATGACCCTGCGCGTGCCGAACGGCCCGCGCTTCACCCCGCGCGAGGTGCCCGGCGGTGACGTGGCCGCGTTCCTGTCGGCCCGCTTCAAGGGCTCGGAGACCGGCGCCTGGCCGTGCCGGGGCGAGGTGGTCCTGCACCTGCCGCTCGCCGACGTGGCGCCTTTCACCGGCGGCGACACGGCGGAGGACGCCGGTCCCGGCCGGACGCGGCTGGTGACCGGCTCGTGGTCGTGGGCAGCGCTCGCCGCCAGGCTCGCGCGCTTCGACACCGAGGTGGAGGTGGTCGGGCCGCCCGCGCTGCGCGAGGCGTTCGCCGACCTGGCGGGCCGTGCCGCTCGCGCGGCCGGACAGCGTTCGGAGTAGACGGGCCGCCGCACCGCGCGGTTGCCGCGCGCCGCACGGTCGCCGTCGCCGCACGGTTGCTGTCGCCGCGCACCGCGCCACTCCTGCCGACGGGCTGTCGGTGCTGTGCGTTGCGCGCCGCCCCACCCGTTCGCCGCACGGCACGTGCCCTTGCGGCCCTCGCTGTGCGAGGCATTCGCGCGGCCCAGACCACCGCTCAGCGGTGGAGGTAGGCGGCCAGCCCGCCCATCTCCTCCCCCGCGATGAACACCGACCGCACGTGGATCAACGCCTCCTCGACGTGCGCGGGACACCCCCACGCCGAGTCGCCCCACGAGTCGGCCACCTTGATCTCCGCCGCCGCGGCGCACCCGGCCGTCCCGCCCAGCTGGCAGTGCTCGGGGTGCGGCGCGTTCGCCTGCGCGGCCGCCGCGGCCCGCATCTGGGCGTTGAGCTCCGCGGCGGCGTCGGCGCGTCGTTCGGCTTCGGCACGCAGCTCCCGTTCCGCGCGCACGGCTTCCGCCAGCGCCCTGCGCGCCGCTTCCGCACGTGCCTCCGCCTCGCTCTGCGCCACCTCGCTGCGGTGGCGTTCGACGGCGAGGGCCGCGGTGTCGGCGAAGAGCCTGGCCAGCGCGAGGTCCGCCTCCTGCGGGGCCCGCGCGGTCCGGTGGTACATGGCGAACGTGCCCAGGAGCGCCCCGTCGCGCGCCAGGATCGGCGTGGACCAGCAGGCACCGAGCCCGGCGCGTTCGGCCAGCGGGCGGAAGTCGTCCCAGAACGGGTCGGTGGCGATGTCGGTGGCGATCACCGGTTCCCGCCGGTGCGCGGCCGTGCCGCAGGAACCGACGCCCTCCCCGGTGGCGATGCCGTCGATGGCCTCGTTGTAGAAGTCGGGCAGGCTGGGCGCGGCGCCGTGCCGCAGGTGCCGTCCGTCGGCGTCGGCGAGCAGGACCGACACGAGGATCTCGTCGGGCGTCAGTTCCTCGATGCACCGGGCCATCCCGTCGAGCACCTCGGTCAGCGGCGCCTGGCGCGCGATCTGCTCCAGCAACGCGCGGTGCTCGGCCATCAGCCGTTGTGCGTGTTTGACCTGCGTGGTCTCCACGCCGATCACGCGCACCCCGGCCACGCCGCCGTCACGATCGCGGCGCGGCTCGCAGGTGAGGTCGAAGAACGCCTCCCGCGCGTGCGGCCCGGTGCCCAGCAAGACCCGCACGTCACGCCCCGTGCTCGGCTCACCGCTCCGGTACACCTGGTTCAGCAGCGCGACGAACCCCTGGTCGCCCAGTTCGGGCAGCACCTCCGCCACGGCACGACCGAGCAGAGCGCGCTCTTCCCCCACAGCGGCGTGGAACGCCGGGTTGGCCGTCTCCAGAACGTGCTCCGGCCCCACGAACGCCGCGTAGACGGCCGCGGACTGCCCGAAAAGGGCCCGCAGGTCGTCCTGCTCGACCGCCACGGAACCTTGCGGCTCGTGCATGTCAAAAACGCTCACGGCGCGCCCTCCCGCCATGCGTCCCGGGCACGCTGCTGAACCTCGGACGCCGTCTGCTCCTCCCGCCGCGCGGGCGGTGCGAAGAATGGTACGCAACGAGAAGGTCACCCCGCTTGACGGATCCGCGACCGGACGACTTCGCCGCCGCGGTAGGCGGTCCTCGCAGCTGTGACGTTCCCGCTCCTCCCGACGATCTCCTCTGCGGAGGAGGCGTGGTGGCGAAGACGTTGAAGTCGCGCACGGGCCGGTTCGTGGCCGGTGCCGTGCTGGTGGGTGCCGTCCTGGGCGTGGTGGTCGTGCTCCAGAACTCGGCCGAGCAGCGGTCGTGGGCCGGCACCGAGGGGGTGGTGCGGGAACGGCTGAAGTCCGGCAAGAGCGTCTCGGTCAAGGTCGAGTACCCCCTCCCGGACGGCTCGAAGCAGGTCGCGACGCTGCCGGAGAACGGCCCGGCCCGCCTGCCCGGCGAGCGGGTGACGGTCCGGTACGACCTCCGGGAGGGCCGGGTGGCCGACGCCGCCCTGGCCGACAACGACCAGGCGCACCGGGTCGCGGGCGTCATGTTCGGCGTGGTGGCACTCGGAGCGTTGTTCGCGAGCGTCGTCGCGTGGACTCCCCCGCGCCGGCGCGACTAGGTGAGCTGCACGAGCAGCGAGCCGGCGACGAGCAGTGAGAGCCCGGCGAGGCGAACGGCGGTGAGCGGCCTGCGCGGCATCCGGAAGGAGCCCCGGTGGTCGATCACCGCGGAGGCGACCTGCTGCCCCGTGACCGTGAGCACGACCGTGGTGGCCGCGCCGATCTCCGGCAGGAGCAGGAACGTCGCGGTGACGTAGGCCGCCGCGCACAGCCCGCCGAGCCACCCCCACCACGGCATGTCCCCCAACGGCGCCAGTCGCGGCGCCGGCGTGCGACCGGATGCGCGCATCACCAGGAGCACGGCCGAGATCGTCAGCGTCGCCACGGTGAAACTGACGAGAGCGACGGCGATCGGCGCACCCAGGTCACCGCGCAGCGCGGCGTTCACCGCGCCCTGCACCGGAAGCGCCGCCCCCGCGACCACCCCGAGCAGGATCCAGCCCGCACCGGTCCTCCGCACCGGCCCGGCCGCCTGCGCGCGGATGATCACCGTGATGCCCGCGAGCACCGCCAGGGCCCCGATGACCGCGCCACCCGAGAACGGCTGCCGCGGAACACCGAGCAGCCCCACCAGGTCCAGCACGAACGACGCGAACATCTGCCCCGTCACGAAGAGCCCGACGGTCGCGAGCGCCCCGAGCCGCGGGAACAGCAGGATGCCGCTGGTGATGTAGAGCGGACTGGCCAGCCCGCCCAGCAGGTGCCACGGCTCAACGTGCGGCACCAGCGCCACGGCCGCGGTCGAGCCCACCGCCACCGCGAGCACGGCCAGCACCGCGGTGGCGACGCCGAGCTGCACCGTGGACGCGCCATAGGGCGTACCCACCGCCTTGTTCAACTGCAGGTTCACCGACGCCTGCACCGCCAGCAAACCACCGGCCAGCAACGCGGACGCCAACAGCACGAGATATACGGAAACCCCCATAAGCGGACAACGTGTCCATATTCGTCCGCCAGCCTAGGAGGTAAGCGGACATGACGTCCACTTCATTGCCGTAGGATCCCGCTCATGGTCGACACCGGCGACGAGACCCTGCACGAGGTCACGACGGGCCCACCGCCGCCCAGGGAACGCGCCGACGCCGCCCGCAACCGCGCGAAGGTGCTGGCAGCGGCCGAAAAGCTGTTCGCGGGCAAGGACGCCCGCCAGGTCACGATGGACGAGATCGCCCGAGCCGCCGGCGTGGGCCGCGCCACCCTCTACCGCCGCTACCCCGACCCGTCCTCGGTGGCCGCCGCGCTGCTCGACGAACACGAACGCCGGCTCCAGCAACAACTCCTGACCGGCCCGCCGCCCCTGGGCCCCGGCGCACCGGCCGCGGAACGGCTGGCGGCGTTCTACGCGGCCATGACAGACCTGCTGGAACGCCACCTGCACCTCGTGCTGGGCGCGGAAACAGGAGACGCGAGGTTCGCCACCGGCGCCTACGGCTTCTGGCGCACGCATGTCCGAACGCTGCTCGCCGACGCCCCGGACCCGGACGCGCTGCTGGAGGTCCTGCTGGCCCCGCTGGCGCCCGAGGTCTACCAGGAACAGCGGCGCCGAGGCCTGACCCAGCAGCAGATCACGGCATCTCTCGCCTGGCTCAGCGAACGACTGCTGCGCCCGTGACCGCCACCCCGGGCCGCTCGGATTAGGGTGACGACGTGGCTGAACTGCTGACCGTCGGCGACGTCCGAGCCGCCGCCGAAGCGATCGACGGACGGGTGCTGCGCACGCCCGCCCTGCCCTCTCCCGGCCTGTCGGCGTTGCTGGGCGTGCCGACGACCGTGAAGCTGGAACTGTTGCAGCGCAGCGGTTCCTTCAAGGCGCGCGGTGCGTTCGCGAAGATCCTCTCCCTGTCCGACGAGGCGCGGGCGGCGGGTGTGGTCGGGGTGAGCGGCGGCAACCACGGGATCGCGCTGGCCGACGTCGCGGGTGAGCTGGGGGTGGCGGCGACGGTCGTGATGCCCTCGTCGGCACCCGCCCGGTCGGTCGAGCTCGCTCGTGCGGCGGGAGCGGACGTGCGCCTCACGGACGGGTTGGCGGCGGCGTTCGAGCTGCTCCGCGAGCTGGTGGAGGCGGGTGCGACGCTGGTGCACCCCTACGACGACCCCGTTGTGGCGGCCGCGCAGGGCACCGTGGGACTGGAGTTCGCGCAGGACGCGCCGGACGTCACCGACGTGCTGGTCAGCATCGGCGGGGGCGGGCTCGCGGCGGGGGTGGCGACGGCGTTCCGGGCGCTCGTGCCCGGTGTGCGCGTGTGGGGTGTCGAGACCGAGGGCGCCGACGCGATGCGGCGGGCGCTGGACGCGGGCGGTCCCGTGGAGATCACGCCGACGTCGGTCGTGTCGACGCTGTCGGCGCCGCACGTGTCCCAGCTGACGTACGACCACGCCGTCGCGCTGCTCGAGGACGTCCTGACGGTCTCGGACGCGGAGGCGGCGCGGGGGTCGATCGCGCTGGCGGAGCGGCAGAAGGTGTGGGCCGAGCCCGCTGCCGGATGTCTGGTGCCGGCCGCCCGGACCGTGCTCGACCGCGTCGGCGGAGGCGCGCGGCTGGGAATCGTGGTGTGCGGCGGGAACGCGGCCGTCGCCGACGTCGTGAAGTGGGCGGACGCCTGAAACGCCGCTGCCCGGCACCACTCGGGCGCCGGGCAGCCGGAACGACTTGTCGGAATGTCAACATTCCGACAACCGCGCCCCCTCAGCGCCAGCCGAGAGCCGGGGCGACGTGCACGAGGATGTTCTCCAGGACGTGCGCGTTGTACTCGACGCCGAGCTGGTTCGGCACGGTCAGCAGCAGCGTGTCGGCCTCGGCGATCGCCTCGTCCTCGGCCAGCTGCTCCACCAGCACGTCCGGTTCGGCGGCGTAGGAACGGCCGAAGATCGCCTTGTTCGGGCCGTCGATGAACCCGACGCTGTCGCGGCTCTCGCCGTCGCCGCCGAAGTAGGCGTCGTCGAGGTCCGTGGTGATGGCGAAGATGCTGCGCGACACCGACACCCGCGGCTCGCGCTCCCAGCCCGCCTCGGTCCAGGCCTTGCGGAACGCCCGGATCTGGTCGGCCTGCTGGACGTGGAACGGCGCGCCGCCCTCGTCGAACTTCAGGGTGGAGCTCATCAGGTTCATGCCCTGCTCGGCCGCCCACACCGCGGTGCCGTTGGAGCCGGCGCCCCACCAGATGCGGTCGCGCAGGCCCGGCGCGTGCGGCTCGATCCGCAGGAGTCCCGGCGGGTTCGGGAACATCGGCCGCGGGTTCGGCTGGGCGAACCCGCCGCCCTCCAGCACCTTCAGCAACACCTCGGTGTGGCCGCGGGCCATGTCGGCGTCGGTCTGGCCCTCGGCGGGCTGGTAGCCGAAGTAGCGCCAGCCGTCGACGACCTGCTCGGGCGATCCCCGCGAGATGCCGAGCTGCAGCCTGCCGCCGGCGATGAGGTCGGCGGACCCGGCGTCCTCCGCCATGTACATCGGGTTCTCGTACCGCATGTCGATCACGCCGGTGCCGACCTCGATGCGCTCGGTCTTGGCGCCGACGGCCGCGAGCAGCGGGAACGGCGACGCGAGCTGCCTCGCGAAGTGGTGCACGCGGAAGTAGGCGCCGTCCGCGCCCAGCTCCTCGGCTGCCACCGCGAGGTCGATGGACTGCAGCAACGTGTCCGCCGCCGTCCTCGTCTGCGAATGCGGGCTGTCCGACCAGTGCCCGAACGAGAGAAAACCGATCTTCTTCATGCCGTGCGGTACGTCCGTCCCTGTAGTTGGTCCAGCCCTGTCAACGCCTGATCCACTCAGGGCATTCCGCGCGGGCGGACCGGCCGTCACGCCCGGCGTGACGCCCGTCGCGTCGCGGTTTGCGCAGCTACGGCACGGGTATCACGTCCGTTCACCGACGACGCGGAAGGCCGACAGTGGATCCTGGCTCCCTGCTGTACACCGGCGCGGGGCTCGCGACCCTGGCCGCCGCCCTCCTGCCCCGGCTGCTGGCCCGCGCTCCGGTGTCGATGCCGATGCTCTTCCTCGGCGCGGGAGCCCTCACGTTCACGGTCGTCGACGCGCTGCCCTCCCCCGATCCCGACGAGCACGGCACGGTGCTGCTGCACCTCACCGAGATCTGCGTGATCATCTCGCTGATGGGTGCCGGTCTCGCGCTCAACCGGCCGCCGGGGCTGCGCCGCTGGGCCAGCACGTGGCGCCTGCTCGCGATCACGATGCCGTTGTCGATGCTCGCCGTCGGACTGCTCGGGTGGGGCGCGCTCGGGCTCGGAGTCGCGTCTTCCGTGCTCGTGGCGGCGGCGCTCGCGCCCACCGACCCGGTTCTCGCCAGCGAGGTGCAGGTCGCCGAACCCGCCGAGAACCCGGACCAGGACGAGGACGAGGCCCGGTTCGCGCTCACCTCGGAGGCGGGGCTGAACGACGGGCTGGCGTTCCCGTTCACCTACGCCGCCATCGCGATCAGCGTCGCGGGCGCGGCGCCGTCGGCGTGGCTCGGGCACTGGCTCGGGGTGGACGTCGTCTGGCGGCTCGCCTGCGGTCTCGCGATCGGCGTGGGCATCGGCTGGTTGCTGGGCAAGCTGTTCTTCTCCGCGCCGTCGGAGAAGTTCCGCCTCGCCGAGCACGCCGAGGGGTTCGTGGCACTGGCGGCGACGTTCCTCGCGTACGGCGTCACCGAACTGCTTGAGGGCTACGGGTTCGTCGCGGTCTTCGTGGCCGCCTGCACGATCAGGGCGGCGGAACGGCACCACGGCTACCACCAGGTCCTGCACCGCTACGTCGAACAGGCCGAGCGGATGCTCACCGTCCTGATCGTCTTCCTGCTCGGCGGCGCCGCGGCCACCGGGCTGCTCGCCGGGGCGAACTGGCGCGAGATCGCCGTCGCCGCGGCCGTCGTGCTGGTCGTGCGGCCGCTGGCGGGGTGGATCGGGCTGTTGAAGGGATGCACGGGGCCGCGGGAACGCACGGTCATCGCGTTCTTCGGCGTCCGCGGTGTCGGTTCTCTGTTCTACGTGACCTACGCGCTGCAGGAGGGCCAGTTCGCGGACCACGACACGATCTGGCGGATCGTGGGGCTGGTCGTCGTCGGGTCCGTCCTCGTCCACGGCCTGTCCGCGTCACCCGTCATGTGGCTGCTCGACCGCAAGCGGCGGCAGGAGGGCGGCGCGGACAACGCCGCCCAGACCCCGGTCTGACCCCGGCCGGGGCGCGGTGGCGCTGTCCGGTCAGGCGATCTGGCCGGTCAGGCGACCCGGCCGGTCAGGTCGTGCAGTTCTCGTCGGTCTGCGCCGCCGCCGGTGCTCCGCCCGCGCTCCTCCTGGAGGAGCGGGGACGCACGGGCTGCGGCGGGTCGAGCAGGAGCCGGTAGAGCCGGTCCACCCCGCGCGCCACGTCCGGCCAGGTGTGGCGGGCGTCGACCCTGTCCACCGCCGCGATGCTCAGCGACGTCCTGAGAGTGTCGTCGTCGAGGAGCAGCCGCAGTCTCCTGATCAGCTGCTTGAGGTCGCCCACGGGCACGAGGAGGCCCGTCACGCCGTCGATCACCGCGTCGGTGAGCCCTCCGACGTCGGTGGCCACCACCGGCACGCCGCACGCCATCGCCTCCAACGGCCAGACGTCCCACGACGCCCGGTCCGGCACGCAGGCCACGAGGTCCGCCGACCTCAGCAACGCGGGCATGTCCGCACGCGCCACGGGTCCCAGCAGCCGTACGCGTTCCTCCACGCCGAGCCTGCGCGCCCGACCGCGCAGGACGTCCGCCGCGGCGGGCGGCATCGGTCCGGCGACGACCAGTTCGGCGTCCTTCAGCCGCGGCAGCACGGCGACGAGGCCGGCCACCCCGCTGTCCGACGACGGGTCCACGACCGTGACGACGCGGCGCAGGCCGCTGCGCGCGAAGACCGGGCCGTGCGGCTTGAACAGGTCGACGTCGACGCCCCGGGCGACGACCGAGATCCGCGAGCGCGGGACCCCCGCGGCGGCCAGGTCGAGCATCTCCTGCTCGCAGCTCGCCAGCACCAGCGCCGACTCCCGGCCCAGCAGCCGTCCGACGTCGGTCCGCCGGCCGCAACCGTGCAGCGACTGCACGACCGGCAGGCCCGCCCGTTGCGCGGCGAGCACCGCGGCGAGGCCGGGACGCCAGTGGTGCGCGTGCACCAGGTCCGGCGGCGCGCTGTCCCACTCGGCGCGCAGGGCGTCGACGTAGTCGCCCAGGTAGGGCTCCCGGCCGTCGGCCGGGGTTTCGAGGGCGTCGCTGCTGTGGACGGTGACCTCGTGGCCCACCGCGATGAGAGCCGCTGAGAGGTCCGCGACGTGCGGGTTTCCGGCGGCGAGCACCATGGAGATCTTCATCTGTCTGCTTCCTGCTCACGAACGGCGGAAGCACGGCCGACCGGCGATGTGCACGGCAGCACCTCCCTGTCCGCACGGCGGCGCCGGGACGGAGGGCTGCGGGTTGAACCCACCTCCGACCGTAGCCCACCGCCCCGGTGCCCGCAGATCAGGCGGGCCGGGGCCGACCGGTCGGGTGCACGTACGATGCGGTGAAGGGCGTCAAACAGCCGGCGTCGTGGACTCCACCCCGTCCGGAGGCCGCGGGTACATGAACGAAGCGGAACACGAGCTGACCGCGCTGGTGGACGACCTCCCCGTGGTCGTCTGGCAGGGCGAGTCGCGCAGCCGTGCGCTGACGTACCTGTCCGGCACGGTCGAGCGCCTCCTCGGGCACCCGGCGCGGCGCTGGCTCGACGACCCCGGCTTCTGGGCGGAGATCACGCACGCGAACGACCGCGAGGAGACCCTGCGGCTGCGCTGGGGCTCGGACGTCGACTACGAGAAGGTCTACCGCGTCACCACGGCCACCGGTGAGCTCGTGTGGCTGCTCGAGAAGGCTCGGGTGCACGGCACGCGGCGCAGCGGCGTGCTGATCGACGTGACCGCACAACAGGCGGCGGACGAGCGGCAGCGGTTCCTCGACCTGCTCGACCGCGAGTCGCAGCTGCTCGACGACGCCGAAGACCTCATGTCGCTCGCCACGAGGCTGCTGGGCGAGCACCTGGACGTCGACCGCTGCGCCTACGCCCGCACCGAGGCCGACGAGAACCACTTCGTCATGAGCGGTGACCACGCCACCGGTCTGCCGCCGCTGCCGGGCCGGTTCGCGATGCGGGCGTTCGGCGACGGCGCCCTGAAGGCCATGCGCGCGGGTGAGCCGTGGGTCGTGGACGACGCGCTGAACGACGAACGGCTCGGCGCCGAGGACCTGGCCGCCTACCGCGAGACGGGCATCCGCGCCGTGATCTGCCTGCCCCTGCTGCGCGGCGGCCGGTTCGTGGCCGCGATGGCGGTGCACCAGGCCGGTGTCCGGCACTGGACGCGGGCCGAGATCGACCTGGTGTCCGTGGTGGTGAACCGGTGCTGGGAGTGGATGCAGCGCACGCACGCCGACCGGGCGTTGCGCGACAGCGAGCAGCGCCACCGCCAGCTCGTCGAACGCGCCACGGACGCGATCTGGCTGCTGGACCACGACCTGCGGTTCGTGTCGGTCAACCCGGCGACCGGCCACCTGCTCGGGTACGAGGCGGACGAGCTCGTCGGCACCGGGATCGCCCGGCTGCTCGTCGACGGCCTGCCCGCCGACCTGTCGGTGTCCCAGGTCGTGACGATGCGCCGCGCCGACGGCAGCGAGGTCGCGCTCGAGCTCAGCACGCAGGCGACCCCGGCGGGCCTGCAGGCGATCGGCAGGGACGTCACCGAGCGGCAGCGCGCCGAGGCCGAGCGCGAACTGCTGCTGCAGCGCGAGCACGAGATCGCGGCGGCGTTGCAGGAAGGCCTGCTGCCCCGCGGGCTCCCGTCGCTGCCGAGGCTCACGTGCGCCGCGCGGTACCTGCCCGCCACGCGGCACTCCCAGATCGGCGGCGACTGGTACGAGGTCGTGCCGCTCGGCGGCACGCGCGTCGGCCTGACGGTCGGTGACGTCGTCGGCAAGGGGCCGGCCGCCGCGGCGGTCATGGGCCAGCTGCGCAGCGCGCTCGCCGGCTACCTCCTCGACGGCCACTCGCCCGCGGAGTCGTTGCAACGCCTGGACGTCTTCGCGAGGCGCATCAACGGCGCGGTGGGCAGCACGTGTGCGTGCTGCGTCTTCGACTGGAGCTCGGGCGAGCTCTGCTGGGCGTCGGCGGGCCATCCGCCACCCGTGGTCGTCGACGGCTCGGGAGCCCGCACGCTGACCGGGAGGACGGGCCCCGTCCTCGGTGCGGGATCCGTTGCGGCGCACCCACAACACTCCGCGCCGCTGCCACCGGGCGCCTCGGTCGTGCTCTACACCGACGGCCTGGTCGAACGCCGCGACGAGGTGGTGGACGAGGGTGTCCGCAGGCTCACCTCGGCCGTGGACGCCGCCGCGGCCCTGCCTCCCGAGGCACTGGTCCAGCTCGTCCTCGACGCGTTGCTGGCGGAAGGCCAGTCGGACGACGTGGCACTGGTGGTGGCACGCCACCTGCCCGCGCCGCTGCACCGCCACCTGCCCGCCTCGGCCTCGGAGCTGTCGGCGCTCCGGCGGACCGCCACGGCCTGGGCGGAGGCCGCGGGCCTGTCCGACGACGCGGTGTACGACCTCGAACTCGCCATCGGCGAGGCAGCCGCGAACGTCGTCGACCACGCCTACCCCCACGGCGGCGGCACCTTCGACACGAGCCTGGAGTGGTCGGGCCGCGGCGTGCGCGTCACGATCGCCGACCAGGGCCACTGGCGCCCCCAGCCGGCCGACAAGGGCGACCGCGGCCGGGGTCTGACCATGATCCGCGCGCTCAGCGACGAGGTCGACCTGGACGCGGGCGAGCGGGGCACCACCATCCACTTCCACGTCCCCGCCACCACCCCACCGGCCACCCCGGCGGCCGCCAAGCGCCCGGTCCCACCCGCCACGGCCACCGGCCTGACCGACGTCCCGCACGAACGCGCGCAGGTCGTCCTGCTCACCGGCGACCTCGACATCGCCACGGTCGACGAGCTGCGCTCACCGCTGCTGAGCCGGATCGACGTGGCCGACCCGCGACCGGTGGAGGTCGACCTCACGGGGCTGCGGTACCTCAGCAGCTCCGGGGTGGCGCTGCTGCTGCAGGCGATGGCGGCCGCGAGAGGACGGGGGCGGGAGCTGACGCTGGTGGCGGGAGGGGCTCCGGCCCGCATCCTGGAGCTGTCGGGGCTCGCCCACACGACGCGCGACTGAGCCGTGGTCCGGCGCGGCTGGGAGCCGGCGGAGGTACCGCACGCGACGGCAACGCCCACCGGCAGTCAGCCCGCGCACGACCGAGGCGTGGTCCGGCACGACTGAAAGTCCGAGGCGCCGCAAGCAACGACAACGCCTACCGGCAGTCAGCCCGCGCACGACCGAGGCGTGGTCCGGCACGACCGGGAACAGGACCCGGCGAAGGCACCGCAAGCAACGGCAACGCCCACCGGCCACCGCACCCGGCAGTCAGCCCGCGCGCAACCGAACCGTGATCCGGCACGACTGAGAGCCCCAGGCGCCGCAAGCAACGCCCGCCGCCCGCCGCCCGCCGCTGCACTCAGCCCGTGCACTCCACCAGCGCGAACACCGTCTTGCCCCCACCGGCCCGCACCCGGTACCCCCACCGCCGCGAGATGGTGTCCACCACCATGATCCCCCGTCCCCGGTGCTCCCCCAGCCGGGACCGGCCGTACACCGGCTCGATCGGCGACTCGTCCTCCACCTCCACCTCCACCACGCACGGGTCGCGGTGGTGCACGATCCGCAGGCACCCGGTGCCCGGGGTGTGGTCGAGGACGTTCGACACGAGCTCGGTGACCACGAGCTGCACGTCGTAGAGGTGGTCTTCACCGACGTCCGCCAAGGCGGTGGTGAGGTCGTGCCTCAGCCGCGACATCGACATGCCCGGCCGCACCGGCACGTCCACGACGGGGGGCGTCACGCGCGCCGACGCAGCACGAGCAGGGCGATGTCGTCCTGCTTGCCCTGGCCGAGCTCGGCCAGCAGGCGGTCGGCGAGGTCGTCCATGTCGTCGTCGTGCGAGACGGCGGCGCGCAGCCTCTCCATTCCCTCATCCAAGTCGATGCCGGGGCGTTCGACGAGGCCGTCGGTGGTGAGCAGGACGGTGGTGCCGCGCGGCAACGGCAGTTCGGTGGCCTCGGGGCGGTCCAGGCCGATGCCGAGCAGCGGGCCCTTGACCGTGCTGTAGCGGGCGCCGTCCTCGTCGGCGATCAGCGGTGGCACGTGGCCCGCGTTCGCGACGGCCATCGTGCCCGCCTCCAGGTCGACCAGCAGCAGGCACATCGTGGTGAGGCCGCCGGTCGGGTGGAAGCGTTCGAGCAGCGTGTCGACCCTGCGGAGGATCTCGGCGGGGCGGTGGCCCTCGACGGCGTAGGCGCGCAGGGTGTGGCGCACCTCGGCCATCACCGTGGCGGCCTCGATGGAGTGGCCGCAGACGTCGCCGATGGCGATCAGCATGCGGCCGTCGAGCTCGATCACGTCGTAGAAGTCGCCGCCGATCTCGGCGTTGCTCGACGCGGGCACGTACCGGACCGTCATCGGCAGGTCGGCGTTGTGCGGCAGCTCGCGGGGCAACAGGCTGCGTTGCAGCGTCAGCGCCAGCGAGTGCTCCTCGGCGAACGTCAGCAGGCCCTCCGCCGCGAGTGCCGTCGCCTGGGCGAGCTGGCGCAGGAGGTTGCGGTCGGCGTCGCTGACCACGGCCCACGGCGACACCGCGATGCCGATGGGTGGCCTGCGCAGCTTCGTGCGGGCCAGCGCCGCCACGGCCGGGACCGCCGCGTGCCACGGCACCGAGTCGGCCTCCACCACCGTGACGCCGACGCCGGGGTTGTGCGACGTCATCCACTGCTCGACGTCGGCGTTGCCGGGGCGGAGCCGGGCCCCCGGCTGACGCACGCCGAACGTCGCGACGCAGACGACGCCGTCCGGGTTGGTCAGGACGGCCGTGGCCTCCGCGTCGAGCACGTCCGCCGCCCCGATCGAGGCGGCCTCGGCCAGGCCCTCGAACGTCGTCGCGGCGTTGATGGCGAACGTCGCCGTGGTGAGCCGGGTGAGCCGGACGGCGAGGTGCTCGGCGAGCGCGCGGGCGCGGTGGTAGCGCAGCGCGGCCTCGACGTTGGCCAGCAGCTCGCCGGGGTCGACGGGCTCGGTGAGGTAGGCGTCCGCTCCCCTGGTGAGGCCGGTGACCTTGTCCTCGGGTTCGATGTAGGTCGCGGAGAGCATCACGACCGGGATCGAACTCGTGCGCGGGTCGGCCTTGATCCTCTCGGTGACGTCGTAGCCGCTCATGTCGGGCAGGTGCACGTCCAGCAGGACGAGGTCGAACGACTGGGACCCCAGCGCCGTGAGAGCTTCTGCCGCGGTGGTCGCCTCCACGACCGTGTGCCCGCTGCGGCGCAACCAGCTGGACGCGATGAACCGGCTCGCCTCCAGGTCGTCGACGACGAGAACCCTGGCCGGTCCGCCCCCCATGGCTGACGGGTTCATCGGCCCTCCGTTCTGCGAGCGGTGAGCTGGGCGTCCCTGATCGCGCGGCCCACCGTTTCGGGGGAGATCCGCGACTCGTGCACCATCGCGGCCCCGAGGCTGTGCACGCTGCGGGCGAGGCCACCGGGGTCGTCGCCGGACACGACGACGACGGGCACCGTCCGCAGGTCCGGGTCGAGGCGCAGCACGGACAGCACGGCGCTGCCGCTCATCACGGGCGCGCTCGCGCTCACCACGACCAGGTCCGGCCGCCGGGCCTTCGCGAGGTTCAGGGCGGTGCGGCCGTCCTCGGCCTCGACGACCTCGGAGGCGATGTCGCGCACCGCGTCGCGCAGCCGCGCGCGGGCCTTCTCGTCGCCGTCCGCGATCAGCGCGCACGCGACGGGCGCCGGCTGGACGAACTCGTCCTTCGCGGTCGGCAGGGTCAGCACGACCTCGGTGCCGACGCCGGGGGTGCTGCTCAGCACCAGCGTGCCGCCGAGGATCTCGGCGAGCTTGCGCGCGTACGACAGGCCGAGCCCGGTGCCGCTCGCCCCGACCTGCAACGCGTTCGGCACCTGGTAGAACTCCTCGAACACCCGGCTCTGCTCCTCGGGCGGGATGCCGATGCCGGTGTCGCTGACCACGAACCGGATCTCGTCCGGGCCGGGCCCCTTCTCCGCGGTGAAGCGGATCTCGCCGCGCTTGGTGAACTTGACCGCGTTGGACAGCACGTTGCGCAGGATCCGCACGAGCATCGTCTCGTCGGTGACCAGCGACGGCAGTTCCGGGATCGCGTCCACGACCAGGCTCACGTCGCCGGAGCGCAGCATCGGCCGCACGGCCGAGCGCAGCTGGGTGATCACGTAGTCGAGCGCGACGGGCGCCATCCGGGGCCGCAGGCTGCCCGACTCGGCCTTGGCGGTGTCGAGCAGCTCGTTGACCAGCGCGAGCAACGTCGCCGCGGACTCGTTGATCAGGTCGACGTGGTGGCGCTGGTCGGTGGTCAGGGGGTCGCCGCCGGGAGCCGCGAGCAACCGGGTCAGGCCGACCACGGAGTTGATCGGCGCGCGCAGCTCGTGGCTGATGTTGGACCAGAACCGGATGCGCGCGGCCGCGGCGTCCCGCAGCTCGGCGGACTTCGCGTCCAGCTCCGCGTACAGGGCCACGACGCCCTGGTTGGTCTGCTCCAGCTCGCCGGACAGCTCCTGGTAGAGCGCGACGACGCCGCGGTTGGTCTCCTCGAGCTCGTCGTTGAGGCGTTCGAGCTCCTTGCTCTTCGCCTCCAGGTTCTCGAGGGTCTCCAGGAGCTCCTGGTTCTGGGTGCGCAGCTCGTCGAGCGCACTGGTGCCGCTGTCCTCGCGCAGGTCCCGGAGGAGGTTCTCGTCCGGTGCGACCACGTGGTGCACGTTCTTCACCAGCGTCGCGCCGCTCGCCGTCACGACGAGCTCGTCCATCAACCTGGTCGCGGTGTCCCAGCCGGGTCCGGACGCCGTCACCCCGGCCTGCCAGGACAGTTCCACGAGCAGCGCGGAGGGACGGGTGCGCCGCAGCCGGAAGACCGCGGTCGTGCTCACGTCCTGCCGCACCAGGTCCCGGCCGATGTCGCTCAGCGCGGTCGCCACGCGGACCTGGTTCTGCCCGTCGAGCCCGACGGCGGCCGCGACCTGGCGACCGCGCTGACGCAGCAGGAACACGTCCCGCTCGTCGCCGATCACCAGGCGCAGCAGCTCGGTCGTCGTCATGTCGGTCTGGCCACGAGCACGCAGGCGTCGTCGTTGCGGACACCGGCCTCCCGCAGCAGCGTCGCCGCGATCAGCACAGGCGGGTCGTTGGCCAGGTCGCTGCCGTGGTCGACGCCCCAGCGCTCGGTGAGGCCGTCGGAGTGCATGACCACCACCGCGCGGTCCGGCAGCGCGTAGTCGAACGTCCGGATCGTGCGCGCCTGGTGGCCTGCCACGCCCGGCACCGAGATCATGCCCTGCTTGCGCCCGTCCGCCAGCACCGCGGCGGCGATGTTGCCGAGTCCGCAGTAGCGCACCGTCCGTGCGACCAGGTCGATGTCGGCGACCGCCACCGCTCCGCCGCGGGTGCCCCGCAACGCCGCGTGCAGCCGCGTGACCATCTGGTCCGCCGGCAGGGACGCGTTCGCCTGGAAGTACCGCACGGCCGTGTCGGACGCCGCGGCCGCCAGCGGTCCGTGGCCCGAGCCGTCGCACATCATGAGCGTCAGCCGGTCGGAGCTGCGGCACACCGCGTACGCGTCACCGCACACGTCCTCGTTCTTGATCGGCCTGGTCACCCCGGCGGCGCTTTCCACGCCCCAGTCGGGTGCCCACCCCGCCCGGGACGCGAATCGCGCGACCAGCGCCGTCCCCTCGCCCAGTCGGGACGTCATGGCGCAGCTCGACGCGAGCCGGCGCACCGTGCCGAGCCCCACGCCCAGCGTGCCGGCGGTGGAGTGCCCGTCCTGCCACGCCAGGGCCTGGTCGCCGATGCCGGGGCCGCGGTCCACCGCCAGGACCTCGACCGCCGCGTCCTGCTCACCGCGCACGGACCTGACCAGCACGACGCCCTGCCGGGCGTGCTTGTGGAGGTTCGTCCCGATCTCGGTGACCGCGAGACCCACCTCGGCGGCGCGCGACTCGGAGAACCCGAGCCGTTCGGCGAGCGCCGTGGCCGTCCGCCGCACCCTGCCCACGTGGGCGGTCTCCTCGACCGGCAGCCAGGCCTCGTCGCGCACCAGCGGCAGGCAGGTCGCGGTCATCTCTTCCACTTGACCACCGTCACCACCGTGCCGCGGCCGACCTCGGTGTCGAGGTCGAACTGGTCGACCAGGCGGCGGGCGCCGCTCAGCCCGAGGCCGAGGCCGCTCCCGCTGCTCCAGCCGTCGGCCAGGGCGAGCGTCAGGTCGGGGATTCCGGGACCCTCGTCGTGGAACGACGCGCGGACGCCGGCGCGCCGTCCGTCGCTGACCTCCTCGACGCGGGCGAAGCCCCCGCCGCCGTAGATCAGCGTGTTGCGGGCGAGCTCGCTGGCCGCGGTGACCAGCTTCGTCTGGTCGACCAGCGACAGCTTCGTCTGCTGCGCGTACGTGCGCACGAGCTGGCGCACGCGCACCACGTCGTCGTCGCCGGCGATCGACAGCTCCTCCGGGCCGTCGGACCGGGGCGGCATCAGGCGTCCCGCCGGACTTGCTCCAGGATCTTCATGCCGCGTTCGAGGTTCAGCGCCGTGCGCACGCCACCGAGCGTGAGACCCAGTTCCACCAGCGTGATCGCTACGGCCGGACGCATGCCCACCACGACGGTGTCGGCGTCGAACAGCCGCGAGATCGACGCGATCGTGGCGAACATCCGGCCGATGAACGAGTCGACGATCTCCACCGCGGAGATGTCGATGACCACGCCGTGCGCGCCGGTCGCGCTGATCCTCTCCGCCAGGTCTTCCTGCAGGGCCAGCACGCTCTGGTCCTGCAGGTCGATCTGGATGGA
>NZ_JAJCXE010000034.1:86337-112356 GCF_021056325.1 Lentzea sp. CC55 | reverse complement strand
GGCCAGGAGCTGGGCGTTGATCTCGGCGGTCGCCTCCAGCCACCGCTCCCGCATCCGCGAGCGTTCGAACAGCCGGGCGTTCTCGACCGCGACACCGGCGGCCGCGGCCAGCGCCTCCAGCACGACCTCGTCGTCGGCGGTGAAATCGCCGCCGTCCCTCTTCTCGGTCATGTAGAGGTTGCCGAACACCTCGTCGCGCACCCGCACGGGAGCGCCGAGGAAGCTGTGCATCGCTGGGTGGTTGGGCGGGAAGCCGACCGACGCCGCGTGCTCGCTGATGTCGTGCAGCCGGATCGCCCTCGGGTCCTTGATCAGCAGCCCGAGCAGGCCCTTGCCCTCCGGCAGGTGACCCATGTGCGAACGGGTCTCCGGGTCGATGCCCACGTACACGAACTGCGACAGGTTGTGCCGCGACCCGAGCACGCCCAGCGCGCCGTAGCGGGCGCCCACCAGCTCCACGGCGGCCTGCACGATGCGCTGCAGCGTCGAGTCCAGCTCGAGACCCGCGCCGACGGCGAGCACCGCGTCGAGCAGGCTCTGCATCTTGTCCCTGGTCGACCCGATCTCGGCGAGCCGGTCCCGCATCTCGTCGAGCAGCTCGTCCAGCCGCAGACCGCCCAGCAGGCTTCGCGCCGGGGCCTCCTGTCCATCCATGGATCAAGCTTTTCACGTCGCCGCGAGGGCACCAAGCGGTCCCGGCCGAGTCGGGACCTTGGACGGTGGGGCCGTCCCTGCGCAGCGGGAACAGTGCAGGCACAGCACGTTGGACCAGGCAACACGATGAGGTGAACACATGGCTCAGGTGACGGCGGCTCTCGGGCTGGGACCGGAGCAGATCGAGAAAGCGCTCGTGGCCGCTTCGCTCGCGCCCTCCGTCCACAACACCCAGCCCTGGCGGTTCGAGGTGAGGCGGGACCGCGTCGAGCTGCACCCGGACCCGAGCCGCAAGCTGGCGGCGACCGATCCGGAGGACCGCGAGCTGCGGCTGTCCTGCGGCGCGGCGTTGTTCAACCTCAGGCTGGCTCTGCAGAGCATGGGTGTGCGGCCCCTGGTGTCGATGCTGCCCGGCCACGACGCGCCCGGAGCCCTCGCCGTGGTGCGCCGCGGTGGCACGAGCAAGATCGACGACGAGCACCGCGCGCTGCTGGACGCCGTTCCGCGCCGTCGCACCAACCGCAAGCCCTTCCTCGAGTCACCGGTGGACCCCCGTCAGCGCCACGCGCTGGTGCGCGCGGCCGAACTCGAACGCTCGTGGCTGCACGTCGTCATGACCCCGCAGGACCGGGCGCAGCTCAAGCGGCTCGTCCGGCAGGCGCACGAGATCCAGCGCGGCGACGAAGGCGTGCAGGCGGAACTGGCCGCGTTCACCGGCCACCGCCCCGGCGCGGCCGACGGGATCCCGCCCGTCTCCGCCGGCGTGCGGCCGGCGATGCAGGACGAGTGGGCGTTCCGCGACTTCCAGGGCCCCGAACGCCACCCCGGCAAGGACTACGAGTCCGACCCTCTCGTCGCGGTGCTGTGCTCGTTCTACGACGGCCCGCTCGGCGATCTGCAGGCAGGACAGGCGATGCAGAGGGTCCTGCTCACGGCGACCACGCGCGGCCTGTCCGCGTCGTTCCTGTCCCAGCCGGTCGAGGTCCGGCGGGTCCGGGAAGACCTGCGCCGCGGTCTGGGGGGCATGCTCGTGCCGCAGACCGTGCTGCGGCTGGGCTACAGCACCCCGGTCCCGCCCACCCCGCGACGGCCGGTGTCCGAACTGCTGATCGGATCCGACGAGCACCAGGCCTGCTCGCGCGCATGAGCCGGGTGAGCACGACGAGGACGACCTGGGTCCGGACGGGACCGGGGTGGCAGGAGCACGTGCCCGATCCGGGCACTTCCCGGCTTGCCATGATGACCTGATGGACGTCAACGAGGTACTGCTGCCCGGCGTCGGCCTGCGCTACGAGTTCACCAACGCCGACGGTGACCGCATCGGCATCGTCGCGCGCCGCGAGGGCAACTTCGAGGTGATCCGCTACGCGGCGGACGACCCGGACGAGGCGCGGCCGCTGTTCCGCCTCACCACCGCCGAGGCCGACACGGTCGCCGAGATCCTGGGCGCTCCGCGCATCGCCGAGCGGTTCGCCGACCTGACCAGGGAGGTGCCGGGGCTCAGCGCCGGACAGGTCGTCGTACCGGACGCGTCCGCGCACGCGGGCAAACCGCTCAGCCACACCCGTGCCCGCACCCGCACCGGGGCGTCGGTCGTCGCGATCGTGCGCGGCGAGGACGTGATCGCCTCCCCATTGCCCGAGGAGGTGCTGCGGGCGGGTGACGTGCTCGTGGTGATCGGCACCCACGACGGCATCAACGGCGTGCGCCGGATCATCGAGGCCTGACGGTGCACACGTCTCTCGCGCTGCTGCTCGAACTCGGCGTCATCCTCGTCGGGCTCAGCGTGCTCGGCGCGGCCGCGAGACGGTGGTCGTTCTCCCCCGTTCCGCTGTACCTGCTCGCCGGTCTCGCCCTCGGCAACGGCGGCGTCGCCCCCGTTCCCGCCGCGGGCGACTTCGTCGAGGCCGGCGCCTCCATCGGCGTCGTGCTGCTCCTGCTCACCCTCGGGCTCGAGTTCACCACCGCGGAACTCACCCACAGCCTGCGCCGCCACATCCCGTCCGCGCTGGTCGACCTCGTCCTCAACGCGGCGCCGGGGCTGATCGCGGGATGGCTGCTCGGCCTGCCGTGGCCCGGCGTCCTCGCCCTCGCCGGCGCCACCTGGGTCTCCTCGTCCGGCATCATCTCGCGGTTGCTGGGCGACCTGCGCCGCCTCGGCAACCGGGAGACACCGGCGGTCCTCGCCGTCCTGGTGATGGAGGACTTCGCGATGGCGATCTACCTCCCGGTGCTCGTGGTCCTGGCCTCCGGCGGCACCTGGTGGCAGGCCTTGGTCGGGGTGGTCGTCGCGATCGCCGGTGTGACCGCGGCGTTCACCGCCTCCCACCGCTGGGGCCACCACGTCAACCGCTGGCTCGCCCACCCCGACGACGAGCAGCTCATGCTCCGCGTCCTCGGCACCACCCTCGTCGTCGCCGCACTCGCCGAATTCGTGTCGGTCTCGGCCGCGGTCGGCGCCTTCCTCGTCGGACTCACCCTCACCGGCGCCACGGCCGAACGAGCACGCGCCGTCCTCGCACCCCTGCGCGACCTGTTCGCCGCCGCGTTCTTCCTCGCCATCGGCTTCGCCGTCAGCCCCGCCCAGCTGCTCCCGGCCCTGCCCGCCGCATCCGCGCTCGCCCTGGCGGGCGTCCTCACGAAGATCGCCACCGGCTGGTACGCCGCCCGCCGCGACGGCGTGGCCCCACGCGGCCGTCTGCGCGCCGGCACCGCGCTGATCGCCCGCGGCGAGTTCTCCATCGTGATCATGAGCCTCGCCGGCGCCACGAGCCCCGAACTCGGACCCGTGGTCACGGCCTACGTCCTCATCCTCGCCACGACCGGGCCGCTCATCACCCGCTGGTCCGGCAGCCGGCCCTCACCACGAAGATCCTGAGCACCCCGGGTGTGGTGCCGGGACAGTGCGCCCGCTACTTCGCGAGCTCACTGCCACATCGCTCGCCCGAAGTCGCGGTCGAGGACCTCGACGGCGTTGGCGATGCCGTCCTCATCGGCGGTCCGTTCGCCGAGGAGGGTGGCGCGCTCGCGCATGCCGTTGTCGGTGAGAGCGGTCCGCAGCGCGGTCGCCGACGACTGCGCGGACAGCTCCGACCGCGGCCGACACCGAGCGCGGCGACCCTGTTGCCCCAGAACGGCTGGTCGACCCCGTGCGGCACCACGACGGCAGGAACTCCGGCACGTGCGGCCGCTGCCGTGATACCCGCGCCGCCGTGGTGCACCACCGCAGCGACGCGCGCGAACGCCACGTCGGACACACCCGGCTGACGACCGGTGATCCACCTCAGGTCACAGGGTGGTCGGTTCCGCGGTGGTCGAGGTGCGCAGCGCCTCGACCGCGTGCGGCACGGTCTCGTGCAACGGGAGGACCTGGTCCAGGCCGGTGGCTTCCAGCGCGCGCCGGGTGGCGCGTCCGGGCGCGACGACGGCGAACCGGATCCCGGCGAGCCGGGCGCGCTGGTTGGCCTCGGCCAGCAGCGACAGTCCTGTCGAGGCGAAGAACCCCACGGCGAGGCAGACGACGATGCCCTCGGGGTGGTGGTTCATCTGCTCCTCGACCGCGACGCGCGCCTGGTTGACATTGGTGATGTCGATGTCACCGCTGACCACCATGACCACTACGCCGTCCTGGTCGATGGTCTCGATGTCCAAGTGTGAGATGCCGCCGCCCGGCCTGTCCGTCATCGTGCACCACCGCACATGCTGGACCGTCCTTTCGAAGCAAGCCGTTGATCTTCCCGCCGCGAGAGTGCGCGTCAGCGTGACGGCACCGTCCTGGTTGGACTCCTTCCTCCCGCCGCCGTGGACGACGTCCAGACTCGCACCGATCAGCGATTCCTGCGCGTTCAAATGACTGGTTCGGACCGGCCACGAACGTGGCCGGTCGTGGAACCGCGATGCCTGCTCACGGCGGCGAGGGCCTGGTGACCGCCGGCGGTCGCGATGTCGAAGCCGTCGACCTTGCCGACGTCGACGCCGAGCCGGCCGGTGGTGACGAGCCGGCCGGTGTTCGACGCACCTGCGCGGCCGACAGACCGGGAGCCGTCCCCCCTCGACACCGGCCACGGCTCACAGCACGGGCAGCAGACCGAGCTGGTCGGTCGTGGTCCACTCCAGCATCAGCAGGGTCGCGTCGTCCTGGAGCCGGCCGTCCTGGTGCTCCAGCACCGCGCGCACCACCCGGCGCAGCGTCTCCGCGGCGGGCAGCCCGCCGGCCTCGTGCCGCTCGACCAGGTCGACCAGCCGCTCCAGCCCGAACAGCTCGCCGTGCGGGCTGCGGGCCTCGGTCACCCCGTCGGTGTGGAACAGCACCCGGTCGCCGGGCTCGAGCTGCTCGCGCAGCAAGACGGGCTTTCCCCGGTGCAGGTTCCCCAGCCCCAGCGGGGTGCGGCTGACGGTGTCGAGCAGCCGCACCACCCTCCCGTCGCGCAGCACCGCGGGAGCCGGATGTCCGGCGTTGAGGTAGTGCAGCACACCGGTGTCCAGCTCCAACTGCGCCAGGAACGCCGTGGCGAAGGAGTACAACTCACCCGAGCGGTGGGCGTTGATGGTGTCGTCGGCCAGCTCCGCGGCGGCCACCAGGTCCGCTCCGCCGCGGCGGGCGTTGCGGGTCGCGGCCAGCGCCATCGAGGTGGTCAGGCCTGCGTGCAGGTCGTGTCCCATCGAGTCGAAGATCGCCACGTAGGCGCGGTCGTCGTCGACGGCGTAGTCGAACCCGTCGCCGCCGACCTGGTCGTAGGGCTCCATCGCCGCGGCGATGACGACCCGCTCGCAGGCGAACACCTTCGGCGGCAGCAGCTGCCACAGCAGCTCCGAGGCCACCGACAGCGGCTTGGTGCGCCGCACGCGGTGGAACAGGTCGCTGTACAGCTGCTTGCTCAACACCAGGTGCGCGACCTGGCCGGCCAGCGCCCAGACCTGAGCGCGCAACACCCGGTCGTGCGGATCGGCGCTCGCGGGCAGGCCGACGCGCAGCACGCCGAGGCGTTCGGTGCCGTCCAGCACCGGCACCCACAGGTGCGCCGGTTCAGGCTCGGCCGCCGACAGGACGATCTCCACCCTGGCGAACGCCCGTCCCGCCAGCGTCGCGTCCACCGGCAACGACGTCCCGCCCCGTTCCCGCACCGGGTGCAGCTCCCGCTGCCCCAGGTCGACCAGGTACAGCTCGGCCAGCGCCCCGACCAGCACGCTCGCCTCGTCCAGGATGCCGGGCAGGTCGCCTGCCGTGGCCAGGTGCGACCGGTTGACGACGTGCTCGAACACCGCCTGCCAGGACCGCTCGTCGTTCTCCACCGACGAAGGGTAGGTGACGAGCGGGCCGACAGCGCCGCGCGAGCCGGTGTGATCCGGTTCGGGCCGGCGGTGTCGCGGGAGCCGGGCGACGCGATCACCGCCGGCTCACGGCCTCCGAGACCGCCGCCCGCAGCAGCCGGTGTCCAGCGGGCCTCGCCAGGAGGATCGTGCTTCGCGCGGCGGAAATGTTTCCACCCGAAGGGACCGTTGTGGGAGTAGGGTGGGTGGTCCGAGGGGACCTCGTGCATCGGCGACCGAGCCAGGTGCCCCCTCCGGAGCACCACAGACCCGCCCGGCTGGTCCGGGCGGAGGCGGGAGCACCGAGATGATCTCGGGCCCGATCAGCACCGGCATCGAACCGGCGACACCTCACGGTCTTCGCGCGGTCAGGAGGCCGAACGCCCTGTCCGACAGCCGGCTCCCCGGCGGCTGGCGGCCGTTGGCGACCGACCCCGCCACCACCGTTCCCGCGCTGAACCCGCCGACGTGGCGCGCGCGGGCATGACACGCCCCTCCCCCTGGCGGTCCGAAGTGGACTTCCCCGCGGTCTCGGGGCTCTGCCGGCCGGGGTCGCCCGGACGTCGGTGAGCATCCCGGTCGCCGAAGGCCGCGGCATCGGCACCGCGCCATCCGTTGCGCGTGGGGCGGGATCCGAGGTCGTCCGATCGGCGGCGGTGCCGCCTCCGCCACACCGGTCTGGAATGCCGCCTGTCATGACGGGTCTGTCCGACCTCATGCGCCTGGAACAGGACACCCGTGCACTCCGGAGCGCTGGACCTCGCTGGTCGCATCGACGCGAGAACCACCACGTCTGCGCCTCGGATGCCCTGAGCCGCGCCGACCGGTGCCGACACGGTCGTGCGAGCAGACGGCGGGCTCATCGCCACGCGGGCGCCATGTCCTCTTCGGCGTGCACGACCATCGACTCCAGCACAGGGCCTCCGAACGTGGTCACCATGGCGACGTCCGCGGCGTCCCTGCCGCGGCCGACCACCACCCTGCCCTTGCGCGGCACGCCGCTGCGCGGGTCGAAGGTCCACCAGCGGTCCCCCAGCCAGACCTCCATCCACGCCGCGAACTCCATCGGCGCTCCGTCCGGCGGGACGTCCAGGTCGGGCAGGTAGCCGAAGACGTAGCGGGCGGGGATGGTGAGGGCGCGGCAGAACGAGATCGCCAGGTGCGTGAAGTCGCGGCCGGCCTTGGCCCCTGAGGCGTCGACGTCGGCGGCGGTGGGCAACGCCGTGGAGGTGGCACGGCCGAACTCCAGCGACTCGTGGACGTGCCGGCAGATCGCCTGCACCCTGCGGTATCCGGGCGGATGCGCGCCGAACCTCGACCAGGCCTCATCTCCCAGCACGTCCGAGGCGCAGTACCGGCTGGGCAACGTGTACAGCAGCACGTCGCCGGGGAGGTCGTCGGGCCACCTCTCCGGCGCGGCTTCGTCGACGTCCTCCGCGCGGTCGGGAACGTCCGCCCACGCGGCGTAGTTCACTGTGGACAGTCCGGGTGGCAGAACCAGGCGCGCGAGCCAGTTGCCGTAAACGTCGAAGTGGTACCGCACGGGCACGTCCGGCTCGGTGAACAGGTTCTCACCGCTCACCCGCACCTGGTCGTGCCGGTCCGGCCTCACCATGAACACCGCCGGCGCGGGCACCTCGGCGCGGTAGGTGAACGCACAACCGACGCGGAGCAGCCGAGTGCCCCGCGCCGGTCGAGCCTCGCCGCCGCTGTGGCGCGAGGTCACCGCATCCTCTCCGGGAGGTGGTCGAGCGCGCGCAACACGTGCACGGCCAGATCCCGCGCGGTATTGCCGCCGAGCTCGGTGCGGCCGGTCAGCACGTCCTCCACCATCTTGAGCCGGCGGTCGTACGCGGACGTGAAGGTCGATTCGGTCATTCTGCTTCTTTCGTCTTCTGCTGGGGTATCCGACCGCCCCCGGCCTCCCGGGAATCCACAGTGGACCCCTCGGTCGTCTGGGCACCGGTGCGGAACAGGTCCGCGACCGTGTCGGCGTTGTCATGCCGGGTAGCGCACATCATCGTTTCGTGGGCAGCGGACGGGTCGGTGCCGGGCGGTACGACGAGCAGCGTGAGGCGGCGGCGGTCACCCGCGATGAGGTCGAGGGTGTGTGCGGGCCTGGACCAGAACCCGTTGAGGCGGACGCGCACGCCGTCTGCCGCGATCTGGCGCGGCGCCGTGTCCCATTCCGACAGGTTGTAGCTGACCCGCGGGACGCCACCCAACCGAACTGCCAGCACCGCGAGCAGTGCCGGCAGTTCGGCGGCGAGGTCCCGGGAACGCGGCCACCAGGCGCCGTCGACATACCCCGTGGTGAGCGCCTTCGGCCGCAACCGCAGTCGCAACTGGTGGTGCCGAGGCTGCTCGTTGGCCGTGACGGCCGCCGGGGCGATGGACTGGTGCGGAGCCGACGTCATGCCGGAACTCCCGTCTCCGGCCGGAAATCGACCGGTTCTGGTTTCGCCGAGTACGACATGAGCTTGACCGCTCAGGTACGAGATGTTCTCGACAGAATTGACACTACACCCTTTTCCTCTCACCAAACCGGTTGCACGACCACTGTTTTCTGCCACCGCGATTTCCCATCGGTGCTGCTCGTCGCGCGGGTACCACGGATCCCGCGAACTGATTTGAACGGCGCCCGGTCAACAGTTTCGAAATGGAGCCGGGAAGACCACCAAGACCCGCGGCTGTCCTGCTCTCGTGGGAAGGCGTCGTGAACGTGGTGACAACCTCTTTGACAGACCAGTCGACGGGAGTGCCGGCAACGACGACCGAGAGGTGACCGACGTGTCAGACCACCAGCGGCTGGATCCTGCTCGCCGATGAGCGCGGTGCGCTCGAACCGGTGGCCGCGTCATCCCGCTGGGTCGACGACCAGGCGGTGGCTGAACCGCAGTTGTCCGGCGATCCCACCATGCGGCACCGCGCAGGTGCTCGTGTCCACCGTGCCGCGAACGCTGCACCCCTGCGCGGGGAGATTCACGGCTCCGCGTGCCACGCGGCCTTCGCGCCTGACCGCAAGATCCACAATGGATGATCGGCAGCACCGGCGGCGCGGTGGTGGAGTAGCGTTGAACCATCACCGACTCGCTGAACGAGGAACGACCGGCTCAGGGCTCGACCAGGGTCACCGGGAGAGTTCGCGCGGGCGCCGTCGTGGTGGTGGGCCTCCTGGTGCTCCTCGCGGTGGTGCTGGCGGTGGTGCTCGGCACAGGCCAGGCCGGCGTCGTGCTGCTCGGTGCCCTGGGCTGGATGGTTGCCCTGGCGGCTCGGCTGCCGGTGCTGGGCTCAGCCGGGAGGCTGCACGCCGTCCGGCGGCGCGACACCATCATCGCGGTGGTGTCCGGTGCCACCGACGAGGTGGTCCGGCTCGCGGTGGTCCTGGTCGCCGTCACCGGCGTCGAATCCGCGCTCTGGGCCGGTTTCGGCTGGGCGTCGGCCCAGCTCGTGTTCATCGCCGCCACCGAGCTCACGAGGTTCAGCTGGCCGATCGGACGGCAGGCCGCCGATCAGCTGAAGGCGCAGGGCGGGTTCGTCAGCACACATCCCGCCCACAGCGGAGTTCGCGGCGTCGCGGCGATGTCGTTCCACCTCGGAGCGACTCTGCTGCTGAGCGCCGGACCTTGGTGGGTCGTGGTGACAGCGATCGCGCACGTGGTGGTGAACGCGGGATTCGCTCGGTGGGCGAGGGAGAGGCTCCTGTCCGTCGAAGTGTTCGGTGCCGCCGTGAGCGCGGCGCTGCTGCTGGGTGGTCTGGCCGCCGCTCAGGCACTCGGCTCTCCTTGAAGGCGTCCTCGGCCTTCTCCCCCGGCTCGTCGAGGTGGCTCTCGAACTGGTCGGCCCCGGCGTCGAACTCGTCGCAGTCCGTCGGGGTTTGGCGGGCTGAACGGCAGGGAATCCCACCCAGAGGTGTGCGGACACACCGCCGTCCTCACCGATGACCCAGACCCCGGCGTCGGCAACCGATACCGGAGGTACAGCCGTCGTCAGCAACGACCGCGGGCTCTCATCGCCCACATGGACCGCCATTCCCCCCGTACTGCGCGTCAGTGCGGCTCTGGGCTGGCGATTCCTCGTCGTGGTGGCCTCGCTCTACGTCATCGGCGTCGTCCTCGGCAGGCTGGCATCACTGGTGGTGCCGCTCGCGATCGCTCTGCTGCTGGCGGCGTTGCTCGCCCCGGCGGTCGGTTTTCTCCTGTCGAGGCGGTTTCCGCGGGGTCTCGCGACGGTGGTGGTGCTCGTGGGTGGCCTTGCGGCGCTCGGCGGGCTGCTCACATTCGTCGTGACGACGTTCGTCAACGGCGTACCGGAGCTGGCGGCGCAACTGGTCCGCAGCGTCGACGCCGTGTCCGGTTGGCTGGTCAACGGCCCGCTGCACCTCAGCGACTCGCAGCTGCGCGAGTTCGCCGACCGGTTCGTCAAGACGCTGCGGGACAACCCGTCAGGCATCACGTCGAGCGCCATCACCACGGCCGCTACTGTCGGCGAGATCCTCGTCGAGATGGTGCTCGTGTTGTTCGCGCTCGCCTTCTTCCTCTACGACGGCCCGCGGATCTGGCAGTTCCTCATCCGCGTCGTCCCCGCCGGCCCGCGCCGCAGGGTGGACGTCGCGGGCAGGCGCAGCCTCGCCGCGCTGGTCAGCTACGTCCGGGCGACCGGAGCGGTCGCCGTGGTCGACGCGCTCGGCATCGGCGTCGGGCTGGCCGTTCTGGGCGTGCCGCTCGCGGTTCCGCTGGCAGCAGTGGTGTTCATCGGCGCGTTCGTCCCGATCTTCGGAGCGGTGGTGGCGGGTGGCGTGGCAGTCCTCATCGCACTCGTCGCGAACGGTCCGGTGACGGCGGCGATCGTGCTCGTCATCGTGATCGCGGTGAACCAGCTGGAAAGTCATGTCCTGCAACCGTTCCTGCTGGGACGTGCGGTGAAGCTGCACCCCCTGGCGGTGGTGCTGGCCATCGCGAGCGGACTACTCGTCGCGGGCATCGCGGGCGCACTGCTCGCGGTACCGCTGCTGGCGGTGCTCAACTCGGCGATCCGTTCGCTGCGGAGCGAGGCCGATGAACACGTGGCACCCGCCGACGTGCACACCAGCGAACCCGAAGAGTCCGGACCGGACGAACCCGGACTGGACACCGAAGCCGACACCGAAACCCGGAGCAGGTAGATGACCTCGACGCACGACGTGCTGACGGAGACGGCCGACCGTCCCCGCGGCAGCGACTTCGCTCGCTTGACCAGAGAACTCAAAGACGCCGGCCTGCTGGACCGCCGCCGCGGGTACTACGTGCTGCGCATGGCGATCAACGGTGCCCTGCTCGGTGCCATCGCGGTGACCTTCGCGCTGCTCGGCGACTCCTGGTGGCAGGTGTTGCTCGCCGCGGCCCTGGCCGTGGCCTCGACCCAGCTGGCGTTCATCGGGCACGACGCCGGACACCGGCAGATCTTCCGCAGCCACCGCCACAACGACGTGGTCGGGCACCTGCACGGCAGCCTCACCGGCATCAGCTACCAGTGGTGGGTCGCCAAGCACAACCGCCACCACGCCAATCCCAACCACGAAGACCACGACCCCGACATCGAGATCCACGCCCTCGCCTTCAGCCGCGCCCAGGCCAGGGGCAAACGCGGCCTGAACGCCTGGATCACCAAACGCCAGGCTTTCCTGTTCTTCCCGCTGCTGCTCGCCGAAGCCGCCGTGCTGCGGATCTCCGGCATCGTCGCCTTGTGCCGTCGCGAGCTGCGCCACCCGTGGCGCGAGGCGGCACTGCAGATCGTGCCGCTGGTGGCGTACGTGGCGGCGGTCTTCGTGGTCCTCTCCCCGCTGAAGGCCGTTGTGTTCATCGCCGTGCACCAGGGCCTGATGGGCGTCTACCTCGGGTGCTCGTTCGCGCCCAACCACAAGGGAATGCCGATCATCAGCGGTGAGCAACGCCTCGACCACCTCCACAAGCAGGTGCTCACCTCCCGCAACGTCACCGGCGGCCGCTGGGTCGACGCCCTGCTCGGCGGGCTCAACCACCAGGTCGAGCACCACCTCTACCCGCACATGCCGCGCCCCAACCTCCGCCGCGCGCAACCCGTTGTCGAGAGCTTCTGCGAGCGAAACGGAATCCCCTACAGCAAGACCACCTTGATTCGGTCGTACGCCGAGGTCCTGCGCCATCTGCACGACGCAGGAGCGCCGCTACGCGGTACAGCACGGTGACGAACACGAGCAATGCCGATGAACGCAACACCCGCGGATGCGTCCGTGATCGACCGGCGCCTGCAGCCGACCACCGGATTCCACTCGTCCGAACACGACTGGGTCGTCGAGCGGCTGGCCGCCCGCGCTCGTACCGGGACGATCAGGTGGAGCTGGAGATCGCGGTGAAGGACCGCGGTGCCGGCTCAGCAGCGCGCACCGCCTGCGCCTGATCGCGACCTCGGCGGAGCAGGAAATTGTCCACCCCGCTCGACGACCGGAAGGGCCGACCGGGCGCGGCTCGCGTTCGCCGGCCTCGACCTCGCGGCTCTCGAGGCAGCCGGCGTCATCTCTTCCACCTGACCACCGTCACGACGGTGCCTCGGCCGAGCCGGTGTCGCGGCCGAACTCGTCGACCGGGCGACGCGCGCCGCTGAGACCGAACCCGAGACGCTGCCGCTGCTCGAGCCGTCGGCGCGTGCCGGCACAGGTCGGAAATGCCCCGTCCCTCGTCGTGGAACCACACGCGCACACCGTCGCGGGTCCTGCGCGACACGGACGGTGCGCACGCCCACCACGC
The DNA here is from genome assembly GCF_021056325.1 of Lentzea sp. CC55. NCBI lineage: Bacteria > Bacillati > Actinomycetota > Actinomycetes > Pseudonocardiales > Pseudonocardiaceae > Lentzea > Lentzea sp. CC55. The sequence continues at coordinate 99,628 of NZ_JAJCXE010000034.1, read as the reverse complement.
GCCGGTCCCGCAGGTCGATCCGGACGAGCAGCACGCCGCCGATCTTCAGAATCGGGACGCGTTCCATCACACGACCTCGCGGCGCACGACGTCCACGCCGTCCCGGCGCAGTGCGTGCCGCAAGGCGTCGGCCAGCGAGGCCTTGGTGACGATGTCGCCGAACTCGATGCCCAGCGCCACGATCGTCTGCGCGATCTGCGGGCGGATGCCGGACACGATGCACTCCGCGCCCATCAGCCGCGCCGCGACGACGGTCTTGAGCAGGTGCTGAGCGACCTGGGTGTCCACGGCGAACACACCGGTGATGTCGATGATCGCGTGCTCGGAGCCGGTCTCGACCAGCATCTCCAACAGCTTCTCCATCACGACCTGGGTGCGCGCGGAGTCGAGCGTGCCCACGAGCGGCACCGCCAGCACCCCCTCCCAGATCTTCACGACCGGGGTCGTGAGCTCCAGCAACTGCTCGGACTGCTCGCGGATGATCTCCTCGCGCGCCCGCGAGAAGGCTTCGAACGTCCACAGCCCCAATGCGTCCAGCAGAGCGGAGAACGCGAGCGCCTGCCGGAACAGGTTCGGATCGTCGCCGTTCTCGACCAGCGCGAAGGCTTCGTGCTTGAGCGAGAACACGCTCGACGCGGTCTCCGACGGCGTGAAGCCGCCACGCACCCTTGAGCGGGAGTACTCCTGGAGGAAGGACCGGACCTCACCGAACGCCGGTCCGGAGATGTCCCGGCCGTCCTGCCCCGCCAAGGGCAGCACGAGCTGGAAGAGCTCGCGGAAGTCGATGGTCAGCTCCGCCTGCGTCGCACGGCCGCGCAGCAGTGCCGCCGCGGCGCCCACCCACTTCTCGATCACCGTTCCGGTGTTGGTCCGCAACAGCTCCGTCAAGCGGTTGTCCTGCCTTGCGCCTGCGGTCATGCGAGCCTCCTGGGGCTTCACCCTCCGCAGCCGAGCCGGACGACTCGCACGCCCGGTGAGGCCGAGCGTGCCCGGCACGAGGTGCGTTCGGTGCCGATGTGGTCAGTCGCGGGTGGGCGGCCGGAGCGAGGCCGGGGCGGCCGAGTCGAGGTCCGCCACGCGGAGGCGGAACACCTGGAGCTCGATGCCGAAGTACTTCGTGGTCTCGCCTACCCAGTGCATCCCGTTGTTGCGGACGGTGGCCGCCGCACGGGTGTTGTCCGGCCGGACGACGGCGAACACCTCGTGCGCGTCCTGGCTGAACGCCCAGGAGGCCAGGGCGTGGGTGGTTTCGGCGGCGTACCCGTTGCCCCAGGCGTCGGGACGCAGCTGCCAGCCGATCTCCAGGTCCTCCTCACCCGGCGGCAGCGGGAGCAGGACGGCACCGCCGATCACCAAGCCGTCGCTGTCGCGCTGGATGGCCCAGCGGCCCACCGGGGAGGGCAGCCTCACGCTTTCCGCGGTCCACTGCTGCAGCAGCAGCCGCATGGCGGCCTGGTCCGGGACCTGGTCCATCTCGGGACTGAGCCAGCGCGTCACCTCGGTGTGCCCGTAGACGTCCAGTGCCGCGGGTGCGTCTTCGACCTGCCACGGGCGCAGGGTCAGCCGTTCGGTGGTGAGCACGGGGGTGAGCGTCATGAGCAGATACATCCCCGGGGCGGCGTGGAGCTCGCGGTGGCGGTGCAGTACCGCACGCCGATCGGGTCGTGCTCCCGCCACGGGTGGGGGCAGACGGCGCACATGCGCCCGGCTTCGGTGCAGGTGGTCAGTGGCTCGGACGTGGTCATGCGGGGACTCCGATGAACGGTGCTGCGAGAAGAGGACGCCGGTGGCGGAGGCGCCCGGAGACCAAGGCCGCGGAGCGGCTCGGCGCTCCCACCTCCAGCCGAACGGCCGGGTCTCGTGAAGCGCCCAAGGCGGCATCAGCTCGACCGCTGTTGCACGACATGCCCTCGGTGGTCACCAGTCTACGCGCGTCCGGAGCACCAGCTCGCGCGCGGTCGTCGCCGCCGCAGGACGCGGTCACGTGGCGGTGAGGTCAAGTCCATTCAGGACAGAAGCCGACATCCTCGAGCGGACGCAGCCAGGTCCGACCGACAGCGTCCAGCGCGCCCAGCGGGGTTCGGCGCGAAGGTGAACGCACAACCGTCGCGGAGCATTCGGGGATGCCCGCCCCGGTTGCGCCTCGCTGCCGCCATGCGGCAGCGAGGTCGAGGACGCGCCCGGGAGGGCGCGACGAGTGGCCGCCGGTCCACCGCGTCACCCGCCCGAGCAAGTCCACAGTGGACCTCTCGGCGGATCAGGGCACGAGGTGGTTCCCACAGCCCGCAGAACAGGAAGGCGCGGAGCCGACATGATGTCGGAACTCCCGTTCCCGACAGAGCCGTCAGTGCACGTCGCGGGCTCGGGCGCACCGGGATTCGCCAGGTGCCCCAGGACGACCCACCGCCTGGCTCGGCAGGAGCGATTTCACCCCGTTCGCGTTGCGCGAGTGCGCAGCGGCTGCCACCGCTACCAGAGGCGCGCCTTCGGTCTGAACAGCCAAGTGATCCTGTTGACGGCGACCGCCCTGTTCCGCCATTCCGGAACGGACCCGGTCGCCTGGCGCTCCGCGACGTCCGCCGGCAGCACCTGCGCCCTTCGCGAAGATCAGCCGACCACCGCGCGCAACGGCGAGCCGAGTGGACCTTCACCCTCAAGGAAACCGTTGCGGCACAGACGGAACGTGGCAGAAGCGTCGCGCTCGCGGCCACCCTGGGTCCGATGCCGGAAATCAGCGCGGAGCAGACCGGCGCCGGATGGGGTAGTGTCGGCCTGGTTGGGGTTCCAGTTGCCGGCATCCAGCCGCCGCGGCCCCCGATCCAATTCGGCTCGGCGCCCTCGCCTCCCGCCGGAGATCGGAGTACCGGCTTGCCGCCGGACGACCAGTTCTCCTCCTCGCTCTTCCGAAGCTTTCGCGCCGCGCCCGACGAGTGGCCGCGTTCATGACACGGGCCGGCCAGATCGGCGGGCAGAGCGGTGCCGCGGCCGACTTCGCGCGGGCACGCCTCGCAGCCGAGGCCGCGGGGGCCGTCCAGCAACGGCAAGCGGCACAACGCGTCGCGCAGCACTGCCACGACGTGCAGGACTGCCGCGACCTGCTCGCGATGCTGGGCCTGTCAAGCCTGCGACCGCTCTCCGCGTCCGGTACGCGACGCACCGAAGACAGTGACTTTCCCGGAGGCGCTCGAAGTGCACCGGACGACCGAAGGAGTACGTCGATGACTCAGGGAACCGTGAAGTGGTTCAACGGCACCAAGGGCTTCGGTTTCATCGCCCCCGAGGGTGGCGGCCCGGACGTGTTCGTGCACCACTCCGAGGTCCACGAGTACGCCTACCAGGGCATACCGGAGAAGCAGCTGGTGGAGTTCGACGTCCAGCAGGCGGACAGGGGACCTCAGGCGATGTCCGTCCGGCTTCTCTGACCGGACGGGAGATCCAGGAGCGGGCCGCCACCAGGCGGCCCGCTCCTTCTGCGTGGAGCTCTCCGACGCGTCGAGACACCTGCGCGGCACCGCTCAGGTTGCGGCCCACCTCCATCATGACGAGCCGCGTCACCCTGCCGTCGACGTCGTCCGGAGCTCGGCGCAGCAGACGCGGGCGGTCGAGTCACGAGCGGTGTTCGGTTCGCACGGCCGCAGGCCCACGGCAGTACTGTCGGCCCATGACTGATGCACAAGGCGGTCCTTCCCTCGGTCCCACGTTGTCCGAGTGGATCAGCGCTCGCGACGAGACCGAACGGCACCTGGGGGCAGCGGCTGGTTCCCCGGTCGACGCGAAGTGGGTGCAGCGGCTCGCCGACCTGCTCGCCACCGAGAGGTCGTGGCAGGACCAGTACACCGACCTCCTCGCGCTCGGCAGCGCCGGCGGTCACTTCCCGTCCTCGAACCGCTGAACCGCCGACCTTTCGCCCGTTCGTGTCGCAAGTACGTCCAGGGTGGATCCGCGTCCAGCGGCTCGGGGACGTACCGCACATCTTCGCCCCGCCACAGCCGGTACAGGCCCACCCCGTGGACAGACCTGGGGTGACGGACACGGGTTCTCCTGTTGCCGTAGTCGTCATTCGACGCATGGGCGCTACCCGCCTTCGCTGCGAGGTTTTGACCGATTCAGCCGAGGTACCTCACTGGACGTGACACCAGAAGAACGAAGCCCTGTCGTGGCTGACGCGGATCCTGGTGGGAGGTGGAGTACTTTCGAACTCATCTGCGGTGTTCCGAACATGGCCAAGGTGCGCAGATGGGCTCAGTCGATGTTGTGCGAGCTGTCCGAGGACGATCTCGTCGACGTGCTCCTCGTCGTCTCCGAACTCGCGTCGAACGTGTTCGACCACGCCCGGTTCCCGGCACGTCTCAGACTGCGCAAGTCGGCCGAGCCCTGCGTCGTCAGCATCGTCGCCGAGGACTCCTCGCCCGACCTGCCCCGGTTGCGGCCGGCGACGCCCGACTCGGTGCGCAGCCGTGGAATGGTGATCGTCGAGAAGTTGTCCGAACGGTGGGGCGTGGTCCGGCGCCTGACGGGCAAGTCCGTGTGGGCTGTCCTGCCGTGCGCGGCGATTCCCTGACCGGCCTCAGCCGCTGACGGCCCGGTGGCCGGACGGCGTGCGCCACGCTGGAACGCACCGCGACACGGCGGGCGCGGGTCCGGGGCGAGCGGGGCGGGTGCCACCGCACCCGGTGGAGGTGGGCCGAGGTCGCCCCGGCCCACCGCTGTTCACGACCAGTTGCCGAGCTCCGCGTCGATGCGGGGGTCGGTGCGGACCCACACCTCACCGGTGGCCGCTCCCGGCGGGGCGTCGACGCGCTCGAGTCCGAGGGTCCGGACCAGCTCCAGCAGCTCGTCGCGGTCCGGACCCGCCTCTTCGAGCGTGCAGCTGTCGAACAGGACGTAGTGCACGTCCCAGCGGTCGTTGTACCCGCAATCGGCCCAGACCTGGCAGAAACCGGTCAGCGCCTCGCGGTCGAGTGGTGCGGCTTGCGCCTCGTCCGGTGCGGGGGTCGCGGCGAAGCCCTTCGCGATGTCCTCCTGGCTCCACCACCGCCCTGCTTCCACGACCGTCGCCGGGGTGAAGTCCCGCGCTGTGAGGAAGCGTTCGAGCAGCCGGCCGGCCCCGGTGTCCTCGATCCCCAGCCCGTCTTCCCGCAGGCGCCTCACCAGCCCGTCCGCCATCGCGCACGGGCCGGAGAAGGTGAAGATCCCGGTGGCGGCCACCACCGTGCCGCCGTCGGGATGCGGGACGTCGAGCGTCGTGCCCGTTCGCGGCGCGTTCCTCACCAGGGCGAGCAGATCCGCCGGCACGCCGTCGTACAGCGCCGCCTGTGCGCGGCTGTCCACTGTGGAGCTGAGAGGGCTGATGCGGTCGAACGTCAGCACCAGGCCGCGGCCGTCGGCCGTGAACCAGGCGTTGACGGTGTCGCCGGTGCCGTAGCCGTAGTGGGTGACGCCGGAGGCGGTGACCGGCTCGCGTCCGTCGACGCGGGTCAGGACCTCCAGGCGGCGGCGCAGTTCGCGCGGGTGGGTGCGCCGCAGCACGGAACGGTCGAACTCGGATCGGAGCTCCTCGTCACGACCTCGTCCGGCCTCACGTGCCGCTCGGCGTTCGAGCTGCGCCGAGCGGGCCTGCACGAAGGTCTCGGCGTCCGGCAGCCACGGCCCGTGCGGGTCGAGGGCGGCGAACCCGCCGCGGGCGAACTCCGCCGCCAGGGTCCGGTGGTCGCCGCTGTCCGCGACGACCCGGTACTCGGTGTGCGGGTCCTGCCACCCCTTGACCCGGCAGACGGCCCCGATGCCCACCTCGAACATCAGCGTCTCCTCGCTCGCCGCGTCCTCCATGGCGAACGTCGTGTTGTCCGCACCCCGGTGCCGGGCGACGAACTCCAGGAAGGCGTCCGCGGCGGACTCGTTCCCTTCCGGGAGCCACTCCTGCTCGTTGCCCTGGTTGTCGCTGAAGGTCAGCGGTCCCATCACTCGTCCTCGCTGTCGGGCCGCGGGTTCTTCGCGGACGTGGGCCGGTCCGGCCGGAGTGGAATTCTGCTACGGACGCGGCACGGGGAGGAAACCCAGCCCCGGCATCACGTCGATCAGCCCCGGTGCACGCAATTTCCATCCGAGTCAGACATTTGCGGACCCAGAACCGAAAAGCGAGCGCGGGAACGACATCCGACGCCGTGCAGGAAACACTTCGGCACTGCTAAGCTGAATCGTCCGCTCTATTCTTCACCTATCACTGTGAGACACTGAATGGCGAAGAAGCACCACGACCTCGTCGACGACCTGGACGGCACCGCGTCGGAAGAAGAGCTCGAAACAGTGCACTTCGGTTTGGACGGCGTGATCTACTTGATCGATCTCAACGGGCACAACGCCAGCCGGCTCCGGGCCGCCCTGCGGGACTTCGTCGTCAAGGCCCGCCGGATCGGCGATCAGCGCACACTCGACCCCGGCCACGCGAAGGCCGAGAAAGCGCATCCGCGACGACAGAGCCGAGCAATCCGGGAATGGGCACGCAGAAACGGTCACGCGATTTCCGACCGCGGCCGGATCCCGGATCGCGTCATCACCGCCTTTCTGGAGCAGCACCGCTGAACGCGGTCGTGACAGCCGGATCGGTGAACTCTCATTCAGCGGAAACGCCGATCCGGCTGTCGCTTTCGCGGGAGAACCTGCGCAGGGTGGGGTTCGCGGTGGCGTAGATCGTCAGCAGGCCGGCTCCGGCGGCGCAGGTGAGGATGGCCGCCGTGGGGGTGAGCAGGTCCACCAGCAGGCCGCCGACCGCGGGGCCGGCGATCGAGGCGATGCCCAGCGCCACGCCCATCACGCTGCTCAGCCTGCCGCGCAGCTCGTCCGGTGTGAGCAGCAACTGGTAGGTGGTGATCGTGGTGTTCGCGGTGGGGGCCAGGAACGCGGCGGCCGCGAACACCACGCCGGTCGGGATCCCCGGCTCGAGGAACAGCGCCGCGGGGATGAGCGCGGTGATGGCCCAGAAGACGGCGACGATCGCCCGGTGCGGGCGCAGTGCGCGGTGCAGCCGTGGCGCCACCAGCGCGCCCAGGACGCCGCCCACTCCGAGCATCGCGCCCATGATCCCGATCTGTGCCGCCGGCACGCCCTGCTGGTGGGCGATGGCGATCATCAGCAGGTAGAACGCCTGGAAGAACAGGTTGAGACCGACGGCGCAGAAGGCGACCACCCGCACCACCGGCTGGGTCCACACCCAGCGCAGGCCTTCGCCGACCTCGCGGTGGAACCGGCTGAGCGGCGCCGGTTCCCGTTTGCGCGGCGGGACGCGGATGAACAGCAACGCCAGGAACGTCGCCACGTGCGTCACCGCCTCCACCACGAACGGCAGCACGCGGGACAGGCCGAACAGCAGGCCGCCGAGGGCCGTGCCGGAGAGCTGGCCGAGGTAGCCGCGGGCGGCGTTCATCGCGACCGCGTCCGGGAGCTGCGGCTCCGGCACGATGGCGGGCAGCAGCGCCTCCTCCGCCGGTTCGGACAGCGCCCGGCAGACGCCGAGCACGATGACGACCACCACCACGTGCTCGACGCCGACGGCCTGCCACCACAGGCCGGCCACCAGCAGGGCCACGGCCAGTGCCTGCACGGCTTCGCAGACCAGCATCACCGTCCTGCGGTTCCAGCGGTCGACCAGCGCACCGGCCGGCAGGCCGACGACCAGTTGCGCGGCGGCGGAGGCGCCCAGCACCACGCCGGACGCCGCCGCCGAGTCGGTCAGCAGGAGCACCAGCAGGGGCAGCGCGATGACCGACGCGCTCGCCCCCGCCTCGGACAGGGCCTGTCCCGCCCACAGCAGGCGGTAGTTCCTGTTGCGCGACAACGGCGTGCTCATCGGCCGCTCCGGCAGTCCGCGGCGATGCCGCGCAGGGCGTCGAGGAAGTCCTCCGCGACCCGCCGCACCGTGGCCTCCTCGTGCCGGTCCGGCTGGTAGTGCCAGGTGAAGCGGAGCTCACCCGCCGCCACGCCGCCGACCACCTCCAGCAGGTGCGGTCCCCGGTCGGTCGGGTCACCGTCCTGGCCGATGGGGTCGAGCACCGTCCGGTACAGCCCTCCGGAGGCCTCCTCGGCGGTGCTGCCGGACTGGCCGAGGTAGTTGAACACCACCTGCGGTCCCTGCCCGGCGAGGCGCTCCCGCACGTCCGGCGTGCCCAGGTGCTTCAACGCGCCGAAGCCGAACCCGTTGCCCGGCACCGTGCGCAGCTGCCTGCGCACCGCCTTGACGAGGTCGCGCCACGAGGCGCCGTCGCCGGGCAGCGTCAGCCCGACCGGGTAGAGCGTGGTGAACCAGCCGACCGTGCGGGACAGGTCCGCGCCGAGAACGTCCTCGCGGCCGTGCCCCTCCATGTCGAGCGAGACCGTCCGCTGCCCGGTGAACCGGGACAGCGCCGACGCCAGCGCGGCGAGCAGGACGTCGTTGATCCGGGTGCGGTAGGCCGTCGGCGCGTCGTGCAGCAGCGCGTCGGTGTCCTGCGCGTCGAGCACCACGTGCACCTCGGCCGCGGCGGTGCCCGGCGTCGGCTCCTCGTGGTCGACGGGCAGCGGGGCCGCGCCGAGCGCGGACGCCCAGTGGTCCACCTCGTGGTCCAGCGCTCCCCCGGCGACGTGCCGGGTCAGCCCGTCCGCCCACTCGCGGAACGACGTCGACTTCGCGCCCAGGTCCACCGCCGCACCGCGGACCGCCTGCCGGTAGGCGGTGTCGAGGTCGTCGAGCAGGATCCGCCAGGACACGCCGTCCACGACGAGGTGGTGCACGGTGAGGAACAACAGCGGCGCCGGCATGTCGTCGCCGTGGAACAGCACGAACCGGTACAACGGCCCCTCGGCGAGGTCGAAGCCCGAGTGCGCCTCGTCGGCGATCTTCACCATGTGCGCCTGCCGTTCCGGCTCACCGATCGCGCTGAGGTCGTACCGCTCCAGCACCGCACCCGGCTCGACCGGGGCGTTGTGCTGACGCCACTCGCCGCCGGCGTGCTCGAACCGCATGCGCAGCGCGTCGTGGTGCGCCACCAGGGCGGCGAGCCCGCTTTCCAGCGCCGTCTCGTCCAGGTCCGCGGTCAGCTCCAGCAGCATGGACTGGGCGAAGTGGTGCACGGCCGTGCGCGTCTCGAAGAACCACCGCTGGATCGGGGTGAGCGGGACGTCGCCGACGACCTCGGCGGTGTTCACCGGTTCGGCTTCGAGCTCGGTGACGAACGGCGCCAGCGACTCGATCGTCTGGTTGCGGAACAGGGACTTGGTGGTCAGGCTCAGCCCGGCCTTCCGCGCCCGCGACACCACCTGGATCACCAGGATGGAGTCGCCGCCCAGCTCGAAGAAGTTGTCCCGCAGCCCGACCCGTTCCGCTCCCAGCACGTCCGCCCAGACCCTGGCGAGCGTAATCTCCACCGGCGTGCGCGGCGCCACGTACTCGCCGTCCCCGTCGGCGAGCGGTTCCGGAGCGGGCAGCGCCGCCCGGTCGAGCTTGCCGTTGGGCGTCACCGGCAGAACCGGCACCGCGACGAAGGCGGACGGGACCATGTAGGCGGGCAGGCGGTCCGCGAGGAACGCGCGCAGCTCGGCGGTTCCGACCTCACCGGTGGAGACGAAGTACGCGACCAGGCGGGCGTGGCCCTGGCCGGTGTCCGCGGCCACCACGGCGGCCTCGGCCACCCGCGGGTGCCGCAGGAGCGCGGACTCGACCTCGCCCGGCTCGACCCGGTGGCCGCGGATCTTGACCTGGTCGTCGATGCGGCCCAGGTACTCGACCACGCCGTCCGCGCGCCTGCGGACCAGGTCGCCGGAGCGGTACATCCGCTCTCCCGGCACACCGAACGGGCACGCCACGAACGAGGCCGCGGTGAGGCCGGGCCGGTTCAGGTAGCCGCGGGCGAGGCCGTCCCCCGCGATGCACAGCTCACCGGGGACCCCGAGAGGGACCGGCCGCAGCTGGTCGTCCACGACGTAGAGGCGGGTGTTCCAGGCCGCGTGGCCGATCGGCACGGGTCCGGGGTCCACCGGTTCGCCCGGTTCGACGCGGTGCTCCATGCAGCCGACGGTCGCCTCGGTCGGGCCGTACTCGTTGATCACGACGGCCGTCGGGTGCGCGCGCCGCCACTCGTCCACCACCGCGCCCAGCAGCTGCTCGCCACCGACGACGAGGTCACCGGTCGGCGACAGCTCCGCCGGTACGGCACCGAGCAGCGACAGGTGGCTGGGCGTGGCCTTGAGGAACGCCGCCTGCTCCACCGGCACCGCGTCCTCGTCCAGATCGCTCACCACGATGCGGCCGCCGGCCAGCAACGGGCCGAACAGCGTCGTGACGGTGAGGTCGAACGAGACCGGCGAGTGCAGCACCGCCGCCCCGCGCAGACCGCCGTAGACCTCGATCGACCAGGCCAGGTAGTCGACCACCGAGCGGTGCTCGACGACCACGCCCTTGGGCCGGCCGGTCGACCCGGACGTGTAGATCACGTACGCCGCGTCGCCGGTGGACAGCGGCGCGGTCCGGTCGTGGTCACCGGGGTCGTCGTCCCGGCCGTCCTCGCCGAGCAGGAAGTCCCGGTCGTCGAGCACCAGGACCGGCCGGGCGTCGCCGAGCACGAACGCGACCCGGTCCGCGGGCTGGTCCGGCTCGATCGGCACGTACGCGGCGCCCGCCTTGAGCACCGCCAGCACCGCCACGAGCAGCTCGGCGGAGCGCGGCAACGAGATCGCGACGTACCGGCCAGGGCCGGCACCCTGCGCGATCAGCCGGTGTGCCACGCGGTTGGCACGGGTGTTGAGCTGGGCGTACGTCCACGTCTGGCCGCCGTCCACCACCGCGGTGGCCTCCGGCGTCCGCCGCACCTGCGCCTCGAACAGGTCCGTGATGGTGGCATCGGGCACGGCGTGGGCCGTGTCGTTCCACGCGTGCAGCACGGTCCGCTGTTCGTCCTCGTCCATCAACGGCAGGTCGGCCAGCGGGAGGTCGGGGTCCGTGGCGGCGGCGGTCAGCAGCACGCGCAGGTGCCCGGCCATCCGCTCGACGGTCGCGGCGTCGAACAGGTCGGTGTTGTAGTTGACCGCCGCGTGCAGTGCGTCGTCGTCCTCCTGGAACTCCCACGTGAGGTCGAAGTTGGCCGCCACCTTCGGCAACGGCAGGTCCTCGACCCGCAGGCCGGGCAGCTCCGGCACGGCGTCGGGGGTGTTCTGCAGGATCACCATCGCCTGGAACAGCGGGGTGCGGCTGGTGTCGCGGTCCGGCTTCAGCTCGTCCACCACGCGCTCGAACGGCACGTCCTGGTGGGCGAACGCGTCGAGCACACCACCCCGGACCTCGCCGAGGAACTCGCGGAACGTCGTAGCTCCGTCCACAGTGGACCTGAGCACCAGCGTGTTGACGAAGAACCCGACCAGGCCCTCCAGTTCGGCGCGGTCCCGGCCGGAGGTCACCGTGCCCACGGCGATGTCGTCCTGCCGCGACCAGCGGGCGAACAGCACCTGGCACGCGGCGACCAGCGCCATGAACAGGGTGCCGTCCTGCTGCCGCGCCAGTGCCTTGAGCGCGTCGGCGACGTCCGCGGGCAGGGTGAACAGGTGCACCGCGCCGCGGTTGGTGCGGACGGCGGGCCTCGGCCGGTCGGTCGGCAGTTCCAGCGGGGTGACGCCGGCGAGCCGGTCCCGCCAGAACGAGAGCTGCTCGTCGGCCAGCGGTCCGGTGAGCCGTTCCCGTTGCCACGCCGCGTAGTCCGCGTACTGGATCGGCAGGTCCGGCAGCGTCTCGCCGCGGTAGAGCGCGTTCAGCTCGGCGGTCAGCACGCCGTTGGACCAGCCGTCGGTGATGATGTGGTGCGCCAGCAGGAGGAGCACGTGGTCGTCCTCGGCCACCCGCACCAGCAACGGCCGCAGCAGCGGGCCTCGAGCGAGGTCGAACGGGCGGGTGCTCTCCCGCTCCAGCACCTCGGCGAGGCCGTCCTCGCCGCCGAGCACGTGGAGCACCGGCACATCGACGGGGTGGGGCGGGTGCACGACCTGCACGCCTTGGCCGTCCACGCCGTCGAAGGTGGTGCGCAGCGACTCGTGCCGCGCGACCAGCGCGGTCAGCGCCGCGTTCAGGGCGTCGACGTCCAGACGACCGCGCAGCCGCAGGAGCGACGGGGACAGGTAGTCGGTGCTCTCCGGCTCGAACTGGTCGAGGAACCACAGCCGCTGCTGCGCGAACGACAAGGGCAGAGCACCGTCGCGCGACGTCCTCGGGATGACGTCCTCGGCTGCTCCCGTCCCGGCCCCGATCTCCTCGACCAGCCGGGCGACCGTCGGCGAGGTGAAGAGCACGCGCGGCGACACGGGCGCGTCCAGTTCGGCGCGCAGCCGGGACACGACCCGGATGCTGAGGATGGAGTCGCCCCCGAGCTCGAAGAAGTTGTCGTCGAGCCCGACCCGCGGCACGCCCAGCACGTCGGCCCAGATGCGGCAGACCCGCTCCTCGGCCGGGGTGCGCGGGGCGCGGTAGACCGAGGCCGCGGCCTGCAAGTCCGGTGCGGGCAGCGCGCGGCGGTCCACCTTGCCGTTGGCGTTCAACGGAATCGCGTCCAGCTCGACGAACGCCGAGGGGACCAGGTAGTCGGGCACCCGCTCGGCCAGCCACGACCTCAGGTCCGCCGCCGCACCCGCCACGTAGGCGACGAGCCGCTGGTGCCCGTCGACCCGGCGGGCGATGACGACGGCCTCGCGGACGTCGGGGTGCTGGGACAGCACGGCTTCGACCTCACCGGGCTCGACCCGGTGGCCGCGGATCTTGACCTGGTCGTCGGTGCGCCCCAGGTAGTCCAGGGTGCCGTCGGCCAGCCACCGAGCCCGGTCACCGGTGCGGTACATCCGCTCCCCCGGACCGCCGAACGGATCCGCGAGGAACCGGTCCGCGGTCAGGCCCGGACGGCCGAGGTACCCGCGAGCGAGCTGCGCGCCGGCCAGGAACAGCTCCCCCGGCACCCCGACCGGCACCGGTCGCAGCTGCTCGTCCAGCACGTGGGCGCGCACGTTCAGCAACGGCCGGCCGACCGCGACGGGCGCGTCGGCCGTGACCCGGCAGGACAGGGCGTCCACTGTGGACTCGGTCGGACCGTAGAAGTTGTAGCTGACGGTGCCCTGCACCTCCGCCAGGCGCCGCCACAGGTCGTCACCGATCGCTTCTCCGCCCAGCATCAGCACCTTCGGCCGGTGCTCACCGTCCACCAGCCCGGCCTCCACCAGCTGCCGCGCGTAGGACGGGGTCAGGTCCAGGAAGTCGATCCGGTGGTCACGCACGTACCCCACGAGC
>NZ_JAJCXE010000034.1:60610-86327 GCF_021056325.1 Lentzea sp. CC55 | reverse complement strand
AGCACCCCCTCCCAGATCTTCACGACCGGGGTCGTGAGCTCCAGCAACTGCTCGGACTGCTCGCGGATGATCTCCTCGCGCGCCCGCGCGTAGAACTCGAAGGTCAGCAGGCCGAAGGCGTCGAGCAGGCTGGAGAACTCCAGCACCTGGCGGAAGAACTCCGGGTCCTCGTCACCCTCGGTCAGGCCGAAGACCTCGCGCTTGAGGGAGAAGACGCTCGACGCGGTCTCCGACGGCGTGAAGCCGGACCGCACCCGGTTGCGCGAGTACTCCTCCAGCAGCGACCGCATCTCGGCGAACTCCGGCCTGCTCGTGTCCCGGCCGTCACTGCCGACCAGGGGCAGCAGCGCCGCGAAGAACTCCTTGAAGTCGGACTCGAGCTCGGCCTTGGTCGACCGTCCCCGCAGCAGGACGGCCACCGCGTCCACCCACTTGTCGATCAAGGACTCGGCGTTCGTCCGCAACAGCTCGATCAAGCGTTGGGCGTGCCCTGCGTCCGAAGTCACTCGGTCCTCCTCAAACGGTCAACCACTCCGCAGACAGTAGCCGTGCTCCCGGGAACCACCACAGGTGGTCACCACGTTTAGGGGGTTCGTCCCGGAGGTAACTCCTGCCTGCTCACCAGTGACAGGAAGGCACGCTCTTGGCCGTCGTCGACGACCCTCCTGATTCCTCCCACGTGCTGGAGTTGGACAGTGAGGTGCCGGACATCGCCGTGGTCCGCCGGTGGGCGCGCACCGCACTGCCGTCGCTGCACGAGGACGACCTGCTCGACGTGCAGCTCGTCGTGACCGAGCTCGTCTCGAACGTGTACGACCACGGCCGGTTCCCCGCGCGCCTGCGGCTGCGCCGCACCGCCGCGGCGGACGGCGTCGAGGTCGTGGTGGAGGACGCCTCCGCCGCTCCCCCGGCGCTGCAACCGTCCTCCCCGGACTCGGTGCGGGGCCGCGGCCTCGTGCTGGTCGACCAGCTCTGCGAGCGCTGGGGCGTGACGCCCCAGGAGACCGGTAAAGCCGTGTGGGCGGTCGTGCCCTGCACCGCGACCCCGTGACGCCGGACGGCCTGGCGGCTCGGGATCGCGCTGCCGGGTGCGGGCGGTAGCCCTCACCGGGTCGCGAACGGGCCGCCCGGTGCGAAGGCGTACCGGGCGAAGCGCTCGCCGATCAGCTCGTGCGCGGCGGTGTCCGGGTGCAGCGCGTCCGGCAACGGGTGCTCTGCCGCGTCCTGCTCGCCGTAGAGCCGGGTGCCGTCGAGGTGGTGCAGGTTCGGGTCCTCCTCCCGGCGCCCGGCGAGCGACTCCAGGGCCTCGCGGACGACCCGCAGGGTGAGCTGGGGCGCCGGGCCGTGCGGACCGGTCGCGGAGAAGCGCACGCCGCCCCGGCCGTCGAGGTCCATCCGGCCGGGGCCGGGCGTGTCCTCGTAGGCGCCGCAGAAGATCGGCGACATCAGCACCAGCGGCGTCTCCGGGTGGCCGTCGCGGATCGTGTCGAGGAACCCGTGCACCGCCGGCACGAACGCCCGCAGTCGCATCACGTCGAAGTTCACCACGTTGATGCCGAGCTTCACGCTGATCAGGTCGGCGGGGCGGTCTCGCATCACGCGCGCGACGAACGGGTCCACCAGCGCGCTGCCGCCGAAGCCGAGGCTGTGCAGCTCGACGCCACCCAGGCGGGACGCGACGACGGGCCAGGTCCGGGTGGGCGTCGTGGCGTTCGACCCGTGGCTGATCGAGCTGCCGTGGTGCAGCCAGATCCGCCTGGCCGAGGTCAGCGGTGTGACCGGTTCGTCGGTGCGCAGGGCCCGCAGGTCCACGGTCTCGTTGTGCGGCAGCCAGAGCTCGACGTGCTTCTCGCCGGTGCCGAGGTCGCTGAACGCGGTGGTGCACGGAACACCCGCGTGGAGCTGCGTCGTCCTGGTGTCCGGGTCGATCTCGATCCGGTCGCCGCCGCCGACCTGGTGGCTCGCGACTCGTTCGCCGTTCACGACCAGGTCGACATAGCCGCGTGGGCGACTGACGCCCGTGTACGAGACATAGGTGGTGTGGAGGTCCAGCTCGATCGTGGTGGCCTTCGTCGCGAACACCAGGCGCACGCCTGCCGGGCGGCTTTCCGCGCCGAGCAGCTGGGGATCCGGGAACCGGGTGCGGACCCAGGCGGGGAGGCGGTGCGGGCGGACGCCCCGGCCGGTCCGCTCCAGCTCGGCGGCGCCTCGCACGATCTCGTCGGTCAGCGGGGTGGTGATCATGGTCGCGTCTCGTCCCGGGTGGTGGGCCAGGCGTTCAGGAGGGAGTCGAGGGCGGTCACCGTTCTGCGCCAGGACTCCTCCGGCGCCGGCTCGCCGTGGTCGAAGCCGCCGGTGCGTTCCAGCGACAGGAAACCGTTGATCGTGCTGCCCAGCAGGCGGATGGCGTGCACGCGCTCGTTCGCGGGCACCGGATAGCCCCTGAGGACGGCGCCGGCCTGTTCGGCCATGTTCCTGGCCGCGTCCGAGCGGACCACCGGCCGGCCGGCCCGGCGCTGGAGGGACTGCCAGCGGCCCGGGAACGCCCGCGCGTAGCCGCGGTGGGTGTCGGCGAAGGCCTGGAGGGCCCGTCTGCCGGATCTTCCGGCTATCGCCTCGCTGATCTCGGCGGACAGTTCGGCCAGGGCTTGTGCGGTGATGCCGTCCCTGAGGGCTTCCAGGTCCTCGACGTGGGTGTAGAGGCTGGGGGCCTGCACACCCAGGCGTCGCGCCACCGCCGAGAGGGTCACGGCCTGGAGGCCCTGCTCGTCGGCCAGGGTGGCTGCTTCGGCGATCACAGCCGATGAGGTCAGGGCCTGACGCATGCTACCCAGCCTACGCCCTTTAGGTTTCGGCCTACTGGCCGTAGGTCAGTTCTGGCACAACCGTTCCGCCTCGGCTTCGCTCACGGCGAGGTACGGGACGTCCGGGTTGCGGGACAACAGGTCCGTCGGGACCCACCGGCCGCGCTCGACGTGCCGTTCGTCGACGCCGTCCTCGCGCCGCACCACCGCCTCGGCGCGCCGGAAGTCCAGCGCGGCCGCGAAGTCGACGAAGACCGCGAAGTACCCGCGAGCATCGCCGCGGTGCCGCTCGGCCCTCTCGCTGCTCGCCCTGTGGTACCTCGCCAGGGTCATGGCCTCTGCGTCGTACTCGGTGATGACCCGGTCCGGTTCGCCCTGCCGGCACGACAGCAACGCCGACGGCTCCCACCGGAGGTCGCGCGCGGACTCCTCGGTGCTCCCGGTCAGGCGGAGCAGCGCCACCCGGCCCTGCGGCCCGCGGACCTCGAAGTAGCGGGGCCGCAGGTCGTCGAGCGCGTGCGTGACGCGGTCGAGGCCGGACCCGTCCAGCGGCAGGGTGATGAGCCTCGACGGCTTCGGGGTGCGCGGCCACACTCCTCCACGCAGGTACATCTCCCAGTGGCCGTGCGGGTCCACGCGGATCACCGAGGTCGCGGTGACGGGGTCGACGACGTCCTCCAGTCGCGAGAAGACGGCGAAGTGGTGGTGGCCGCGGACCGCTTCGGCGGTGCGGCGGGCCTGCCGCACGTGCAGGCGCAGGCCGATCCGCTCGGCCTCCCGGGGGCTCAGGGGCGCGGAGATCCGCTGCCGGTCCTCGCGCGCGGGCACCACCTCGGTGGCCGCGTCCGGGTCGAGGACGTCGGTCAGGCTGTCGAACACCGCGAAGCCACCGGTCAGGGCGGCCTGGTCGCGCAGGCGGCGCCGCCGGGCGAGCGCGGCCATCATCTCGACGGCCTTCTCCATGCCGACCTCGACGGCGTTCATCCGCGGCTCCCGCGTCGCCTGGTCGAGCAGCCGGGACGGCTGGGGCTCCGCCTCGCCCGTGTAGGCCAGTTCGTCGTCCGGGCTGGCGCGCACCTGGACGACGACGGCGACCGGGTTCCCGTCCACGAACACGACGTGGTGGCTGCAGCCGCGGTCCCACCTGTCGTCGATCAGCTCCTTGAGCCGCAGGGCCTCGGACTCGCTGATCGCGACGTACTCGTCATCCGGGTCGTGGCCGGAGTCGATGCGGTAGAGCTTGTCGGACCGCTCCCACGTCCCGTGGCCGGCGTACTCCTCCTCGACGCTGCCCTCGGGGCGGCGGATCAGCCGGTCGGCGTTGTCGAGGTCCAGCACGCCGAGGGCGTGCTTGAAGCTCGCGTAGTACTTGTAGTCCGCCAGCTCCGACTCGTGCCTGCACGCACGGAGCACGCGGATCATCTCGACGAGGAAGCCGTTGGCGTAGCCGACGTTCGCCTCACGTGCCGTCCACGACGGCTCGGACTCCACGCGGCTCAACAGGTCCGACGGTTCCCACCGCAGCTCGTGGCCGAAGGCTTCCTCCACCGTGCCGGTCAGTCGCACGACGGCGTGCGGAAGCCGTTGGCCCTCAACGAGAATGATGACGTAGCGGACGTTCGGGTCCTCTTCCGCGGCGTAGTGGTCCCGCGGGCCCCAGCTGTCGACGTCCACACCCACTGCGATCCCCCCAGAGCTTTCGGGGCAGTCTAGGGCATCCCTAGCGCCGCGCCAGCGTGCGAACGGCCACAGTGGCCCATGCGAGCACCAGCACTCCGTACAGCACAACGGCGACACCGGTGAACATCGCCGACGGCACGCGCGTCGCCAGCGCGCTCGTCCCGGTCACGAGAGTGCCCAGCGGGAAGACGAAGCTCCACCACGTCAACGCGAACGGCAGGCCGCGCCGCGCCGTCCGGACGGTCACGGCCGCCGCGAGTGCCGTCCACAGCAACGCGAAGCCCCAAGTAATCGTGCCGTACAGGACGCCGAACGCGGTCTGGCCGGGGAGCACGGGCACGCCGGCGAGCAGGTTCGCGGCGGTGATCGACTGGCCGAGCGGGCCGAGCACGATCCACAGCGTCGGCACGGTGGAGGCGGCTCCCGGGCCGTGCCGGACGAGCCGCTGCCAGATCTGCGGCACGATCACGACCGTCGCGAACAGGCTGACGCCGAACAGGGCGTAGCAGCCGAGGACCAGGGCCTGCCGCGGCGGTCCTTCCGGCAGGTGCCCGGCGAGCAGGGCGCCGGACGCCGCGGACACCATCGGCGGCACGACGGGCATCAGCCAGCCGCCGAACGCGCGCTCGCCGCTGCCGATCATCCGCAGCGGCACCAGCACCGACGTCGCGAGACCGAGCAGGGTGCCGACCGTCCACAGTGCCCAGTCGACGGCCAGGGCCGCGGGCAGCCCGATCCAGTCCCGGCCGAGCAGCAGAGCGCCCGTGCCGACGGTCATCAGCGCCATCGGCGGCGCGCCCCAGAACTGCGCCATCACGGGGTCGGCGAGCTGCGCCCGGACCGCGGACCACGTCCAGCGCCTCGCGGCGGCGGCCACGAGGAAAACCAGCAGCGCGGCGGCGAGCGCCCAGACGCACGTGGCGGCGGTGCGCAGGCCGGGCATCACGGCACCGGCCGTGGCGACGATCCCGGTCCCCATCACGGAGGCGAAGAGGTTCGGGCCGAAGGGCGCCGCTCGTCGCACCTCGGGGGCACGGTGTGGATGAGGTGCGAGAGCGGTCACGACATGACGATCCTCCCGCCGCGCCGGCTCCGGTAGGCGGCGATCACCGATGTGCACATAGGCTGCCCCTATGCCTCTGCCGTCCAGGGTCGCCGACCTGACCAGCTTCGACCTGCTGCTGAGCGTGGCGGAGCTGGGCAGCATCGGCCGGGCGGCCCGCGCCCACGGCATGTCGCAGCCCAGCGCCAGCGAACGGCTCAGGACGCTCGAGTCCCGCGTCGGCGTGCCGTTGCTCGAACGCACCCCGCGCGGTGCCCGGCTCACCACGGAGGGCCAGCTCGTCGCCGGGTGGGCGGCGCAGGTGCTCGAGCGGGCGGCCGACCTCGACGCCGGCATCACCAGCCTGCGCGCGGACCGGCAGAGCCACCTCCGCGTCGCCGCGAGCCTCACCGTCGCCGAGTACCTGCTGCCCGCGTGGCTCATCGCGCTGCGGGCCGTCAGCCCGGACACGGCGACCGTGCTGTCCGCGGGCAACTCGGCGCACGTGGCCGAGCAGGTGCTGGCCGACCGCGCGAACCTCGGTTTCATCGAGAGCACCGACGTGCCGGCGGGCCTCGCCACCCGTGTCGTCGCCCACGACGAACTGGTGCTCGTCGTCGCTCCCGGCCATCCCTGGTCCCGGCGCCGCCGCGTCACGGCCGCGAAGGTCGCCGCGACCCCGCTGGTCGTCAGGGAGCCCGGTTCCGGCACGCGCCAGGCGTGGGAGCACGCCTTGAAAGCCGCGGGCGTGGGCGAGTCCGCCGGTCCGCTGCTGGAGATGTCGTCGACCACCGCCATCAAGGCGGCCGCGATCGGCGGCATCGGCCCGGCCGTGCTGAGCCTGCACACCGTCGCCACCGACGTCGCCGCCCGCACGCTCGTCCGCGTCGAGGTGGCCGGCGTGGACCTGCACCGCGCGCTGCGGGCGGTGTGGCCGGCGGGCAGGACACCCCGGGGCCCCGCCTCCGACCTCCTGGCCATCGCGACGCGTAGTCTCACCGATCGTGCCGACCGGCGGTAGCAAACAGGATCGCGCCGCGCGCAAGCGCAAGAAGCGCATGGCGCGCGTCGTCAACGACCTCACCGACGCGCAGTGGGACGCCCTCAAGACGTCGTGGGGCGGCTGCGCCTATTGCGGCGCCCCCGCCACCTCGCTGCAGAAGGACTGCGTGCAGGCGCTCTCGCGCGGAGGCCGTTACACGCTGGCGAACGTCGTGCCCGCGTGCGGATCCTGCAACGCCAGCAAGTGCAACGCCGAGGTGACGGGCTGGCTGCGGCGCAAGAAGCTCGACGAGCGCGCGTTCCTGGTGCGCCACTACGAGATCTCGGCCGAGGTCACGAGCCGCTTCCCGCCGGTCGACCCCGCGCCCTGACGGGCCTCGGACCGCCTGTCCACAGTGGAGCCTCGTTCAGGCCGTGTTGCGCACGGCGCTGTACCCCCGGAACAGCGCGTCCCACGCCTTCTTGCAGCGGGCGTCGAGCTGGCTGTCCGCGCTCGTGCCACCGGCGGCGAACCACGGCTCGCAGGGCGCGATGGCGGCGAGCTGGGTGCGGACCTCGGCGAGGGCGGCCTGGCCCGCGGGCGGGAGCTTGGAGGACTGCTTCTCGACCTCGGCGACCACGCCTGTCACGTCGGGCATGACGTGGGTGCAGTTGTCGGCGGGGTCGACCGGTTCGCCGCGCAGGCGGGCGGCGCAGTCCGTGAGCAGGACACCGATCGCGTCGAGCCGGGGCTGCAGGTCCGGCAGCGGTGAGCCGGCCGACGACGCGGGGGCCGGGGTGATCGTGGGCAGGGACGAGGTCCCGGTACCGCACCCGGCCAGCAGCAAAGCCAGCGCAATGGCGGAGTGGCGCATGCCTGGAGCGTAGCGAGGCGGAGGGGCCGCCAGAGCCGGGGTGCTCGGGAGGCCGGGATCGTTCACCCGATCAGGTCAGGGCAGGACGTAGGACCGGACACCGTTCGCGAAGCCGAGCTCGGCCGCGTCGCGGACGTCCTCGCTCACGACGGCGGACTTGCCCTCGCAGCCCGGCTCTGACCAGATCTTCACCGCACCGGACGGCGACAGCGACCGGAAGGCGCCGCGCAGGTCCGCGCACCGCGCCTCGGGCTCGACGCCGGTGGCGGAGTTGTCGCCGCTGAAGTCGTCGAAGTTCTTGCCGGTGAAGAAGGTCACGGAGGCGGCGGGCCCGGTGCCCGGCGTCGCCGGCGCCTCGGCGGGGGCGACGGCGCGCCCGCCCTCGGGGTCGACCACGAACCACTTGTTCCCGACGTTCTGGCCGAGGACGTCGCCGGCCTTCCTGTCTCCGGAGAACAGGTGGACCGGGCGGCCACCGATCGTCACCTGCGTCCGGCCGTCCTGGCGCCGGACGAACCCGATGTTCTCGCGCTTGATGCCGGGGAAGAAGAGCTTGGTGCCCTTGGTGACCGTGATGGGAGGCCACGTCTTGGCGCGGTCACCGTTGCAGTGGGACACACCACCCCTCGCCGGGTCGTCGCCGAACCAGTAGACCGACAGGCCCTTCCCGTTCACCACAGCGGGTTCGAGGCCACCGGCGTTGCCGGCGCGCGGCTCCACCCACTTCTGCTCCACCTCCGCGGGCGCGGCTCCGGTGCGCGGTCGCCCGTGGTCTTGCCGGCGTTGCCGGAGTTCGCGGTTTCGCGCAGGAAGTCCACTCCGGACTCGTCGGACGACGCTCGCGGCGTTTCCCCGACCTGCGCCTGTTCTGTTGCGGGAGCGGCGTTCCCGGGGCTGCGTGGCACCCTACCCGCACGCCGTCAACGTGACGACACCGATCGCGAAAGGGCAGCAGCGATCCCCACTTGCTTGCGACGCATTGTCTTTCTCATTCCCGAGTGGACTTCCGGCAACCTGTTCAGCCCTGTCACGTGCGCGGCGCGGAAACGGCTCGGCCCAGTTCGCCGTGAGACCGCGGTCACAGGTCGACCGGGGAGCAGCGGGTACCTTGGAAGACGTGAACATCAGCCTGAGCAGCGACTTCGCGACAGCGGTGCCGGAGATGGCGGTCTCGTGGGAGGCCGTCCCGGTCGCCGAACCGGAACTGCTCCTCCTCAACGAGCCCCTCGCGGAGGAGCTGGGCCTCGCCCCCGCCTGGTTGCGGGGGGACGGCCTGCCGTTCCTCGCCGGTGGCCGCGGGGTCGCCCAGGCCTACGCGGGTCACCAGTTCGGGGGCTACTCCCCCCGGCTCGGCGACGGCCGCGCCCTGCTGCTGGGCGAGCTGACCGGCGCCGACGGCCGGCTGCGCGACCTGCACCTCAAGGGCTCCGGCCGCACCCCGTTCGCCCGTGGCGGCGACGGGCTCGCGGCGGTCGGCCCGATGCTGCGCGAGTACGTCGTCAGCGAGGCCATGCACGCGCTGGGCATCCCCACGACCCGTTCGCTCGCCGTGGTGTCGACCGGAGCGGTCGTGCAGCGCGAGGAACCTCTGGCGGGCGCCGTCCTGGCCCGGGTCGCCTCCTCGCACCTGCGCGTCGGCAGCTTCCAGTACGCCCGCAACACCGGCGACGTGGACCTGCTGCGCCGTCTCGCGGACCTCGCGATCGCCCGCCACCACCCGGGCAGCACCCCCCTGGAGCTGTTCGACCACGTCGTGGCCGCGCAGGCGTCCCTGGTGGCCCGGTGGATGCATGTCGGCTTCATCCACGGCGTGATGAACACGGACAACATGACGATCTCCGGTGAGACGATCGACTACGGCCCGTGCGCGTTCATGGAGGCCTACGACCCGTCAACGACATACAGCTCGATCGACCACCGCGGCCGTTACGCGTTCGGCAACCAGCCGATCGTCGCCGAGTGGAACCTCGCCCGCCTGGCCGAGGCGCTGCTGCCGTTGTTCGCCGACGACCAGGACAAGGCCGTCGAACTGGCGATGGAGGTGCTCGGCACGTTCAGCACGCGGTTCGAGGAGGCCTGGATCGGCGGTGTGCGGAGGAAGCTCGGCGTGTCCGGCGACGTGAAACCGCTGCTCAAGGACCTTCTTGTGCTGATGCACGAGAACCACGTCGACTACACCTCGTTCTTCCACCTGCTGGGCAAGGCCGCGCGGGGCGACGCCGAACCGGCCAGGTCGCTGTTCCTCGACCTCGCGGGCGTCGACGCCTGGATCGCGCGCTGGCG
Organism: Lentzea sp. CC55; assembly: GCF_021056325.1. Classification (NCBI taxonomy): domain Bacteria; kingdom Bacillati; phylum Actinomycetota; class Actinomycetes; order Pseudonocardiales; family Pseudonocardiaceae; genus Lentzea; species Lentzea sp. CC55. The sequence goes on along the minus strand of NZ_JAJCXE010000034.1, from coordinate 76,662 downwards.
CGAGCTGGGCCCGGACGCGGAGGAGATGGACCGGGTCAACCCCGTCTACATCCCGCGCAACCACCTCGTGGAGGAAGCGCTGGCCGCGGGTGCCGCCGGCGACCTGGCCCCGCTGCACAACCTGCTCGAAGCGGTGACCTCGCCGTACGGGGAGCGCCCCGGTCTGCAACACTTCGCCACACCGGCGCCGCAGGACTTCAGCGCCACCTACCGGACCTTCTGCGGGACCTGATGAAGCTGCAACCGATCGGCCACGTCGAGTCGCCCCTCACCGACCGCTCCGCCGCGCCCGGGCAGGCCGACGAGGGCGCGCCGGAGGCCTGGCTCGTGTTCGCACCCGAGTACGAGCGGGCGATGCGGGAGCTCGCGCCCGGCCAGGACGTCCTGGTGCTGACGTGGCTCGACCGCGCCGACAGGTCGGTGCTGGCCGTGCACCCGCGCGAGGACCCCGACCGGCAGGAGACCGGGGTGTTCTCGACCCGCTCACCGGACCGGCCGAACCCGATCGGGCTGCACCACGTGCGGATCGTCGCCGTCGACGGCGTGCGCGTGCGGGTGGCGCACCTGGAGGCGGTCGACGGCACGCCGGTCGTGGACGTGAAGCCGGTGCTGGGCGCGGAGCGCTGACCTACTGCGGGTCGCGCGGGCACCCGTCCACGTCCGGCCGCACCACCAGGTCTTCCGGGAACGGCAGCTCCCCGCACACCAGCCGGGGCGTCGACGTGGTGTCCGTGTTGCCCCGCAACACCAGCACGGCCTTGTCCGACGGCAACCGGGTGCTCGTCCCGAACCCGATCGTCCCGCTCGCGCCCTGGATCGCGTTGCCGGGGCGGATGCCGCCGATCCCCGCGAGCAGCCCTTCCCGCACGCGAGCGCCCGGATCGGTCCGCCGCACCTGCCGCACGCCCTCCACCAGGACCTGCACCGCGTCGTGGGCGGCGGCCGAACGCCCGTCACCGAGGGCCTGGCAGGTCCGGCGGAACACGTCGAGGTAGTTCTTGTAGAACGGCACCTTCGCGCAGTCGGTCCAGGCGGCCGGGCTCGCGAACGACAGGTAGTCCAGCCGCACGTTCGGGAACTGCGCCATGGTGCCCTCGAGGATGAACCGGGTGGACGAGTCGCTCGCGATCACCGGGGGCGTGCGGCCCTGGCACCTGCTGTTCATACCGCGCAGGAACTCCGCCAGGTACTGGGCGCGGCCCGCGTAGAAGACGGCGTAGCCGGGGCGCTCGCCGGCGGGGCACGCGCCCTGGCCGAGGCTCGCGGGGGCGAGGCCCTCGTCGTCGGCGGCCACGCGGTACGACCTGTACTGGCTGATGGCGATCCCGCGTTCGGCGAACGCGGTCCGGGCGTCCTCGGCCAGGTTCCGGCTGTAGCGGTCGGTCGGGTCACCGGAGTAGAAGATCGCCACGTCGGTCGTCGCCAGGCGGCTCCGGGCGTAGTAGGCGGCGACTCTCGCCTGGCGCAGGTTGTTGGGCCCGACCTGGTAGTAGTACTCGTTGACGCTCGTCATGTCGTCGGCGGACGTCAGGGTGCCGATGATCGGCAAAGCGTTGCCGCCCAGGCGCTTCACGACGGACCTGGCGGTGTCGGTGCTGATCGACAGGCCGGTCACGGCGACCACGGCGCGGTCGCGCGCGGCCAGTTCGATGATCTTGTCCGCCGCGATGTCGCCGGACGCCAGGCCCCGGCCACCGGGGCCCTCGCCGCCGTTGGCGAGCAGCACCCTGATCGGCACGTCGCTGGTCTTCTGCGCCACCCACACGCCGCGCAGCTCCTCGACCAGCGCGTGGAAGCTGTTGGCGGTGCTGGGGGTGAGGACGCTGAGGAAGACGATGGTGACCGCGTCCGGCCGCTGCTGCGCCTTGCGGTTCTCGGCGGTGATCCGGCCGTAGACGTCTTCCAGGGCGGGGCGGATGTCGTCCGGCACCCAGGCGGGGACGAAGTGCCGCAACGGATCCGCCGACACCCCGATGCACTCCTGGCCGACCCGCTGCAACGGCGAGCGCGGCGACGGCGACCACCACTCGTCGCACCGGGCGTGGTTGAGGAACGGCACGGCCACGAGCGAGGCGGCGAGCAGCAGGAGCACGAGCGGCGCGGCCAGCGCCCGGCGCAGGCTCATCGGCCGCAACTCCGACAGGGCGCCGACGACGCCTCTCGCGGGTTCGGAGGCGTCGGTGTCGAGTTCCAGCACCCAGTTCTGCGACCGCGACAACTGCCGCAGCCAGTCCTGGTAACCCGCCAGGGCGTCCGCCACGTGCGTCGGCGGCACCTCTGCCGACTCCGCCGCGGAGATCACCAGCAGCGGGTCCGGCCGGCTCAGCGGCGAAGCACGCCACGACTGTCCGCTCCGGACGCCACCGCGAGCGCGGCCGAGGGCGTCGACCAGCCACGGCCCGTTCTCGACCAGCAGCCACGGGTTGCCCGTGCGCCGGCGGCCGGTGCCCCGCACCGTCCAGCGCCGGTGCGACCGCCGCAGGTCCTCGAGCAGCGCGCGCACGAGCAGGTCGCCGACCTCGTCCGCGTGCCGTTGGGCCAGCCGTTCCTTCACCACGGCCCGCGCCAGCCGGTAGAGGCCGTGCCGCGACCGGCCGCCGAGCTCCTGCTCCCCCACCCACGTCGCCGGCCGCCACACCAGGGCCGTCACCGCGAGGCCGATCCGCGGCACCAGCCCGATGACCAGCCGGATCCACCACGGGAAGTCCTGCGCGAGATCCTGCGCGCCGTCCGCGGTGACCCGCACGCGCCGCCGCAGGTGCTGCCGGAACTCGCGCGCGATCTCCCGTTCCTCCTCCTCCGCCTCCACGTCGGCGGGCAGCGAGAGGTCGAGCAACCACGCGACGAGCGCGTAGTGCGGAAACCGCAGCCGGGAGGCGCCGCGCACCTCACCGGCGAGCTGCGCCACCACGTCGTCGAGGAGCCGGCGTTCGGGCTCCACCGAGCCGTCGACCAGCGCGAACGGGACACGCCGCCCCCGTGCGGTCGCGGGACGGCCGGCGAGCGCCTCCAGCGGGCTCGGGGCACCGGGAGGCCGCCGCAGGTGCAGGATCGGCAACGGCACGTCGCGGGACGGCCACCGCGGGCGGGAGGTGAGCCGGTCCAGCAACCGCACCAGCTCGACGGCGCCGCTGAACCGCAGCCCGCGACTGCGCTCGGAACCGGGGAACCACCCCTGAGACGTCACCCTGGACAGCGCCACTCCCCGCCCCCGTTCTACCGGTCCCAAACGAGGGACTCGACGGGTTGTCGATCAGCACGAGCGGCTCGTTAACGCGTTTCGAACAATTCGAAGCGGGTGCGAAAGGGTTTGGCGGGCGGGTATCCGGTGGACATGAGCCAGCCAGTACCCCCTGCGGAGCCCGTGCCGACGACGCCGGGCCCGGACCAGCCACGACCGACCGGACCCGACCAGCCCCAGCCGCCGGGTCCCGATCCCGACCCGTTGCGGCCGCCGGGACCCGACCCGGATCCCCTCCCGCCGGAGCCGAGGCCCCTCTGAGAAGCCGAATGCGGTGCGTGGCGGAGGAATCCGCGACGCACCGCACATCGGTGGTTTGGACGCCGGAACGCCGGGGTACACGCGGTCGTCAAGCCGGACCGACCTGGGGAGCGGACGTGCTCAGTGCTCAGGAACAGCAGCGGCTGCTCGACATCGAGCGGTGGTTCCGCGCCTCCGATCCCGACCTCGCCCGCGCGCTCGCCCACGGCCCCCGCGCCCAGCGCCGGCGCCAGTTCACCGCCGCGCTGCTGTCCGTCGTGTCGGGCGCCCTGGTCGTCGCGCTGACGCTGCTCCTGCTCTAGGACGCCACCGCGATCGCCGCCTCCGCCACCGCTTTCGGCGGTGCGCCGGCCCGGTTCCAGCGCATCCGCGACCACGGCAGGTCCATGTCCGCGAGCCTGCTGATCTGACGCGGTTCCAGCTCGTCGGGCGACGGGGCCTGCGCGTGCCGGGAGTAGGCCGCGTCGACGTAGCGGTGGCCGGTGTCCGGCGCCAGCACCAGCACGTGCCGGTCCGGGTCGAGGCGCTGCTCCCACCGCGCCGCGAGGTACGCCGCTCCCGCCGACAGGCCGGCGAAGATCGCGTGCTCGCGCAGGAGCGCCACGCTGCCGCTCAGCGCCGCGTCGAACCCGAACCAGTGCACGGTGTCGTAGAGCGTGTGGTCGACGTTGCCGAACGGGATCGAGCTGCCGATCCCGGCGATGATGATCTCCGGGTCGTGCACGTGCTCGCTGCCGAACGTGACGCTGTCGAACGGCTGCACGCCCACCAGCTCCACCTCCGGTGAGGTCTCGCGCAGGAAGCTCGTCAGCGCCCCGGTCGACGCCCCGGTGCCGACACCGCCGACGACGGACAGCCGTGAGCAGTCGGCGTGCTCGCGGACCAGGTCCGCGATCGGCCGGTAGCCGCGGTAGTGGACGTCGTCGTGGTACTGCCGCATCCAGTGGTGCCGCGGGTGGTCGCGCAGGATCTCGCGCACCCGTGCCACCCGCCTGCTCTGGTCGAGCTTGAGGCTCGCGGACGGCGGCATCGGCTCCACCGTCGCGCCGAGGATCTCCAGCTGGGTGCGCAGCGTCGCGTCGACCGTCGTCGAGGCGACGATGTGGCAGTGCAGGCCGTAGCGGTGGCAGGCCAGCGCCAGGGCGTGCGCGTAGATGCCGCTGGAGCTGTCGACCAGCGTGTCCCCGTGCGCGATGGTGCCGCGTTCGAGGAGGAACCGGACGGCTTCGAGCGCGGAAGCGACCTTCATGGTCTCGAAGCGCAGGCAGAGGGTGCGGGAGTCGAGGCGCACCAGGGCGGGGCGGCTGAGGGCGTCTGCGATGTGGTGGTCCACGTCTTTTCTCACGTCCGGACTCGGTAGCGGTACAGAGCGGTCTCGTCGGCGCTGAACTGGGAGAACGGGAACGGCTCCGCGGACACGGCGGTGACCCCCTGCCCGAGGAAGTGGCGGGCGACGGCGCTCGCGGTCTGCGCGTAGACGACGAGCGGGACGTCGCGTTCGCGGCAGGTGCGCAGGATCTCGTCGAACGTGCCGTTGCCGATCGTCATGCCGGTGGCGACGACGGCGTCCGCGACACCGAGGACGTCCCGCATGTCCGGGGTCACCGGGTCGCCCCACTGCGTCGTGCGCAGCGAGAGGTCGCAGGGTAGGCACTCGGCCCCGCGGTCGCGGATCGCCGCCACGAGCGGGTTCACCACGCCGATCAACGCGACCTTGGCGCCCGCCGGCACGTCCAGCAGCCCGGCCACGGCGGCGTCACGGGCCCGTGCCCGCTCCTCCGGCGTTCCCACCGGCAGCACGACCCGCTCCGCGCCGGAGATCCGATGTGGACGGACGCTGCCGAGGTAGGCGTCGAGCGCCGCCACCCGGACCGGGGCGGGCGCCTCGGTCAGCAGCTCGGCCACCGGGGCGCCCGAGTAGTTCGCGCAGACCGCGGGATCGGCGTCGCCCTCGGCGAACGCGCACGCGCCGAACGCGGTTCCGATGCGCACGAGCACGTACTGGTTGCGATAGGTCGTGTCGCCGCCCGCCAGCCTGGTGCCGTGGTGGACCCAGAACACGCTCGTCGCCGGGATCTCCCGGGGATCGGGACCGTGCTCGCCCTCCAGCACCTCTGTCATCAGTTCATCCACAGTGGACATAGCTCCCCCTCGTCTCGTCGTTCCGGATCGCGGCGCGAATCCCGGGGTTCATCGGCGGACCGGCTCGCGGTAGCCCACGGCCAGGTGGCCCAGGCCGTCGCGGCCGATCTCGGCTTCCACGTCGAACACCTCGCGCAGCAGCGGGGCCGTCAGCACCTCGGCCGCCGGGCCGTCCGCGACGACGGCGCCGCCGTGCATCAGGACCAGCCGGTCGCAGTACCGGGCGGCCAGCGCGAGGTCGTGCAGCGCCACCACGACGGTCTGCGGCGTGCTGCCGGCCAGTTCCATGAGCTCGAGCTGGTGGCGGACGTCCAGGTGGTTGGTCGGCTCGTCGAGCAGCAGCCCGGACGTGCGTTGCGCCAGCGCCCGCGCGAGGTGCGTGCGCTGCCGCTCACCGCCGGAGAGCTGCTTCCACGGGCGGTCCGCCAGCCCGGTCAGGTCGAGCCGCGCCAGCGCGGCGGCGACGATCTCGTGGTCGGAGGCGTCCGGGCCGCGCCAGCGCGACCGGTGGCACGTGCGGCCGAGCATGACCACCTCGGCCACCCGCAGGTCGCTCTCGGTGTCCGCCGTCTGCTCGACGAACGCCAGCTTGCGCGCGCGGTCGCGGGCGGACCACGCCCCGATCTCCGCGCCGTCGTAGAGCACGGCTCCGGCGGCCGGGGTGCGCAGCCCGGCGACGCACCGCAGCAGCGACGACTTGCCGGAGCCGTTCGGCCCGATCAGCCCGACGGTCTCCCCCGGCTCCACCACCAGGCTCACGTCGCGCACGATCGTCTTGCCCGGCACGCCCCAGCTGAGGTCGCGGACCTCGATCCTCACAGCTCACCCCGCTTGCGCAGCACCAGCAGGAACAGCGGCACGCCGATCAGCGCGGTGAACACGCCCACCGGCACCTCCAGCGGCGAGAACACGACGCGGGTCAGCGCGTCCGTCCAGACCAGGAACACCGCGCCGACCACCGCCGACATCGGCAGCAGCTCGCGGTGCAACGGACCCACGAGGAACCGGACGCCGTGCGGGATGATCAGCCCGACGAACCCGACCGCGCCCACGGCGGCCACCGCCACCGCGGTCAGCACGGAGGTGGTCACCAGCAGCACGGCCCTGGTGGCGCGGACGTCGACGCCGAGCGAGGACGCCGTGTCGGTGCCGAACGCGAACCCGTCCAGCGCGGCCGAGCACAGCCACACCACGAGCAGCCCCGCGCCGAGGACCACCGCGCACACCGCCACGGACGTCCAGCGCGCCGAGGCGAGCGAGCCCAGCAGCCAGTTGGTGACCGCGCGGATGCTGTCGGCGTCACCGGACGAGAGCAGGATCAGCGACGTGAGCGCCGCGAACAGCTGCCCCACGACCACGCCGGTCAGCACGATCCGCGAGGAGTCGAGACCGGTGCGGCGCAACAACACCATCAGCAGCCCGAACGACACCAGCGCGCCGATGAGCGCACCGCCGGTGATGCCGAGCTGCGACCCGGCGAACCCGAGCACCACCACGACCACCGCGCCCGTCGAGGCGCCGGAGGACACCCCGAGCAGGTAGGGGTCGGCGAGCGAGTTGCGCGTGACGCTCTGCAGCACCGCGCCGCAGACCGCCAGAGCCGCACCGACGAGCGCCGCGAGCAGCACCCGCGGCAGCCTCAGGTCCCAGATCAACGAGTCCAGCAGGCGCGGCAGCGGCACCACGGCGAGCCCGAGGCGGCTGCCCGCGGCGCGACCGATCTCCGCCCAGCTCGCCCCCACGCCGATGCGCACGGCGAGCACCAGCGACACGACGAGGACGACCAGGCTCAGAACGACGACGAAGGTGTTCTTCCCGCGGCGGAGGGGTTTCGTGGCCGGGGCGACGACCGGGTTCTGATCGAGGACGGCGGCGTCAGCCACGGCCGGCGATCTTGTCGAGTCCCGCGCCGAACGCCTTGAGCGCGTCGACCGTGCGGACCGACGGGTCCATCTCGATGCCGGGCAGTTCGATGACCTTGTTCTCCCGCACGGCCTTGAGCTGCGACACGGCCGGGTGTTCGCGCATCATCGCGAGCTTCTCGCTCGCCTTGTCACCGGGGTTGCCGCGCTCGGACAGGTCGCCGATCACGACGACGTCGGGGTCGCGGCGCGCGATCTCCTCCCAGGACGCCTCCGGCCACTCCTGGTTGAGGTCGTCGAAGACGTTGACCGCACCGGCGATCTTGCTCATCTGGCTGGCCATGCCGTCCTTGCCCGCCACGTACGGGACGCCCTTGAACACCGAGTAGACCCAGACGACCTTCACCGGTTCCCGCTTGACGGCCTGCACCTCGGCGACGGCGGCGCGCTGCTCGGCGGCGAGCTGGTTCGCCCTGTCCTGGATGCCGAAGATCTTGCCGAAGTTCTCGTAGTCGCGGAACAGCCGCTCGAACGGCGCGGTCGCGCCGTCGGAGCAGTTCACCGCGCTCACGAACGTCGGCACGCCCAGGGACTCCAGCTCGTCGCGCGTGCCGGCGCGGTCGGCGGTGAAGAGCTCCTTGAACGACGCCACCACGACGTCGGGGTTGGCCGCCCGCAACGGTTCCGAGGTGAGGACCTTGGGCGAGAGGACGGGAATCTTGGCGTAGGCCTCGGCGAACCGGGGCGCCACCTTGGTCTTCAGGTTCGCCGTGCCGGCGATCCTGTCCTGCAGCCCCAGTGCCAGCAGGGTTTCCGTCGAGTTCTGGTCCAGCGTCACCACCCGCTGCGGAGTGCCGGCGAACGACAGCTGCTTGCCGCAGCTCTCGACCACCACCGACTGCGCCGCCGGCGCCTCGGCACCTCCCGGGGTGGCGCAGCCCGCGGCGAGCGCCGCGACCAGCAGCACCGGGCCGAACCGGCTCGGGTGTGACATCAGATCCTCCAGAGATTCACTCGAACGGCTTGCGCTACTGTAACGACAATCATTTTCATTGCAACCCTGCCGAGAGGTCGAACGCGTGGTCCACGACACAGTGCGCAGCCCGTCGGTGCTGCGCAGCCCCACTTTTCTCCGGCTCTGGACCGCGACCACGGCGTCCGGCATCGCGACCTGGGCGCTGCCGTTCGTGCTGGGGCTCGCGGTGCTCTCCCGCTCCATCACGGCCGTGGAGCTGGGCGTCCTGCTGGCCGCGCGCACGGTGGGCTTCCTCGCCGCCGTGCCGGTCAGCGGCGTGCTCGCCGACCGCTACGCGCGCCGCCAGGTCGTGCTGTGGTCGGGTCTGACGTCCGCCGTCGCCGCCCCCGTGCTCGCCGCGTTCGTGGGCAACTCGCTCGTGGTGGCGGCTCTTGCCGCGGCGGCGATGGGCGCGGGACAGGGCGCTTGCCGCCCGGCGTTCCAGGCGCTGACCGCCGAGGTCGTCGAGGGTGACCAGCGCCAGCAGGCCAACGCCGCGATGACGTTGTCGGTGCGCGTGACCACGTTGGTGGCACCGGGCCTGACGGCGTTGCTCGCGCTCTTCCTCAACACCCAGGTGCTGCTGCTCGGCATCGGCGCGCTGTGGCTCGTGGCCGCACTGGTCCCGCCCGCCGGCGCCGGACTCACCGCACCGGGCGGCGGCGGTGGTTTCGTGGCCGACTTCTGGGAGGGCGTGCGGGAGGCGAGGCGCCACCCGTGGTTCCTGGCGGGCCTGGGCGCGCTCACCGCCGTGATCGCGACCGGCTACTCGGCGACCGGCGTGGTGCTGCCGCTGGTCAGCCGCGACCGCTACGACACCGAGGCCGTGCTCGCCGGGGCGATGACCGCCTACACCCTCGGCGCACTGGCCGGGGCGCTGCTGATCGCCCGCTGGCGGCCGCGCCACGCCGGGTGGACCGCGCTGTTCGGCCTTGCGCTGTACGGGTTCGCGCCGCTGAGCCTGCTGCTGCCGGTGCACCCGTTCGTCGTGGTCGCCGCCTACGTCGTCGCCGGCATCGGCATCGAGCTGTTCAACGTGCCGTGGTTCACCGCGACCCAGCGCGAGGTGGAGCCCTCGAAGCTCGCCCGTGTGTCCTCTTTGGACTTCCTGATGTCGTACGGTCTCGCGCCGGTCGGTCTCGCGCTCATCGCCCCGGCCATCTCCGAGTTCGGCGCCCCGGCGGTGCTCGCGGGCTGCGCGGTGATCTGCTTCGCCGCACCCGCCCTGGCGGCGCTCGTGCCGTCGTCCCGCGACTTCGGGCCGCGCCGGTGATCGTCCCCCGCGTCCCGGTTCTGGACCCCGCCGCCCGCACGACGTTGGCGGAGAACGGCGCGGTGGTCCTGACGGGGCTGCCGAACTCCCCCGGCTCACTGCCGGTGGCCGCCGCGCTGCTGTTCGGCACGGCGTTGCGCGAGCTCTTCCCCCACCGCACGCGCCGGTCCGTGGACGGCGGGGTGGTGGGCCTGCACGCCGACAGCTTCGACGTGGTGGTGGACGTCGGCGGGAAACCGGTGCGGCGCAGGCATCCCGACGAGGACCACGTCCTGGTGCTGCTCGCTTCGCAGGCCCCGTACGGAGGTCAGTCGTTCGTGCTCGACGCGCACGAGTTCACGGACTCGCTGGACGCGGAGCTCAGGGAGTTCCTGCGGGGCAAGGACGTCGACCTCTACGGACGCTGGGCGCAGACGCGCGGCCTACCCGCGACACCACGGGTAGGCCGCCACATCGAGTTCACCCGCACGGGCAGGCGCATCACCCGGCGCACGGACGGGGTCACGGCCCTGCACCGCGACCCCGAGGCCGACCACGTCGAGGAGATGCTCGCCCGCTTCGACACCGAGGTCGAGCGGGTCCAGCGGGAGCTGCCGAGGATCAGGCTCGACGAGGGCGACGTGCTGGCCCTCGACAACTACCGCTGCTGGCACGGCAGGGAGGCGCACACCGGCGCCCGGACCGTGCACATCCAGACGGTGCGGACGGACGACGCCTAGGAGACCGATCGCGACCCGCGAGAAGCGGGGCGCGGTGGGCGGCCCGGGAGTGGCGGCGCCTCCGTCGCACCTTCAGCCGGGTGGGCGGCCAGCGGATCGGGAGCAGCGCCACCCCGGTCGCACCACTGGCTTCAGCCGGGCTCCGGACCGACGCCGCCTCCGTCACGCCCCGCGAGAGCTGCGGCGAGCGGGCTCCGGAACGGGCGCCGCCTCCGACCGGGGCGGCTCGGCCGGCTGTCACCGGCCCTGCGGCCCGGCCATCGCCGGCTCCCTGCACCCGGCGCCGGCCGAGGCGTCTCCTAGGAGGACGCCGCCTTCTGCAGCTCGCGGCGCAGCTGCTCCTTGGTCATGCTCGACGCGCCGTCCAGGCCCATGTTCTTGGCCTGCAGGAGCAGTTCCTCGCGCGTGGCCTGGCCGGGCAGCTCACCGAGGTGGTCGGCACGGCTGCGCGCGAACGCCTCGCCGAGCTCGTGGCGGCGTTCCGCGCTCAGGCGCTGGCGCATGCCCGGGAGCACCGTCTTCTCCTCTTCCTCCACGTGGTGGGTGATGGAGTCGACGACCTCCTGCAACGCCTTCTCGTACTGCGGCGAGTCGTAGTCGGTGTCGAGGAGCTTGGCGAGCAGCTGCTCCGCCTCGGCGTGCTCCTCCTGGCTGTGCTCGACCTCGTCCTCGCCGCCGGCGTCCTTGGCGACCGGGTAGACCTCGGCCTCCTCGGCCCGGCTGTGGGCGACCAGCAGACCGCAGAGGACCGGGGTCAGCAGGGGTCGCTTCTCCGGGTGGTTCTTCAGCTCGCCGAACAGGCGCTCCACCTCGCGGTGGTCCTGCATGATCAGGTCGACGACGTCGTACTGCATGGTGGTGGTTCTCCTTCAGTTCGGGTTGTTCCTCGGATAGCGCGTGGTGATGGGCGCGATGCCGCGCCGTCCGATGCGTCCGAGCGCGATGCCGAAGCCGCTGATGACGGCCGCGCAGGCAACGGCACCGATCGCGACGGACCAGGTCAGGCCCGCGTCGAGCAGCCCCGCGCCGGCACCGGCGATGACGCCGGCGAGCAGTCCGTTCACGAGGTTCACCAGGCCGGACACGCCCAGTGCGGTGCCGATGAGCCGCGGCCGCCTGGCGTTGCGCCAGCCGGTCTGACCGGCGTCGAGCTGCACGCCGGTCGTGTCGTCGTGCATCTGCCGCACGAAGACTTCTCTGGTGGAGGGTTCGAGATCGCCGTAGACGTGCCGGATCCGGTTGATGCCCAAACCCGCCTGCACGTCCTCGATGGTGAGCTCCACCGTCCTGAACAGGGTCGCGAGCCCGATCAGGAACAGTCCGGTGGAGATGACCAGCATCATGACCAGCAGCACCTCCGGCGGCACGAGCTGGGCGACGAACCCCATCGCGATCATCGACGCGGAGATCGTGGTGAGCAGGTGTCCCGCCCGGCTGGCGGCGTCGGTGATCGTCGCGGTGCGCACCATCTGCAACGTGTAGTGCTCGGTGGTGAGGATCGTCAGGATCGAGGACTTGTCCACATCAGACATCAGCGACCCAGCGCGCTCGCCAGCTCCTTCTTCGTCATGGTGGAGCGGCCCCTGATGTTCTTCTTCTTGGCCTCGTCGTAGAGCTGCTCCTTGGTGAGGCCCTTCGGCCGGTTCGTGCCCGACCGCTGACCACCACGCTTTTGCGGGGACATGTCCCTGGTGGACGACTTGCTGGCGGTCTTGGACTCCCCGGCTTGAGCGCGGTTCTTGTTCACCGTGCGCGCGGCGATCTCCTTCGCGCGCTTGGGCGACGCGCCGCGGTCCTCAGCGGAGTCCTTGATGTGCTGGTACTGGCGTTCACGTTTCGCGTTCGATCCCGCGGGCATCACGACCTCCTTGCTCGGTGCTGGCCCGCGAATACCCCCGGCCGGGGTGGTTCACACACGGGGCGCCGGGTAACCCCGGACATGGCGATCTCCTCACGACTCGACACCGCGCGCGTGCTGGCGACGGTGCTGCTGCCGACCCTCGCCAAGGGCGTCATCGTCCGCAGGCCGGGTGTCATGGCGGCGGCCGGGAAGGTCCAGTCCGACCAGCGCGCCGTCGAGACCATGCGCAAGCTCCGCGACCGCTACGGACCGGAACCGGTCCGGTTGCGGGTCACCGGCCGCAGCATCGCGGTCCTCGTCGACCCGACGGACGTCCACCGGTTGCTCGACGAGTCACCCGAGCCGTTCGCGTTGGCCACGAAGGAGAAGAAGGCCGCGCTCCGGCACTTCCAGCCGCACGGCGTGCTCATCTCGGAAGGCGCGGAGAGGGAACGGCTGCGCGAGGTCAACGAACGGGCGCTGCGGCCGGAGAACGTCCCGGTCGAGGCGATCGTGCGCGACGAGGCCGACCTGCTCACCCGCCACGTGATGAGCACGGGCGAACTCACCTGGGACGCCTTCTCCCAGACGTGGTGGCGGATCGTGCGCAGGATCGTCCTCGGTGACGGTGCCCGCGGCGACGACCAGCTCACCGACGACCTGTTCGCACTCCGCCAGAACGCCAACTGGGCCTTCCTGCACCCCAAGCGGCGCGGCCTTCGCGAACGCTTCCAGCGCAGGCTCGACGACCACCTCGCCCGCGCCGAGAAGGGCAGTCTGGCGGCCCAGCCGGGCGACCTGTCCGGTCAGGCCCCCCACTGGCTGTTCGCGTTCGACGCCGCCGGGATCGTCACGATGCGAGCGCTGGCCATCGGAGCACGCGGAACGCACGGCATCCTCGAGTCGGCGCGGCTGTGGCCGACGACGCCCGTCATCCTGCGGGAGAGCACGATCGCCACCCGCTGGCACGGCACGTGGCTGCCGGAGGACACCCTGTTCGTGGCGTTCACGCCGTTCTTCCACCGCGACCCGGACCGGCTGCCGTACGCCGACCGGTACGCGCCGGAGATCTGGGACCGGCCTCTCGACCCGGCGATCGTGCCGTTCAGCGGTGGTCCCGGCGTGTGCCCCGGCCGCGACCTGGTGCTGGCCACCGGCAGCGCGATGCTCGACACGCTCGGCGAGCACCTGTCGTTCCCGGCGCTGCCCGCCCCGCTGCCCGCCACGCTGAACCACTTCGCGATCCGCTTGCGGACCACGCCGACGGGTACTCGCGTCGCATGAACACACCTCTGCACGCCGTGGTGACCGGAGCCGACTCCGGCATCGGCAAGGCCATCGCCGTCGCGCTGGCGCGGGGCGGCATCGACGTCGGCATCACCTACCACCGCGACGCCGACGGAGCCGCGGGAACAGCGGACGAGGTGCGCGAGGCCGGTGCCCGGTGCGCCGTGCGGCAGCTGGACCTCACGGACCTGCCCGCGGCGGCGTCCGTCGTCGACGAGCTCGCCGGCGAACTGGGTGGCCTCGACGTCCTGGTGAACTGCGCCGGCACCGGCAGCAGCGAGAAGGTCGTGGACATGTCGTTCGACAAGTGGCGCGAGGTGCTCTCCGTCGACCTCGACGGCGCGTTCCTGTGCTGCCAGCGCGCCGCCAAGCACATGATCGACGCCGGGCGCGGCGGCCGGATCATCAACATCACCTCGGTCCACGAGCACCTGCCGCGGGTGGGTGCCGCGCCGTACTGCGCCGCGAAGGCGGGGCTCGGCGCGCTGACCGAGGTGCTCGCGCTGGAGCTGTCCGAGCACGGCATCACGGTCAACTCCGTGGCGCCGGGCGAGATCTCGACCCCCATGACCGGGCAGGAGGACGTGGACCCGCACACCGAGTCCCGTCCTGGTGTGCCGCTCGGCAGGCCGGGCAGCGCGCACGAGGTCGCCGCGGTCGTCGCGTTCCTCGCCACCCCGGCCGCGAGCTACGTGACCGGGGCGTCGCTCGTCGTGGACGGCGGTATGTCCCTGATGGGCCCGCAGGCGAGCCAGCTGATGACCGACGGGAAGTGGCGGCAGCCCTGACGCGTGCCGTGCTGACCGACCTCGAAGAGGTCGGTCAGCCGCTATCGCTCGGGGCGAGCCGGTCCGAGACCGACGATGGTCACGTGCGGCCGGGGAGGACCGGCCGCACGACGGCCGTCCACCTGGACGCCTTGGCCGAACGCCCCGTCCCGGCCTGGGCCAGCGCCACGAGCGCACCGATCGCCAAGCCGCCCAGGACGTCCGTCGGCCAGTGCACCCGGGTCCTGAGGCGGCTGTAGGCGACCAGCAGCACCAGCGGGGTCACGAACACGGCGGCCCCGGGGTCCTCCAGCGCGGTGGCGGTGCCGAACGCGGCCGCCGTCACCGCGTGCTTGGAGGGGAACGACGACGAGTCGGGGTGCTCCGGCAACGCCTGCCGTGCGGGCAGGTCCGCGGCGGGCGGTCTGCGGCGGTGCACCACGAAGCTCACCAGATGTCCCAGCGGCATCGCCACCGCGGCCGCGGTGAGCGCGCGTTGCGCGGTCCTGCGCCGGCCGGCCAGCGCGAGCAGGCCGGCCACCGGCAACCACAGCGCGCCACCGCGTGCCGTGACGCTGGCGGCGATGATGACGGGGTGCGGACGCCTGAAGGGCAGCGCCTCGCTGTCGTGCAACGAGTCCGCGTCCAGTTCCCCCAGCTCGTCCGCGCCGCTCATGACGCGTTACGTACCCGGAATGGCATTTCGCCAACCTACGGCCAGGACGGCTCTTCCGCGTGGGCGATGACCAGCTCGCGGATCTCGCAGCCCTCCGGCTGGCTCAGCGCGAACACGATCGCCGCCGCCACCCGGTCCGGCGGGTTCAGCTTGTCGAGGTCCTGCGGCCGGTACTGCTCGGTGCGGTCGTCGAAGAAGTTCGTGCGCATCCCGCCGGGCACCACCAGCGTGACGCCGACCTTCCCCGCGGTTTCGGCGGCCAGCGCGCGGGTGAAGCCGACGACGCCGAACTTCGAGGCGCAGTAGGCCGTCGCGTCGCTGACGGCGCGCAGCCCGAGCGTCGAGGCGACCGTGACCACGCGGCCGTTCTCCAGGTGCGGCAACGCCGCCCTGATCACCGCCGCCGTGCCGAACAGGTTGACCCGCACCACCTGTTCCCACTCGTCGGGCGGCACCTCGGCCAGCGTGCCGCAGCGGTCGATGCCCGCCGCGGTCACCACACCGGTGAAGCGGCCGTGCCGTTCGGCGAGCGTCCGGACCGCCTCCTCGGCGGCACGCCCGTCCGCGAGGTCGACCAGTTCGAACTCCCCGGTGCCCGGCGCGGACTTGTCCAGCACCAGCGGTGTCCCCCCGGCTTCGCGCACCGCCTGCGCCACCGCCGCTCCGAGTCCGGCGGCACCTCCGGTCACCAGCACGTTGCCCAGCATCAAGCCCTCCTCGACAGGATCGCGGTCGTCGAACGGCCCCGGTGGTACGGCACGACGACCGTCCGCCCACCCCAGCGCCGCACGACAGCGGTCTCCGGCAGCTGGTCGGCGGTGTAGTCGCCGCCCTTCACCCACACGTCGGGGCGCAACCGGCCCAGCACGTTCTCCGGGGTGTCCTCCCCGAACACGACCACGTCGTCCACGGACTCCAACGCGCGCAACACCTCCACGCGCTCGGACTCCCGGTTGACCGGCCGTCCCT
>NZ_JAJCXE010000034.1:0-60237 GCF_021056325.1 Lentzea sp. CC55 | reverse complement strand
CGCACCGAATCCACAGTGGACGGCAACGGCGCCCGCATGCCCGAGACCCCGCCACTTGCGAGGAACTCGGCCGCGTCCGCGACCGCCCGCGCCACCGCGTCGTCCGGCGCGGCGCCCCCGGCGAGCCGGACGGCCGCCGACGCGGCGAACCGGTCCCCCGCTCCGCAGGGATCCGCCGCCCGCACCACCGGCGCGGGCACGGCGACGGGCGTCCCGCCGCAGTGCAGCAGGGCGCCCCGGCTGCCGAGCGTCACCACGACGGCGCGGGCGCGCCAGCGGGCCGCCAGCTCGCGCGCCGCCTCGTCGGGGCCGGCCAGGCCGCTGAACGCCGTGGCCTCGGCCAGGTTCGGCGTCACCAGGCGCGCGCCCGGCACCGGCGCCGGGCCGCGGGGATGCGGGTCCCACACCACCGGGACGCGCGTGAGCACCGACCGCAACCGTTCGTCGCGCAGCAGCCCGCGCCCGTAGTCGGAGGCCAGGACGAAGTCGGCGGACAGCACCGCGTCGAGCATGTCGTCGGTGACCTCGGGCGTTCCCGAACCGGCGCGGTCCACGCGCGCCAGGGAGGTGCCGCCGGACCGCAGCCGCGTCTTGACCGGCACCGCCCCGGTGCGCCCGTACAGGCCGGGGACCTCGACCAACGATCGCAGCCGCTCCCCCGCCTCGTCGCAGGACAGCGCGCTGACCAGCGTCACGTCCACGCCGTCGCGCGCCGCCATCGTCGCCGCCAGTGCGGCGCCCCCGGCTCTGGGGTGCTCGCCGACGACGTCCAGCACGGGGGCGGGGGCGTCCGGGCAGACGCGCTCGACGGTCCCCTCCACGTCGACGTCGAGCAGGGAGTCACCGACCACCACCAGCCTCACGACGCCCTCCTCATCGACGAGGGCAGTGCCGCTTCGAAGGCCTCGCACAGCGCGTGCACGACGACCAGCTGCGCCTCCTGCACGTTGCACGCTTGGCCGGGCAGGGCCAGCGCGTCGTCGGCCAGGGACGCCAGGGGGTTCGGCAGCGGCCCGGTGAGCGCCCACGAGATCGCCCCCGCCCGCCGCGCGGCGTGCACGGCCTCCAGCAGGTTCGGGCTGCTGCCGCTGGTGGACAGCAGGACCACGAGGTCGCCGGGCCGGGCGTGCGCCGTGACCTGGCGGGCGAAGACCTGGTCGTAGCCGTAGTCGTTGGCGATCGCCGTGACGCTGGAGGTCTCGGCGCACAACGCCAGCGCGGAGAACGGCGCGCGGTCGTCGCGGTAGCGGCCGACCAGCTCGGCGGTGAGGTGCTGGGCCTCGGCGGCCGAACCGCCGTTGCCGGCCGCGAGCACCCTGCCGCCGCTCACGAGGAGCCGCGCCAGGTGCTCTCCCCAGCGGTGGATGCGGGAGGACTGGGCGCGCAGCCCCGCCAGGGTGGTCGTCAGCCCGTCGAGGTGGCTCTCTACCGTCACTGGGCCACCGCCAGGTCGCCGGTCGTCCGCGCCCGCCGGTGGACGAGCTCCGTGCGGGCGGCGATCTCGTCCCAGGTGTACTTGGCGTCCACCCTGTCCTTGCCCGCGATCCCGTAGGCGAAGCCGCGCGACGGGTTCAACAGCAGCTCGCACAGCGCCCGTCCGAGTGCGCGCGGATCACGCGGTGGCACCTGCACACCGGTGACGCCGTGGACGACGGTGTCGGTGAGACCACCGACCGCCGACGCGACGACCGGGACGCCGCAGGCCATCGCCTCCAGCGGGACGATGCCGAACGGCTCGTACCACGGCACGCACGCCACCACGTCCGCCGAACGCAGCAGCGCGGGCATGTCCGCACGCGCCACCTGCCCGACGAGGCGCACCCGGTCCGCCACCCCGCACAGTTCCGCGCGGGCGAGCAGCCGGCGCGCCTCGGGGTCGGCCTTCAGGTCGGGCGGCCCTCCGGCGATCACCAGCTCCGCGTCCCGCACCAGCGGCAGCGCTGCGATGAGGTCGTCGAAACCCTTGCGGGGCACGAACCTGCCGACCGACACGATCCTGCGCCTGCCCGTCCGCGGTGCCGCCGGACCGGCGGGGCTGAACAGCGCGGTGTCCACGCCGCACGGCACGACCGCGATCTTGTTCCGCCGCAGGCCCATGGCGAGGAGCTCCTCGACCTCGTCGTCGCACGTGGCGGCGATGGCGTCGGCCTCGTGACCGACCAGGCGCTCCACGGCGATCCGTTCGGCCGGGCTGGTGTCCTGCGCGCCCTGGTGGCGGCGCTTGACCGTGCCGAGGGCGTGGTAGGTGTGCACGAGCGGGATCCGGGTGTGCCGCACGGCGAGCACCGAGGCCAGGCCGGACATCCAGAAGTGGCTGTGCACCACGTCGGGCGGCCGTTCGCCCCAGTCGTGCGCGAGGAAGTGGGAGAACTCGGTCATGTGCGGCAGCAGGTCGTCCTTGGGCACCTGTTTCGCGGGGCCCGCGGGCACGTGCACGACCTCGTAGCCGTCGGGGGTGCCCACCCGGCGGGGCAGGCGGCGCGAGTCGCGCCGGGTGTAGACCACGACCCCGTGACCACGCCGCACCAGCGCGGCCGCCAGCGCGGCCACGTGCACGTTCTGCCCTCCCGCGTCGGCACCACCCAGAGCCGCGAGCGGGCTGGCGTGTTCCGACACCATCGCGATCCTCATCCGATCACCTCCTTCAGGGTCGCGTCCCAGCTGCGCAGGAACGCGTCGAGCCCGTAGCGGGCCAGCGCGGTCTCGCGAGCCCGTCGTCCTTTCTCCTGCGCGAGAACGGGATCCGCGATGAGCTCCCGTGTCGCCGCCACCAGTTCGTCCACGTTCGTCGAGATCGCGCCGGCTTCCGGGGGCACCGCCCTGATCGCCTCCGTGCTCGCCAGCGCGACGACCGGCATGCCGATGTGCATGGCCTCGAGCAGCGACAGCCCGAGAGAGGTCCAGCGCGGGGTGTGCACGTAGACGCGGCGCCGGGCCAGTTCCCCGTGCAGCGCTGCGAGTCCGTGGTCGCCCATGCCGCCGATCTCCTCGGTCCCCATGCCGAACACGTCGATCGGGTCGAACCTCGGCAGCAGGTCGGTGCCGACGATCCGGCCGCGGCGGACCGGCTCGTTGATCACCGCCGCCGCGCGCGGGAGCTCACCGGTGTAGAGCGGTCCGGGGTCGACGACGCCGTGCTCGATCACGACGGTCCTCGTCGTGCCGCAGTCCCACATCAGGTCGTTGAAGTGCGTGACGTGGACCAGCGTGC
Source organism: Lentzea sp. CC55 (assembly GCF_021056325.1). Taxonomy (NCBI): domain Bacteria; kingdom Bacillati; phylum Actinomycetota; class Actinomycetes; order Pseudonocardiales; family Pseudonocardiaceae; genus Lentzea; species Lentzea sp. CC55. The sequence continues at coordinate 57,026 of NZ_JAJCXE010000034.1, read as the reverse complement.
CGTCCCAGCCGGCCAGCGGGTGCTCCTGCGCCGGACGGCTGGGAGTGTTGTGCTCCAGGTACACGACCGGGATCCCGGACGGCACCTGCGAGAGCTCCTCCAGCCGCTGGACGACCGCGACATCGGCGTCCACTTCGGACGGATCGACCTCCCGCGCGTCCCAGGGCCTCCCGGCGAGCCCGATGCCGTGGGGCGGTCCCGGGACCAGGTACTCGTGGCCGCCCTGGACGAACGAGTGCGTCCAGGAGCCGTGCACGTGCCACAGCAGGATCTTCACGCCGTCACCTCCGCTACAGCGGCCACGACGTCGGCCGGGTCGACCTGGTCGAGGCAGGGATGTCCTGGCACCGGGCAGTCGCGGGCCCTCGTCCCGCGGCACGGCGCGTTCTGGTCGCCAAGCAGCACGTGCCGGCCGTGCGGAGCCCACCTGGCCGCCGGGACGACCGGGGCGAACAGCGACACGACGGGTGTGCCGACCGCGGCCGCGAGGTGGGCCGGGCCGGTGTTGCCGACCACGACGGCCTCGGCGCCGGCGAGCACCCCGGCCAGTTCGAGCAAGCTGGTGCGCCCGCCGAGATCGGTTCCGCACGCGCCCGCGACGTGGCCGGTGAGGGCGGTTTCCGCCGGGCCCCCGGTCACGACCACGCGGTGGCCGGCCGCGGTCAGGGCGACCACGGCCTTGGCCCACCTGTCGGGCGACCACGTGCGGGCGGGCACCGTCGCACCGGGGTGCACCACCACGTACGGAGGGCCCAGCGGTGACTTCGGGGGCTGGACGACGGCCAGGCGGCCGTCGTCGCCCTCCGGGAGCGCGAACCCGGCGGCCAGCGCGACCTCCAGTGCGCGCTGCGCCTCGGGGACGTCCTCGTCGCCGGTCAGACGTACGTCGAGCAGCGAACCGGGGTAGTCGACCGACCGCGCGACGATCTTCGGCAGGCCCGCGAGCCGCAGGACGAGCGCGAGTGGCAGCGGGCTTTGGTGGAACGAGGTCAGGATCAACGCCACGTCGGCGCGCACGCCGTGCAGCAACGCGGTGATGGCCTCGATGTCGAACGGGCGGACCTCGGGAGCCGGGTTCGCGATCCACGGGCACTCCCACTCGATGACGCGGGTGACCCCGGGCAGCAGCTCCGCGGCCCGGACACCGTTCGGGCCGCAGAGGAAGACGACCTCGCCCGCCGTCGCGGCGGCACGCACCGCCGGCCCGGCCAGCAGCACGTCCCCGTCGCTGTCCAGACGCGCGACGAGCGTCCTCACAAGATCATCCCGATCGCGGACCGGAGGTCGGGCGCGGTGCGCGGTGCCCTGTCGACCTCCTCGCGGAGGGTGACCACGGTCGGCACGAGCACCGACGACGCACCGGCTGCGGCGGCCGCGTCCACGTCAGCCCCGATGTCACCGACGACGACAACGCGTTCGGGACGGACGTCCAGGGCCTCGCAGGCCGCCAGCACCAGCCCCGGCGCGGGTTTGCGGCACGCGCAGCCCTCGTCGGGGTGGTGCGGGCAGATCTGCCAGGTGCCGAAGGGACCCAGCAGCTCCTCGACGCGCGCGTTCACGGCCGCGACCTGCTCGTGGGCCAGGATTCCGCGGCCGATCCCGGACTGGTTGCTCACGACGCCGGTGCGCAGGCCACGAGCGCGCAGGGCCCGCAACACCTCGCGGGCGCCCGGCATCGGGGTCACGCGATCCGGGTCGCCGTTGTACGGGACGTCCCGGATCAGCGTGCCGTCGCGGTCGAACAGCACCGCGTCGAAAGGCTCGTCCATAGAGGTGAGTTAGCCGAGAAAAGCGGCTTGAAACGCTACTCGGCGAAGCGCTTCTAGAGCGCCGGGCTGGCCGGCACGTCCTTGCCCTCCCCGATCCCGCGGACCAGGGCCCGGAGGGCTTCCTGCGCGTCGAACTGCGGTTTCCAGCCCAGCTCGATTCGTGCGCGCGAGGCGTCGAGCAGCGGAGACTTCAGCGCGAGGTCCACCCAACCGGGTGGGGTGGGCTGCAGCCGGAGGTGCCAGCTCGCGCTCGCCAGGGCCCTCACGAGCCCTTCCGGAACCGTGACGTGACGACCGCCGAGGGCCTCCGCGAGAACACGGGGAGTGACGACGGGATCGGCCACGAGGTTCACCGCGCCGTGCGGCCGGTGCTTCAGGATGAGGGCCAGTCCGTCGGCGACGTCGTCGGCGTGGACGAACTGCAGCACCAGGCGGCGCGGCAGCGGCAGGACGGGGATGCGCTGCCGGAACAGCGACTTCGGCACCAGCTTGCCCAGGAAGTACTCGTGGATCTCCGACCCGGCGTCGGACTGCAGGATCAGGCCGGGCCGCGGACGCGAGATCAGCAGCTGCGACTCGAACTTGTTCAGCATGTGCTCCACAGCGGCCTTGTGCCTGCTGTAGAACGACGACGTCACGCCGTTGACCGGCCACGACTCGTCCACGTGCCGGTCCTTGCCGCCCGGCGAGTACGCGCCGACGGACGACATGTGCACCAGGTGCGGCACACCGACCTCGGCCGCCGTGCTGAAGACCTGCGCGGAACCGGCCACGTTCGTCCGGTACAGCCGCCGCTCGTCGCGGGAGGGCTGGATCATCCACGCCAGGTGCACCACGGCGTCGGCGCCCTCGAAAGCCGTCTTGAGCACCTCCTCCGCACCGGCCCGGCCGAGGTCGACCGGTGTCCAGGGCACCCCGCGGTACGGCGGCGCGTCGCCCGGCGGCCGGCGGGACATGCCGTGCACCTGGACGTCCGGTTCCTGGGCCAGGCGGCGTAAGAGAGCCGTTCCGACGTTCCCGCTCGCACCGGTGACGACGACCTTCATGAGCGCGCCCTCGCCGTCTCGCGGTCGTTCGCCTTCTGGATGGCGTCGACGAGCTCGTCCTTGGTCATCCGGGAGCGGCCCTCGATCTCCAGCCTCGTCGCGATGTCGTAGAGGTGTTCCTTGCTCGCGTTCGCGTCGACCCCGCCGGCCGTCTCACCGGCGGCCGGGGTTCCGCGCTCGGCCTGCGGGTCGGACGGCCCCTTCTCCTCCTTGGCCTCCCAGTGGTCACCCACCTTCTCGAAGCCGTGCTTCAACGCGGAGAAGGCGGTGCGGTGCGCACGTTCGCCTTCGCCGTAGGACTCCACCGCCGAGTCGTGCGCCTTGATCCACGTCCGTTGCGCTTTCTCCGACGAGCGGGCCACCGTGCTGGGCAGTTCCTGCCGTCCGGGCATGGCTCTCCTCCAAGGTTTTCACCTGCGATGACGGGTACCCGAACGACATGACGACCATGCACGCCATCGATGTCCACAGCCCGCGCGACTCGCAGCTCGTCGGATGGCTCCCCACCGCCACGCCGTCCGAGGTCTCCTCCGCGCTGTCCACCGCCCGGTCGGCCTTCCCCGGCTGGGCCGCCACCCCCGCCGCCGAACGCGGAACGGCGCTGCGCGAAGCCGCGGCGGCGTTGCGGGAACGGGCGAACGACCTCGCGACGGTGGTGGAGACCGAGACGGGACGGCCGTTCGCCTCCGCGCGCGAGGGAGTGCTGGCGGGCGTCTCCACGCTGGAGCAGTACGCCGAGCTCGGCCCGGTCCACCGCGGACGGTCCCTGCTCGGTTCCGCGGTCGACTTCATGGTCCCGGAACCGCGCGGGCTCGTCGTGGCGCTGACGCCGTGGAACGACCCGGTCGCCGTGGCGTGCGGCCTTCTCGGCGCCGCACTGGTGACGGGGAACGTGGTGGTGCACAAGCCGAGCGAGCGCTGCCCGCACACCGGCCTGCTGCTCGCGACCGTGCTGCGGCCGCACTTCCCCGCCGGGGTGCTGCAGACGCTGGTCGGTGACGGCGAGGTCGGCTCCGCGCTCGTCGGCTCCCCCGACGTCGACCTCGTCGCCCACGTCGGCAGCACCGCGACGGGTCGTGCGATCGCGCGCACCTCGTCGGCGAAGTTGTTGCTGGAGAACGGTGGCAACGACCCGCTGCTCGTCGACGACGACGTCGACCCGGTGTGGGCCGCCTCCCAGGCCGCGCTGGGGGCGTTCACCAACGCGGGCCAGCTCTGCACGTCGGTCGAGCGGATCTACCTCCACAAGGCGATCGCGACGCCGTTCCTGGAGGCGCTGTGCGCGCAGGCCCGCGAGTGGAACACCGATCCGCAGCCGCTGGTCGACACCCGGCACCGCGAGTTCGTGCACGAGCAGGTGTCGGGCGCCCTCGCGGCCGGCGCCTCGGCACTGGTGGGCGGGTCGGTGCCCGACGGTCCCGGCGCGTTCTACCCGGCGACGGTGCTGGCGGACTGCGGCAGCGCGATGCGGGTGATGTGCGAGGAGACCTTCGGCCCGGTCGCGCCGGTGCAGCTGGTGTCGTCGTTCGAGGAGGGCCTGACCGAGGCCTGCACCGGTGACTACGGCCTCGCGGCCACGGTGCTGACCGCGTCGATGGAGAACGCCCAGCGCGCCTGGCGGGAGCTGCCGGTGGGCACGGTGAAGGTCAACGCGGTGTTCGGCGGCGCACCCGGCGGTGCGGCACAGCCGCGTGGCGCGTCCGGCACGGGGTTCGGCTACGGGCCGGAGCTGCTCGACGAGATGACCACGACCAAGGTGGTCCACCTCGGGGTTCCCCGCACCAGGTCCTGATCGGCCGGAGACCCCGGCGCCCGGTCCGGGCGCCCTCCCCTCAGTGCCCGGTCCTGATGAGCCGGAACCCGGCCTCCTCCGCCTTCTCCGGCGGCACCACGTCACGGGTGTCGAAGAGGAGCGGCACGCGCACGTGGTGCGCCAGTTCCGGCCAGTCCAGCTCGGCGAACTCCGGCCACTCCGTCAGCACCACCACGACGTCCGCCCCGGCCGCCGCCTCCGCCGCGCTGCCCACCACGGTGATGCCGGGCCGGTTTCCCGTGACGCACGGGTCGTAGGCCGTCAGCGAGGCGCCTTCCCGCGCGAGCATCCCCGCCACCACCAGGGCCGGCGAGTCGCGCAGGTCGTTGGTGCCCGCCTTGAACGTCAGCCCCAGCAACCCGATCCGGGCCCCGGCGAGCGGTCCGGCCTCCGAGCGGATCCGGTCGACGACCCGCCGCGGCTGGTGGTGGTTGGTCGCGATGGCCGCCTCGAGCGTGGCGAAGTCGACGCCGGCGGTGCGCGCCGTCGCGAGCAGCGCCAGCGTGTCCTTGGGCAGGCACGAGCCTCCCCAGCCAGGACCGGGCGCGAGGCACGACGCGCCGATCCTGTCGTCGAGCCGCATTCCCTCCGTGACGCCGTCGATGTCGGCGTTCAGCTGTTCGCACAGTTCGGCCAGCGTGTTGACGTACGACAGCTTCAGCGCCAGGAAGCAGTTGCTCGCGTACTTCACCAGTTCGGCACTGGTGTTGTCGGTGAGGACGACGGGGGCGCGGGTCGGCCCGTACAGCTCGGCCACCTCGCGGGCCTGCCGCTCGTCCTGCGCGCCGACCACGATCCGTTGCGGGCGCAGGAAGTCCTCGACGGCGTGACCCTCGCGCAGGAACTCCGGGTTCGACACGACACCGGGGTGCCTGGCCGCCGTGCCGACGGGCACCGTCGACTTGAGCACGACCGGGGTCGAGGTCTGGCCCAGCACGTCCTCGACGGCGGACAGGTCGGCCTCGCCGTCGGCGCCGGTCGGCGTCTGCACGCAGATGAACGTGTAGTCCACATCGGACAGAGCGCTGCCCTGGACGAACCGCAGGCGGCCGCTCCCCAGCCCTTCCGCGACGAGCTCGCGCAGGCCGGGCTCGTGCAGCGCGACCTCGCCCGCGGACAGCGCCCGCACCTTGGCCGCGTCCACGTCCGCGCACGTCACGCTGTGCCCGAGGTGGGCGAAGCAGGCAGCGGTGGTCAGGCCGACGTAGCCGGCGCCGACGACTCCGATTCGCACAGCACACCTCCCGCGGCGTCCAGGACTTCCTCGGCCGTGATCCGCAGCAGCCCCGGATCCGGGACGTCGGCGAACGTGTCGCCGGTCGTGCCGTGCCAGAGCGCCCGGTGCGGACCCCGGCGCGGTCCCCACAGGGCAGGCGGAACCGGGCCGAACAGCAGCACCGACGGCGTCCGGTAGGCGGTGGCCACGTGGGCGACCCCGGTGTCGCCGCAGACGACGAGCCGGGCGGTGCCGACGAGGTCCATCAAGTCGGCGAGGGTGCCCGCCACGACGTTCGGGCCGACCCGGCGGGCGAGGTCCTCCTCCCCCGGTCCGGCGGTGATCACCACTTCGGGTCCGAGCGCCCGCGCGACCTCGGCGTACCTCTCCGCCGGCCACCTCCGCGCACCCGTGCTCGCGCCGGGGTGGACCACGATCCGGCCGGTCCGCTCTCCCAGGGGTGCCAGCCTGAAGTCGTCGGGATCGCAGTGGATCCCGTGCCGTTGCAGCAGATGGCACCACCGCAGCACCTCGTGCTGTTCGGCGGGCCACTCAAGGGCCGTCACCCTCTCGTCCCACCGGCCGTCGGCGTAGGTGATCAGGCGGCGCGGCTGCGTGGCCAGCAGCCGTTCGACGCTCTGGGGACCCCTACCGTGCAGGTTGACCGCGAGGTCGGGCCGGTGGAAGCCGATCGGCGCCAGTCCCGCGGTGGGCAGCAGCGCGTCCACCGCCTCGATCCTGGACACCGCGTCCGCGAGCCACTCGGGCGCGGCCAGGGTGATCTCCGCCCGCGGGAACGCCGCCCGCAGCCCCCTGAGGGCGGGCACAGCGGTCAGCAGGTCGCCCAGCCCGAGCGCCCGCAGCACCAGGATCCTCACGGCCGCACCCGCCGGTGCCGCAGCTCGCCGCGCACCCGGTGCCAGCAGGCGGCGGGAGGGATCAGCGCGCTCGTCACCAGCATCCGGACGACCTCGCCCCAGGTCCGCGGTCCCGGCGCGATCCGCACGACCGCGAACCACACCGTGCGTCCCACCCACACCGCCGCGAACGCCCCCGCCACGCGGCGCAGGCCGAGCGCTCCGCACAGGACCGCGAGCAGGCCGGACGCCGTGGTCGCCACGTGCGACGGCAGCCGTCCCCGCTGACCTCCGATCCGCGACCGCCACTTCGGCCCCACCAGCCGGCGCATCAGAGCGTCGTCGGCGTTGCCGCGCTGATCGCGGACGCTGGTGAGGAAGGTCGAGGGCTTCACCGGGTGCGTCGTGACGCGGGAGCCGCGCACGATCCGGTAGCCGAGGTCCTGCACGCGCAACGCCAGCTCGGCGTCCTCGCGGTAGGCGCGCGGGAACCGTTCGTCGAACCCGCCCGCCCGCGCCAGGGCTTCCCGCCGGTACGCCATGTCGGCGGTGATCCAGTGGGCGGTGGCGAGGCCCGCCGTGCCGCGCTCGGCGTCGGTCGGCCTGCGGTCCTGCGGCAGCGGCACGACGATCCGCGCCTGGCTCGCCCCGACGTCCTCAGGTAGGTCGGCGAGGTCCGCCCACAGCCGCGCCTTCCAGTCGGGCGCGAGCACCACGTCGTCGTCGAGGAACGCCACCCAGTCGCCCTTCGCCTCCCGCCAGCCGGTGTTGCGCGCGGCGGCCGGGCCGAGGCGGGTCTCGCGGTCGTCCACCACGAGCACCTCGCACGGGTCGGGCCCCTCGCCCTCGGCCAGCGCGCGCAGCAGGACGTCCAGGTTCGGCCGCCCGACGGTGGGGATCACGACGGAGTAGCTCATCGGCGCACCACGAAGGGGCCGATGGCGAGCAGGTCGATCGGGGACGAGCCGAAGCACTCCAGCGCGTCGCGCGGGCTGTCGACCATCGGGCGTCCCGCGGTGTTGAGGCTGGTGTTCACGACCACCGGGACGCCGCTGCGCGCCTCGAACTCGTGCAGCATCCGCTCGAGCAGTGGGTCACCGTCGACGGTCTGGGCGCGGGCAGTGCCGTCCACGTGCACCACGGCCGGGATGCGGTCGGTCCACTCCGGACGGACGTCGTGCACGAAGAGCATGTACGGGCTGGGGATCGGGCCGCGCGTGAACACCTCCGCGGCACGCGAGGCGAGCACCATGGGCGCCACCGGCCGGAACTGCTCGCGGCCCTTCACGTCGTTCAGCCGCGTCAGGTTCTCGGCGTAGCAGGGGTTCGCGAGCAGCGAGCGGCGGCCGAGGGCGCGCGGGCCGTACTCGCTGCGGCCCTGGAACCACGCCACGACCTTGTTCGCGGCCAGCGCCTCGGCGACCTCCAGCGCCACGTCGTCGGACCTCTTGTACGGCACGGCGGCGACCCGCAGCGCCGACTCGATCTCGTCGTCGGTGAAGCCCCGCCCGAGGTCCGCGCCCGGCATCGGCGACACGACGTCCGCGCTCGCGTGCAGCGCCGCTCCCAGCGCGGTGCCCGCGTCCCCGGCGGCGGGCTGGACCCACACCTCGTCGAACGGCCCCTCCGCGAAGATCCTGGTGTTGGCCACGCAGTTCAGCGCCACGCCGCCGGCCATCGTCAGGCGGGTCTCGCCGGTGCGCTCGTGCAGCCACCGCACCAGTTCCAGCAGCACCTCCTCGAGGCGCACCTGCACGCTCGCCGCCAGCTCGGCGTGCTCGCGGGTGAGGTCCTCGTCCTTGCCGCGCTGCTTGGCGAGCGTGCTCCAGTCGAGCGGCCGGATCTCGAAGCCGCCGTCGCGCACCACGACGTGCTCGCGCATCAGGTCGAGGTGCACCGGTTCGGCGTGCGAGGCCAGCGCCATGACCTTGTACTCGTCGCTGGACCGCAGGAACCCCAGGTGCTCGGTCAGGTCCTCGTACATCAGGCCGAGCGAGTGCGGGAGCCGCTGGGACGCGAAGGTCGTCAGCGTCTGGTCCACGTACCGCCCGGCGAGGTGCGAGCCGCACTCGCCGCGGCCGTCGGCCACCAGCACGGCGCAGTTGCCGCCGAAGGGCGCGGCGAGGCCGGTGGACGCGGCGTGCGCGACGTGGTGCGGCACGAACTGGACGATGTCGGGATCGAGACCCGGCAGCGAGGTGGCGAGGAACTGCGGAGCCTTGCGCGCGTAGGTCGTCCGCAGTTCCTCCCATGGTGCGTACTCCGCGTCGACCAGGGCGGGGTCGTAGGAGTACGCGACGGCATCGAGGTCGGCGGCGGTCAGGCCGGCCTGCTCGAGACACCAGCGAGCCGACAGCTCGGGCTGTTCCCACGTGGAGAACGGCACCGGGCGCTTGCCGTGCTTGCGGCGGGAGAAGCGTTCCTCCTCCGCCGCCGCCACGACCTCGCCGTCGACCACCAGTGCCGCGGCGGGGTCGTGGAACACCGCGTTGATCCCGAGAACTCGCATGACGAGCGGCTACCCGGCGAACTCCCGGACAAACGACCGCAGTCCCTCTTCCAGCGGAACGCTCGGCTGCCAGCCGAGGACCTCCCGCGCCAGGGCGATGTCCGGGCGCCGGCGGCGGGGGTCGTCCACCATCGACTCGACGTGGCGGATCACCGACGAGCTGCCGGTCACCTCGATGCTGCGGCGCGCGACGTCGAGCACGGTGACCTCGTCCGGGTTGCCGAGGTTGATCGGTCCGGGGTGCTCGGAACGCGCCATCGCGAGCAGCCCGCGCACGAGGTCGTCCACGTAGCACAGCGAACGGGTCTGCAAGCCGTCGCCGTGGACGGTCAGCGGCTCGCCCGCCAGCGCCTGCCGCAGGAACGTGGGGATCATCCTGCCGTCGTGCGCGCGCATCCTGGGCCCGTAGGTGTTGAAGATCCGCACGATCCCCGTGTCGACACCGTGTTCCGCACGGAACGCGACGGTCATCGCCTCGCCGAACCGCTTGGCCTCGTCGTAGACGCTGCGCGGCCCGATGGGGTTCACGTGCCCCCAGTACGACTCGCGCTGCGGGTGTTCCTCCGGGTCGCCGTAGACCTCGCTCGTCGACGCGACGACGACACGGGCGCCCTTGCGGCGCGCCAGTTCCAGCGCGTGGTAGGTGCCGAACCCGCCCGCCTTCAGCGTGTCCACCGGCATGCGCAGGTAGTCCGCGGGCGAGGCGGGGCACGCCAGGTGCAGGACGAGGTCGACGGGACCGGGCAGGTCGAGCGGCCGCGACACGTCGGCCACGACGATCTCCACCCCGGCGGGCACGTTCTCGCGCGACCCGGTGCGCAACGAGTCGACGCACACCACCTCCGCGCCCTCCCGCAGCAGCGCCTCGCAGACGTGCGAACCGAGGAAGCCCGCCCCGCCCGTCACGACCACCCGTTCAGGCGACATCGAGCACCGTCTTGAGCCAGCCGTCCTCGCGGAGGTCGAACGACCTGTAGGCCTCGATCGCGGCGCTGGGCGGCTCGTGCCGGGTGATGAACGCGGTCGGGTCGACCACGCCGGTGAGCACGAGGTCGAGCAGATCCGGGATGTAGCGGCGGTGGTTGCAGTTGCCCATGCGCAGCGTGAGGTTCTTGTTCATCGCGTCGCCGATCGGGAACTGCCCGAACCCCGGCGGGTAGACGCCGATGATCCCGATCGAGCCCGCCTTGGCGACGAGCTCGACGGCCCACTGCAGGGCCAGCGCCGGCGAGTCGCCCGGCTTCCACTGCTCGTCCCCGCGCTCTCCTGGGCTCTCCGCGTCGACGCCGACGGCCTCGATCACGCGGTCCGGCCCGATGCCGCCGGTCAGGTCCTTCACGACTTCGAGGGGGTCCTCGGAGTTGAAGTCGACGGTCTCGGCGTTCTGCTCGCGTGCCTTGTCGAGCCTCGACGCGATGCCGTCGACGACGATCACGCGGCCGGCTCCCTGCCGTTTCGCCGAGGCGATCGCGAACTGGCCGACCACCCCGGCGCCGAGCACCAGCACGGTGTCGCCGGGGCCGACCTCGGCGAGGCGCGACCCGAACCACGCGGTCGGGAAGATGTCGGAGACGAGGATCGCCTGGTCGTCGCTCACGCCGTCCGGGATGCGCACCATCGTCGTGGCCGCGTACGGGATCCGGGCGAACTCGGCCTGCAGGCCGTTGACCGGGCCGGTCGCCTCGGGCCCGCCGAAGAAGCAGGTGCCGGCGGCCGGGCCGTTCGGGTTCGCGGTGTCGCACTGCGCGTAGTAGCCCGCGCGGCAGTAGGAGCACGTGCCGCACCCGATCGTGGACGGGATCACCACCCGGTCGCCCGGCGAGAACCCGCGCACGGCGGACCCCACCTCCTCGACGACGCCGACCGCCTCGTGCCCCAGCACGGTCCCCTCGACCATGCCCGGCATCGTGCCGCGCACCATGTGCAGATCGGTGCCGCAGATGGCGCTGCGGGTGATCCGGATGACCGCGTCCGTCGGTTCGTGGACCTTCGGGTCGTCCACGTCGTCGAGCCTGATGTCGCCTTCGCCGTGCCACACGACAGCCTTCACGTTTCCGCCTCCCTGCGTCGTCGACCTGGGTCTTCCCGTGGTCGACGGCGGCAAACACCAGCTCAGCGGACTTCCAGGCCGTTCGGCACGGGAGAGCTGCCGGTCTCGGCCCTGTCGGGCCGGGCGTCGTGCACCGCGGCTCCTCGCCGGGGCCTCATCGCTGCCGGGTCAGCCCTCGAGACGGGAGACCAGCACTCCCCCGCGTTCGACGAACGCCTCCGGCAGCCACGGCCGCTCGACCTCGCGGCCGTTCCACCGCGTCTCCCGCACGTGGACACCGGGGGTGCCGGTGGCGAGGATCGTGATGTTCTTCTTCGTGATCCGGGCCTGGGGGAACATCGGGCTGGACAGGTGGAGTTCGGCGCTGCTCGGCGTGCGCGGGTAGAGGCCCAACGCGGCGAAGACGTACCAGGCGGACATCGTGCCGAGGTCGTCGTTGCCGGGCAGGCCGGACGGCCCCGTCTTGTAGACCAGGCGGGCCATCGCGCGCACGGTCTCCTGGGTCTTCCGCGGCTGGCCGAGCTCGTTGTAGATCCACGGCGTGTGGATGCCGGGCTCGTTCGTCGGGTCGTACCGCAGGGCGTCACCGCCGGTGGCCCACGAGCCGTCCGCGCGCTTGAAGAACCCGTCGAGCCTGGTGGCCGCCACTTCCGGCCCTCCCATCGCCTCCGCGAGACCTTGGACGTCGTGCGGCACCATCCACGTATAGGTGGCGCTGCTGCCCTGCGCGAAGCCCTGGTCGGAGGCCGGGTTGAACGGGGTCACCCAGCTGCCGTCGGCCTTGCGGGCCTGCTGGTGGCCGGTGGCCGGGTTGAACGTGTTGCGCCACCAGCCCGCGCGCTCCTCCATCGCCGCGTCCGGCCGGCCGAGCCTGCGCCCGAGGTCGGCGAGCGCCCGGTCGGCCACGGCGTCCTCGAGCGTCTCGGCGGCGCCTCCCCAGCAGTGGCAGGTGTCGTGGGGCGCGTAGCCGAGCCTCGTGTACTCCGCGAGGTTCGGGCGCTGGCCCTCGCACTGGCCCGGGCAGCCCTTGTCGGACAGGCCGTCCGGGTGCGGGACGGTCGCCTGGCGCAGCAGTGAGTCGTAGGCGGCGTTGACGTCGAAGTCCCTGGCGCCCATGGCGTACATGCCCGCGATCGCCGGTGCGGACGGGTCCCCGGTCATGACGTGCGTCGGGCCGGTGATGTGGACCCAGCGGTCCCACACCCCGCCGTTGCGGCGCGAGATCTCCAGCAACGACTGGGCGAAGTCGCTCGCCACGTCCGGGGCCAGCAGCGCCAGCAGCTGCGTGTGGGCTCGGTACTGGTCCCAGCCGGAGAAGTTGCCGTACCGCGTCGGCCGGCCGACGTCCGTGATCACGTTGGGCTGCAGGAAGGTGTGGTACAGCGCGGTGTAGAAGACCGTGCGCTCGTCGGTCGTGCCGCCGTCGACCTCGACCGCGCGCAGCTGCTTCGCCCACGCCTTGCGCGCTTCTTTGGCCACGTCGTCCACGGTCGCGCGCTTCGGGATCTCCGCGGCGAGGTTGCGCTTCGCCGCGTCGAGGCTCGTGTAGGAGATGCCGACGCGCATGCGGACCTCGCTGTCCGCGAAGGACACGTAACCACCGGACCCCCGGCCCGCACGGGCGCTCCCGGTCAGGTACCCCTCGCCGCCGCTCGCCTGCGTCGTGCCCGGCCGCAGCTCGCTGTCGACCCACGTGCCGTAGTTCGCGATCGGGCGGTCGAACGACGCCGTGAAGTGCAACCGGTAGTAGGTCTTCTGGTTGTTCGTGCCGCCGTTCGCACGGCGGCCGCAGAACGCGCCGGTCAGCACCGAGCCGGAGACGCTGCCGGTCGCCGGGTCGATCGTGATGTCGGCGTCCTCGCTGCCGTTGAGCGAGTTGGAGGTGCGGAACAGCAGCGAACCGCTGACCGGGAAGGTGAACTCGCCGATGCCCGCGCGGGTCGTGACGGACAGGTCCGCCGTGGCACCGGACGCCAGGCCCACCCGGTAGCGGCCGGCCTCGGCCTTCTCGTCGGCGTGCGAGAAGTCGCTGGCGAAGATCTCGTCCCGGGTGTCCGCCGTCGGCGACGAGGTGATCTCGCCGACGTGCGGCATGATCGGGACGTCACCCGCGGCACCGGGGTGGCAGCCCGCCCCGTTGACGTGCGTGAGGCTGAAGCCGCGGACCCTGGTGGCGTCGTGGGCGTACCCGTTGGCGGCACCGGTGCCGGTCTGGTCGCCGCGGGTCGACGTGGGGCTCCAGGAGATCATCCCGAACGGCCGCACGGCGCCCGGATAGGTGTTGCCGCCGCCCGCCGAGCCGATCAGCGGGTCGACGTACCGGGTGTCGTCTCTCACCGCCGCGCTCGCGGGGGTCGCCAGTGCGGCGGTGAGGACAGTGACCAGGAGGACCGGGAGCGCTCTCACGTCCCGGACCCTAACCCGGTTTCAGTGAACGCAGGGTGGCCGGTAGCCGTCGACCTCGAGCCCCTGGAACTCCAGGTCGTTCTTCGTGTTGCCGACGAACACCAGGCCGCGGGCGTCGTCGAGGGCCTCGGCGAGCGGGTAGGACGGCTTGCCGAGCGCCGGCAGGTACGTCCAGTTCTCCGCCTTGAAGCTGAAGAACCGCTTCACGAGCCGGCCGCCGGTGGACGGGATCTCGGTGACCCACTTGTCGCCGCCGCTCCAGAACTCGGCGGGCCGCAGCTGGACGTGCAGGTCGTCGGTGGCGCGGTAGGTGAGCCAGAACCCGCGCGAATCGGACAGGTCCGCCTGTGCCTCGAACCTGTTGCCCAGCCACACGACCATGACGGCCCAGTCGTCGGCGAGGAACTTGATCTTCGCGGTGTGGTCGTGCCGTCCCTTCGGCACGAGGATGCTCCCGGTCGCGGGTTCCGTGGCACCTTCGCCACTGGCGATCCACTGCTGGTACCGGTCGATGGACGGGGTGGCGCACTCGCGGCCGTGCGAGGCGTTCGCGACCGCGGTCGAGCCGAGGGTGAACAGCAACGCGCACGCGATCACCGCGACGCGTCCGGACGTCGATTTCAGGCGCATCCCGCGGACCGTAGCGGAAATTGGTATGAACCATTCTCCTTCACCGTTGACAGCCGTCCCACCCGGCCGCGCGGCCTACAACCTGATCAGGGCCTGGACGGCGAGGTGGTCGGTCGGGTACTGGCCGTCCCGCTGGAAGGCGTTGATCGCGGCCGCCTCGACCGTGACGCCGCGGGTGAGGATCCAGTCGATGCGCGGACCGTCCGGCACCGGCTGGCCGAACCCGTGGAACGTCCCGTAGGCGGGGGTGGTCCGCGGCCCGGCGACCCAGGTGTCGGTCAGGATCGACGTGAGGGTGGCGTAGGCCGGTGAGCCGGGCACGTCGTTGAAGTCACCGGTGACGACCACCGGCAACGTCTGCGCGGCGAGCCGGTCGCGCACGAACTCGGCCGAGCACAGGCGCGCGGTCGCCGACTCGTGGTCGAAGTGGGTGTTGACCAGCACGAACTGCTTGCCCGTGAGGCGGTCCGCGAACCTGACCCAGGTGACCATGCGGACCACGTTGTTGCCCCACGACCGCGAGGCGACGACGTTCGGCGTGTCGGACAGCCACTCGTGGTCGAACTCGAGCGGTTGCACCCGGATGGTGTCGAAGAAGACCGCCATGAACTCGTCGCGGCTGCCGCCCGCCCGGCCGAGGCCGATCCAGTCGTAGTGGTCCGGCAGGTCGTGCGCGATGTCGCCGAGCTGCCCGTACAGGCCCTCCTGCGTGCCGATGACGGTCGGCAGCGTGCTCATCAGCAGCTGCGCCATCACCGGCCGTCTCGTGGCCCACGAGTTCGGCTCGGCGTCCGAGGCGTACCGCAGGTTCAACGACATCACGCTCAAGGTCGACACCGTGCCGAGCATGGCACAGGCCTGCCCCGGGGAAGGGGCAGGCCCGCGTTCACCTAGGCGGGCGCGTAGCCGGTCGGCGTGCTGGTGAACGTGCCGCGGCCCTGCGTCCGGCTGCGCAACGCCGTCACGTAGCCGAACATCTCCGCCAGCGGCACGCTCGCCGTCACGACCGCCTCACCGGCTCTCGCCCGCGAGCCGAGGATCCGGCCGCGCCGCGAGGCCAGGTCGCCCAGCACACCACCGAGGTGCTCCTCCGGCACGGTGACCGCGACCTCGGCGATCGGTTCGAGCAGTGTCGTGGCACCCGCCTTCAGCGCCTCGCGCAGCCCGAGCCGTCCCGCCGTGCGGAACGCCATCTCCGACGAGTCCTTGACGTGCGTGGACCCGTCGGTGAGCGTCACCCGCAGGCCGGTCACCGGATGGCCCAGCGGCCCCTCGGCGAGCGCGTCCCGGCAGCCCTGCTCGACCGCGCGGACGAACTCCCGCGGCACCCGGCCGCCGGTGACGGTGCAGTGGAACTCGAACCCGGTCTCCAGCGGTTCGGTGTCGATCACCACGTGGGCGAACTGGCCCGCACCTCCGTCCTGCTTCACGTGCCGGTAGACGAATCCCGTGACACCGTTCGCGACGGTCTCGCGGTAGGACACCCGTGGGCGTCCCATTCTGATTTCGACGCGGTGGCTCGTGCGAGCCTTCTGCACCGCGACCTCCAGCTGCAGCTCGCCCAGGCCGGACAGCACGGTCTGGCCGGTTTCCGGGTCCGTCCTGACCTGCAGGGACGGGTCCTCGTCGACCAGGTGCGCCAGCGCCTCGGCCAGCCGGGCGCTGTCCGCGCTGGTCCTCGCCTCCACCGCCACCGACACGACGGGGTCGGCCGACACCGGCGGTTCGAGCAGCAGAGGAGCGTCCGGCGCGCACAGGGTCGCCCCGATGCGGGCCGACCTCAGCCCGACGAGTGCCACGATGTCCCCCGCGACGGCCCGGTCGACCGGCGTGTGCCGGTCGGCCTGGACGCGCAGGACCCGGCCGACGCGCTCGCCACGGCCGGCCACGAGGACCGTCTCTCCCTTGTGGAGGGTGCCCGAGTAGACGCGGACGTACGCCAGCCGTCCGGTGGCGGTGGAGTTCACCTTGAACACCAGCGCCGCGAGCGGCGCGTCCGGATCAGCCTCCCGTTCCTCGCCGTCGACGCCCCGCACCGGCGGAACGTCCACAGGGGACGGCAGGTACGCGATCACCGCGTCCAGCAACGGTTCGACACCGCGGTTGCGGTAGGCCGAGCCGCACAGCACGACGGTTCCGCTGCGCTGCAACGTCAACTCCCTCAGAGCGTTCTCGAGCGTCTCTTCGGACAACCCTCCCGCGAAGAACTCCTCGACGGCGTCGGGGTGCAGCTCCGCCACCGCCTCCTCCAACAGCCTGCGGCGGCGTTGTGCCTCCGCCAGCAGCGCTTCCGGCACGGGTCCCTCGGTCATCCCGTCGTCGTCCCAGACCAGCGCCCGCAGGCGCACCAGATCGACGACACCGCGGAACCCGTCCTCCGCGCCGATCGGCAGCTGCACGACGAGCGGCACGGTGTGCAGGCGCGTGCGGATCGACTCGACGGCGTCGTCCAGGTCCGCGCCCGCCCGGTCGAGCTTGTTGACGAACGCGATCCTCGGCACGCCGTGCCGGTCCGCCTGCCGCCACACCGACTCGCTCTGCGGTTCCACCCCGGCCACGCCGTCGAACACCGCGACCGCCCCGTCGAGCACGCGCAGGGACCGTTCGACCTCGTCGGAGAAGTCGACGTGCCCCGGCGTGTCGATGAGGTTGACGCGGTGGCCGTCCCACGTGCAGGTGACCGCCGCGGCGAAGATCGTGATGCCGCGGTCGCGCTCCTGCGGGTCGAAGTCCGTGACGGTGGTGCCGTCGTGGACCTCGCCGCGCTTGTAGGTGCTGCCGGTGGCGTACAGGACGCGTTCGGTGAGCGTGGTCTTGCCCGCGTCGACGTGGGCGAGGACGCCGATGTTGCGGACAGCGTTCAACGTGATCGTGCGCATGGTCGTGTGCCTTTGGTGTCAAGGACTTGCGGGGTCAGCGCGATGACCCGACGAACACCTTCGAAGGGGTTCGTCAGACACTCCGGTGCCCGGCGCGCAGCGAGCAGCCGGGGCGCGGAGACACGAGGATCACGTCGAAACGGGACGGGAGGACGACGGTGGTGCGCACGGCCGTTCCCCTCTCGTCGTCCCAGGTGATGTTGATCGTGGAGCGTAGACGTCGTGAGCGGCGCCTCACAACGCTTTTAGGAACACCTCCACCATGCTCGACGTTGCTACGGGTATGCGACTGTGCTTGCTCGGCGACTCGATCGCCGCCGGTGTCGGCAGCACCCGCCGGGAGGACACGCTCGGCCCGTTGCTCGCCACCCGCCTCCGCGCCGCCGGACACCACGTCGACCTCCGCGTGCACGCCGTCGCCGGCGCCCGCTCGGCCGACCTGCGGTCCCAGGTGCGCGCCGCGGTGGCGGGCGGGATCGACATCGCGGTGGTCGTGATCGGCGCGAACGACCTCACCAGGTTCGTCCCGGCCCAGGTCGGCGCGCAGCAGCTGCACGACGCCGTCGCGGACCTCCGCGCCGCCGGAGCCGAGGTGGTCGTCGCCACCGCACCGGACCTGAGCATCGTCTCGCACGTGCCGCCCGCGCTGCGCGACGTCGTGTCGGCCGTGAGCCGCGACTACGCGAGCGTGCAGCAGCAGGCCGTCATCAGGGCGGGAGGCGTGGTAGCCCACGTCGAGCGCGCCGTCACCCCGCGCTTCGCCTCCGACCCGTCGCTCTTCGCCGCCGACCGCTTCCACCCGTCCGCCGCCGGCTACCGCGAGATCGCCACCGCGCTCGCCCCCGCCGTGGAGTCCGTCGCGGCACGGCGGTCCGCCTGACCGATTGCGATCAAGGCCGTGACGTCGTACTGTCCGCACTAAGTTCAAGCATTGAACGAATGAGGTGGATGATGAGCACGCCCACTCCGGCGGACAAGTTCTCCTTCGGTCTGTGGACCGTGGGCTGGCAGGGTCGCGACCCCTTCGGCCACGCCACGCGGCCCGAGCTCGACGTGGTCGAGGCGGTGCACCGGCTCGCCGAGCTCGGCGCGTACGGCCTGACGTTCCACGACGACGACCTGTTCGGCTTCGACGCCACGCACCGCGACCAGCAGATCAGCCGGTTGCAGGGCGCGCTCGCCGAGACCGGCCTCGTCATCCCGATGGTGACGACGAACCTGTTCGAGCACCCCGTCTTCAAGGACGGCGGTCTGACCAGCAACGACCGCGGCGTGCGGCGGTTCGCGCTGCGCAAGGTGCTGCGCAACATCGAGCTGGCGGCCGAGCTCGGCGCCGGGACGTTCGTGCTGTGGGGCGGCCGTGAGGGCTCCGAGTACGACACCGCCAAGGACGTGCGGGCGGCGCTCGACCGGTACCGCGAGTCCATGAACCTGCTCACGCAGTTCGTCACCGACCGCGGCTACGACATCCGGTTCGCGCTCGAGCCCAAGCCGAACGAGCCTCGCGGCGACATCCTGCTGCCCACGATCGGGCACGCGATCGCGTTCATCTCCGAGCTGGACCAGCCGGAACTCGTCGGGCTCAACCCCGAGGTCGGGCACGAGCAGATGGCGGGCCTGAACTTCGTGCACGGCATCGCGCAGGCGCTGTGGCACGGCAAGCTGTTCCACATCGACCTCAACGGCCAGCGCAGCATCAAGTACGACCAGGACCTGGTGTTCGGCCACGGCGACCTGATGAACGCGTTCGCGCTGGTCGACCTGCTGGAGACCGCCGGCTACGACGGCCCGCGGCACTTCGACTACAAGCCGTCGCGGACCGAGGACATCAAGGGCGTCTGGGACTCCGCGCGCGCGAACATGGCGACGTACCTGCTGCTGCGCGACCGCGCCGCGGCCTTCCGCGCGGACCCCGAGGTGCAGGAGGCGCTGCAGATCGCGGGCGTCGCCGAGCTGGGCCAGCCGACCCTGAACGCCGGCGAGTCCTACGACGACCTGCTGAAGGACGACGACGGGTTCGACCCGAACCAGGCGGCCGAGCGCGGCTTCGGCTTCGTGCGCCTGAACCAGCTCGCGCTCGAGCACCTCACCGGAGCGCGCTGACATGACGCTGGTCGCCGGCGTCGACTCCTCGACGCAGTCGTGCAAGGTCGTGATCCGCGACGCGGAGACCGGCGAGCTCGTCCGCGAGGGGCGCGCCTCCCACCCGGACGGCACCGAGGTGCACCCCTCGCACTGGTGGTCCGCGCTGCAGACCGCGCTGTCCGACGCCGGCGGCCTGGACGACGTGGCGGCGCTCAGCGTCGCCGGTCAGCAGCACGGCATGGTCTGCCTCGACGAGAACGGCGAGGTGGTGCGCGAGGCGCTGCTGTGGAACGACACCCGTTCCGCGGCGGCGGCGGCGGACCTGACCGCCGAGCTCGGTGCCTCGCAGTGGGCGGCGCGCATCGGCCTCGTGCCGGTCGCGTCGTTCACCATCACGAAGCTCCGCTGGCTCGCCCAGCACGAACCGGCCAACGCCGGGCGCACCGCCGCCGTCTGCCTCCCGCACGACTGGCTGACGTGGCGGCTGCGCGGCACCGGCGACCTGGCCGACCTGGTCACGGACCGCTCGGACGCCTCGGGCACCGGCTACTTCGACTCGGCGACCGACTCCTACGTCCCTGACCTGGTGTCCCTGGGCCTGGGCCGCTCCGACGTGGTGCTGCCGCGCGTCCTCGGCCCGGCCGAGTTCGTCGAGGGCCCGGTCCGCCTGGGCGCCGGCGCGGGGGACAACGCCGCGGCGATGCTCGGCGTGGGCGGCGGCGTCGTGGTGTCCCTCGGCACCTCCGGCGTCGTGACGGCCACGAGCGACGTCCGCGCGGAGGACCCGTCGGGCATCGTCGCGGGCTTCGCCGACGCCACCGGCCGGTACCTGCCGCTCGCGTGCACCCTCAACGCCGCCCGCGTCCTGGACGCGACGGCGCGCATGCTCGGCGTGGACCTGGAGCAGCTCAGCACCCTCGCCCTCTCGGCCCCCGCGGGTGCCGAGGGACTGGTGCTGGTGCCGTACCTCGAAGGCGAACGGACGCCGAACCTGCCGGACGCCACCGGTGCGCTGCACGGCCTGACCCTGACCAACGCCACCCCGGCGAACATCGCCCGCGCCGCGGTCGAGGGCATGCTCTGCGGCCTCGCCGTCGGCCTGGACGCCCTGGTGTCGCAGGGAGCGGACGTCAGCGGCGTGCGGCTCGTGGGTGGCGCTGCCGCCTCACGCGCGGTGCGGGAGATCGCGCCGACGGTGTTCGGCGTGCCGGTCACGGTGCCGGCTCCGGGCGAGTACGTGGCGGACGGGGCGGCCCGGCAGGCGGCCTGGACGCTCACCGGCGGCGCGACGCCGCCGGAGTGGGCCGGAGCCGAGAGCACCCGGTACGAGGCTGATGCGGTGGCCTCGGTCCGGGAGCGCTACCGCGAGGCTTCCGAGCGGTACCTGACGCGATGACGGGGCGGAGGCCGGGCGTGGAGCGGCGAGGTGGCGGGGTGGGCCGGTCGAGGCCGGCCGCGACGCTGCCGCTCGCGCCCGGCCGTTCGCGGGCGGCACAGCACCCGCGCGCGCACCCCCGCACCCCCTCGCCGCGATACTGGGTCCGATGACCACAGCCGACCACCTGCGCCAGGTTCGCCTCGGCAACCTGCGGACGGTCCTGCTCGCCCTGGTCGACCGCCCCGGCTCCCGGGCCGACCTCGCCGCGCGCACGGGCCTCACCAAGGCGACCCTGTCCAACCTCACCGAGCCGTTGCTGGCCAACGGCATCCTCGTCGAGGAGCCCGCCACGCTGGCCGGCATGGGCAGGCCGTCCAAGCCGTTGCGCTTCCACCCCGACGGGCCGGTCGCGGTCGGGGCCGAGATCAACGTCAGCCACCTCGCCGTCGAGACGCTCGGGCTCGACGGCGAGACGCTCGACCGGCACCTCGTGCCCGCCGACATGCGCAAGGTCCCGGCGGACGAGGTGCTCGACCGCGTCGCCGCGCTGGTGCGCGAGGTCAGCGGACCGCGCAAGCTCCTCGGTGCCGGGCTCGCGATCCCCGGTGTCGTGCACGACGGCGTCGTGGTCCGCGCGCCCAACCTGCCGAAACTCGTCGGCGTGCCCCTCGCGGAAGGACTCACCGCACGGCTCGGCGTCGAGGTGGAGCTGGACAACGAGGCGAACCTCGCCGCGCTCGCCCACCTGTGGCCGAAGCACCTGGCGGGCGAGGACTTCGTGCACGTCACCGCGGACGTCGGCATCGGCGCGGGCGTCGTGCTGGGCGGCGAGGTGTACCGGGGGGCCAGCGGGTTCGCGGGCGAACTCGGGCACGTCGTGATCGAGCGCGACGGCGTCCGGTGCACCTGCGGCAGCCGCGGTTGTGTCGAGCGGTACGCGGGACTCGACGTCATCCTGCGCGAGGCAGGGCGCAGGCACCTCGACTCGCTCGGCAAGGCGTTGCGGGCCGGCGACCCCAGGGCGGTGGAGGCCGTGCGCAACGCCGGAGAGGCCCTCGGCGTCGGGATCGCGACGCTGATGAACCTCTTCGACGTCCCCACGGTCGTCCTCGGTGGCAGCTACGCCGTGCTGTACGACCACCTCAGCGAGGCCGTGCAGTCCGAAATGGACGGCAGGGTGCTCGCGGGAGGCGAACGGCACACGCGCCTGCTCGCCTCACCGCTCGGCGAGTTCGCGGTCGTCCGGGGCGCCGCGGGGTTGATCACGAGGCACGCCGTCCAGCAGCCCGAGCGCCTTTTCGCCTAGCCAGGACGCCCAGCACCGCGGCGGCAAGCCCCACCACGGCGGACACGTAGCCGCCGACGATGCCGTAGCCGGTTCCGGGACCGCCCTCGGCCATCAGCACGACCACCGCGCCGATCACCACCCCGGCCGCCCCCAGCGCCACGGCCACCAGCGCACCCCGGAGCCGAGCCAGCGCCGACACGCCGAACACGACACCCGCGATGCCCAGGGCCGCACCGACCAGGGACCACGCACGTCCAGCACTCAGTTCCCAAACAGCAATCACCATGCCGACAAGCCTGGCCGCGAGAACACCCCGGGGCGTCGTGCCGGCGCGGACAACGGCTACCGCGTCCGCGGTAGCCGGGAAGTCCTCCCGGCGCACGATCTACCAGCGGCGACAGGGGCCTAGGCTGCACGCATGAGCAGGCGCTGGCTGGACCGGTCGATCGCCGCCGGGGTCGCCGCGAGCCTGGTGGTGGCCGGGCACCCCGCCACCGGTCCGGGCTACGCGTTGCTGGCCGCGAGCGGGCTGGTGCTCGTCGCACGGCGGACGGCACCGCGAGCGGTGCTCGTGGCGACCGGCGTCCTCGCGCTCGGCTACCAGGCGACGGGCGCCGACGTGCCGGTGATCGCGTTCCTCTTCGCGGTCTACTCGACCATGCGGGCGGGCCACCGCGTCGTCACCCTCACCGGCTCCGTGCTGATGATCGCCTCCCTCCCCCTCGCCGCTCTCCTCTCCCCGCGCGACCTCACCACGTACGAGGCGTTCACGCAGACGCGGGACGTCCTGCAGATCGCGTGGCTCATCGCCGCGGCAGCCGCGGGCGAAGCACTGAGACAAGCCGAGAAACGAGCAGACGAAGCCGAACGCAGCAAAGAGGAAACGGCACGCAGGCGGGCCAACGAGGAGCGCCTCCACATCGCTCGCGAACTGCACGACTCGCTCACCCACCAGATCTCCGTGATCAAGCTGCAGGCCGAGGTCGCCGTCCACCTCGCCCGCAAGCGCGGCGAGGAACCACCCGAGCCGCTGCTCGTGATCCGGGACGCCGGCCGCGAAGCCGCCAGGGAGCTCCGGGCGACGCTGGAAGCGCTCAGGGACGACGGCAAGAACCCGCCGCACGGGATCGACGACGTTCCCGACCTCGTGCAGCGCGCCAGGTCCACCGGCCTGGACGCCCGGCTCACGATCGAGGGCCGCCACGACGACGTGCCGGCCGCCGTCGGCCGCACCGCCTACCGGATCGTGCAGGAGTCGCTCACGAACATCGCCCGTCACGCCGCCGCCGAGACCGCCCGGATCCACATCGACCGCACGCCGGAAGCGCTGGTCATCCGAGTCGACGACGACGGCACGGCGCAGCCGAAGGCAACAGCATCGGGCGTGGGCCTGCTGGGCATGCGTGAACGCGTCACCGCGCTCGGCGGCAGCCTCCAGGCGGCGCCGCGCTCCGAGGGCGGGTTCACCGTCCGTGCCGAGCTCCCGGTGGCACAACCGTGATCCGCGTCCTGCTGGTGGACGACCAGCCGCTGATCCGCAGCGGGTTCCGGGCGCTGCTCGACGCCGAGGACGACATCGAGGTCGTCGCCGAGGCCTCGAACGGGGCGGAAGGCGTTGCCAGAGCGAGGGAACACCGCCCGGACATCGCCCTGGTCGACGTCCAGATGCCGGAGGTCGACGGCATCGAGGCGACGCGGCGGATCGCCGCCGACCCGGACCTCACGGGCACGCACGTCGTGATCGTCACCAACTACGGCCTCGACGAGTACGTCTTCCACGCCCTGAAGGCGGGCGCGGCCGGGTTCCTGGTCAAGGACGTCGAGCCGGAGGACTTCCTGCACGCCGTCCGGGTCGCGGCCCGCGGCGACGCGCTGCTCGCCCCGTCGATCACCCGCCGCCTGATCGACCGGTACGTGAGCCAGCCGCCGCGGCCGAAGCAGTGCCTCGACCAGCTCACCAACCGCGAGCGCGAAGCCCTCGTGCTGGTCGCGCGGGGCCTGTCGAACGACGAGATCGCCGCGACCATGGTGATCAGCCCGCTCACCGCCAAGACGCACGTCAACCGGGCGATGGCGAAGCTGCACGCCCGCGACCGCGCCCAGCTCGTGGTCATCGCCTACGAGTCGGGCCTCGTCGTGCCGCAGGCGCCCGAGCGCAGGTAGGCCTCCGCGCCGTCCGGCCCTCCTGTCCCGCATGGATTCCAGGCCTCGTGGACACGGTGAGCGACCCCACAGCCCGCGCGGAAACACCGCGGGCACGGTTCCCGTTGTACAGATTGGTCGGTGCGGTCCGTGTCCCCCGGGCCTCATCTCAAAGCCTTCGCGGAAGACCGTTCGGCTGGTACCGCGTCGAGCCCCTCGCCGAGAGGCGACCGCCGCACCGACTTCCACCAAAGCCCGTCCCCAGGCCGCAGCTCTCCCCGACAGGTAGCCTGGGGACGCCGGGCCGGCGCGGAACTCTCCTGCCGCGTCGGCCACCCGAACTCACGCGTTGCGACACAACAGAACCGCGGGCGGTTGCTCCACCTGACCGGTGAGCCACCACACAGATCACGTTGGAACACAACGGAAGTCCGCACCGTTGAACCAGACGGTCGGTGTGGAACGAGTCCCCGGGCCCCACCAGACAGCCTTCGCGGAACACCGTTCGGCAGGAGCCGCGTCGTGCACACCGCCGAGAGGCGACCACCACACCGACCACAAGCCACGCCCTCGGGCCGCCCACCCCCCAGCCGGCCCGAGGGCCTTCCCACTCCGACACCCCTTGCCCGTCAAGGAAAAACACTTCCCAGCGGTGAGTCACAACACAGATCACCGTTGGAACACAACAGAAGTCAGTTCTGTTGAACCAGACGGTCGGCGTGGAACGAGTCCCCGGGCCCCACCAGACAGCCTTCGCGGAACACCGGCGAGCCGGAGCCGCGTCGCGCACACCGCCGAGAGGCGACCGCCACACCGACCACCTCTACCCGCCCCCAGGCTGCCGTCCTCCCCCAGGCAGCGTGGGGGTTTCCGTCATTTCGCCGGGCGAGCTCGACCGCTGTGCGGCTGAGAGGAACCTGCGGCGGAGGTCATCTCCGAAGTCGGGTGAACAGCTCTTCTGCTTCTCGCGACAGGGCTTCGGCCTCCTCATCGCGGCCCAGTTCGCGCAGAGGGGCGACCATCCTCTCCAGGGTGTTGGCCACATGCCTGAGGTAGCCGTGGGCGCGCCGCAGGACGAGAGCCCGTTTGTAGTGCTCGATCGACCTGTCCGGACGGTGGGCGCGAAATTCCACGTAGCCCAGGGTTTCCCGGCAGGACGCCTCACCTTCCGGGTTGGGTTGCGCGGCGAGGGCCGCTTCGCCGAACGCGCGGGCCCGGCCGAGATCTCCGAGTCGGGCGGTGAACCACGCGACTGCGTTCAGGGCGTGTGCTTCGCTGACGGTGTCGTGGAGTTCCCGGGACAGACGCAGGTTCTCCTGGGCGTGGCGCAGGGCTTCGGCGTCTTCGTCCTGGCGACCGAGTGCCCACGCCAGGGCACGGTGGACGTGGGACAACTGGTGCACGTCGCCCAACTGCTCGGCGAGGACGCGTGCTTCCCGCAGGTGTGCCAAAGCCTCGGAGTAGCGGTGGGCCCGGGCCGAAGCCTCGCCGAGCCGCCGGTGCGAGGTGACCAGGGCTGGGTTTCGTGTCCGCTCGTGCAGCGTGAGGCTCCAGGTGCGGATGTCGGCGTCAGCCTGGTCTCGCCGGTGGTGGTAGGTGGTCAGCGTTCGCGCCAGATGCCGGACGACGTCGTGCCACCCGTGCTCCGCGGCGGTGTCCACAGCTGCGAGCAGGCACTGGTGTTCCGCATCGAACCAGGCCAGCGCCGCGTCGACGGCCGCGGGCGCTTCCGGCCGGCATCCGCGCGACATCGGCGGCAAGGGCGCAGGCGATCCGTGCGGCTGGAGACAGCGATCTGCGGCATGGGCGGTGTGCAGGTAGTGGTCGACCACGCGCCGCACGGCCTCGACGTCCTCGACACGGACCTGGGCCCGGACCAGGTCGTGCATGCGGTAGCGCCCATCGGCCTTCCTCTCCAGCAGGCACAGACGCTCCAGAGCAGGCAGTTCGGACGTCGATCCCGTCAGGCTGCCCACGGCGGCAGGGCCGATGTCCGGACCCGGCGCGGCGGCGAGCAGACCGAGCACACGCGACTGCGCGTCGGACAGCCCGCGCAACGACCACGACAGCACCGCCGGCACGCTGTTGCTCGGGTCCTCGTCGTCGAACTGCCCCAGCTCGTCGGCGATCCGCGCAAGCGGCGTCCCGGGAGACGTCTGGCCACGACTGGCCACGATCGCCAGGGCCAACGGCAGTCCCGCGCAGTGCCGCACGATCCTCCGCACCGCCTCGGGATCCGCATCGACTCGGACAGCTCCCAGTCGTGCGACCAGCAGGTCGCGGGACTCGGCGTCATCGAGCGGACCGAGCCGCAACTGCAGCGTTCCCCACCGGGTGACCAGCGAGGTCAGCTGGCGGCGGCTGGTCACCAGCACCGTGCAGGAAGACCCACCGGGCAGCAGCGGCTCCACCTGGGCCGCATCCGCGGCGTTGTCGAGCACCACCAGCAGCCGCTTGTCCGCGGTCAGACTCCGGTAGAGCGCCACCTGTGCGTGCGGATCGGGCGGGACGTCGAAGGCGTTGAGAGCGTCCAGGAAACCCCGCACCGCGACAGCGGGAGCCATGGGCTGGTCCGGGGAGAACCCCCGCAGGTCCACGAACAGCTGGCCGTCCGGGAACCGGTGCCGGTTGGCGTGTGCCCAGTGCACGGCCAGCCACGTCTTGCCCACACCGCCGATCCCGACTACCGCGTGCACTCCAGGGCTGCCGGCCAGACCGGCCAGGTCGGAG
Source organism: Lentzea sp. CC55 (assembly GCF_021056325.1). Classification (NCBI taxonomy): domain Bacteria; kingdom Bacillati; phylum Actinomycetota; class Actinomycetes; order Pseudonocardiales; family Pseudonocardiaceae; genus Lentzea; species Lentzea sp. CC55. The sequence goes on along the minus strand of NZ_JAJCXE010000034.1, from coordinate 30,228 downwards.
GTCCTGCCGACGAAGCGCGACGGCGAGGCGGGCAACTGCCGGGGCGCCGGCCGCCCAGTCCGGACGACGACCTCGCCTGCCTGCACGACAGTCCCCGTGACATCGCCGTTGACGACGTTGTGCACCCTGAACCGCTCAGGCATTCGACCAGGATGCACCGGCCGGTGGAGCACCACCAGCTCTCGATGGCAGCAGGTATCCCTTCCGGTTCCGTCCGGGTACCGGCCCACCTCTCCGTTCTTGCCGCGCACCCGCAGATCGCACAGGCTGCGCAGGTTGTCGGACGGTCCTGCGCTGTCCGCGGGAACCGAGCCGCGCGACCACGAACGCCACTACCCGGTCAAGGCCGCCGGGGCTCCCCGGCGGCAGGAGGCACCGATCCCCCTCGTACGAGCTTCGTGACCCCCGACCGGCAGGCCAACGCCTGCCGGTGGACGGAGAACACCCGCAGGCACGGTCGTGATCGGCAGCGCGGAACCGGCCGCTCAGGCCACCCCGGCGGCGATCAGCTTCTCCCAGATCTCGCTCTGGTCCACCACCTCGACACCGAGCTTCTCCGCCTTCGTCAGCTTGCTCGCGCCGACGCCCTCGCCCGTGATGAGCAGGTCGGTGGTGGCCGAGACCGAGGAGGCGGCGGTGGCGCCGGCTCGTTCGCACATCTTCTGGAACGCCGGGCGGGTGACCTTCTCGCCGGAGCGCGGGTCGCTGATGGAGCCGGTGATGACGACCGATTTGCCTTCGAGCGGCGCGCCCGCGACGACGACGGGCGGGAGGTCTTCGGAGCGGACGTCGAGGGAGACGCCCCGGGCTCGCAGCCGTTCGATCTCCGGGCGCAGGCGCTCGAGGTGGTGGGTGAGGGACTCGGCGACCTTGGTGCCGATGTCCTCCACGGCGACGAGCTCGTCGACGCCCGCGTCGGCGACCTCTTCCAGGGAGCCGAAGCCCGCTCGGCAGAGGCGGGCGGCGGTGCCTTCGGAGGCCATCGGGATGGACAGGCCGATCAGGGCTCGGCGCAGGCCCACGGCCCGGCTGCGGTCGATCGACTCGATCATGCGGGTGGCGGAGACCTCGCCCACGCGGTCGAACTCCAGCAGGCGTTCCTTGGTGAGGGTGTAGAAGTCGGACGGGTTCACCAGGTCGCCGGTTTCGGCGAGGCGTTCGATCCAGACCTGGCCGATGGCGTCGATGTCGGCGGCGGCGCGGGAGGACCAGTGGATCAGGCGGCGCACGGTCTGGGCAGGGCAGGCCGCGTTCGTGCAGAACAGCTCGCGGCTGTTGCCCTGTTCGCTCAGCGGCTGGGCGCAGGAGGGGCACTGCGACGGCGGCACGATCTCGCGCTCCTCGCCGGTGCGCTTCGACTCGTCCAGGACGCCCGCGACGAACGGGATGACGTCGCCCGCGCGGCGGACCAGGACCGTGTCGCCGATCTTGATGCCGCGGGAGCGGATGACCTCCTGGTTGGCGAGCGTCGCGCGGGTGACGGTGGTGCCGCCCACGAACACCGGCTCGAGCCACGCCACCGGGGCGATCTTGCCCGTCTTGCCGACGTCCCACCTCACGTCGAGCAGGACCGTCGTCTTCTCCTCGGCGGCGAACTTGTAGGCGATGGCGCCGCGCGGGGACGACGAGCGGGTGCCGGCGGCGGCGAACGCGTCGCGGTTCGCCAGGCGCAGCACGGCTCCGTCGAGGTCGTAGTCGAGTGCGTTGCGGGCCTGTTCGATGCCGCTGATGAGCTCCTGCGCTTCGGCCGCGGTGGTGCAGTGGCGCATCTCGGCGACGCTGAAGCCGAGCTTGCGCAGGCCCGCGTCGAGGTCGGAGTCGGCGCTCTCGGGCTCGGTCGTCAGGTCGAAGGCGAAGAACTGCATCCGCCTGCCCTCGACGGCTTTCGGGTCCTTCGCGCGCAACGTGCCGGCCGCCGCGTTGCGCGGGTTGATCAACGGCTTGTCCGGGTGCGCCTTGTTGTACTCGTCGAACGTCGAGCGCAGCATCACGCACTCGCCGCGCACCTCGACGCGGCCCGGCGCGTCCACCTTGTCCGGCACACCGTCGCACAGCGCGCGCGTGAGGAACGTGACGTCGTCACCCGTCGTGCCGTCCCCACGCGTCACAGCGCGCGCAAGGCGGCCGTTCTCGTACACGAGCGCCAACGACAGACCGTCGAGCTTCGGCATGACGACGACCGGCTGGCCCGGGAACCGCGAGAAGAACGCCTCGACCTGCTCGGGCTTGTTCGCCTTCTCCAGCGACAGCATCGGCCGTGAGTGCCGCACCGGCGCGTGCAGCACCGACGGCGCACCCACGTGGTCCAGCGGGTTGTCCGCCGGCGCCAGCTCCGGGTGCTCGGCGATCAGCGAGCGGAACTCGTCCTCGATCGCGTCGTACTCGGCGTCCACCACCAGCGGCTCGCCCTGGTAGTACGCGTCACGCAGCTCGACGATCCGCGCGGCGAGCTCCTGAATCCGGTCCCCAGCACTCATGGACGGGACGTTACCGGGCGGCACCGACAAAAATGGACGGTCGTACCCGGAGACGTGCTCGAGTCGCGCCGGAGCTCACTCGAACAACCCGATCTCGTGAGCCGCGGTCCCCGCCCGGTAGACCAGGTCCGGCCGGTGCTGCCGGATCTTGCCGAAGTCAACGGACCGCAGCACCGCCATCAGGTCCACCCGCCGGTGCGGCGGATGCCGGTAGCCCTGTTCGTGGAGCCTCAGCCACGCGTCCAGCACCGCGATCTCGGTGCCGTGGTCCACGCGCGGCACCCCGAGACCGTCGACGATGTCGAGCAACGCCGAGTCGGGGCCGCCCCTGCCGATGCGGTCGCAGAGCTGCACGACGAACGAGCTGCCCTCGGCCAGTCCGGTCTTCGCCAGCTCCCGCAGCGTTTCCGGGCTCACCGTGATGTCGCGGCGCAGGCACTCCAGCACCAGGTCCGGGTACCTGTCCGCCCACCGCAGGTAGTGCACGGCGCGTTCCCAGGGCGGGACCGGTGACGCGGCGAGCTGGACCAGCGCCCGTGCGTAGTGGACGTCGTAGCGGCTGACCGGCAGAGCCTCGAACGCGTGGTTGAACTCGTTGCCCGCCGGGTCGCCGGTGAAGCGGGCCTCCCTGGCCGCCTCGCGCAACGACGTCCTCCCCGCGAGGCCGTTGGTGTCCACAGTGGCCGGCACGGACATCCCGATCCCGAGCACCGGCACGGGCGGTTCGTCCCAGCGCACGTAGAGCGACTCGATCAGGGTGCGCCACTCGCCGTCCGACAGCTGCGACTTCCAGAACGTCGTCAGCTTCGGCCAATCGTCCACGCCGATGTCGCGCGACGAGCACAGCGGCGTGAGCACGACCGACAGCAGCACGAGGTTGAGGCTGTAGACGGCGTGCCGGGCGGGCACCGTCCGCCGCACCGGCTGGTAGGCCTCGAACGACCGCGGCCTCGCCTGCTGCGACAGCGCGAACAGCTTCGTGACCAGGTCGGCGAGCACGGTCCGGTTCTCCGCCTTGCCCGCCTGCTCGACCAGGAACTCGATCACCGGGACGCTCGAGGTCAGCGGGGTGAACGACAGCAGGGCGTACAGGAAGCTGTCGTCGACCTGCGCCCCGGTGATGCGCCGGGGCCGCGAGGCGCCGTCGTGCAGGTCCATGAGCGCACACCACGTCAACCGCGCGACCAGGTACTCGCCGAAGGTCGCGTGGAGGAACTCATACGTGCGCAGCTCCTCCTCGTCACGCATGGCCTTCGCGCACTGCACGAAGAAGAAGCGGCCGACCACGCGGTCGGACTCGCTCAACGGTTTGCGCATCCCGTTGCGCGGCACGGGGTTCCCACCGCGCAGCAACGTCGTCATGTCCTCGTCGATGTCGCTTTCGGCGACCCACTGACCGCCGCGGTGGAACATCGCGAAGGCGACCACCGACAGCCGTTCCAGCTCCCGCTCGACCAGCTCGCACCCGGTCTCGGACTCGGCGGCCGACGCGTCGTACTTCCTGCCCACCTCCCGGCTCGCGAAGCTGTAGAGGAGCTTCTCGTAGAGGTCTGCGCGGCCGAGGCTGTCCGCTTGTCGTTGCAACGCGTTGCCGGAGGCGTCGTAGAGGGCGAGCATCAGCAGCAGGAGCGGCTGTTCGGCGAGCACGCGGTGCACGAGCACCTCGCCCACCGGCAACGGCTTGAGGTCGTGCTCGGCGAAGTAGCGCTCGTTCGACGAGTTCCACACGGCCAGCCACGCCGCCATGTTGTCCGCGGAGAACGGCACCAGCCGCAGCACGTCCGCGTCCGGCGGGATCCGCATGCCGCTGGACACGCTGATCCGGCTCGTCACGACGACCGCGACCGGGCGTCCCGCCTCGGCACGGCGCCGCTGGAACGTCTGGACGTGCTCGAGGAAGTCGGTCTGGGTCACCCCGGTCGCCTGCAGCAGCTCGTCGAACCCGTCGAGCAGCACCACGGGCAACGCGTCCCCGGCCTCGCGCGCCAGGGCGACGAAGCTGATGTCCTCCTGCAGCACGGCGCTGAGCCCCAGGTCGACCTGCCTGCGCAGGTCCTCCTCCGTCGCGACCGACCGCAGCTCGATCCGCACGGTCAGGAAGTCGCTCGCGGGCAGCCGGGCCGCCAGCACCTTGGTCAGCAGCGACTTGCCCGAGCCGGGATCGCCGAGCACCACCAGCGGGTGCGTCACGGCCTTCGGCGAGGTCAGGTAGCCGACGAGGTACTGGTGCAGGTCCGAACGCGCGGGCACCCCCTCCCACCACTCGAGCAGCGCCGGGGTGCAGCTGGGCGTCATCGGCACGACCTGGAAGTCCGGGTCGACGTAGGCGTCCCTGGTCAGGGGGATCTCCAGCTCCTGCGGCACCTGACCGGGGTCGATGATGGGCCGGTCGAGCACCGCGCGGTACCGGTTGGCGAGCTCGCGGCGGCGTTCGTCCGGCTCGGCACCGATCCGCGTGCTCTCCAGGCTCTCCTCCAGCCGGGCCAGACCGGCGCTGACGTGCGCGTTGTGGTGGGCCTGCAGCCAGTAGCCGAGCTCCTGGTACTCGACGACGAGCTTGCGGATCAGCTCCTCGTAGTGGCGGACCGCGGGTCCGTGCAGCCGCGTCAGCACCTCGTGGGTGTGCTCCCGCCGGTCGTCGTCGAGCCGCTGCCAGACGGCCTTGTCCTGGAGCAGCGTGAGCAGCTCGCGCCCGGCCCGCCGGTACTGCTCGCCCAGCACGCGCAGGTTCACCTCGTACGGGCGGTTCGCGCTGGGCAGCAGTCCGGAGCCGTCGAAGATGCTGCTCAGCCCCACCAGCGCGGTCTGGCCGGCCTTGTCGAGCCCGATGTCCTTGAGCTTGAACGGCAGGTCGACGGCTTTGAGCGCCTCGAACAGCCCGACGACCACGATCACCGTGTGCGCCGCGTGCAGCCGTTCGGAGTAGGAGTGCCGCGCCAGGCCGTGGCGCCGTTCGCCCAGCTTGAGGAGCAGTTCGCGGCTCAGCCGGACGAACTCCGTCTTGGCGTCGAACCACCCCAGCAGGTCCGAGACGGCGAAGGGGACGCCGCCCAGAAGAGCCGCGCCGGCGAGCTTGTCGAGCGCGTTGACCAGCGCACTGTCCTTCTTGCCGAGCAGTTTGACGGCGTCCGCGTACCCATAGGTCTTCCCCACCCGTCCGAGTCGATCAGCGATCCGGCCGCACGCGGCGTGCAGAGACGACGACAGGTCGTTTGGAGCCGTCGAACGGCGCCGGCTGATCTGCCGAACGGACCAGCCTCGCCGAAGATGTCGCCGGTGAGCTCTAGTCGCGCGGCCCGCGCAACGTCAGCACCACCCGCAGGACGTGCTCGACCGCGGCAGGGAACACGGCTCCGCGCAGCTCGTCGCGGTGCGCCAGGGTCCGCCCGGCGAACTCGAGCATGCGGTCGGGTCCCACCCGCCGCACCACGAGTGCGGCGACCTCCTCCAGGTCGAGGCCCGGGTGGTCGAGGCGGGTCAGCGCGAACTCGACGACCAGCTCGTCCTCGGTCACCGGCACCTCCTCTCCGCGACTCGTCGGATTCTCCCACCGGTACACGTCGGCAACACGTGCTGGACCGATGATCCGGACCACCAGCACGCTGTCGGGCATGAGGTTCCTGCGGCCAGACGCCCCGCGCTGGAAGTGCCCGCCCGCACCTGCCGACGTGCGCGACTTCCACGCCGGACTGCCCGGCTACGCGCCCACTCCGCTGACCGAGCTGCCCGCGCTCGCCGCCGAGCTCGGGATCGGCCGGTTGTTCGTCAAGGACGAATCCTCCCGGCTCGGCCTGCCCGCTTTCAAGGCCCTCGGCGCGTCCTGGGCCGTCCACCGCGTGCTGCGGGGACGAACCGGGCAGGTCACGCTCACCACCGCGACCGACGGCAACCACGGCCGGGCGGTGGCGCGCATGGCCCGGCTCCGCGGTCAACGCGCGCACGTCTTCGTGCCGAACACGGTGCCCGAGAAGGCGATCGAAGCGATCCGCGCGGAGAACGCCGAGGTCACCGTCGTCGACGGCACGTACGACGACGCGGTGGCACTGGCCGCGCAGGCCGACGGGATCCTCGTGCAGGACATGGGCTGGGACGGCTACGAGGAGGTCCCCGGCTGGATCGTCGAGGGCTACGGCACGCTCTGCCTCGAGGTCGACGAGCAGCTCGGCTCCGAGCCCGGCCTGGTCGTAGTCCCCGTGGGCGTCGGGTCGTTCGCACAAGCCGTGATCACGCACTACCGCGGTCGCGACTCGCGCACGAGGATTCTCGCCGTCGAACCCGACCGGGCCGCCTGCGTGCTCGAAAGCCTCCTGGCGGGCGAGCTGAGGAGCATCCCGACCGGCCACACGATCATGACGGGCCTCAACTGCGGTACACCTTCCAGCACCGCGTGGCCGTTCCTGCAGAACGGTTTGGACGCCGCAGTGTCCGTCTCCGAAGAAGAGTGCGCCGAAGCCGTCGAAGACCTCTTCGCGCAGAACGTCCATTCAGGACCGTGTGGCGCCGCCACTCTCGCAGGGCTGCGTGCCATCCGGGACGACCTCGGCGACCTCGGCACCGTTGTCCTCATCAGCACGGAGGGACGTTCGTGACACCACGCGACCTGCTGGCGCGGCTGGTCTCCATCGACTCGGTCAACCCGGACCTCGTCCCCGGCGGCAACGGCGAACGCGAGATCGCCGACTTCTGCACCGGGTGGTTCCGGGAGCGCGGCTTCGAGGTGCACCGGCTGGAGAGACGACCGGGCAGACCCTCGATCGTGGCCGTCCGCGAGGGCACCGGCGGCGGGAAGTCGTTGATGCTCAACGGTCACGTCGACACGGTCGGCCTGGCCGGCTACGACGGCGACCCGCTCGAACCCGTGGTCGAGGACGGCAGGATGTCCGGCCGCGGCACGTTCGACATGAAGGGCGGCATCGCGGCGATGATGGTCGCGGCCGCCCGAGCCACCGAACGACCGCTGCGCGGCGACGTGATCGTGGCGTGCGTCGCCGACGAGGAGCACGGCAGTCTCGGCACCGAGGAGGTGCTGGAGTCGTTCACCGCCGACGCGGCGATCGTCACCGAACCCAGCCACCTCGAAGTCACGCTGGCGCACAAGGGGTTCGTGTGGTTCGACGTCGAGATCGGGGGCAGGGCGGCCCACGGGTCGCGGCCGGAGCTCGGTGTCGACGCGATCGCCAAGGCCGGGCACTTCCTCGTGGCGCTGGAACAGCTCGGCCACGACCTCGCGACCGGCCCGCGGCACCCGTTGCTGGGCACCGGGACCGTGCACGCGTCGCTGATCAGCGGCGGCGAGGAGGCGTCGACCTACCCGGCGAGCTGCCGCATCACGCTGGAACGCCGCACGGTTCCCGGCGAGTCACCGCGGCGGACCGAGGACGAGCTGCGGGCGATCATCGCCAGGCTGGCGTCCACCGTCCCGGACTTCAGCGCCACGCTCACCCGCGGCCTCGCCAGGGAGCCGTTCGAGGCCGACCCGGACGCGGAGATCGTGCGCACCCTCGTCGCCGCACTCGGCGAACCGCCGGTCATCCGGGCGGAGCCGTTCTGGACCGACTGCGCCCTGCTCGACCGCGCCGGCATCCCCTGCCTGCTGTTCGGCGTGGACGGCGCCGGAGCCCACGCTGCCACCGAGCACGTCGACCTCGCCTCGCTCGACCGGCTCACCGACGTCCTGACCGAAACGATCACCACCTTCTGCCGCTAAGGGGCGAGCATCCGCTTGAACTCGGGGCACTCGACCAGCGGTTCGTGGGTGCAGGTGGAGGCGTGGCCGAGACTGTCGCGCATGCGCCGCAACCGCGCGATGTCCTCGTCCAGCGCCGCTGCCTTCACGGCCATCTGCTGCTGGACGGCGGTGTCGCCGGGCATGGCGAGGAGGAACCTCCCGATCTCCGCGACGGAGAACCCGGCCCGGCGGGCGCAGCTGATGAGCGCCAGCCGGTGCAGCACCTCCGGCTCGTAGGTGCGGCGCAACCCGTTGCGGCCGTTCGAGGAGAGCAGGCCCTTCTTCTCGTAGAACCTCAGGGCGGACGGCGCGAGCCCTGACCTCTGCGCGACTTCGGCGATGTCCAGCACGGGGTCGAGGCTAGTCCGGGACGGCCGGACGCGGGGCTTGACTTGAACCGCGCTTCAAGTCGCACGCTCTGCGCCATGAAGATCCACCACCTGAACTGCGGTTCGATGCGCCGCCTCGACCCCACCCGCGCGGGTCTGCCGAGCGCCCCGGCGGTGAACCACTGCCTGCTGGCGGAGACCGGCGAGGGCCTCGTCCTGGTCGAGACCGGACTCGGGCTCGCGGACGTCCGCACTCCGCTCGCCACGCTCGGCGAGGTCTGGACCGAGATGGCGCACCCGGTTCTCGACGAGCGGGAAACGGCTCTCCGCCAGGTCGAGGAGCTCGGCCACGACCCCGCCGACGTCCGGCACGTCCTCGTCACCCACCTCGACGTGGACCACTGCGGTGGCCTGCCGGACTTCCCCCGTGCCACGGTCCACGTCCTCGCCGCCGAACTGCGCACCGCCCTGGACCAGGCCCCGAGCTACCGCTACCGCCCTGCCCACTGGGCGCACGGTCCGCGGTGGCGCGCCTACGAGTCCGCCGACGACTCGTGGTTCGGTTTCGCCGCCGTCCAGCCCGAAGGCCTGCCGGAGGAGTTCAAGCTCGTCCCGCTGCCGGGGCACACCGAAGGCCACACGGGAATCGCGGTGCACGACGGCTCGCGGTGGCTCCTGCACTGCGGCGACGCCTACTACTACCACCGCGAATTGGAGGAAACGCCTGAAACGCACCCGGTTCTCGACGTCGTGCAGATGCGCTCCGCCCACGACCACGGCGACCGCGTCACGACCCAGGACAGGCTGAGGGCACTGGCCCGCGACCACTCCGCCGAGGTCACGCTCTTCAGCGCACACGACCCGTGGGAATTCGGCAGACTGGCCGGGTGATCCGACTGAGGAAGTGCTGACGTGCACGCCGCCGGCCTGGTGCTGCACCCGCAACGGGACTCCGCCGCCGCCGTCGAGGCCGTCCTCGGCTGGGCGGCCCACCGCGGTGTGGAGATCCTCGGCATCTCCGACGAGATCCAGCGCCTGCGCTGCGAGGCCACCCCGGTCACCGCGGAGGAGCTGGGCCGCCGCGCCGACCTGGTCGTGAGCCTCGGCGGCGACGGCACGATGCTGCGCGCCATGCGCCTGGCCGACGGCGCGCACGCCCCGGTGCTGGGCGTGAACCTCGGCAAGCTCGGCTTCCTCGCCGAGGTCGACGTCCCGGACCTGCCGGCGGCGCTGTCGGCCATCGACGCCCACGACTTCACCGTCGAGCCGCGCCTCGCCGTCGACGCGGTGTTCGACGACCGGAAGGTCACGGCGTTCAACGACATCGCCGTGGTGCGCACGCCCGGCCAGGGCAGTGCGAGGGTCGCCGTCCGCGTCGCCGGCCAGCCGTTCGTGAGCTACTCCGCCGACGCCGTCATCGTCGCCACGCCGACCGGCTCCACGGCCTACAGCTTCAGCGCGGGCGGGCCGATCACCAGCCCGTCCGTGGAGGCGCTGCTCGTCACGCCGGCCTCCCCGCACTCGGCCTACAGCCGCGGCGTCGTGCTGTCGGTCGACGACGAGGTGGACCTCGACCTGCTGCCGTCGAGCGGCCGCCTGGCCGTCGAGGTGGACGGCATGGTCGCCGGGTACGTCGAGCCGGGGCAGCGGGTGTCGCTGCGCGGACGTGCGCGTGCCGCGCGGGTGGTGCGGCTCGGGATGACGACCTTCTACCAGCGGGCGCGGCGCAAGCTGCGGCTCACGGACTCGGCGGAGCTCGGGTGAGGCTGCGCGAGTGGACCGTCGAGGACGCCGCCTGGTACGTGCGGGCCACGAGGGACCCCGAGGTCCAGCGGTACACCACCGACCCGCCCACGACCACCGAGCAGCAGGTCGCCGCGGCGATCGAGGCGTTGCCCGGCAACCCGGCGGTCGCGTCGTTCTGCATCGAGGACGCCGGTGAGCGCTGCGGCAACGTCGCCGTCGACTTCCGGGACGGCGTCGGGCACGTCTCGTACCTCGTCGCGGCCGAAGCCCGCGGCCGGGGCCTCGCGACCGGGGCGCTCACCGAGTTCGTCGCGTGGATCCTCGCGCACCACCCCGTCACCGAGCTGAGGCTGTGGACCCACCGCGACAACGCCGGTTCCCGCAAGGTCGCCGAACGCGCCGGGTTCGTCCGCGACCCCGCCCGCGACGAGGACCGCGAGGTGAAGGGCGAGGTCTGGCCCACGGTCGCGTACCACCTCGTCCCCTGACGCCGGGAGCGGAAGACCCCGGCCTGCCCGGGGTTCGGCACAACCACGCGAAGGAGTCCGGGAGACCACCCGCTTCTTCAGCCGACCCGGCGTGCCGGGGGGATGAACGCCGCGACCACGACAGCGAGCAGCGCGGTCGCGGCGCCCAGGCCCATGATCAGCTGGAAGCTGAACGGAGCTCCGGCCTGCGTCAGCACCACACCCGCCACGGCGCTGGACACCGACGTGCCGATCGCGCGCGCCAGCGTGTTGAGGCTGTTGGCGGCGGCGGTCTCCGACGTCGGCACCGCGCCCATGATCAGGGCGGGCATCGCGCCGTAGCCGATGCCGATGCCGGCGCCGATGACGGCCGAGATCACGACGAGCTGCCAGAGGGCGGACAGCATGAAGACGCCCGCGCCGTAGCCGAGGGCGACCACGAGCGCGCCGAGGACGAGCGTGACGCGCGGGCCGCGTGCGTTCGAGATCCGCGCGGACAGCGGCGCCGTCAGCATCATGACCAGTCCGGACGGCACCAGCACCAGGCCCGTGACGAGCAACGACTGCCCGAGTCCGTGGCCCGTCGAGGCCGGCAGCTGCAGGACCTGCGGCAGCACCAGCGACTGGGCGAAGAGCGCGAAGGCGAACGACACCGAGGCGATGTTGGTGAGCAGCACCTGGCGCCGGGCCGTGGTGCGCAGATCGACCAGCGGCTCGGGCGACCGCAGCTCCCACCGGCCCCACACCGCGAGCACGACGGCCGCCGCGGCGAACAGGCCCGTGACGACGCCACCGTTCCACGTGGACGCCTTCGACACCCCGAGCAGCAGGCAGATCAACGCGGTGGAGAGCCCCACCGCGCCGGGGAAGTCGAACCGCCCGCCGCCGCGGACCGGTGACTCCGGCACCCAGACGAGCACCGCGACCAGCGCCAGCGCACCGGCCACCGCCGACGTCCAGAACAGCATGTGCCAGTCGCTCTGCTCGACGAGGAACGCCGCGGCGGGCAGGCCGAGCGCGCCACCGACGCCGAGCGAGGAGCTCATCAGCGCGGTCGCCGAGGCCAGCCGTTCCACCGGCAGCTCGTCGCGCATGATGCTGATCCCGAGCGGGATCACGCCGACCGCCATGCCCTGCACCACGCGCCCGGCGATCAGCGGCACGAGCGAGTGGCTCAGCGCCCCGATCACCGAGCCCACCACGACCATCACCAGGCTGACCAGCAGCATGCGGCGCTTGCCGTACATGTCGCCGAGCCGTCCGATCACGGGTGTCGCGACCGCGCCGGCCAGCAGGGTCGAGGTGATCACCCACGTCGTGTCGCCGGGCGACGAGCCCAGCAGCTGCGGGAACCGCGGCAGGAGCGGGATGACCAGGGTCTGCATCAGCGAGACGACGATGCCGCCCAGCGCGAGCACGGCCACGACGACGTTCGGGCGCGTCACCGGACGCGTCTCTTCGAGGAGCACGCCCGCAGTCTAAGTCAGTCACTTGACTTAAGTCCGTGCCGCAGGCACCTCGAACCACCCCGCGAAGGATGTCCGCGTTGTCCGGAGCCGCTCCCGGTGGAAGATGGTGGCGTGATGAGCAAGGTCGACAACCCGTCGAGGACCGAACGCGCCCACGCCACCCGTGAGCTGATCCTGACCGCGGCGGAGCGCCTGTTCGCCGGGCACGGGGTGCTGGCCGTGTCGAACCGCCAGGTCAGCGAGGCCGCAGGGCAGGGCAACAACACCGCCGTCGGCTACCACTTCGGCACCAAGGCCGACCTCGTCCGCGCCATCGCGCGCAAGCACCTGGCGCAGGTCGAGGAGATCCGGCAGCGGAGGGTGTCCGAGCTCGGCGACGACCCGGACCTGCGCGACTGGCTCGGCTGCCTCGTCCGCCCGGTCACCGAGCACCTGGACGCGGTCGGCAGCCCCACCTGGTTCGCGCGGTTCGGCGCGCAGGTGATGACCGACCCGACACTGCGGCCGATCATCATCGAGGAGACGCGGTCCTCCCCCTCGCAGGTCCGGATCCTGGCCGGGCTGAACGCCTGCGTCGCCGGACTGCCGGACGCCGTGCGGGCCGAGCGCCACGACATGGCCCGGCAGCTGCTCGTGCACATGATCGCCGAACGCGAACGCGCCCTCGCCGAGAACACCCGAACCCCGCGCGCGAGCTGGCAGGACACGGCGACCGGGCTGGTCGACGCGCTGGTGGGCCTGTGGCAGGCGCCGGTCAGCCCTTGAGCGCGTAGAACCGCATCGCCGAGCCCGGTGCGAACCCGATCCGCGGGTAGACCGGCGCTCCGGCGACCGTGGCGTGCAGCGTCGCGCGGGTGATGCCGGTAGCCCGCCAGCCCTCGTACAGCGCCTTGCGCGTCACCGCCTCGCCGTACCCGCGCCGCTCGTGCCCCGGCTCGGTCGCCACCAGGACCACGAGCAGCCGGCCGGCCGTCTCGACCGTCGCCGCGCACGTCACCGGTACCCCGTCGCGCAGGCCGAGGTAGGCGTGCACGCCGGTCTTCCACAACGCCGACCCGGCGATGCCGTCGCGCCCGGCCCCCTGCTCGAACCCGTACGCGCGGGAGTTGATGTCCGCGTAGGCGAGCAACTGCTCGTCGGTCCTGACCCGTTCGAACGTCAGTTCCGGGTGGTGCGGCTCGGGGATCGGCAGCAGGTCGCCCGCCATCGCCGTGCCCGGGAACGCGTGCTCGAGCCCGGCACGCCCGGCCAGCGCGTCGAGGTCGGCGCCCGGCACCAGGTCCTCGAACACCCACAGGAACCCGGACCGCTCCTTGGCCCGCATGACCTCGGCCGCTTCGGCGAACCGCCGGGCGAGCAGGCCGGTGCCGAGGCCGGGCTCGGTCAGCGTGACGCAGTTCCAGAACGGGAAACCGCAGTCGGCCCACCGCACCGCCACGCCGGGTAGGTCGCGCACGTCAGCGTTCGGGTCCCGGTCCAGCACCATGGCGCGCCAGCCCGCGGTGAGCTGCTCCACGGACTCCTCCACGAGGGTGATCATGAGCCAACCCTAGTGGGGTGGCGTTGTCCCGCAAACGCCGCAACATCAACGCGAGGTGCAGCCGGAACCGGCCCGGTGCCTCGTCGAGCCCGGACCCCGGCACCGACTCCGCCCGCGCGAGCCGGGCGGTCATGGTGCTGTGGTGGCGGTGCAGCACCGCGGCGGCCTCGCGCGCCGACCCGGTGGCGCACAACGCGTCCAGCGGCGTGATCATGCCTGCTCGCCGGCCGGCCGGTCGAGCGCGAGCACGTCGGGCAACGCGGCGATGTCACCGGCGTCCACCTGGCCGGCCATCAGCGCCAGGCCGCCCAGCCGGTCCCACCACACGACCGGCTCACCGTCCGATGTGTACCGCAGCGCCGTTCCGGCGCCGTGCCACGACTTCGCCGCGTCGATCGCGGGCAGCAACGGCCCGACGCCGAGCCGCCCGTCCGGCGCATCGCTCGTGGAGAGCGCGTCCATCTCACGCCGGATGTTCGCCGACGAGGTTGGACGCGCTCCGCCGCGGGCTCGGGGTCACAGGCTCCCCGTGACCGCGCTCCCCGACTTCGTCACGTGGTAGGTGGCGGTCGCTCCGCTCCAGTAGTGGAACGTCAGCGTCACCCGCGCGTTGTCGTTGACCTCCGCGAAGAACTCGGGCGTCAGCGTCGTGGCGCCCGTGGTGTAGTCGGGCGCGAACGTCCGGTCGAACTCCTTGAAGGACGTCCAGTTGTGCGGCCCCGCGTTCGACCCGTCCGCGTACTTCGCCTCCATCGTGGCGAGCACGTCGCCGCGGAAGTTCGTCGGGATCGAGAAGGCGCTCGTCGTGCCCGTGGCGGCCGACAGCACGGGGGTGTCGTGGGTGATGAGGTTGATCCGCCACGGCACCCCGGCGGAGAAGTGGGCCGTCAGCACGGCGTTCGTGCCGTAGCTCCGCGAACCGCTCAGCCTGGTCATCGCCGCCGCGGTCAGGGTGAGCTGGTCGCCCGAGACCGTGTAGTCCGTGCCGCGCACCAGGTCCGCCGAGCCCTGGCGCAACGCGGTGAACGTGGTCCCGTTGGGGTTCAACGTGATCGTCTTCGCGGTGACCGCGCTCGACCGGGCGCTGAACACCTGGTCCCCCGACGCCGTGCCGGACCGGGTCGTCCAGCTCGACTTGATCTGCGCGATCAGCTCCGGGTCGCTCCACCGGAAGGACGTGCGGCCGAGGTGCTGGCCGTTGTCCCACAGCATCGTCGTGATCTTCTTGGTGCGCGCGTAGTACCCGAAGAGCTCGAAGAACTTCAGCTTCTCGCCCTGCTCGATCGTGCCGGTGTGCCGGTCGAAGCCGAGCAGCCCGTACTCGCCGAGGATCACCGGGATGCCGCGGGAGACGAAGGTGCTGGAGACGCGGTCGAACGAGTCCGTGAGGTCCTTCTGCGCGGTCGCGTCGAAGCGGAACCCGCCGGCGACGTTCACGCTGAACGGCCAGTAGCCGTAGTAGTGCACGGTCGCGGCCAGGTTCCTGTCGTTGAACCCGCTGATCGACGTCGCGAGCTCGTCGAGGCGTGCCTGCTCCGACGAGGTGTGCAGGGTGGGCAGCACGAGCAGGCGGCTCGCGTTGTTGCCGCCCGAGTTCCGGACGATGGTGCGGAACGACGCGTTCAGCTCGTGCAGCAGCTGGGCGTTCTGGGCGTCACCCGAGCTGCCGGTGAACTGCGGCTCGTTGACGCTCTCGAACACGAGCTTCGCGGGTGAGTCCTTGAACGCGGTGGCGAGCTGCGTCCAGATCGCGTTGTAGCGGGCGAGCACGCCGGTCCGGTCGGACGGCATCGCCGAGATCCACTGCCACGAGTCGTGGTGGATGTTGATCATCACCTGGAAGCCGTCCGCCAGCGCCCAGCCGACGACCTCCTTGACGCGGGCGAGGTACGCGGCCTCGATCGTGTAGCCCGGCGCCCCGCCCTGGTGCTGCCCCCACGTGACGGGGATTCGGATGCTCTTGAAGCCCTGCGCCTTCACGTTGTCCAGCAACGCCTCGGTGATGCGCGGGTTGCCCCAGGACGTCTCGTCGGCGCCGGTCGCGTCGAGCGAGTTGCCGAGGTTCCACCCCGGCTGCATCGCCGCCACCTGGGCCATCGCGTCACCCGGCACCGGGTTGTCCGACGTCGTGGTGGTGGTCGTGGTCGTCGTCGGGTCCGTGCCGGGGCTGCCGGTGCACGTGACACCGTTGAGGGCGAACGACGTCGGTGCCGTGTTCACACCGGACCAGCTGCCGTTGAAGCCGAACGACACCTTGGCGTTCGGCTCGATCACCGCGTTGTACCCCACGTCGACGGCCGTGGCCTCGGCGCCCGAGGACGTCACGGTGGCGTTCCACGCCTGCGTCACCTTCTGCCCGGACGGCCACGTCCAGGTCAGCCGCCAGCCGTCGACGCGGTCCCCCACGTTCGTCACGGCCACGTTCGCGGTGAACCCGCCCTGCCACTGGCTGGGCACCGCGTAGTCCACCTTGCAGCCGGGTGCCGCCGCGGCCGGGGCGACCACCGCCAGGCCGACGGTCGCGGCCACCGAGACGAAGGCCGCGAGCAGCGCGACGCCGCGCCTTCCGGTCATGACACACCTCCAAGCCTGGGAACGCTCCCAGATTGGAGCGGACTGTAATCACCCGGCAACACCGCGAGGAAGTGGTGTCGAATCGCGGTCGAATCGATAGCGAACCTCACGTTGCACTTTCCGCGACGGGTCGTCGTCCTTTGTTGAGCACTTCTCGCCCAGCGGAGTCCCCCACACGGCCGAGGCGCTGACCACGTACTGTGCATCGAATCGTCGAATCGTCACGACATTGCGGTGAGCGCCGGAAATCGTCCCGCTCGCGAATGCCGGGCGAAATTGCGCCGAGCGGCGGTCTTGTCGCGAACATTCACCTCCACCCCTGTCGGACCGGATTCGTGACCGTTACAGTCCCGAACCTGGGAGCGCTCCCAGATTCAGTCGGAGCCCGGAGTCCTCGGAGGCCCACGTGCACAGTCGCAGGTGGAGAGCTGTCGCAGCCGCGCTCGTCGCGGTGCTGGCGGCGGCGACCGGTCCGCTGGTGCGGCCCTCGGTGGCCGCGCCCGCGTTCAACTACGGCGAGGCGCTGCAGAAGTCGGTCTGGTTCTACGACGCCCAGCGGTCGGGGCAGCTGCCGGCGGGCAACCGCGTGAGCTGGCGCGCCGACTCGGCCCTGCGCGACGGAGCCGACGTCGGGCTCGACCTGTCCGGCGGCTTCTACGACGCGGGCGACCACGTGAAGTTCGGGCTGCCGTTCGCGTTCAGCATGTCCATGCTCGCCTGGGGCGCCGTGGAGAACCGGGCCGCCTACGCGAGCTCCGGGCAACTCCCAAACCTGCTCGCGAACCTGCGGCACGGCACGGACTGGATCATCAAGGCGCACCCGTCCCCGAACGTCGTCTACGGCCAGGTCGGCGCCGGCAACCCCGACCACGCCTGGTGGGGCTCGGCCGAGGTGATGCCGATGGCCCGTCCGTCGTACAAGGTGGACGCCTCGTGCCCCGGCTCCGACCTCGCGGGCGAGTACGCGGCGGCGATGGCGTCGGCGTCGATGGTCTTCAAGGACACCGATCCCACGTACGCGGCGACCCTGCTCACGCACGCCAAGCAGCTCTACAGCTTCGCGGACACCTACCGCGGCAAGTACAGCTCGTGCATCACCGACGCCGCGAGCTTCTACAACTCCTGGAGCGGCTATCAGGACGAGCTGGTGTGGGGTGCGATCTGGCTGCACCGCGCCACCGGGGACGCGAGCTACCTGACCAAGGCGAAGACCGAGTACCAGAAGCTCGGCACCGAACCGCAGAGCACCGAGCGCTCCTACCGGTGGACGATCGCGTGGGACGACAAGTCCTACGGCGCCTACGTCCTGATGGCCAAGCTGACCGGCGAGCAGACCTACATCACCGACGCCAACCGGTGGCTCGACTTCTGGACGACCGGCTACAACGGCAACCGCGTGCGCTACTCCCCCGGCGGCCAGGCCGTGCTCGACAGCTGGGGTTCCCTGCGCTACGCCGCCAACACGGCGTTCGCCGCCCTGACCTACTCGGACTGGCTGTCCACACGAGACACCACCCGCGCCAAGACCTACCACGACTTCGGCGTGCGGCAGATCAACTACGCCCTCGGCGACAACCCGCGCAACGCGAGCTACGTCGTCGGGTTCGGCGCCAACCCGCCGCGCAACCCGCACCACCGCGGCGCGCACGGCTCGTGGGCCGACAGCATCCAGGAACCGGCCGTCAGCCGTCACGTCCTCTACGGCGCGCTGGTCGGTGGCCCCAGCACCAACAACGACGCCTACACCGACAGCCGCAGCGACTACGTGATGAACGAGGTCGCGCTCGACTACAACGCGGGCTTCACCGGCGCGCTCGCCCGCCTGTACGGGGAGTACGGCGGCACGCCGCTCGCCTCGTTCCCGGTCGCGGAGACCCCGGACGGCCCGGAGCTCACGGTCCAGGCGTCGGTGAACCAGAGCGCCGCCCAGTTCACCGAGATCAAGGCGTTCGTGCTCAACAAGAGCGCCTGGCCCGCGCGGACGTTCAACGGCACCCTGCGCTACTACTTCACCCTCGACGGCACGACCGCGCCGAGCCAGATCAGCGTCACCACGAACTACAACCAGTGCGGCGCGGCGAGCGCCCCCGCGCAGTACCGCGGCTCGGTGTACTACGTCGAGATCCCGTGCACCGGCGTGGCCCCGGCCGGGCAGTCGGCGTTCCGCAAGGAGGTCCAGTTCCGGATCACCAGCGCCGGCACCTGGGACCCGTCCAACGACTGGTCGGCGGTGGGCCTCGGCACCGGCAACGCGGTCGTCCAGACCGACCGGATCGTGCTGCGGCAGGACGGCAGGACGGTGTGGGGCACCGAGCCCGGCGGCGTCGTCGACGACACCGAACCGCCCTCGGCTCCCGCCGGCCTCACGGTCTCGGCGGTGTCGAGCACGAGCGCGACGCTGAGCTGGACGGCCTCGACGGACAACGTCGGTGTCGCCGGGTACGACGTGCTCGCCGGCACTACCGTCACGGGTTCGTCGGCCACGACCGGTCTCGTCGTCACCGGCCTCACCCCGGACACGCCGTACACGTTCTCGGTGCGCGCGAGAGACACGTCCGGCAACGTGTCCGCCGCGAGCGTTCCGGTCACCACGCGCACGCTGCCGGGGAGCGCGAGCACGTTGTCCGTGCAGCACAGCGGTTCCGGAGCGGCCACGGCCAACCAGATCGGCGCCACGCTGCAGCTGACGAACCGCGGCACGACGCCGGTCAGCCTCACCGGCACCACCATCCGGTACTGGTTCACCGGCGACGCTCCCTCGGCGAGCTACCAGACGTGGTGCGACTGGGCCCGGATGGGGTGTGCCGGCGTCCAGGTGCGGGTGGTGAAGCTCCCCGCAGCCCGGCCCGGCGCCGACGCGTACGCCGAGGTGTCTTTCACCTCCGGCAGCCTCGCGGCGGGAGCGAGCACCGGTGACGTCCAGGTGCGGATCGCGAAGTCCGATTGGTCCACCTTCACCCAGACCGACGACCACAGCTACCGGGTGAGCGGCGCGCTCACCGACTTCGACAGGGTCACCGCCCACACCGGCGGCACGCTCGCGTGGGGCGTCGAGCCCTGACGATCTTCGGGGCGGGACGTTCTGCGCGGCACAGGCGTCCCGCCCCGATCCCAGCGGCACCCCGCGCACAGCGCCGTGCCGCGGTCGCGCTCTCACGGTGACACGCGGGCGTTTCGTCACGTTCGAGTTGATCTTCGCGTACTCCTACGATGAGCGTCATGACGGACGTAGACCGGCACCGCCGGCCAGGCCCTCGCATCGAGGAGGTCGCCCGGCTGGCCGGCGTGTCCAAGTCGACCGTCTCGAGGGTGATCAACGACGAGCAGTACGTGAGCGCCAAGGCGCGCGACGCCGTCCACACGGCGATCACCCACCTGAAGTACAGCCCGAACCAGGCCGCCCGCTCCCTCGCGGGCAGCAAGGCGAACGCCATCGCGCTGATCGTCTCCGAACACGGCAGCCGGGTGCTCGGCGACCCGTTCTTCGCGGGCGTCCTGCGCGGCGTCCACGCCGAGCTGTCCGGCCGGCACGTCCAGCTGCTGCTCATGATGAGCCGCCCGGAGGACCACGACGACCTCCTCGTCTACCTGGCGGGCGGCCACGTGGACGGCGCGCTGCTCCTGAGCCTGCACGGCGACGATCCGCTTCCCCACCGCCTGCAGGAGATCGGCCTGCCGGTGGTCGTGGGCGGGCGGCCGCTCGGCGCCAGCTCGGTCCCGTTCGTGGACTCGGACAACTTCACCGGCGGCCTCGACGCCGTGCGGCACCTCGTCTCGCTGGGCCGCAACCGCATCGCGACCGTGGCGGGGCCGCGCGACATGGCGGCGGGACTGGACCGGCTCAGCGGCTGGCGCCGGGGGCTGGGTGAGGCCCGGCTGCCCGCCGACCTGGTGGCCGAGGCGGACTTCACGCCGGAGAGCGGCGCGCGTGCGATGACCGAGTTGCTCGACCGCGCCCCCGGCATCGACGCGGTGTTCGTCGCCGCGGACATCATCGCGCTGGGTGTGCTGCAGGTGCTGCACGCCCGCGGGCGGCGCATCCCGGAGGACGTGGCGGTCGTCGGGTTCGACGACTCGCTGCTGGCGTCCACCGCCACGCCGCCCCTCACCACGGTGCGGCAGGACGTCGAGCAGCTCGGGCGGACGTTGACGTGGCGCCTGCTGGGCGAGCTGGCCGGCGACGACGGGCTGCCGCCGTCGCTGCTGCTGCCGACCTCCCTGGTGCGCCGGGCGAGCGCCTGACGCCCCCTTCCGCCCGCTTCCACACGCCGATCGCGGCCGGCCCCGGGACACTCGCGTGTTCACCCACGGCCCCGTACGGCCGCCCACCGACCCGGCCACCGCGCGCCGTTCGTCCTCATCCCCGCACGTCCAGTCGCACCAGGGCATTGCTCCCACCGCTGCTGCCGCTCCGGCCCTGGGCGCACGGGTTTCGCCATGCGCGCGCTGGCGCTCTGCGTACCGGCCGCAGCACTCAGTGTTAACCCAAAGGTCACACTTCCGGGAACGCTCCCAGCTTTCTCAACTGTGACCTGAGCCGCAAACCACGAGGTCACCCGGTCGCGCGACAGCGGAAACACCTGGTGTACCCCGGAGTGTGTCTTGACACACGTTCGAAGCCGGTACGACACTCCTCCCCGTCTGGGAGCGCTCCCAGAACCCGCCGCCGAGACCAGAGGAGTTCTCCCGTGCGACACCGTTGGGTCAGCGTGCTGATCTGTGCCGCCGTGTCCGCCGCCGCCACCACAGCGTGCGGGTCAGGTGGAGCGAGCCAGTCCGCAGACGGAAAGACCGAGCTCACCATCGCGACGTTCAACGAGTTCGGCTACGAAGAGCTGTTCAAGGAGTACGAAGCCGCTCACCCGGACGTCAAGATCACGCAGCGCAAGACCGGTCAGGGCCAGCCCCACCACCAGAACCTGTTCACCAAGCTCGGCGCCGGCTCCGGTCTCGCCGACATCGAGGGCGTCGAAGAGGGCTACCTCAGCCAGGTGATGTCGAAGTCCGGGCAGTTCAACGATCTCAAGGAGATCGGCCCGAAGATCGAGGACAACCGCTGGCTGCAGTGGAAGACCGACGCGATCACATCCAAGGACGGCAAGCTCATCGGCTACGGCACGGACATCGGTCCGCTGGCCATGTGCTACCGCAAGGACCTCTTCGCGCAGGCCGGCCTGCCGTCCGACCCCGAGGGCGTGAAGGCGCTCTTCGCCACGTGGGACAGCTACTTCGCCGCCGGTGACCAGTTCATCGCGAAGGTTCCGGGTGTCGCCTGGTTCGACAGCGCGGCCCAGGTCTACAACGCGATGCACAACCAGCTCGAGACCGGTTACTACGACAAGTCCGACAAGCTGGTCGTCGACACCAACGCCGACATCAAGAAGGACTGGACCGCGGTGACCGCGGCCGTCGCGAAGGGTCAGTCGGCGCGGCTCGCGGCGTTCAGCCCCGAGTGGAACACCGGCTTCAAGCTCGGCAAGTTCGCCACCAAGACGTGCCCGTCGTGGATGCTCGGTGTCGTCGAGACGCAGGCCGGTCCCGAGAACAAGGGCAAGTGGGCGGTCACCGACGCGTTCCCGAACGGCGGCGGCAACTGGGGCGGCTCGTACCTGACCGTGCCGAAGCAGAGCAAGAACGCCAAGAAGGCCGCCGAGCTCGCCGCGTGGCTGACCGCGCCGGAGCAGCAGGTCAAGGCGTTCAAGGCCAAGGGCACCTTCCCCAGCCAGCTCAAGGCTCTCGACGCGCCGGAGCTGCTGGAGCAGACCAACGCCTACTTCGGTGACGTGAAGGCCGGCGCGCTGTTCGCCACCCAGGCCAAGAAGATCAAGGCCGCGCAGTACAAGGGCCCGGCCGACGGCCAGATCCAGGAGACGGTGTTCAGCCCGGCCCTGCAGTCGGTCGAGCAGGGCAAGAACTCCGAAGAGGCCTGGAAGGCCGCTGTCGAGGGTGCTCAGAAGGCGGCCAAGTAGTGACCGCCACTCTCTCCAAGGTGGACCGCGGGCCGGCACAGGAGGCCGGCCCGCGGCCTCCGCGGCGGTACCGGCTGTCCAACCTGGACGCCAAGGTATCGCCCTACCTGTTCGTCGCACCGTTCTTCGTGCTCTTCGGCGCCATCGGGCTCTTCCCGCTGCTGTACACCGCCTACGTCTCCCTGTTCGACTGGGAGGTGGGCGCCGACGAGCCGCTGTTCATCGGCTTGGAGAACTACCGGACGCTGTTCGAGGACAACCAGTTCTGGAACGCGCTGTTCAACACGTTCAGCATCTTCCTGCTCTCGAGCGTCCCGCAGATCATCGTCGCGGTCGTGATCGCGGCGCTGCTCAACGCGAACCTGCGCGCCCGCACCGGCTGGCGGATGGGCGTTCTGCTGCCCTACGTCGCGAGCCTCGTGGCGTTGACGATCATCTTCGGCAACCTGTTCGGCCCGCAGTACGGCCTCGTGAACGACGTGCTCGGTCTGATCGGCATCAGCCCGATCGACTGGCAGGCCAGCACCTTCGGCAGCCACGTCGCGATCGCGTCGATGGTCAACTGGCGGTGGACCGGCTACAACGCGCTGATCATCCTCGCGGCGATGCAGGCGATCCCGCGCGACGTGTACGAGGCGGCGCTGGTGGACGGCGCGAGCGCGTTGCGGCGGTTCTTCAGCATCACGCTCCCGATGCTGAAGCCCACGCTGATCTTCGTGATCGTCACCTCGACGATCGGTGGCCTGCAGATCTTCACCGAGCCGAAGCTGTTCGAGCCCTCGGGCGGCAGCGGCGGCGGCTCGGAGCACCAGTACCAGACCGTCGTCCTCTACCTCTACCAGTCGGCCTTCCAGGGGCTCGACCTCGGTTACGCCTCCGCGATCGCGTGGGTGCTGTTCCTGGTCGTGATCGGTGTCGCGGTCCTCAACTTCTTCCTCACCAGGAGGGCCGTCCGATGATGAAACGACCGTCCTTCGCGATCTACGGCATCCTCGCCGCGTTCGTGCTCGGCTCCGCCTTCCCGTTCTACTGGTCGTTCCTCGTCGCGAGCCGCGACAACTCGGTGCTGACCGGCGACTTCACGCTGGTCCCCGGCGGGAACTTCTGGGCCAACGCCGTGCGCGTGTTCGACACGGTTCCGTTCTGGAAGGCGCTGGGCAACAGCTTCATCGTCTCCGGCACGGTGACGTTCTCGGTGGTGCTGCTGTCGACGCTCGCCGGGTTCGCCTTCGCCAAGCTGAAGTTCCGCGGCCGCGGCGTGCTGTTCCTGTTCGTCGTGGCGACGCTGGCGGTGCCGACGCAGCTCGGCATCATCCCGCTCTACATGGCGATGGCCGAGTTCGGCTGGGCCGGTGAGCTGGAAGCCGTCATCGTGCCGAACCTCGTCACGGCGTTCGGCGTGTTCTGGATGCGCCAGTACCTCGTCGACGCCATTCCCGACGAACTCGTCGAAGCCGCGCGCATGGACGGCTGCAGCCTGTGGCGCGCGTTCTGGCACGTCGCGCTGCCCGCCGCCAGGCCGGCCGCCGCGATGCTGGGCGTGTTCACGTTCATGCAGTCCTGGAACGACTTCCTGTGGCCGCTGGTCGTCCTCAACGCCGACAACCCGACTCTGCAGGTCGCTCTGGAGAAGCTGCAGAGCGGTTACTACGTCGACTACTCGCTCGTACTCGCCGGAACCACGCTCGCGACCGTTCCGGTGCTCATCGTCTTCCTCGTGCTCGGGCGGCAGATCGTCGCCGGTGTGATGCAGGGCGCCGTCAAGGGGTGAAAATGGAGAACATTGTATTCCCACAGGGATTTCTGTGGGGAGCCGCTACCGCGGCGTTCCAGGTGGAAGGTGCGACCGCCGTGGACGGCCGCACCGACTCCATCTGGGACGAGTTCTGCCGGCAGCCAGGCAGGGTGGTCGGCGGCGACTGCGGTGAACCCGCCGCCGACCACTACCGGCGGTTCGAGCAGGACGTCGCGATGATGGCGGACCTCGGACTCCAGGCCTACCGATTCTCGATCGCCTGGCCGCGCGTGCGGCCGGACGGCGGGAAGGTCAACCCGGCGGGTCTCGACTTCTACAAGCGGCTCATCGACTCGTTGCTGGCGCACGACATCGTGCCGTGGCCGACGCTCTACCACTGGGACCTCCCGCAGGCGCTGGAGGAGAACGGCGGGTGGGCCAACCGCGACACCGCGTACCGGTTCGCCGACTACGCCGCCACCACCGTCGAGGCGCTCGGTGACCGGGTCAGCACGTGGACGACGCTGAACGAGCCGTGGTGCTCGGCGTTCCTCGGCTACGCCGCGGGCATCCACGCCCCCGGCCGCCAGGAGCCGAAGGCCGCCGTCGCCGCGGTGCACCACCTGCTGCTCGGCCACGGGCTCGCCGCCGACACCATCCGCGCGACCCAGCCGGACGCCAAGGTCGGCATCACGCTCAACATGTACCCGATCATCCCGGTCGACCCCGACAACCCGGGCGACCTCGACGTGGCCCGCCGGCTCGACGGGCTGCAGCAGCGGATCTTCCTGGACCCGCTGCTGCGCGGCGAGTACCCGGCCGACATCCTCGAGGACCTGGAGCCGTTCGGCTTCGGCGACCACATCAAGGACGGCGACCTCGGCGTCATCTCCGGCCCGATGGACATGCTCGGCGTCAACTACTACACCGAGCACTACGTCAGCTCGACGCCCAACGGCGACGACGGCGGCCGCAACCCGTGGGTCGGCGTGGAGCACGCGTCGTTCCCCGTCCGCAACGCCCCGGTCACCGACATGGGCTGGGAGGTCAGGCCGGACGGGCTGACCACCGTGCTGATGCGGGTGCACCAGGACTACCCGCGGCTCCCGCTGTACATCACCGAGAACGGCGCCGCGTTCCGCGACGACTTCACCGGCAACGGTGCGATCGACGACGTGGACCGCACCGGCTTCATCGCCTCCCACCTGCGCGCCGCCCACGCGGCGATCGAGGCGGGGGTCGACCTGCGCGGGTACTTCTGCTGGTCGCTGCTCGACAACTTCGAGTGGGCAGAGGGGTACGCGAAGCGGTTCGGCATCGTCCACGTGGACTACGACACCCAGATCCGCACCCCGAAGATGAGTGCGAGGTGGTTCAGCAGGGTGGCACGCGACAACGCGCTGGTCGCCACCTCATGACGGAAGGCAGGAGTCGTCGCCCCGGCCCGCGCATCGAGGAGGTGGCGCGCGTGGCCGGGGTGTCGAAGTCCACCGTTTCCAGGGTGATCAACGGCGAGAAGTACGTGAGCGAGCGGTCGCGCCAGGCGGTGCACCGCGCCATCGCCATGCTCGGGTACAGCCCCAACCACGCCGCGCGCACCCTGGCGGGCAGCAAGGCCAACGCGATCGCGCTCGTGATCTCCGAACAGGGCAGCCAGGTCCTCGCGGACCCGTTCTTCGCCGGGATCCTGCGCGGGGTGCACGCCGAGCTCACCGGACGGCACGTCCAGCTCCTGCTGATGATGAACCAGCCGCTCGACGGTGAGGACCAGGTCGCCTACCTCACCGGAGGGCACGTCGACGGGGCGCTCGTCGTGAGCCTGCACGGCGAGGACCCGTTGCCGAGGATCCTGCACGAGACGGGGCTGCCCGTGGTGTCGGGCGGCCGTCCGCTCGCGGGCGGCGCGGTCCCGTTCGTCGACGCGGACAACTTCAACGGCGCGCTGGGGGCCGTGCGCCACCTGATCTCACTGGGCCGCGAGAAGATCGCCACGATCGCCGGCCCGCACGACATGGCGGTCGGCATGGACCGCCTGAGCGGCTGGCGGTGCGGGCTCGCCGAACACGGGATGCCCGTGGGGCTCGTGGCCCACAGCAGCGACTTCACGCCCGAGAGCGGCGCGTTCGCGATGGAGGACCTGCTGCGCCGCGCACCCGATCTCGACGCGGTCTTCGTGGCGGCCGACATCCTGGCCGTGGGCGCGTTGCGAGTGCTCCACGCGCGCGGCTACCGGATTCCCCACGACGTCGCCGTGGTGGGGTTCGACGACTCCGTGCTCGCCTCGACCGCGACGCCGCCGCTCACCACCGTGCGCCAGGACGTCGAGCAGCTGGGGCGCACCATGACGTGGCGCCTCCTCGCCGAACTGGCCGGCGAGGAGAAGCTCCCGTCGTCGATGCTGCTGCCGACGTCGCTGGTGCGCCGGGCGAGCGCCTAGCCCGCCCTCGTGGTCAGACAGCGGCCTTCGCGCGGCTGGCCAGGCCCTCGATCACACCGGACAGCTTCTCGGTGACCTCGGGGTCGTCGACCGGGTGCAGCTCGGCGAAGCGGACCACCGAACCCGGGATCGACAGGGTCAGGTCCTCGGCGGGCACGCCACCCGCGATCTTGACGGCCTTGCGGGCCTCGTCCTGCGCCCACACGCCGCCGTACTGGCCGAACGCGGTGCCGACGACGGCGACGGGCTTGCCGGACAGGGCGCCGGCGCCATAGGGGCGGGACAGCCAGTCGATGGCGTTCTTCAGCACGGCGGGGATGGTGCCGTTGTACTCGGGCGAGACGAGCAGCAGCGCGTCGGCCTCCGCGGCGGCCTCGCGCAGCTTCACGGCGGAGGCGGGAACGGCGTCCTCGGTGTCGATGTCCTCGTTGTAGAACGGCACGGTGTCGAGGCCCTCGAACACGCCGACCTCCACGTGGTCCGGCGAGATCTGGACCGCGGCCTCGGCGAGCCGCCGGTTGTGCGATCCGGAGCGGAGGCTGCCGACGAGCGTGAGGATGCGGACGGTCATGGCGGGACTCCTGTGTGCGGGGTGCGGTTGAACGACTACACCTTAAACGGGTCGCGTTCCGCTTATCTTCCGACTAGGCTGCCGAGGTGATCGACGGCACAACCCTCCCACTGGCAGACCCGGAGGCGCCCCTGCGCGCGGATGCCGTGCGCAACAGGGCGTTGCTGCTGGAAGCGGCCGTGCGGCTGGCAGCGGAACGGGGGGCGGCGGCGATCACGATGGAGTCCGTGGCCACCGCGGCGGGCGTCGGCAAGGGCACGGTGTCGCGCCGCTTCGGCGACCGGCAGGGGTTGCTGCAGGCCCTGCTGGACCACTCGGAGCGCCAGTTCCAGGAAGCGTTCCTGAGCGGCCCCGCGCCGCTCGGCCCCGACGCCGGCGCGGCGACGAGGCTGCGCGCGTTCGGCCCGGCCCTGCTGCGCCACGAACACGCCCACCTCGACCTCTACCTCGCCGCCGAGCCGTCGCCCGAACGCCGGTTCACGGTCCCCGCCCGGCAGCTGCGCCACCGGCACGTGGCCCTGCTGGTGCGCGAGGTCCTCCCGGGCGCCGACGCCGACCTGCTCGCCCACACCCTGCTGGCGTCCGTGGACGTGGTCCTCGTCGAGCACCTCGGCCGCCCCCGCGACAGGTCGCTCGCACGGGCGGAAGCGGGCTGGCACGACCTCCTCGACCGCCTCCTGCGCTGACTCCCGTTCGGTTCGAGTCGAATCACGCGTCGAATTCGACCGATGACCGCGCCGGAGCTTGTTGCCGTCGCCGGACTCGTCCTACGGTGCCCCTGGGAGCGCTCCCAGACGCACCGTCGACGAGGACGGAGAACCTCACAGCATGAGATCTCAACCCCCACGTCTCCTCGCCGCGACCCTGCTCGCGGTGCTGACGGCGACCTCGCTCCAGTCCGCCGCCGCGGCCGCGGACTACGAGCGCGTGCTCAACGGCACGTTCGACAGCGGTTCGGCGGACCCCTGGTGGGCCGGCGCCGGCGTCACCCACCGCGTGACCGGCGGCGAACTGTGCGCGGCGGTCACCGGCGGCACCACGAACCCCTGGGACGCCCTGATCGGCCAGAACGGGGTCCCGTTCGAGGAAGGCCAGTCCTACACGTTCTCGTTCGACGCCCGCGCCACGACCGCGCAGCCGGTGACGGCCGCCGCGGGCGAGAGCGTCAGCCCGTACCGCGGGATCGCGAGCCAGCAGTTCACGGTCTCCCCTGAGAAGCAGCGCTTCTCCTTCACCTTCACGTCCACCTTGGACTTCCCGGACGCGGGCAACGGCCAGGTCGCGTTCCAGCTCGGCGGCCAGCCGTCCGACAACACGATCTGCGTCGACAACATCTCGGTGATCGGCGGCGTGAAGCCGCCCGGCGGGGTGAACCCCAACCCCACCAAGAAGGTCCAGGTCGACCTGGTGGCGTACGTGCCGGGCCTGCCCAAGCGCGCGACGCTCGTCTCCACGGCGACGACGCCGCAGACGTGGACCCTCAAGAACTCCGCGGGCGCGACGGTGGCGTCCGGGCAGAGCACGCCGAAGGGCCTGGACGCCACGTCCGGCGACCTGGTGCACCTGATCGACTTCTCGTCGTTCGACACGGCCGGCACCGGCTACGTGCTGTCCGTCGGCGAGGACAGCAGCTTCCCGTTCGACATCTCCGCCGACCCGGTGAAGCGCCTGCGCTACGACTCGCTCGCGTTCTTCTACCACCAGCGCAGCGGCACGCCGATCGAGGCGCAGTACGTCGGTGAGGAGTATGCGCGTCCCGCCGGCCACGTGAACGTCGCCCCCAACCAGGGCGACAACAACGTGCCGTGCCGTGCGGACCTCGCCTGCGGCTACACCCTCGACGTGCGCGGCGGCTGGTACGACGCGGGTGACCACGGCAAGTACGTCGTCAACGGCGGCATCGCCACCTGGCAGCTCCTCAACGCCTACGAGCGCGCGTCCGTGCTCGGCGACGCCACCGCGTACCGCGACGGCTCGCTGAACATCCCCGAGAAGTCCAACGGCGTCCCGGACATCCTCGACGAGGCCCGCTGGGAGGTCGACTTCCTGCTGAAGATGCAGGCGCCCGACGGCATGGCGCACCACAAGGTCCACGACGCCAACTGGACCGCCCTGCCGACCCGTCCCGAACTGGACGACCAGCCCCGCCGCCTCTCGGCGACGAGCACCGCCGCCACCCTGAACCTGGCCGCGGTGGCGGCCCAGGCGTCCCGCCTGTGGAAGGGCGTCGACGCCACCTACTCGGCCACCCTGCTCGCCGCGGCCCGCAAGGCCTACGCGGCGGCCAAGGCGAACCCGGCCAAGCTCGCCGACCCCAACGACGGCACCGGCGGCGGCGCGTACAGCGACGACACCGTGACCGACGAGTTCTACTGGGCCGCGTCGGAGCTGCTCGCCACCACGGGTGAGAGCGCCTACCGCACCGACGTCACCGCCTCACCGCACCACAAGGCGGCGAGCCTGAACCGCGGCGGCTTCCACTGGGGCGGCACGGCACCGCTGGGCGACATCACCCTCGCCCTGGTCCCCGGCCTCCCGGCGGCGGACGTGGCGGCGATCAAGCAGAAGTTCGCCACCGTGGCCGACGAGCACCTGACCGCCATGGCGGGGATGGGTTACGCCACCCCGTACGACAACAGCACCGCGGGCTACGTCTGGGGCTCGAACTCCACGGTTCTCAACAACGCCCAGGTCCTCGCCCTGGCCCACGACTTCACCGGAGCCGCCAAGTACCGCGACGGCGTCTTCGAGGCCCTGCACTACATCCAGGGCCGCAACCCGCTCAGCACCTCCTACGTCACGGGCTACGGCGACCAGGCGATGATCAACGCCCACCACCGCTTCTGGGCACACCAGAACGACCCGAGCCTCCCCATCGCCCCCGCGGGCTCCCTCTCCGGCGGCCCGAACAGCGCACTGCAGGACCCGGTCGCCCAACGCCTGCTCACGGGCTGCCCGCAGCAGAAGTGCTGGGTCGACGACATCGGCGCCTACTCGGTGAACGAGGTCGCGATCAACTGGAACTCGGCCCTCGCCTGGGTCTCCGGCTGGGCAGCGGAAAAGTCCGGCGGCACCACCACCCCGAAGTCCGACTGCGAGGTCGGCTTCACCGCCCACCGCTGGGCCGACGGCCTCTCGGCTTCCGTGAAGATCACCAACACCGGCACCTCCGCCTGGTCCTCGTGG
>NZ_JAJCXE010000033.1:0-75347 GCF_021056325.1 Lentzea sp. CC55 | reverse complement strand
GGTGACTGACTTCGCAATCACCACCGCACCCGGAGGCCTCACCCATGATCAAGCCGACACACCGTCACCAACGTGTTGGCCAGGTACATCTAGGACCGGGGCCGGAACACCGTGACGACCACGCGCAGGCCGAGCAGCACGCTGAT
Organism: Lentzea sp. CC55; assembly: GCF_021056325.1. NCBI lineage: Bacteria > Bacillati > Actinomycetota > Actinomycetes > Pseudonocardiales > Pseudonocardiaceae > Lentzea > Lentzea sp. CC55. The sequence continues at coordinate 75,201 of NZ_JAJCXE010000033.1, read as the reverse complement.
GATCAGCAGGTTGTAGCCCAGCACCTGGTAGAGGCCGATGTCCTGGGAGATCCGCGGCCCGCCGGAGGAGCCGAGCAGCAGCACCGCCATCACACCCGCGGTCGCGCCCAGCACGGTCAGCATGACCTGGTGCAGCAGGCCCGTGACGAACATCCGGTCGCGTTCGTCCGCGAACAGCCTCATCGACATGCTCAGGCGTCCCTGCTCCATCGCGCCGGTGATCCGGTCGACGCGCCTCGGCAGGCGGCGCAGCATCGGCAGCACCGCCTGGAGCTCCTCGGCCATCGTCCGCCGCACCGACTCCGGCGTGAGCCGTTCGGAGATCTGCTCGGCGGCGAACGCCCGCGACTCGACCACGATGTTGAAGTCCGGCGCGAGCACCGCCAGGGTGCCCTCCAGGGTGGCGAGGGCACGGAAGACCGCCGCGATCTCCGGCGGGATGCTCAGACCGAACCGCGACACGATCAGGAACAGGTCGCCGAACATCTCCACGTCCGGACGCATGCCCGCGCCGAGGTGGCGGGCCATGAACTGGCCGAGCGCGCGCTCCAGCCGTTGCTCGTCGATGTCCTCGGGCCGTGAGGTCAGCTCCAGCAGCGCGTCGGTGAGGCCCGCCGGGTCGCCGCGGTCGATCGCGAGCAGCAGGCGTTGCAACGCCGAGCGCAGCGCGGAGTCGATCCGCCCGACCGAGCCGAAGTCGAGCAGGCCGAGCCGCCCGTCGTTCAGCAGCAGGACGTTGCCGGGGTGCGGGTCGGCGTGGAAGACGCCGTCGAGCATCACCTGGCGCAGCACGAACCGCAGCAACGTCCGCGCGAGGCCCTCGTCCTCGGCGGCGCCGCGCAACGGCACGCCGTCGAGCCGGTCCATGACGAGCACGCGGGAGGTCGACAGGTGGACGTGGGGGAGTCCGACCGACGAGTCCGAGGCCGCCGCGACGGCCGTGATGTTGCGGGCCTCGATCTTGAAGTCGAGCTCCTCGCGCAACGCGGCCGCGAAGCCCGCCGCCAGGTCCCGCACGCCGAGCGCCGCGCCCCAGCGCGTGCGGTGCAGCGTCTCGGCCAGCCGGGACACGATGTCCAGGTCGCCCTCGGCCGTAGCGCGCACATCGGGCCTTTGCACCTTCACGACGACCTCGGCGCCGGACTTGAGCACGGCCCGGTGCACCTGCGCGATCGACGCCGCCGCCAGCGGTTCCGGATCGACCTCGAGGAACGCGTCGAGCCCGACCTCGGCGTCGAGCACCGCCCTGACGTCGTCCCACCCGGCCGGCGGCACCTTGTCCTGCAGCAGGCTCAGCTCGTCGACGAAGTCCTGGGGCAGCAGGTCGGCGCGCGTCGACAGCACCTGCCCGAGCTTCACGAACGTCACGCCCGCGTCCTGCAACGCGAGCCGCAGCGAGCGGGAGAGGCCCGTGGCGGTCCGTTCGCGGCCGCGCAGGTAGGGACCGAGGCCGTGGCGGAACGCGATCGCGGTGATCCGCGAGTACCGCCGGGTCCGCGCGATCCGGCGCCGCGCCATGCCCCACCACTCGGTGGGAGGCGGGATCGAGCCGGTCGGGACGACGATCTCCGCGAACGCCAGCAGGGCGATCACGGCGAGGACGGACAGTCCGAGTTGGAGCGTCACCAGCCCGGCGGACGGCTCGGTGCTCGTCTCGCCGAAGGCGCCGCGGGCGGCGGACATGGCCAGCAGGCAGGCCAGCGCCGTGCGGACCAGGCCGATGCGCAGGCCGAGGATCCTGCGCGCCGCCAGGGCCATGCCCAGGACGAGCAGTACGAACGTGACCGGAAAACCGATCGTGTAGACCAGGAAGTCCCCCATGCTCCGCAGCCTAGGTGCTGGGAGCTGAACGCCACCGGCGTTCCAGCGCGACGGCGGTGCGCTGGAACACCGGTGACGCGGTCAGGGGGTCAGAAGTCGAAGACCTTGCCGGTGTTCGCGCGCAGCACGCACGGGTTCGAGTACACCTGCTGGAAGTCGATCCTCTTGGTGCGCCACTTGCCGCGCAGCGTCGCCTTCGTGGGGTTGAGCTCCATCGTGCACATCGCGCCGACCTCCCGCAGCTTGCGGAAGTCGCCTTCGACGGGCACGAGCTGGTCGCACGCCTGCTGGGCGTGGCGGTGCACACCGCCCGCGGGCTCGCAGTTCAGCTGCGTGGTGCTGATGGTGCCCCTCTCCGGCTGCACCGACAGCGTCAGGCCGGAAGCGGGGAGCAGTGCTGTCAGGGGTGCCGCCTGGGCCGTCGCGGGGACGAGCGGTGCGGCGAGCGCGAGACAGGCAAACAGAAGTCGGGTCCTTGCCATGCCACCACTGTGGCGCGGCGAGGACCCGCGGTTCCATACAACCGAGCGGTAACACCGGATCGTGTAAACCGTCGGAACTCCGTGCAACTAGACGCCCGCGGACTCCGTCCCGGCGAGCGCCTTCGCCACCTGGTCACCGACCGCGGCCATGCCCTTGGCGTTCGGGTGAACCGGGAACGCGGGGCTGGTCGGGATGATGCCCTCGACCCACTTGTCCCACGGCGCCGCGCACGTGTCGCGACCGAGGCTGATGTCGTAGGGGTTCACGAACGTGGCACCGGCGGCCTTCGCCTGGGCGCCGAGCATTCCGTTGAGCCGCTGCTGCACGGTGTCGAGGTACGGCACGTCGCCCCTGGAGATCGGCACGACCGGCCAGCACCCGCCGGACGGCGGCAGGATGCGCAGGTAGCCGACGACCACGACCTTCGCGCCGGGGCTGCGCTGCTTGATGCCGGCGAGCACGGCGGCCACCTTGGCGGCGGTGGCGTCGACGCGCTGGGCGAGCTCGTCGCCGTAGGTCGCCTCGCAGGGAGCGCCGTTCGGGTCGAGCACGCTCTTGCCGGCGCAGGTCAGGATGATGTCGGAGAAGCCGATGTCGTTGCCGCCGATGGAGATGGTGACGAGGTCGGTGTCGGCTTTCAGGGCGGAGAACTGCGGCACGGACTGGCCGGGGACGCCGCTCTGCACGCCCGCCATGTCCTTGGTCTGGGCGCCACCGCAGGAGATGTCGGTGAAGTTCGCGATGCCGAGCCTCTTCGCGAGGACGGACGGGTAGTTCTGCGTGGACTTGAAGCAGCTCAACGGGTCGAGCCGCTGCAACGGGATGAACGGACCGGACACGAACGAGTCCCCGAGCGAGACGTAGTTCCGGTACTGCGGGGCGGCGTGGGCGTGCGGAGCCAGCAGGGCCGCGAAAAGGGCCGTGAGCAGGGAAACAACAGTCACTCGGCGCGTCATTGCTACCTCGTTACCGAAGAGTAGGAACGTAGGACGAAGGGTGACCGGACCACTGCGCAGTGTCAATCCCTCGACCAGGCTGGAACGATGACGCGGGGTGCGGGAAGGCCGCTTGCCGTTGACTCGAACGGGGTGCCCCGGGCGGCGCGGTTCAGCGCACCAGGCGGAGCCGGCGTGCGGCGAGCCCGATGCTCAGCCGCTGGCCCCAGCCCAGTCGCAGCGCGTCGCTCTCGATGCCGTCGCCGAACGCCACCAGCCCGTCGGACTCGACCTCGACGTCAAGCGGCCGGTCGGTGATCTCGCCCTCGGTGCGCTCGACGCCGGTGCCCGGCGACGGCCAGGCCTCCCGCACGAACCAAACGAGCCTGCGTTCCGCCGGGCCCGGCAGCGCGAGCGTGCTCTTCCGCTCGCGGTGGGCCGAACTGCACCAGCCCGTCGCGCCCGTGCCGGTGCCGACGAGGATTCCGGACGAGGCCTGGCGTTCGCCCAGGACGCGGTAGCGGCTCGTCTGGTGGCCGGGGTGACCGACGTAGACCTCGTTGAGCGCGTGGAGGGTCTGCCCGTCGTCCGACCGCGCCTCGACCATCGTGCGGTCCTCGGTGTTCCCCGTGCTGTGCAACAGTTCCGCGGCATCCGCGGGGGAGTGCTTCGCGAGCACGCCCCGGTCCGGGTTGATGCCGATCACGGGCTGGCCGTCGAGGTACTTGGCGACGTTCGCGACCAGCCCGTCCTGCCCCACGACGACGACTACGTCCTCGGGCGCGAACAGGAACCGCGACAGGTCTTCCCTCTCGACCGCGCCGCGGCGCCAGTCCAGCGGGATCGCGGAGCTGACGTCTCCCAGCGCCCTGCGGGTCTGCTGGTCACGGTCCACCACCTCGTCCAGGGTCCTGCCGCGGGACTTCAGGAAGAACTCGACCTGCCCCCGCGTGCCGTGTCGTGCCAGCAACTCTGTCAGTTCGGTGCGCCGGTGCACCAGCACGATTCGCGGAGCGAGGCTCATCGCGCGAGCCGCTGCAGGATCGGCTGGACGATGTCCGGGGTCAGCGTGATGCTGCCGATCTCGGGCAGGTTGCCGGCGAGCTCCTTGGCGGCCAGCGCGTACAGCGTCTCCTGCGGGACGTCCCGGTAGGCGTCGAGACGTGCCTTCTCGCCGGCGGCCTCGGCCTCGGCGAGCTTGCGGATGCCCTCGGCCTTGACGTCGTCGGCGATGCGGCTCGCCCTGGCGTTGTCCTCCGCCTTCCTGAGCGCGTTCGCACCTCGTTGCACCACAAGCAGTTCCTCGCGCTTGGCGAGCTCGATCTGGTTCTGCAGCTCGTTCTCGCTGATCGCCCGCTCCCGCTCGACGGCCATCGCCCGGCGCTCGTAGGTGGCCTTGTCCGCCTCCTGCTGGACCTTCTCGCGGACGGTGGTCCGGAGCGCCTTCTCGAGGTCGGCGTCCGGCCGGATGGCGACCACGCGGACGTCGATGATCTCCAGGCCGATGTGGTGCGCGGTCAGGTTCTCGGTGACGCTGAGCTTGACGCGTTCGACACCGGTGCGGATGGCGGTGTCGAGGTCCAGCGTGCCGAGGATCTCGAGAGCGTGCTGCTGGGTGCTTTCGGTGAGGGTGTTCGCGATCTGGCTCAGCGGGTCCTGCCGCCAGGTGCCGGTGTCGGGGTCGATCGAAAAGTCGATCCTGCTGGTCGCGACCTCCGGGTCGGTGCAGCGGTAGGTGACGGTCAGCTGCACCGTGACGTCCTGGTAGTCGTGCGTCCGGGCGTGGAAGAGCATCGGCAGCTCGCGGTCGTCCACCGGGACCTCGCTCAGGACGGCGGTCCTGGGGCGGAACCAGAAGCTCAGGCCGGTGCCCTCGTGGACCACCTGGCCGTTCCTGACGTGTCTGATGTGGACGGTGGGTGCTCCTCTGAGGTGGCGGAGTCCGGGGTAGGTGCTGATGTCGGCCATGGGGGGTTGGGCTCCTGTTCGGGTCCGGTCCGGCGGGGACCGGTTCGCCGGGTGGGCTCGTCGGGGTCGCCTGGTTTTCGTCGATCTGACGATAAGCCTATGCTCTGCGTTGTGTACTCGCCAAGTGATTTCCCTCCCTTCGCGGTGACGGTCGACCTCGTGGTGCTGACCGTGCGGGCTGACGCGCTGTGCGCGCTGCTGGTCAGGAGGGGGGAGGCGCCGTTCCGGGGGCGGTGGGCGTTGCCCGGCGGGTTCGTGCGGGTCAGCGAGTCGGTGAATGCCGCCGCCGCTCGCGAGCTGGTCGAGGAGACCGGGGTGTCCGGGCTGCACCTCGAGCAGCTGGGGACCTACGGGGAGCCTCGGCGGGATCCCCGGATGCGGGTCGTCTCCGTCGCCTACCTGGCGTTGGCGCCGGATCTGCCCGTGCCGGTGGCCGGGACCGATGCCGCGGCGGCGTCCTGGGTTCCGGTGGCGGAGGTGTCGTCGCTGGCCTTCGACCACTCGGTGATCCTCGCGGACGGGGTGGAGCGGGCCCGGGCCAAGCTGGAGTACACGCCGCTGGGGACCGAGTTCTGCCCCGCCGAGTTCACGGTGGCCGAGCTGCGGCGGGTCTACGAGGTGGTCTGGGGGGTGACGCTGGACGCCCGCAACTTCCACCGGAAGGTGACCGGGGTGGAGGGGTTGCTGGAGGCGACCGGCGGGAGCACCTCCCGGGACGGGGGACGGCCGGCCGCTTTGTACCGGCGAGGGGCGGCTTCCGCGTTGCATCCGCCGTTGGTTCGAGGGGGTGGGGCTTGAGGTGGGGTTGCTCGGGGCTCCGCCCCGGACCCCGCCGATCTGATCTGAAGCCGGGCCGGCGCCGGTCGCGGGTTGATGGCACGCCTGGTGCGTTGGGCGGCTTGCTGTTGCGTTGGTGGTTGCGTTGGTGGGGTGGCTTCGTCACAAGTCGAGCCAAGAGCGGGCCACACCAAGGGAGGGGTGTCACGACTCGTGACGAAGCCACCCCACCCGGAGGGTCCTGGAAAGACGGCTCGCCTTCGGCTTCGCGGTGGTCCGTCCTCAGCGTTGCTCGCCTGCGGCCCCGTGCCATTCCGCCTCGCCCCGAGTCCGAAGGGGACCCCTGCGAGCGTGCGCGGGGTCAGAGGCGGACGGAGTCGCCTGTCGCGGCGGATTGCTTGGCTGCCTCGATGACCTCCAGGCCCGTGACCGCGTCCTGGGGTGAGACGGGGGCCTCGCCTGCGGCTACTGCTGCGTAGAAGGCCTGGTAGGCGCCTGGTTCTGTGCGGTGGGGCCGGCCGCCGAGGGTGCCCCAGGCCGACTCGGGTTCTTCGCCCCAGCCCGGACCGGCCGGGGTGTCGCCTGCTTTGAGGCGGTCTTCCTGGGGGTCCATGCCGTACTTCACGTAGGCGGCGTCGTGGCCCAGCACGCGGAAGCGCGGACCCAGGTCTGCTGCCAGTGCGCTCATCCAGAGGTGGGAGCGGACGCCGCCCTCGTGCTGCAGGGAGAGGAAGACGTCGTCGTCCGTCTTGGCGCCGGGGCGGACGGTGGCGATTTCCGCGTGGACCGACGTCGGGCGGCCGAAGAGGGCCACGGACTGGTCCACGAGGTGGGTGCCGAGGTCGAAGAGGATGCTGCCGAGGTCGGCCGGGTCGCCGGATTCCTTCCACGAGGACTTGATCTCCGGGCGGTAGCGCTCGAAGCGGGACTCGAACCTGTGGACCTTGCCCAGGGCGTTGTCGGCGAGGAGGCGGCGGACCGTCAGGAAGTCGCCGTCCCAGCGGCGGTTGTGGAACGGGACGAGCATCAGGCCGCGTGCGGCCGCGATCGAGGCCAGGGCTCTCGCTTCCATCGCCGAGCCCGCGAAGGGCTTGTCGACGACGACGTTGAGGCCGTGTTCGAGGACTTGGCGGGCGTGGGTCGCGTGGAAGCGGTTCGGGGTCGTGATGACGACCAGGTCGAAGTCGCCGGTCCAGACCTCGTCGAGGGAGGACAGCAGGCGGGCACCGGGGTAGCGATCGGCCACCTCTGCCTGGCGCCGGGGGTTCGAGGTGACGACGGCCGAGAGTTCCAGGCCTTCGGTTGCCTCGATGAACGGGGCGTGGAAGGCCGCCCCACCTAGTCCGTAGCCGACGAGAGCTGTGCGCATGCGATCAGCCTATGCGGTCTCACCTGTTGGACGGGGTGTCCACAGGACCATGTGGACCCTTACATTCGTCGACCATGACCATGCCGCTGGTTAGCCGACGCCACGTCGATTACGTGCGCGTCACCAGCATGGCCTGTCGTTGCTCTCGTTGATCCCGGCCCTCCCCCCAGCAATCAGCGAACGTTCTGGAGCACAGCCATGTCCTGGTCCTTTGAGACGACGCAGATCCACGCGGGCGCCGCGCCCGACCCGGCCACCGGCGCTCGCGCCACGCCGATCTACCAGACCACCTCCTACGTCTTCCGGGACACGCAGCACGGTGCGGACCTGTTCGCGCTCGCCGAGCCCGGGCACATCTACACGCGCATCAACAACCCCACGCAGGACGTCCTGGAGCAGCGGGTCGCCGCCCTCGAAGGGGGCGTGGCGGCCGTTGCCTTCGCGTCCGGGTCGGCTGCCGGGACGGCGGCGATCCTGAATCTCGCCCGGGCCGGGGACCACCTCGTGTCCAGCGCCTCGTTGTACGGCGGCACGTACAACCTGTTCCACTACACGTTGCCGAAGCTGGGCATCGAGGTGTCCTTCGTGGACGATCCCGACGACCTGGACGCGTGGCAGGCCGCGGTGCGGCCGAACACCAAGCTGTTCTTCGGCGAGACGCTCGCGAACCCGCGCAGCCACGTGCTCGACGTCGAGGGCGTCGCCGGGGTCGCGCACGCGAACCAGGTGCCGCTGATCGTCGACAACACGGTGCCCACGCCCTATCTGCTGCGGCCGTTGGAGCACGGCGCGGACATCGTCATCCACTCCGCCACGAAGTACCTGGGCGGACACGGCACGGCCATCGCCGGTGTGGTCGTCGACGGCGGCAAGTTCGAGTACGGCGCCGAGAAGTTCCCCGACTTCCACGAGCCCGACCCCAGCTACAACGGGTTGCGGTACTGGCCGGTGCTCGGGCACGGGTCCTTCGCGGCCAAGCTGCGGGTGCAGGGGCTGCGGGACACGGGCGCGGCCATCGCCCCGCTGACCAGCTTCCTGGTGATCCAGGGCATCGAGACGCTGTCGCTGCGCGTCGAGCGGCACGTGCAGAACGCGCAAGCGCTCGCCGAGTGGCTGGAAGGGCGCGACGAGGTCGAGAAGGTCCACTACGCGGGCCTGCCGTCGTCGCCGTTCCACGCCAACGCGCGGAAGTACCTGCCGAAGGGCGCCGGCGCGGTCGTCAGCTTCGAGCTGCGCGGCGGGGTCGCGGCGGGGCGGGCGTTCGTGGACGGCACGAGCCTGTTCAGCCAGCTGGTGAACATCGGTGACGTGCGGTCGCTGATCGTGCACCCGGCTTCGACGACGCACAGCCAGCTCTCGCCGGAGGAGCAGCTCGTCACGGGTGTCACGCCCGGTCTGGTGCGCCTCTCGGTCGGGCTGGAGGGGCTCGAGGACCTCAAGGCGGACCTGGAGGCGGGCTTCACCGCGGCGAAGTCCGAGCTGTAGTGGGCGGCTGGCGCTTCGGCGACCCGAACGGCCGGCGGAAGTGGTTCAGCCACGCCGAGCCGTTCGCGGGGCTGCCGGGTTTCCAGCTCGCGTACGAGACGTGGGGGACCTTGAACGCGGAGGCCTCCAACGCGGTGCTCGTGCTCCACGCCCTCACCGGTGACAGCCACGTCGCCGGGGGCGCGGAGCCGGGCCACCCCACGCCGGGCTGGTGGAACTACCTGGTGGGAGAGGGAAAGCCGCTCGACGGGTGGTTCGTGGTCGCGCCGAACGTGCTGGGCGGCTGCCAGGGCAGCACCGGGCCCTGGCAGCACCCCGAGTTCCCCGGCATCACGATCCGCGACCAGGTCGCGGCCGAGGTGCACCTCGCCGACCACCTCGGCATCGAGCGGTGGGCCGCGGTGCTCGGCGGGTCGATGGGCGGGATGCGCGCGGTCGAGTGGGCGGTGAGCCGGCCTGAACGGGTGGAGTCGTTGCTGTTGCTGGCGACGACGGCGGCGGCGTCGGCGGAGCAGATCGCGCTCGCGTCCGCCCAGGTGCACGCGATCAGGGCCGATCCCGTCGAGGGGCTGGGAGTCGCGCGCCGCATCGCGCACATCAGCTACCGCAGCGAGCAGGAGTTGCAGGCCCGGTTCGGCAGGAGGAAGCAGGAGGACGGGCGGTTCGAGGTCGAGTCCTACCTGGACCACCACGCGGCGAAGCTCACCAGGAGGTTCGACGCGGCCAGCTACGTCACGCTCACCGAGGCGATGAACTCGCACGACGTCGGGCGCGGCCGGGGCGGTGTCCAGGCGGCGTTGCGGCGGGTCACCGCGCGCACGATCGTCGCGGGCGTGGACTCGGACCGGCTCTACCCCTTGGCGCAGCAACGGGAACTGGCGGCGGGCATCCCCGGCGCCGACGAGCTCAGGGTGATCGAGTCGCCGTACGGGCACGACGCGTTCCTGATCGAGAGCGAGCAGGTGGGCGCACTCGTCACGGAGCTGGTGCCCGTGCGGTCAGGTACTCGTTGAGCCGGGCGGAGGCGGCGAGCATCGCGAGGCCTTGAGCTCTCAGGCGGCGGCGCCAGTCGGCGAGGGCGGCACCCAGCGAGCCGGTGCCGCCCGCCGTCCGGATCTGCTCGACCACCAGGGCGATGCGCGCCAGCGGGTAGCCGCCGCGCCGCAGCAGGTGGGCGAGCTCGGCGTCGCGCACGTCCTCGGCGCGGAACACGCGGTAGCCGGTGGGTTCCCTCGGCGGGACGAGGATTCCGGCCTGCTCCCACGAGCGCAGCGTCGCCGGGGTGACGCCGAGGCGGCGGGCCAGCTCGCCGATCGAGCGCGGCCGCGGCACCGGTTCGACGTCGGCCAGGTCCCGCACGGCGCGGCTGACCGAGTCGAGCGTCGCGCGGTCGCGCAGGAGCTGTTCGTGACCGCGGCCGACGGCCAGCAGCACGTCGTCGACCGCGCCGGCGTGCACGGCGTTCATGATCTGGCCCGCGCGGAGGTGGCCGAACGCCGGGACCAACGCGACGAACGCGCGCAACGCGGCGGCGTGGACTTCGGTGTAAACGCGGTAGCCCGACGGCGTGCGCTCGGCGGGCGGGAGGAACCCGGACCGCTCGTAGTTGCGCACCGCCTGGGTCGAGATGCCGTGCTCGCGGGCGAGGTCAGCTGGGCGCACGTTGAGACTTTAACCGCTCGTTCCAGCCCCAACTGAGCGAAAGCTTCAACGGAGCTTTCAATGTTACGGTTGAACCACATGAGCCAGGACATTCGCGAGTTCATCACCCCCTTCACCGAGCTCCTGGGATTCGGCGAGCCGACCCACCTCGAACACGCCCACACGTGGATCCGCAACGAGCTGTTCGAGCAGCTGGCGGGTCTGGGCTTCCGCTCGATCGCGCTGGAGTCCTGCCGGATCCGGGGGCTGGCCGTCGACGACTTCGTCCACGGCGGACCGGGCGACCTCGACACGATCATGAAGGAGGGCTTCTCCCACTCGTTCGGCGAGAACTGGCCCGCCAACCGCGAGCTCGTGCAGTGGATGCGCGAGTACAACTCGGACAAAGCGCAGCAGGAGCAGCTGTCGTTCCACGGCTTCGACTTCCAGACCGAGACGGCCAGCGCGCCCAGCCCGCGCCCGTACCTCGAACACGCGCGCGACTACCTCGGCGAGGACGTGGACCTCACGGTCGACGACGAGGAGTGGGGCCGCGACGAGGCCGTCATGGACCCCGCCCGGTCACCGGGGCGGTCGGCGGAGGCCGTCAGGCTGCGTGAGATCGGCACAGGGATGCTCATGCGGCTGCACGAGCGGAAGAGCACCGACGAGGCGTGGGCGCGCGCTGAGACGTACCTGACGGCCGGTTTGAGCCTCCTGCAGTACCACCGGGAGTGCGCGGAACCGAACCCGCTGGGCGTGCGCCTGAACCGCCTGTGCCAGATGCGCGACGGCGTGATGGCGCGGAACCTGCTGGAGATCCGGCGCGCCGAGGCGGCGAAGGGCCCGACGTTCGTGTTCGCGCACAACGCCCACCTGCAGCGCACCGGCAGCTCGATGGAGATGGCGGGCGAACGGGTCGAGTGGCTCTCCGCGGGCGCGCTCGTGGCGCCGGTCCTCGGTGACCGGTACACGGTCATCGGAGGCACCCTCGGCCGCAACGACACCTTCGGGCTGGGCGAGCCGGACGGGGCGACCCCCGAAGGGCAGCTGCAGGGCCGGTTCACCACCTGGGGCGTCACCGCCGACAAGCCGCGGGGCACGACCCGCACCGACACGAGGCCGGAGATGGGCTACTTCCCGCTCGACCAGCACCTGATGGACGGTGTGGACGCGCTGCTGCACGTCAGGGTTGGTCGTCCAGTGACGCGGTGATCCACGAGGCGACGGGCAGGTCGCGCGTCTCGCACTCGATCGCCAGCTTCAACGTCCACCGCAGGGCTTGCAGGACCACGGTCGCGAGCTCCTGCGGCTGGCCGTTGGCGAGGGCGATCTCGATCTGCTCCGACGCCGCGTCCTGGTCGCCGTGCACCTCGGCCAGCAACGCGCGGATCGCGGTGCGCACGGGCGGGTCCGCGTCGTCGATCTGGACCTCGTTGCCCTCCTCGTCGAACACCTGCATCTTCACCGGGGTCGCGCCGCCGGAGCCGAGCGCGCTCACCATGCTGCTGCACTCGGCGAACAGCAGGAGCACGAGCTCACGGATCTCCTCGTTGCCCTCGGGCGACCCGCTGAGGTACCCGGTCACGAGGTCCACCGCCACAGCGTCTTCCCCGGCCCTGGCGGCAGCCAGCGCCTCACCGGCCACGGCGGTGAGCCGTGACCAGCGATCTGGATCCTGTGGTGGTTTCACAGGTACTGCCTACCGCGCGGTGTCACGCGTTCGCAATGCCCCATCTTGATCAGAGTCATACCGGGGTATGTCACTCCGCAGGTCACTGTGCGGATTCGCGGATCCACCTAGCATCGGCTGGTGTTCCGCGCGCTGTACCGAACCGTTCTGGGGCCCGACCGCACCCGAGTGCTGGCCAGGGCGCTCGGTCGGCTGCGCATCCCGGTGCACGCGGCGTTGATCGTCTACGCCTTCGTGTGGGCGGTCGTCGCGAGTGCCGGCTACGTGCGCCAGGAGGACTCCGACGGCTGGTGGGTGGTCATCTTCCTGGCGACGGTGGTGCCGTACGTGCTGCTGATCTGGTCGCCCCTGCACGCCTGGCGGCTGGCCGCGCTGACGTTCTACCCGGTGAGCCTGCTGTGCGGCGGTGAGGGAGCCGCCCCCTTCCAGTACTGGACGGCGGTCCCGCTTCTCGTGGCAGTCGCTGCCTTCTACTCGCGGCCGATCGTGATCAGCGCCACGCTGGTCAGCATGGGCGTGGTCGTGGCCTCCGAGCCGCAGGCCGCGGACATGGCGTTCTTCGTACCGATCATCGGCACCGTGGTGTACCTCTTCGGCGCGCGCGGCAGGGCGGAACGCGAGCTCGAAGAGGAGCGGGACGCCAAGGCCGCGCTCGAGGAACGCGCCCGCATCGCGCGCGAGATGCACGACGTGGTGGCGCACCACATGTCGATGGTGGTGGTCAGGTGCGAGACCGCGCCCTACCGGCTCAGCGGCCTGGGCGAGGACGCGGAGAAGGAGTTCGCCGAACTCGGCGAGGCCGCGCGTGAGGCGATCACCGACATGCAACGGCTGCTGGGCGTGCTGCGCAGCAACGGGGAGGTCGCGCAACGCGAGCCGCAACCCGGCATCAGCCGCATCCCGGAGCTGACGAGGCCCGGTGACTCGGCCGAGGTCGACGTGGACGACGTTCCGGAGGCGGTCGGCCTCACCGCGTACCGGATCGTGCAGGAGGCGCTCACGAACGCGACCAGGCACGCGCCCGGCTCCCGGGCGTCCGTCCACGTGCGCCGCGACGGCGACCGGCTGGACGTGCTGGTGCGCAACACCGCGGGCGGACCGTCCAGGGGTGGCGGCAGCGGGCAGGGTCTGGTGGGGATGCGGGAACGCGTGGCCGTGCACGGTGGCACGCTGACCGTGAAGTCGACCGAGGACGGCGGGTTCCTGGTCAGGGCGAGAATTCCGTTGGGGGACAAGTGATCAGGGTGGTCGTGGTGGACGACCAGGAGATGGTGCGCGAAGGGTTCTCCGCGCTGCTGGACGCGCAGGACGACATCGAGGTGGTCGGCGCGGCGGGCAACGGCGTGCAGGGCGTCGCGTTGGCGCGTACGGTCAAACCCGACGTCGTGCTGATGGACATCCGCATGCCGGAGATGGACGGGCTCACCGCCACCCGGCTGCTGCTGGACGGGTCGGACGACGTCAAGGTCCTCGTGCTGACCACGTTCGACCTCGACGACTACGTCTACGACGCGTTGCAGGCCGGCGCGAGCGGGTTCCTGCTCAAGCACGCACCCGCCCGCGAGCTGCTGGGCGCCGTCCGCGTGGTGGCCGCGGGGGAGGCGCTGCTGGCCCCGTCGATCACCAAGCGCCTGATCGAGGACTTCGTGAGGTCGCGCCGCGGTGAGCGCGTCCGGCCCGCGCAGCTGTCCGTCCTGACCGAACGGGAGACCGAGATCCTCCTGCTGGTCGCGCAGGGCCTGTCGAACTCCGAGATCGCCGCGCACCTCGTGCTGGCCGAGCAGACGGTCAAGACGCACGTGAGCCGCGTGCTCATGAAACTGGGGCTCCGCGACCGCGCCCAGGCCGTCATCGCGGCGTACGAGAGCGGGCTCGTGGTACCGGGGTAGTGGCACCGCGGGGTGACGATCCGGGGCCCGTCGTCTTCCTAGCTTCTGGGGCATGCGCCGTGCCGTTCTGTTCCTCCTGCTGATCGCCCTGCCGTCGGTCGCCCCGTCGATCTCGCAGTGGCGGTCCGACGTCGCCCGCCGGGTCGCGGTCGTCGGCGACCTGGGCACCGCCCGCGACGTCGTGGTCGTCGTGCCGGGGTCCGACGTGGACGTCGACCGGTTCGACCGCACGATCGGGAGGATGGCGGTCAACCTGCACGAGCAGGCCGGCCGCGACGACCTCGCGGTGATCGCGTGGCTCGGCTACCGGACGCCGCAGGGGCTCGGCGTCGACGCGATGACCGGCTCGCTGGCCCGGCAGGGCGCCGCCGAACTGGTCGACTTCGTGCGCGCATTGCGGACCGACGCGCGCATCCACGTCTTCGGGCACAGCTACGGCTCGGTGGTCGTCGGGCTCGCGGCGCCCGACCTGGACGTGGCGGACATCGTCTTCACCGGAAGCCCCGGCGTGCGGGCCGGTTCCGCGGGCGAACTGGGCACGCGCGCCAAGGTCTGGGCGGTGCGGCTCGACGGCGACTGGATGCGCTTCGTGCCGAACGTCCGGTTGTTCGACCTCGGGCACGGCACCGATCCCGCCTCGGACGGCTTCGGCGCCTCGGTGCTGCGGTTCGGGGGCGGCAAGCACGACACCTACTACGAGCCGGGCAGCGAGACCCTGGCCGCGCTCGTGCGGATCGCCTCGGGGGAGCAGCTGTGAGAAACCCGTTCATCGACGCCGTGCGCGCTATCGCCGTCGTCACCGTCGTGCTCGGCCACTGGCTGGTGACCGCGCTGGTGGACACGCCCACCGGCATGCACATCGACAGCCCGCTGCGGCACTTCTCCGCGCTCACGCCGGTGTCGTGGGTGTTGCAGACGCTGGGCCTGTTCTTCTTCGTGGGCGGGTTCGCGGCCGCGCACTCGAAGACGCCGTTCTTCGCCAGGGTGAAACAGCTCGCCGTGCCCACGTCGCTGATGCTGGCCTGCTGGGCGGCCGTCCTCTTCGGACTGGTGCTGCGCGGGGTCGACCAGGCGACGGCGTGGAACATCGGGTTCCTGGTCACGACGCCGCTGTGGTTCCTCGGGGTCTACCTGGTGCTGCTGGCGATGAAACCGTTGGTGCGCCTGCTGGACGAGCACTCGTGGGGTGTGCTCGTGCCGGTGGCGCTCGTGCTGGTGGTCCCGTACGCGGTGTGGTGGGCGGCCTGGCAGCTCGGGCACTCGCTGGCGCGCAGGAGGATCCCCGGCCCGCCACTGCTGGTCCTGGGCGTGCTCGGGTACGCGCTGCTGACGACGTTCGGCGGCTACCCGGCGGCGGCGGTCGGCATCCCCGGCGAGGTGGTCTCGAACCTGAACCCGCCGAACTACGCGACGCTCGCGCTGGCGTTCGCCCAGATCGGCCTGGTGCTCACGATCGCGCCGCTGCTGAGCCGGCTCGGCACGGCGGCACCCGTGGCGTGGCTGAACCGGCGGGCGCTGGGGATCTTCCTGGCCCACCAGAGCGCGCTGGTCACCGTGACGCTGGCGCTCAGCGCGTGGGGGCCGCTGCCGGGGCTCCAGCAGCCACCGGACCATCCGGACTGGGTGTGGCAGCGGCTGCTGTGGCTGCCGGTGTGCGCGGCCGTGACCTGGGGATGGCTGCGAGCACTGCGAGGCCGATCGCCGCGGCGTGCAGCACCACCACCGGGGGAGCCGGGTCCAGCGCCAGCATCGGCGGTACGCACGCCAGTGCCGTGAGCAGCCACGGCAGGCGGGTGTCGCAGCTGCCGTGGCGGGCGGTGTGGATCAGGTACCAGCCGAGCAGGAGGTGGATGAGGTTCTGCAGCGGGTCGACCGGCAGCAGCACGAGCACCCCGTCACCGAGGAACCCGCTCACCACGAACCCGAGCACGCCGAGCGTCCCGAACGACACGCCCATGCCCGTCGCGAGGCGCGTGCGGTGCGACTCGTGCGACAGGCGCGGGAACCGGACCAGGCGCCGTTCGAAGCGGTGGAACACGAGCACGAGCGGCACCAGCCCCAGCACCAGCCAGATCGGCGCCTGCGTCAGCCCGAGCAGGCCGACCAGCGCGCCCAGCACGGCCAGGTACGCCAGGTACAACGTCATCGGTGAGCGGCGGGCGAAGTCGACGACGTGCCAGAACGGGCCGTCGAGCCACGTGCTGGCCCGGCCGCGCGCGAGCAGCGCCAGGCAGACCTGGGCCACGCCGAGCACCATCATCGAGCGCGGGTAGCCGCTGAAGAACACCAGCGCCGGGAGCGTGATCGCGCCCAGTGCCGCCAGCACCCGCCGGGACAGCCGCTGCAGCGTGCCGTCGGCGTAGAAGAAGCCGGCCTGCTGCATCAGCAGCGCGCCGACGACCAGGTTCGCGTACCCGCCGGTCCTCCAGTCCGTCGACGTGCGGGCGACCTCGACGAACAGCGTCACGAGCACCAGCACGAACGGCGTGGTGCGGCGGAGGTTCCGGTGCAGCCACGCGGCGGCGGGCGTGGCGGCCACCGCGAGCAGGTAGACCCCCAGGAACCACAGCGGGTGCGTGATCAACCGGCTGTACTCGTCGACCTCCACGTCCAGCAGGTTCAGGCCCGCGAACAGCACCACCCACAGCAGCACGAACGCCAGCACCGGCCGCAGCAGCCACGACGTCCGGCTGGACACCCAGCACCCGAAGCCGCCCTGGTGCGCCTGCCAGCTGCGCAGGTTCGCGTGCCCGCCGGCGAAGAAGAACAGCGGCACCGCCTGCAACGTCCACAACCAGGGCGTGCCGACGCCTCGCAGGTGCGCGAGCGTCGCCACCGTCTCGCCCAGCACCAGCAGCGCGAGGCTGAACAGCCGCAGGAACGTCGCGTAGCGGTCCTGCTCGGCGTGGGCGAGGACCGGCGGCAGCGCGTTCGCCTCGCCGCGCGGACCGTCGTCGCGGCGCCGTCCGTGCAGGCGTGCCAGCAGGAGGAACACCACGACGGCGCTGCCGAACGCCCAGGCCACCACGGGCTCGTGGCCCGGCGCGCCCCACCGCTGCCGCCAGGAGTTGAACTGCAGGCCCAGCGCGTAGGCCTCGGCCACCACGTGGCAGCGCTGCTCGGCGCCGCGCGGGTTCAGCCGGCACTGGGTGTGCAGGTCGGCCGCGAGCCGGTCGTCCAGCGCCCTGCGCGCGTCCGGTCCCAGCGGGTCGCCCTTGTGGTCGGCGTAGCGCAGCAGGTCGTAGCCCAGGTCGTGCGCGCGGCACGCGGTGCTGAAGTCCCACTCCGTGTCCCCGGCGGGCCCGGAACAGCCACCGCCGGCGTCGACGACCCGCAGCGTCCCGTCCGGAGCCTTCACCGTCTTCGGGTCGCGCCCCATCTCGCGGGCGAAGTCCGACGGCAGGTTCACGTGGGGGTCGTGCGTCGCGGACGGCGACACGAACGCGTCGACGGCGTTGGCCGCGGCGATCACGTCGGCGGTCGGCGGTGTCCCGCCGTCACCGGTGGCGGGACGGGAGGCGATCACCCCGCAGACGAACACCGCGAGCGTGATCACCGTGAACCGGAACCAGGCCGGGAGCCGGAGGAGGAGTTTGCGCGCACCCATCGCCGGGCAGGTTACGGAAGGGTCTCGGCCGACCGCCAGTTCGCCAGGTCAGCGCCGTGCCATCGGTCGATCGGCGGATGCGGGCCGAGGACAGCGCAGCCCACCGGCGCGGCCTGCTTCAGGACCTCACGACGGCGGGCGTCAGCGAGGCGAGCGCCATGCGCGACAACAGCGCCGCCATCTGGTCGCGGTCGAGGTGGGCGCTGTGCGGCGTCGAGTTGATGAGCCCGAACACGGCGTGCGCGGCAGCACGAGCCGTCGGCTCGTCGAAGTCCGGAACCGTGTGCCGGATCGTCTCCACCCACACCTCGACGTAGCGGCGTTGCAACGCGCGCACCCGCCGCCGGTCCGGATCCGTGAGGTTCGCGAGGTTGCGCATCTGCACCGTGATGAGCGCGGGATCGTCCAGCGCGAAGTCGACGTGCCACCCGATGAGCTCCCGCAACGCCTCATCGGCACTCGTCGCGGCGTCCACCCTGGCCTGTCCGCCGTCGAGCAACCGCTCGGAGATGGACGTCAGCATCTCCCCGAGCATCGCGTCCTTGCTGCGGAAGTGCCGGTACAGCGCGGGCCCGGAGATCCCCACAGCGGCACCGATGTCGTCGATGCCCACGCCGTGGAAGCCGTGCCGCGCGAAGAGCTCGGCCGCGGCGTTGAGGATCTGGTCCCGACGTGAGGGTTTCTCAGCCACACGCGCAGGTTAGCAGGCGTTTACCTGACGTCGTGTCCCTGCGATCGGGCCGCCCTACGGGCACGCGCGAGGTGCCGGCAGCGGTCGCCAATGCAGGGCAACCACCATTCGAACCGCACGCACGTTGCAATCATCCGCACCCGCCAACGCAAACCAACCACGCACTCAAGCCAGGCGCGCGCACTCAACCGGACAGTCGCAATCGCAACCCCGGCGCTTCGTCCCGACCCGCGCAACACCCTCGCAACGCAACCCGACCAACAAATCGCGACCCACCCCGCTGGAATCGCACCAACCAACGCAAGCCGCCCCCCGAACCGCGCCGAAGGCGATCCAGCCCCAAACCCCCGTCGTCCGATGGGTGGAATTTCCGCAGGTACAAGCCCCAAATGTTGACTATTGACCAATACTTCACACAGGTCTTACCCGTGGGTAACGATGAACCCGCACTGCATCAACCCCTGCGGCCCCTTCGGGAGTCTTCGATGCGTTCTGCTCACTTCCTCGCCTCGGTGGTCACCGCCGCCGCGGCGGTCATCGCCCTCGCCAACCCGGCGAGCGCGGCCCCCGTCAACTACGTGGCTCTCGGCGACTCCTACGCCTCGGGCCTCGGCACCGGCAGCTACGACGGCACCAGCGGCAGCTGCAAGCGCGGCCCGTACGCCTACCCGGCCCTGTACGCCGCGGCGACAGCCCCGGCCACCTTCAAGTCCGTGGCCTGCTCCGGTGCGCGAACAGGTGACGTGGTCACCCAGGCCGGCGCCCTCACGAGTGCCACGAACCTGGTGACCGTCCAGGTCGGCGGCAACGACGCCGGCTTCACCGACGTGATCACCACGTGCACGTTCGGCTCGGATCAGGACTGCGTCAACCGGGTGAACACGGCCAAGAACTACGCCGCGAACACGCTTCCCGGGCTGCTGAACAACGTCTACGGCACCATCAGGTCGAAGGCCCCGTCGGCGCGCGTGGTCGTGCTCGGCTACCCGCGCATGTACAAGGTGCCGGGCACCTGCAACGTCGGCCTGAGCGACACCAAGCGCGCCGCGATCAACTCCGGGTCCGACGCCCTGCACAGCACCATCAGCGCGCGGGCGGGTGCGGCCGGGTTCACCTACGTCGACGTGCGCGGGGTGTTCAGCGGGCACGAGATCTGCTCGTCGAGCTGGTGGCTCAACAGCCTGAGCTGGCCGGTCGAGGAGTCGTACCACCCGAACCGCGCCGGGCACGCCAGCGGCTACCTGCCCGCGCTGCGGGGTGTCGTCGGCTAGGGAATTCCGGAACGTGGGAGTGCCTGATCAGATGGCTGACCTGCGATCAGGTCACTCTCCGGCCGCTTCGGTGGACCGTCAGGTGAGCGGGCGTTAACATGGCCTTGTTAACGCCCGCTAACCTTGAGGTCTGGGGAGCATGGACGCACCTGTCCTGCGCAGCGCCGCCGAGCCGTCGGAGCGCTACGCCAAGGAGCACACCGCGCTCGTCGACGAGCTGCGGAGCAAGCTCGCCACCGCCGCGCTAGGCGGTCCCGAGAAGGCACGTCAGCGCCACGTCGACCGCGGCAAGCTGTTGCCCCGCGAACGCGTGGACACGCTGGTCGACCCCGGTTCGCCGTTCCTCGAGCTGTCGCCGCTGGCCGCGAACGGCATGTACGGCGACGAGGCGCCGGCCGCGGGCATCATCACCGGCGTCGGGCGGGTCTCCGGGCGCGAGTGCGTGATCGTCGCGAACGACGCCACGGTCAAGGGCGGCACGTACTACCCGATCACGGTCAAGAAGCACCTGCGCGCACAGGAAGTCGCGCTGCAGAACAACCTCCCGTGCATCTACCTCGTCGACTCCGGCGGCGCGTTCCTGCCCAAGCAGGACGACGTGTTCCCCGACCGCGAGCACTTCGGCCGGATCTTCTACAACCAGGCCACCATGTCGGCCAGGGGCATCCCGCAGATCGCCGCCGTGCTCGGCTCGTGCACCGCCGGTGGCGCGTACGTGCCGGCGATGAGCGACGAGGCGATCATCGTCAGGAACCAGGGCACGATCTTCCTCGGCGGTCCGCCGCTGGTGAAGGCCGCGACCGGTGAGGTGGTCAGCGCCGAGGACCTCGGCGGCGGCGACCTGCACTCGCGCACGTCCGGCGTCACCGACCACCTGGCGGAGAACGACGCGCACGCGCTGAGGATGGTCCGCTCGATCATCTCGACGCTCGGCCCGCGCGCCCGGCGGCCGTGGGAAGTAGCGAAGACCGAGGCGCCCGTGGTCGACCCCGACGACCTCTACGGCGTAGTGCCGACGGACTCCCGGACGCCCTACGACGTGCGCGAGGTGATCGCGCGGATCGTCGACGGCTCGAAGTTCCAGGAGTTCAAGAAGGAGTACGGGCAGACGCTGGTCACCGGCTTCGCGCGCATCCACGGCCACCCGGTCGGCATCGTCGCGAACAACGGCATCCTGTTCGGCGAGTCCGCGGTCAAGGGCGCGCACTTCATCCAGCTGTGCGACAAGCGGTCCATCCCGCTGGTGTTCCTGCAGAACATCACCGGCTTCATGGTCGGCCGCGAGTACGAGGCGGGCGGCATCGCCAAGCACGGCGCCAAGATGGTGACGGCGGTGGCCTGCGCGCGCGTCCCGAAGTTCACCGTGATCATCGGCGGCAGCTTCGGCGCCGGCAACTACTCGATGTGCGGCCGGGCGTACTCGCCGCGGTTCCTGTGGATGTGGCCCAACGCCCGCATCTCCGTGATGGGCGGGGAGCAGGCGGCGTCCGTGCTCGCGACGGTCCGCCGCGACCAGCTCGGTGACGAGTGGTCCGCTGAGGACGAGGAGGCGTTCAAGGCGCCGATCCGCCGGCAGTACGAGGACCAGGGCAACCCGTACTACTCGACCGCGCGGCTGTGGGACGACGGCGTGATCGACCCGCGGGACACCCGCACGGTGCTCGGCCTCGCGTTGTCCAGCGCGGCCAACGCCCCCATCGACGATGTTTCCTACGGCGTCTTCCGGATGTGATCATGTTCGACAGCGTTCTGGTGGCGAACCGCGGGGAGATCGCGGTCAGGGTGATCCGCGCGCTGCGGTCGCTCGGGATCCGTTCCGTCGCCGTCTACTCCGACGCGGACGCCGAGGCGTTGCACGTCAGGCTGGCCGACGAGGCCGTGCGGATCGGGCCCGCCGCGGCCCGGGAGAGCTACCTGTCCATCGAGAAGATCGTCGGGGCGGCCGTCCAGACCGGCGCGCAGGCGATCCACCCCGGTTACGGCTTCCTCGCGGAGAACACCGCGTTCGCGGCGGCCTGCGACGAGGCGGGGATCGTGTTCGTCGGCCCGCCCGCGTCGGCGATCGAGGCGATGGGCGACAAGATCCGCGCGAAGCTGACCGTGTCGGCGGCGGGCGTGCCCGTCGTGCCGGGCCGCACCCGCGCGGGCATGTCCGACGACGAGATCGTCGACGCCGCCCTGGAGATCGGCTTTCCGGTGCTGCTCAAGCCTTCCGCGGGCGGTGGAGGCAAGGGCATGCGGCTGGTGCACGAGGAATCGGCGCTGCGCGAGGCGATCGAGTCGGCACGGCGCGAGGCGCGCGGGTCGTTCGGTGACGACACGCTGCTGATCGAGCGGTTCATCACGAACCCGCGTCACATCGAGATCCAGGTCCTCGGCGACGCGCACGGCAACGTGGTCCACCTCGGCGAACGCGAGTGCAGCCTGCAGCGCAGGCACCAGAAGATCATCGAGGAGGCCCCGTCGCCGTTCCTCACGCCCGAGATGCGCGAGGCCATGGGGTCCGCCGCGGTCGACGCCGCGAAGGCCGTCGGGTACGTCGGCGCGGGCACCGTCGAGTTCATCGTGGACGGTGCGTCCGGCGACTACTTCTTCATGGAGATGAACACCCGGCTGCAGGTCGAGCACCCGGTGACCGAGATGGTGACGGGCGTCGACCTCGTCGAGTGGCAGCTCCGCGTGGCGTCGGGAGAGGCCCTCGACCTGACCGTCGAGCTGCGCGGCCACTCGGTCGAGGCGCGCGTCTACGCCGAGGACCCGTCGCGCGGCTTCCTGCCGACCGGCGGCCGGGTGCTGGCGCTGAGCGAACCCACCGACGTCCGCGTGGACTCCGGTCTGTACGAAGGACTCGTCGTCGGTTCGGACTACGACCCGATGCTGGCCAAGGTGATCGCGCACGGCCGGACCCGCGAGGAGGCGCTGCGGCGCCTCGACCACGCGCTCGGCGAGATGGTGCTGCTCGGCGTCACGACGAACATCCCGTTCCTGCGCGCACTCCTGCGCGACGAGGACGTCCGCGCCGGCGCCCTGGACACCGGCCTGGTCGAGCGGAAGCTGGACGCGCTGACGACGGCCGAGGTCCCGGACGAGGTCTACGTCGCGGCCGGCCTGGAGCGCTCGCTGCAGCCGCACGGCGACGACCCGTGGGACCAGCTGACCGGCTGGCGCGTCGGCGAGCACGCCTGGACGACCTGGCGGATCAACGACGTCGACGTGCGCGTGCGCGGCGACGAGGTCGTCGTGGGTGCCGGAGAACCGGTCAGGGCGCGCGCTCGCAGGGAAGGCGCCGACCTGCTCGTCGGTTCGCGCCGCTACTCGATGGCCCGCGACGGCGACGTGCTGTGGCTGGGCCGCGACGGCGCCTCCTGGGCGTTGGTCGAGGCCGAGTTCCTCCTCGGCGCCTCCGGTGGCGCCGCCGCCTCCGGTGGCCCGGTGAAGTCGCCGATGCCCGGCACCGTGCTGGTCGTGCGCGCGGAGCAGGGCGAGGAAGTGACCGCCGGTCAAGCGTTGTTCGTGGTCGAGGCCATGAAGATGGAGCACACCGTGACCGCACCGGTCGACGGCGTGCTCGCCGAAGTGAACGTTCAGGCAGGCCAGCAGGTCGCACTCGACCAGGTGCTGGCCCTCGTCGTCTCTCACGAGGAGTGACAGTGGTGTTGGACTTCAGGCTCCCGAGCGAGTACGAGGACCTGCGCAAGACCGTCGAGGAGTTCGCCCGCGAGGAGGTGGCGCCGGTCATCGGCGACTACTACGAGCGCTGCGAGTTCCCGTACCCGATCGTCGCGAAGATGGGGCAGATGGGCCTGTTCGGCCTGCCGTTCCCCGAGGAGCACGGCGGCATGGGCGGCGACTACTTCGCCCTGTGCGTCACGCTGGAGGAGCTCGCGCGCGTCGACTCGTCGGTCGCGATCACGGTCGAGGCGGCCACGTCGCTCGGCGCGATGCCGATCTACCGCTTCGGCACCGACGAGCAGAAGGCGCGGTGGCTGCCCTCGCTCACCTCGGGTGAGAAGCTCGGCGCGTTCGGCCTCACCGAACCGGGCTCCGGCTCCGACGCGGGCGGCCTGACCACCACCGCGCGCCTCGAAGGCGACGAGTGGGTCATCAACGGCACCAAGGCGTTCATCACGAACTCCGGCACCGACATCACCGGCCTCGTCACCGTCGCCGCCGTCACGGGCACCCTCCCGGACGGCCGCAAGGAGATCTCCTCGATCATCGTCCCGTCCGGCACCCCGGGCTTCACGGTGTCGAAGAAGTACTCCAAGGTCGGCTGGAACGCCTCCGACACCCGTGAGCTGTCCTTCGCCGACTGCCGCGTGCCCGCCGCGAACCTCCTCGGCGAGCGCGGCCGCGGTTTCGCCCAGTTCCTGCGCACGCTGGACGAGGGCCGCGTCGCCATCGCCGCGCTGTCCGTCGGCCTCGCGCAGGGCTGCGTGGACGAGTCGGTCCGCTACGCCCACGAACGCGAGACGTTCGGCGCGAAGATCGGAACCTACCAGGCGATCCAGTTCAAGATCGCCGAGATGGAGGCCCGCGTCCACACCGCGCGCCTCGCGTACTACGAGGCGGCGTCGAGGATGCTGCGCGGCGAGCCGTTCAAGAAGCAGGCGGCCATCGCGAAGCTCGTGTCGTCCGAGGCGGCGATGGACAACGCCCGCGACGCCACGCAGATCTTCGGCGGCTACGGCTTCATGAACGAGTACCCGGTGGGCCGCTTCTACCGCGACGCCAAGATCCTGGAGATCGGCGAGGGCACGTCCGAGGTGCAGAAGATGCTGATCGCCCGCGAGCTCGGCCTGCACTGACGCTGGTCCGTTCCAGCCGAATAACTCCAAACCACCGGTTCGGCCCGTTCTGTCCGGCTACCGTCGTTTCCCTCCGCACGAGTGTGAGGGAGCAGATGACAGGTAGCCGGACAGAACCCGTTTTCCCGGGTTCGAACGTTCTCCTCGAGGTCATTCGCGGCCTGTGCGACCGGCCCGGGTTCTTCTACCGGAGCAGGACCGAGGAAGTGGTCGGCGACCAGCCGCTCCCGCTGCTCTACCTGGAGGGCGAAGCCAGTCCGGCGGACTTCCTGCTCGCACTCGGGCGCAAGCTCGACGAAGGGCGCCCGCCGATCCCGCACGCCTACGTCGACGTGTCCGCGGTCGGGGCGGAGGTCGCCAAGAGGTGGCCGCCGGAGGCGCGGGAGACCGAGCCGCTGCTGCCGTTGCTCGACGTGCTGAGCCACCGGTTGTCGGAGGTCCACGTCGGCAGCGAGCGGCTGACGCGGTTCGACCACTACCGGCTCGTCGACTGGCTCACGAGCAAGCGGCTGCCGCGCAAGCCGGGCCGCGACGACCGGGCGAGCGTCATCGAGCTGCTGCGGCAGTGGACCGGCAGGACCGGGGGCGGCGGCGACGAGCTCAACCGGGCCGTCGACGCGTTCATCCCGAACCTCGTCACGCGGCTGGGACTCGGGCTCGTCGCGTGGGTCGGCAGCAAGGCGGGGTTCCGCTGGCTCGGCAAGCGCGTGCCGGGGCTGCGGCGCGAGTCCCGGTGGTTCATGAAGGGGCAGAACTTCGCGCTGCCCCACCACTCCATCGAGTTCCTCGGGTTCGCCGAGCGGCTCACCCTCGGCCGGCGCGAGTCGGAGAACACCGGGCAGATCAAGCTGCTGCTCGTGCACGCGTTCCTGGAGGACCTGCGGATCGCGTACCGGCGGCGCTCCCGCTTCCTGCCGCGCAGGGCCGGGTGGCGGCGCACCGCCTACATCCCCGTGCTGCTCGACGGCGTCACGGAGGACAACGGCGGCTGGGAGCTGCTGGAGCTGATCAACGACGTCCGCAACGAGACGGGCGAGCTCGACCCGCTGCTGGTGATCGCGGCCAGCTCGGTGCAGCCGGCCCTGTCGCGGCGGCTCGGAACCGCGCCGGTCGTGCCGGACGAGACCGCGGAGGCGCTGGCGACGTGGCGGGAGGAGCTGCCGCGCAAACGGCAGATGCTCGCGCCCGACGCCCGCTACCTCATGATCAGGCTGCCGTTCCCGGACCCGGACAAGAAGAAGTGGAAGGGCGCGCCCTCGTTCCACGCCCCGCCGGTGCGGTGGCTCGCGAAGTCGCGGCGGCTGGAGGCCATCATCGCGGCGGTGGTCCTGGTGCTGCTGGTGCCGGGGTTCGTGACCGTGCAGAACCACTTCGAGGCCAACTGCTCCATCGTCGGCTCCGCGGTCTCGCCCGGCGTGTCGACGAGGCTGATGGACGTCGAGGGCAACGTCGAGTGCCTCGGCTACAGCGACAACAGCGGCCAGGTGTTCGGCGCGAACGAGCGGCTGCGGTGGACGCAGCGGGCGGTCTTCACGCAGAACGACGAGGCGGAACGGCTGCGCGCCGGCTCCACGCGCCCGCTCGTGACGGTGCTCTACTTCTCGAGCCTCACCCACAGGGACAGCAACCCCGACGCCGACCACTCCAGGGCGGAGGAGCTCGAGGGCATGCTGCTGCGGCAGCGGCAGCAGAACGACAGGTCGAGTTCGGGACCGCTGCTGCGCGTCGTGGTCGCGAACGGCGGCGCGAAGATGGACCGCGCGCACGACGTGCTGACCGAGATGCTGACCCCGTTGCTGGAGCGGGACCCGAGCATCATCGGCGTGGTCGGGCTCGACCGCAGCGTCGAGCAGACCAGGAAGGTCATCACCTCGCTCGGGTCGCTCGGCGTGCCGACCATCGGCACCACGCTCACCGAGGCGTCGCTGCCGAAGCTCTCCACGATGTACTTCCAGCTGATCCCCGGCAACGTGCGGCAGGCCGACCTGGTCCGGCGCTACGCCCAGCACATCCGCGCGACCAAGGTGACGATCCACCACCCGAAGCTGCGGCAGGACGACGTCTACCTCGACAACCTGGTCGCCGTCCTGGGGCAGGAGCTCGCCAGGTCGGGCGTGAACTACGAGGCGCGCGAGTGGGCGGGCGGCCCGCAGGAGGTGCCGTCGCAGTGCGTCGAGGACCATTCCGGCGAGCTGGTGTTCTTCGCGGGCCGCGAGGAGCACTTCGGCGAGTTCCTCCAGGCCGTCGGCAGGAACTGCTACGACAAGAACCGCCTGCCGCGCATCCTCGCGGACGACGCGATCATCCGGTTCATCGCGCAGGAGGCCAGCCGCAAGCGCGACTCGCTGGCCGGCATGCGCGTGTCCTACGTGAGCATGGCGGGCCTCGTCGTGCTCGCCGGCAAGCCCTGCGTGGAGGGCAGGCCGGACGAGAGGACGCGCGGCGGCCTGCCCCTCGACGCCTTCTGCGCCGGCTACAGCAAGCTGGCCGGGGAGGTCCAGGCCTCCTCGCTGCCCCGCGAGGACAAGCCCCCCAAGCCGTGGCCCGGCGAGCACATGGCGGTCGCCTACGACGCGGCGGGGCTCTTCCTCGACGCCGTCCGCAACGCCCAGGCGCGCCTGGCCGGGCACACCCCGCACCGCGGTGCGATCGGCGGCGAGCTGCGCGAGCTGGAGTTCTTCGGCGCCACCGGACGCACGGACTTCGCGGTGTCGCGGGTCGGCGAGACCAGGAACTTCACCATCCTCGAGATCGCCGACATCTACGAGTTCGACCAGCAGCCGACGTGCGTGTTCCTGACCGGCGACCTGTACGGGCCGGACTCGCCGCGGCAGGCCAACGGGTGTCCCGCCTAGATCTTCGGCACCGCCCGGTCGATGATCGCGGCGAAGTCGGTCGAGCGGGGGAGCGTGCCGAACGCGACTCCCCAGTCACCGCCCAGCCGCGAGGCGAGGAACGCGTCCGCCACGGCGGGGTGCCCGTGCCGCACGAGCAGGGCGCCCTGGAGGACCAGCGCCATCTTCTCGACGACCCGGCGCGCCTGCGACTGGTCCACGTCGGACAGCGCGGTGCCCAGTTCGCCCACCGCCCTGTCGATCCGCGGGTCGACGCCGGTGACGGCGGCGAGGAACTCCTGCACGGACTCGGGTTCCTTGTGCATGGCGCGCAGGACGTCGAGCGCGGCGACGTTGCCCGAGCCCTCCCAGATCGACATGAGCGGCGACTCGCGGAACAACCGCGGCATCCCGCTGTCCTCGACGTAGCCGTTGCCGCCCAGGCACTCCAGGGCCTCGGCCGCGTGCACCGGGCCGCGCTTGCAGACCCAGTACTTCGTGACCGCGAGGCCGAGCCGGGGCCTGTGCCGGGCGAGCCACATCGCGGTCGTGGTCGCCGCCTCGGACTCGATCGCGAGGTCCGCCAGCACGTTGCGCATGGCGGGCTGGTCGACCAGGTAGCTGCCGAACGCCTTGCGGTGCGCGGCGTGGTGCGCTGCCTGCCGCAGCCCGAGCCGCATGCCTGCCGCGGTGCCGAGCACGCAGTCGAGCCTCGTCGTGTTGACCATCTCGATGATCGTGCGAACCCCGCGGCCCTCGTCGCCGACCCGGTGCGCGAACGCCCCGTCGTACTCGATCTCGGCGGAGGCGTTGGACTTGTTCCCCAGCTTGTCCTTCAGGCGTTGCAGGAAGAACCGGTTGCGCGTGCCGTCCGGGAGCACCCGCGGCACCAGGAAGCACGTCAGCCCGCCGGGGGCCTGTGCGAGCGTCAGGAACACGTCCGACATCGGCGCCGAGGTGAACCACTTGTGCCCCGTGAGCACGTAGCCGTCCTGCACGGGCTTCGCGACGGTGGTGTTCGCCCGGACGTCCGACCCGCCCTGCTTCTCGGTCATCGACATGCCGGCGACCAGGCCCCGCTTCGCGAGCGGCGGGCGGAGGCCGAAGTCGTAGGTCCGTGCGGTGAGAAGGGGTTCGTAGGCCGCGGCCAGGTCCGGCGCCACGCGCAGAGCGGGCACGGCCGCGTAGGTCATCGAAATCGGACAACCATGACCGGCCTCGGCCTGGGACCACACGTAGAAACGCGCCGCGCGCTCCAGGTGCCCACCGTCGACGAAGGCGTGCAAACCGTGCGAAACGGCGACGTTCATCAGATCGTGCCAGGCGGGGTGGAACTCGACCTCGTCGATCCGGTTGCCGTACCGGTCGTGCGTGTGCAGCACGGGCGGGTGGGCGTTGGCGAGGCGGCCGCGCTCCTGCCACTCGTGGCTGCCCGCGAGCCTGCCGAGGGAGTGCAGTTCGGCGTCGTCGACCCAGCTGAGCAGGGCGGGGTCGTCCGCGACGTCGTGACCGCTCAGCGGCGGGACCTGGTTGGTCACCTCGTGCGTAGCCATGCCCGGCACGGTACTACTCGCGGGTAACTTTGGGCAGGGTGCGCCGGAAGACCGCTGGGTCATTCCGGCTTTTGGGCGTGCCAACGGCGCTGACGAGGAATAACGTCGTCGGCGTGAGTGACCATGGGCACAGCTCGGCCGTGGCTGCGTTGAGCGCGCAGTACGCCGCGATGCGCGAAGGTGCGCCGGTGCGGCTCGCGAAGAAGACGTCGAACCTCTTCCGGTTCCGGGCCGACCAGGCCGGCGGCCTCGACGTCGGCAGGTTCGACCAGGTCCTGTCCGTGGACCCGGTCGGACGCACCGCACAGGTGCAGGGCATGACCACCTACGAGAACCTCGTCGCCGCGACACTGCGCCACGGCTTGATGCCGCTGGTGGTGCCGCAGCTCAAGACCATCACCATCGGCGGTGCGGTCGCGGGACTCGGCATCGAGTCCACGTCCTTCCGCAACGGCCTCCCGCACGAGTCCGTGCGGGAGCTGGAGATCCTCACCGGCGACGGCGACGTGGTCGTCTCCAAACCGGACGACGACCTCTTCCGCGCCTTCCCGAACTCCTACGGCACGCTCGGCTACGCGCTGCGGCTGGAGATCGAGCTGGAGCCGGTGCGCCGGTACGTGCGGCTGCGGCACGTGCCGTTCGGCTCCTTCGAGGAGTGCGCCGCCGTCATCGAGGAGGTCTGCGCGGACGGCTCGGCGGACTTCGTCGACGGCACGGTCTTCTCCCGCGGCGAGATGTACCTGACGCTGGGCCACTACGCCGACATCGCGCCCTACACGTCGGACTACACGGGCAACCAGATCTACTACCGGTCCATCCAGAACCGCCGCACGGACCACCTGACGATCCACGACTACCTGTGGCGCTGGGACACCGACTGGTTCTGGTGCTCGCGGGCGTTCGGGGCGCAGAACCCGGTCGTGCGCCGCCTGTGGCCGAAGCGCTACCTGCGGTCGGACGTGTACCGCGGGCTGCTGGCGAAGCACCGGCGGCTGCGGCCGCGGGTGGACGTCGAGCCGGTGATCCAGGACGTGGAGATCCCGGTCGCCGGCCTGGCCGAGTTCCTCGACTTCTTCGACCGCGAGATCGGCATCTCGCCGGTGTGGCTGTGCCCGGTTCGCCTGCGCGACACCACGGGCTGGCCGCTGTACCCGATGGACGCGGACACGTTGTACGTGAACGTCGGGTTCTGGTCGGAGGTCCCGGTGCGTCCGGGGGAGAAGATGGGTGACCGCAACCGGCTGATCGAGCGCGAGGTGGCGCGGCTGGGCGGCCACAAGTCGCTGTACTCCGACTCGTACTACACCGAGGACGAGTTCTGGCGGCACTACAACGGTTCGCACTACCGGGCGGTGAAGGCCCGGTACGACCAGACGAACCGCCTGCCTGATCTGTACGCCAAGTGTGTCAGGGGACGATGAATGCGGTTGGCCTCCGTTTTCCAGCGCATCACCGGTGGCGGCGACGTTCGCTTCCAGGCCTACGACGGCAGCACCGCCGGCCCGGCGGCCGCGCCGGTGTCCATCGAGATCAAGACTCCCGAGGCCCTGTCCTACCTCGCCTCCGCGCCGGGGGAGCTGGGCCTCGCCCGCGCCTACGTGACGGGACACCTGGAGATCCTCGGCGACGTGCACGCCGGCCTCTCCCGGCTCTCGGAGTTCTCCCTGCGCGGGCTCCCGTGGCTGCAACGCGTGGAACTGCTCAAGTTCCTCGGCGGCATCCGGTTGTCGCACAAGGTGTCCCCGCCGCCGCAGGAAACCCGGCTGCGCGGTCTGCGCCACTCCAAGGCCCGCGACCGGCAGGCCATCGCCCACCACTACGACGTCTCGAACCAGTTCTACGAGTGGGTTCTAGGCCCGTCGATGGCCTACACCTGCGCGGTCTACCCCTCCGCCGAGTCCACTTTGGAGGAAGCCCAGTTCGAGAAGCACGACCTGGTGGCCCGCAAGCTCGGCCTGAAGCCCGGCATGAGGCTGCTGGACGTCGGCTGCGGCTGGGGCGGCATGGTGATGCACGCCGCCCGCGAGTACG
Source organism: Lentzea sp. CC55 (assembly GCF_021056325.1). Taxonomy (NCBI): domain Bacteria; kingdom Bacillati; phylum Actinomycetota; class Actinomycetes; order Pseudonocardiales; family Pseudonocardiaceae; genus Lentzea; species Lentzea sp. CC55. The sequence goes on along the minus strand of NZ_JAJCXE010000033.1, from coordinate 44,345 downwards.
GCGTGCGGGCGATCGGCGTGACGCTCTCGCGCAACCAGGCGGAGTACGCGCAGAAGGCCATCGTCGAGGCGGGCCTGTCGGACCTGGCCGAGGTGCGCCACCTCGACTACCGCGACGTCCGCGAGACGGGCTTCGACGCGGTGTCGTCCATCGGCCTCACCGAGCACATCGGCAAGGCCAAGCTGCCCGGCTACTTCGCGTCGCTGCACCGCAAGCTCAAGCCCGGCGGGCGCCTGCTCAACCACTGCATCACCCGCCCGGACAACAAGCAGCGGGCGCTGTCCGGCCCGTTCATAGACCGGTACGTGTTCCCGGACGGCGAACTGGTCGGCCCGGGACACCTGGTGTCGCTGATGCACGACACCGGCTTCGAGGTGCGGCACGAGGAGAACATCCGCGAGCACTACGCCCTCACGCTCGCCGCCTGGGGCCGCAACCTCGAGCAGCACTGGGACGAGGCCGTCGAGGAGGTCGGGGAGGCCCGCGCCCGCGTGTGGCGGCTCTACCTGGCGGCGTCGCGGCTCGGGTTCGACCGCAACAACATCCAGCTGCACCAGGTGCTCGGCGTGAAGCTGGACGGGACGACGTCGCACATGCCGCTGCGGCCGGACTGGCTGTCCTGAGCTTCGGCGAACCCGGCGGATCCGCGGTCGGGTGATCGGCGGAAAGGCGGCTGGTGAGGCGCTTTCGCCGCACCAGCCGATCCCCCGATCGGGGCAAGTGGTGCCATAATGGCACCATGAAGCGGATGAACCTGAGGGATGTGCCGGACGAGGTCTACACGGCTCTCGCGGACGGCGCCGCCGCGCACCACCAGTCGCTGAACGCCTTCGTGGTGGAACGGCTGACCGAAGCCGCCCGCGTCCTGAACATCGGCGACTACCTGGCGACGTACGAGCCGCCCGCCGGTACCGGGCTGGCGTTGGAGCACGCCACGGCCGCTGTGCGTGAAGCACGGGACGCTTCGTGAGCCTGGCTGTGGTCGACGCTTCCGTGCTGGCCACGTTCTACGCGGCTGATGACCCGAGGCGTCAGCAGACGGTCACCCGCATGTCCGCCGGGCACGGCTTGTTCGCTCCCGCTCACCTCGACGTGGAGGTGGTTTCGGCGTTGCGCACGATGGCCAGGGGCAACCCCGCACTCGCCACCGCGGTTCCGTCCGCGCTGCAACACCTGGCCGGACTGCCTGTGCGCCGGATGCCGTTGGCGCCGTTGCTGTCCCGCATGTGGGAGCTGCGCGACAACATCACCCCGTACGACGCCGCGTACGTCGCCCTGGCCGAGCAGCTGCGCGCAACGCTGATCACGTGCGACGTGCGCTTGGCGTCCGCTCCCGGCGCCAAGTGCACGTTCGACGTGATCTCCTAGCGGTGCGATGCACCACTAGCTCAGCCGGTCCACGATCTGCTTGGCGGTGTTCGACGGGATCGCGAACCCGATCCCCACGCTCCCGGCCTCTCCGCTGCTCGAAGCGGGCGAGTAGATCGCCGAGTTGATCCCGACCAGCTCGCCGGCGGCGTTCACCAGCGCGCCGCCGGAGTTGCCGGGGTTGATCGACGCGTCGGTCTGGATCGCCTGGTACGACACGGGTTGCGAGCGGCGCGTCTCGGCTGGCACGGTCACCTTGCGGTCCAGTGCCGAGACGATGCCGGTGGTCACGGTGCCCTGCAGGCCCGACGGCGAGCCGATGGCCATCACGGCGTCGCCGACCTCCACCGAGCCCGAGTCCGCCCACTTGACCGGCGTGAGGCCCGAGACGCCGGACGCCTGCAGCACCGCGAGGTCGGAGGTGGGGTCGGTGGAGACGACGGTGGCGGGCACCTCGCGGCCGTCGTTGAACTTCACCGTCACCTGGCCGCCCGCGGAGGCGACGACGTGGTCGTTGGTGAGGATCCTGCCGTCGGCGGAGAGGACCACGCCGGAGCCGAGGCCGTTGCCGACGTTCACCTGCACGACGGAGGGCAGCACCTGCGCGGCGACGGCGCTCCAGTCCGGTGTGGACGTGTTCGCGATCGTCCTCGCCGCGACGGGCGACGAGGCGGCGGGCGCGTCCGACGAGGCGACCACCGCTCCGGTGACGCCTCCGAACAGGCCGGCGACGAGTGCCGCGGCCGTGAGCGCGGGGGCCGTCCGGCGCCAGAACTTCGGCGCGGCGACGGGCCGCGGTTCCACCAGTGACCCGCTCATCGCGGGGAAGCTCTGCTCGGTCATGGCTCCACGATGGACCCCGACCTTGTGAGCAACCTGTGCCGGAACCCGGGAAAACCCTGATAAGAACTAGCTGAGAAGCAGCGAGGAGACCTCTGAGGCCGATAACGCCGGACCGAAGTGCGGGCCCTGCGCGCCCGTCACGCCCAGCTCCGCCAGCCGCGCCGCCTCACCGGCGGTCCGCACGCCGTCGGCGTACAGCGGCAGCCGCAGCACCGCCGCCCACCGCAGCAGGGCCACCGCGGCCGTCTCCTCCATGCGGATCGCGTCCGGGCCGAAGGCGTGCGCGACGGCGCTGTTGAACTTCACGCCGCTCCACGGCAGCACCCGCAGCCGGCCCACGCCGACGTTGCCCCCGCTGACCTGGCCGACCACGAGGCCGACGCCGCGCTCGGTGAGGATCGTGAGCTCTTCGAGCTGGTCGTCGTTCAGCGACGCCGGCACGTGCTCGTGCAGTTCGAAGCGCAGCAACGACGCGGGGAGGCCCGTGCGCTCCAGCACGCGGAGGACCTCGGCGACGAGCTCGGGCTCCTGGCACAGCCGCAGGGGCAGGTCGATCGTCAGCACGGGCGTCCGGGGACCCAGTTCGCCGTGCCACGCGCTCACCTGCGCACACGCCTCCTCGACCGCCCACCGCACGAGGCGGACGACCATGCCGTTGCCGGTGGCCCGGCCCAGGAACACCTCGGGGCACAGCACGCCCAGCTCGGGGTGGTCCCACACGATCCTCGCTTCGAGCGCGAGCACGGAACCGTCGGCGAGCGAGTGGACCGGCAGGTAGTCGACGCGGAACTGGTTTTCCTCCAACGCACCCGGGATCGACGCCGCGAGCGCGTACTGCTCCTTGTCGCGTGCGTCCCTCTCCGGGTCGTACAGCGCCCATTGCGCCTTGCCGTCGCGCTTGGCCCAGGCGACCGTCACGTCCGCCGCGCGCAGCAGGTCCGCCGCGTCACCGCCGCGGGCGGCGCGCGGGACGACGCCGACGCTGGTCGTCACGCCGACGCCGTGGCCGTCGATCCAGGTCGCCTCCTCCAGGCGCCGCGTGAACTCCTCGACCAGGGCGATCACCGAGGCCGTGTCGCGCGGGTCCGTGACCAGCACGCCGAACTCGTCCTCGCCGATGCGCGCGACCTTGCCGACGTCTTCGGTGAACACCTCCCGCAGGTGCCGGGCGACGTGCACGAGCACCCGGTTGCCGACGTCGTGGCCGAAGGCGTCGTTCATGCCGCGGAACCCGTCGACGTCGATCTGGACCAGCGCGAGGCTCTCCGGGCCCTTCGACCCGGTCGCGCCCTCGAGCCAGCCGAGGAACTGCGCCCGGTTCGGCAGGCCCGTCTGCACGTCGTTGAGGCTCTGCCGGACGAGTTGCGACTGCAGCGCGCGCATCTCGTTCATGTTCTCGACCATCGTGACGAGGTACGGCGGCGTGCCGTCCTCCTCGCGCACCAGCGAGATCGCCATGTGCGTCTGGATGGTCTCGCCGTCGCTGCGGACCATCCGCTTCTCGACGCGCACGTTGTCGTGCTCGGACGCGACCAGCCGCATGGTGAGCTGCCGCAGGTCTTCCCTGTCGTCGGGGTGCACGAGGTCGCGGCCGCTCATCCGCCGCACGTCCTCGTGCCTGTAGTCGAGCATCGTCAGCAACGCGTCGTTGACGTCGATGATCTCACCCTTGAGGCCGCTCACGACGATCCCGAACGCCGCGCTGGAGAAGACCGCCCGGAACTTGGTCTCGCTCGCCCTGACCGCGCTCTCGGCCCTGCGCATCGCGTTGATGGCGGCCGTGCGGCTGAGTTCCTGCTGGGCGAGTGTGAGGTCGCGCAGGCCCTCGGCGTACCCGGCGGCGAGTGCGGCCAGCTGAGCGGGTGTGACCGGGGTGTGCTCACCGAGGTGCGCGAGCGACCGCTCCAGCGTCGCCGAGGAGATGAAGCCGTGCTCGACCATCGACCGGCCGACCCGCCTGGCCTCGTCCACGCCACCGCGGAGCAACTGCTCGACGTAGCCGCCGAGCAGTCGCGCCAGCTTCTCGCGCGTGAAGTTCGCGACGAGCGTGGTGGAGATCGCCGCCGCCCACTGCACGGCGGACTCGCGGAGGTCGACCATGTTCATCCAGCTCGGTGGCCATTCGTGGGGACCGGGTGATCCGCGGGAGGTCCGACGGACATGCTCACTGATCGGTCACACCCTGTCCAACCGAACCTCGAATCCCGGTCGGGATTCGGCGAATCCACCACGAATTCACTCGTTCGACCTAATGAATCACCTTGCTGAAGGCCAGCGGACCGATTGTCAGGGGATCCGCCTCCACGTCGAACAACGGTGTGTAACCGGTCGCGAGGTACAGCCCTTTCGCCTCCGGCTGGCGCGGCCCCGTGGTGAGGTGGATCCTGCCGTACCCAAACGTTCTCGCCTCGTTCTCGAGTTCGACGAGCACCCGCCGCGCCAATCCGCGGCGGCGGTGTTGTGAATGGGTCCAAATGCGTTTCATCTCGGCGGTTTCCTCGTCGTAGCGCTGGAACGCGCCGCCCGCCACGGCCACGCCGCCTTCCACCAGCAGGAGGAACTGGCCGTTCGGGGGTTCGAACACATCCGCCGGTCGTTGCATCTCCTCCGCGCCCGATGACCCGTAGCGAGACGTGTACTCGTACGTGAGTTCCGCGACCAACGGCGCCGCTTCCGGGTCGGACTGCCGGACGCGGCGCACCTCGAGCGTCGTCATGCGGCCTTGGCCCGATCGCGCTTCGCGACCTCCTCGCGCACCAGCGGGATCACGTACCGGCCGAAGTCGATCGCGTCGTCGAGCAGGTCGTAGCCGCGGGCCGAGAGGATGTCCACGCCGAGGTCGTAGTAGTCCAGCAACGCCTGCGCCACCGTCTCCGGGGTGCCGACCAGCGCGTTGGAGTTGCCCGCGCCACCCGTCGCCTTCGCCGTGGGCGTCCACAGGGCGCGGTCGAACCGTTCGCCGCGCTCCGCGACCGCCAGGAGGCGCTGCGAGCCGGTGTTCTCCGGGTTGGTGAGCGAGTGCCGGCGGCTCAACGGCCCGTTCGCCTTCCTCGCCTCGATCCTGTCCACGGTCCGGTACGCCTTCTCCCAGGCCAGTTCCTCGGTCGGCGCGATGATCGGCCGGAACGCGACCTGGATCCGCGGCACGTCCGTGCGCCCCGCCGCCTTCGCCGCCTGCTTCACCGACTCGATCTGCTGCGCGGTCTCGGCGAGCGGCTCACCCCACAGGCAGAAGATGTCCGCCTCCGCCCCGCCCGCCGCGTAGGCCGCGGGGGAGGAGCCGCCGAACGAGACGTTCGGGCGTGGCTGCTGCACGGGGAAGACGTCGCTCACGAAGTCGGCGAAGTGGTAGTGCTCACCGTCGTGGTCGAAGGCCTCCCGGCTGAGCCACGCCTTCTTGACGATCTGGATGTACTCGCGCGTGCGGCCGTAGCGCTGGTCCTTGGTGAGGTAGTCGCCCTCGCGCTGCTGCTCGTGATCGGTGCCGCCGGTGATGAAGTGCACCGTCAGCCGGCCGTCGCTGATCTGGTCGAGCGTCGCGAACGTCTTGGCGGCGAACGTCGGGTAGGACACGTTCGGCCGGTGCGCCAGCAGGATCTGCAGCCTGTCGAGCTCGGAGGCCAGGAAGGCGGCCGCGGCGGAGGGTTCCGGCGCTCCCGAGCCGTACGCGAAGAGCACGCGGTCCCAGCCGTGCTCCTCGTGCGCGCGGGCGAGCCTGAGCGTGTAGTCCTTGTCGAACGCGCCGGCGGACGACCGAGGCGTCGTCTCCGACCCGTCGTTCGTGGCGGCGATCCCGAGAAACTCGACTGGCATGACCGATTCCCCAGAGCTGTAGTGGGATTGGGGTGCGTTGAGGGGGACGCCCTTCGAGTGCACACCTCGGCCCCGCTCGTCGCAACGACGTCCACAGAGCGGGATTTGCTTGCACACGCTGGGTACCGTGGTGGTGTTCGCGTTGAGGGGCGCGGCTCGTTTCTCGTTGTCCTCCAACGGAAAGACGCGCATGCGCTCACTCGTCGTCATCGGCGGCGGCCCACGCGCCGCCGGCCTGCTGGAACGGATCGCCGCCCAGTCGCCCTCCCTCGAGCTCGCGGTGCACGTCGTCGACCCGCACCCGCCCGGAGCGGGCCGGGTCTGGCGGCACGCCCAGTCCCCGTTGCTGCGCATGAACTCCATGGCCGAGGACGTCACGGTGTTCACCGACGACTCCTTCGACGGAGAGGGCCCGGTCCGTCCGGGTCCGTCGCTCGCGGAGTGGATCGACGTCGACCCGACGTCGTTCCCGTCACGGCAGGTGCAGAGCGGCTACCTGTCCTGGTTCTTCGAGCACGTAAGGAAATCTCTGCCCCCGAACATCTCGGTGACCGTGCATCGGGCGACGGCTCTGAAGGTCGTCGGCACGTGCGTGTGGCTCGACGACGGGACGTCCCTGAACGCCGACGTCGTCGTGCTCGCCCTCGGCCACCTCGACGCCGAACCCGAGCCGGAGCACCGCAAGCTCGCCGAGCACGCCTCGGAGCACGGGCTGGTCTACGTGCCCCCGCTGTACTCCGCCGACGCGGACCTCTCGGCCGTCACCGGTGACGTGGTGCTGCGCGGGTTCGGGCTCGCGTTCATCGACCTCGTGGTGCTGCTGACCGAGGGCCGCGGCGGCCGGTACGTGCGGTCCGAGGGCCGGCTCACCTACCTGCCCTCAGGTGCGGAACCGACCCTGTACGTGGGGTCGCGGCGAGGTGTGCCGTACCACTCGAAGACCGGCTACCGGTTGCAGGGGACACGTCCGTCGCTGCCGCACTTCTTCGTCGCGGACGCCTTGAAAGACCGGGATCTCGACTTCCGGGACGACGTGTGGCCGTTGATGGCCAAGGAGATCGCCTGGGGCCACTACCACGAGCTGTTCACCGGCCACCCCGGCCTGGTGGGCATGCCGTTCGCCGAGTTCGCCGCCTCGTTCAGCGCCCTGCCCTGGTACAGCGAGGAGATGCGCGAGCTCGAGGCGCTCGCCGTGCCCGATCCCGCCGACCGCATCGACTTCGAACGGCTCGACCGGCCGCTCGCCGGCGTGACGTTCGCGACGGCGGAGGAGTTCCAGGAGCACCTGCGCTCCTACGTCGAGGCGGACGTCGCACGGCGGTCGGATCCCCGCTACAGCGCCGATCTCGGGGCGTTCCTGGCGCTGCTGTCGGTCTACGGCCAGCTGGCGGGGCTCATGCCGTTCGACGGGTGGTGGCACGGCTACTTCAGCTACCTCGCCTCCGGTCCGCCGCCGGACCGGCTGGAGGAGCTGCTGGCGTTGTCGCGCGCGGGGATCGTGCGGTTCCTCGGCGCCGACATGTGGGTCGAGGCCGTGGAGGGCGCCTTCGCGGCCGGCAGCGCGACGACACCGGACGTGGTGCGCGCCAACGGGTTGATCGAGGCGCGGCTGCCCACGCACTCGTTGTCCCGCACGGCGGATCCGGTGCTGCGGTCGTTGCGCGCGGTCGGCGACGTCTCCGAGGACGCCGCCGGGCTCGTGCGGGTGTCGCCGGTGGGACGCCTGGTCGACGAGCGGGGCGCGGAGGACCCCGTCCGGTTCGCCGTGGGGCCCTGCACGACCGGGAAGGCGTTCGCGGCGTTCGCGCGGCCCGGCACGAACGCCCCGGCCTTCCGGCAGAACGACGTGCTGGCGCGCGAGGTCCTGCGGACGTTGGGCGACTGAGGTGTAGCGCCCCTGGTACCGCACCAGGGGCGTCGCGCTGCCGGAGTGCGTGATGTCCAGCGGTTCGCCGACCAGCGCCACGTGGTCGCCGACCACGATCCGCCGCGAGGTCCTGCACCGCAGGCGGACCGGCGCGTCCAGCAGCGACGGCACGTCGTCCTCGTCCGCCCTCCACCGCGTGCCGGGGCCGAACCGGTCGGCACCCCTGGTGGCGAACAGGTCCGCGAGCGCGGTCTGCGTGACGTCCAGCAGGTGCACGGCGAACAGCGGCGCCGTCCGCAGCACCGGCCACACCGACGCGCCCTCGCCGATCCACACGACGACCAGCGGCGGTTCGAACGAGACCGAGGTGAACGAGGACACCGTGGTGCCGACGGGGCCCTCCTGGTCGCTGGCCGTGACGATCGTGACGGCCTGGGCGTGGTGCTTCAGGGCGTTGCGCAGTTGCTCCTCCACCGCAGCACCTTCAGCGCGTCGAGGTCGAAGTCGGCGGGGGCGGCGGGAAGCGCGGCCTCGTTGAGGAACAACGCCCGCGGCACGACGGCGCCCAGTTCGGCGAGCACGGGCCGCAGGTGGACCTCGACGGCCAGCGCGTGCCTGTCGGCCGCGGCGATCTGCAGCGGGACGACGAGCTTGCCCTTCAGCCAGCCCGGCGGTGCCTGGTCCAGCACGGCCTTCAGCAGGCCGGTGTAGGCGGCCTTGTACGTGGGCGTGGCGACCACGAGGACGTCGGCCTGCCCGAGCGCCTGCAGCGCGGCCTTGATCGTGTCCGGTTCGGTGACACGGCGGGAGCCAGTTCCGCCGCCTCGACGGGCCCTTCGACGGGCACGCCCAGCGTCGCGGCGAGCGCCTCGCGCAGCGCCAGGGCCGCCTGCAGCGTGCGTGAGGCGGGCCGCGGGTTGCCGACCAGAACACCGATCTGCGTCATGCTCCCGGCACAGCCGCAGGGCAGGGGACGGTCAACCCGCGTCCACCACGCGAGAACTACTTGACGGCCTCCGCCGCCGAGCGGCCCGCGACACGTCCGGAGAACAGGCAGCCGCCGAGGAACGTGCCCTCCAGCGCCCGGTAGCCGTGCACGCCACCACCGCCGAACCCCGCGGCCTCCCCGGCGGCGTAGAGCCCCGGCAGCACCTGGCCGGAGGTGTCGAGCACCCGCGACGACAGGTCGGTGTGCAGGCCGCCCAGCGTCTTGCGGGTGATCACCGAGAGCCGCACGGCGATCAGCGGACCGGCCTTCGGGTCGAGCAGCCGGTGCGGCTCGACGACCCGGATCAGCTTGTCCGTGAGGAACTGCCGCGCCGAGCGGATCGCGTTGACCTGCATGTCCTTGCTCAGCCCCGCGGTGACCTGGCGGTCGCGCTCGACGATCGTCTTCTCGAGCTCGGCGGCGTCGATCCTGCCGTCGCCGGTGAGGGCGTTCATGCCGCGGGCGAGGTCCGCGACCGTGCGCGCCTGGATGAACTCCTCGGACCTCCGCGCGAACGCCTCGACCGGCGCGACCGCGCCCGGCAGCGCGCGCTTGAGGACCGCCCTCGTGTCCTTGCCGGTCAGGTCCGGGTTCTGCTCGGAGCCCGACAGCGCGAACTCCTTGCCGATGATCTTCTTGTTCAGCACGAACCACGAGTGCTCGTGGCCGTGGGTGGTGATGTGCTGCAACGCACCCAGCGCGTCGAAGCCGGGGAACAGCGGGATCGGCAGGCGCCTGCCGTCGGCGTCGAGCCACAGCGGCGACGGGCCGGGCAGGATGCGGATGCCGTGCCGCGACCAGACCGGCGCGTAGTTCGCGATGCCCTCGGGGTAGTGCCACATGCGGTCGGCGTTGATGATCGCGCCGCCGGCCTTCTGGGTGATCTCCATCATCGAGCCGTCGACGAAGTCCGGCACGCCCGCGAGCATGAACTTCGGCGGCGTGCCCATCCGCTCCGGCCAGTTCCTGCGCACCAGGTCGTGGTTGCCGCCGATGCCGCCGGACGTGACGACCACGGCCTGCGCGCTGAGCGAGAACTCGCCGGCCACCGTGCGCGAGCTCGGTTCGGCCCTGCCGTTCGACGACGGCTCCAGCACGTCACCGGACACGCCGTCGCACACGCCGTCGGTGACGTTGAGGCTCGTGACCTTGTGGCGGAACCTGAGCGTGACGAGCCCCTTCGCGACACCCTCCCGCACCCGCCGCTCGAACGGCTCGACGATGCCGGGCCCCGTGCCCCACGTGACGTGGAAGCGCGGCACCGAGTTGCCGTGCCCGTCGGCCAGGTAGCCGCCGCGCTCGGCCCACTGCACGAAGGGGAACCAGCGGACGCCCATGTCGTGCAGCCAGGAGCGCTTCTCCCCGGCGGCGAAGTCCACATAGGCCTGCGCCCACAGCCGTGGCCAGTGGTCCTCGTCCCGGTCGAACGCCGCCGAGCCCATCCAGTCCTGCAACGCCAGGTCGTGCGAGTCCTTGACCCGCAGCCTGCGCTGCTCGGGGGTGTCCACCATGAACAACCCGCCGAACGACCACCACGCCTGGCCGCCGAGCGACGCTTCCGGCTCCTGGTCGAGGAGGATGACCTTGCGGCCCGCGTCCGCGAGCTCTGCGGTCGCGACGAGACCTGCGAGGCCCGCGCCGACGACGATGACATCCGCGTCATGTGCCATCGGGCGAGTCTAGATCGGCCGCTGGTCACGCACGAGACCTGAGTCAATTTCACTTTCTGGGGAGTGCTCGACGTCGTTCCGAGGTGGGCTTCAGCCCAAGACCACCCGTTTCGCGGCACCCGGCTCCGTCACCACCGGCGAGTCCGGCCTGCCCTCGAGGTGGGGCGGGCGAAGGGGCTCGACCCGGACCACCTCAGGGCGTTCTGCGAGCGGCACGGCCGATACGACCTCGGAAGGCCCGGCCGGTCGGGAGGGGTGCCGCCGACCGCCACTACCGGTGAGGGGGGTTTCCGGAGTGCCGGTCGACGGCGGGTTGACCGCGGCGCGAGCACGCGCGCCTGCGGAAGGGCACTTCCGACCTGGGGGTGTCGGATCGCCCCGGCGCGCAGCTCGAGCGCCGGCGGCCAACCACTTGTTGAACGTACAACCGGTCTGCTGTGTTCCGGTCGGCTTTCACTGTGACCAGGCTCAATTCCTTCAGGTTTCCTTCAGGTTCGGCCGGGTAGGTCACTGGGCGTGACAGATGAACTCCCGACGATCACGAGCATCGCCGAGCTGGTCGGCTACGTGGGAGACGACGTCTACGTGCGGTGGTCGAAGGGCCCGGACGCGGACGCCGCCTCGACGTCGCGCGACTCGCTGACCGGCGTGGAACTGCCCGGCCTCTCGGCGAGCCCGCTGCGGATCGAGCCGTGGTGGGCCGACCGCTCCCTCGAGCTGTGGGTGGCACGCCGCCTGTTCGACTACCGGCACCTGCGCGACCTGCGCGGGCCCGACGTGCGCGCCTGGGTCCTGCGGGGCGACGAGGTGGGCAGGGGGCCCGACAACGAGCCGCTGGTCCGCTGCCTCGACCCCCTGGCGTGGGTCGCCGACGAGGCACTGCTCGAGTGCGAGGAGTTGGTCAACGCCCAGCACTCCGAGGAGTGGGGGTCGCTCGACCGCTCTAGCTCAGGTCGGTGAGCTTGCGCTCCGCGGATTTGCGGGCCTTCTCGGCGGCCGCGGTGATCCGCTTGGCGTCCTCCAGCCGTTCCGCCGCGCGGTCGAACGCCCGCTGTGCCGCCAGCTGGTCGGCCTGGGCCTCCCCGAGGGCCTGCTCGGCCTCGTCCAGCGCCTGCTGCGCCTCGGCCCGCTTCTTCTCCTGCCGCTCGCGCCGCTTGCGGGCCAGCGCGTCCTCGCCGTCGACCGACGGCGGCTCGGGGACGGGGAGGGTGAACCCGAAGCCCGAGTACTCCAGCGGCTTCGTGAGGTGCCCCGCCCGCACCTGCTCGGCGGACTCCGGGTCGGCCATCGCGGCCGTCAGCGTGTTGCGCACCTGCGTGACGGCGTCGTCCGCGAGCGGGCCGGTGAGCTCCAGGGTGCGGTAGACCAGGGCCTCCACGAGCTCCTTGCGCTTGCGGCCCAGCTCCCGCATGGTCAGCTGCGCCGTGGAGAGCCCCAGCGCCTCCTCCAGGCCCTCGGGGGCGTCGCGCACCAGCCGGTTCACCGCCCAGGCGCTCACGGTCGGCTTGCGCAGGTCGGCGATGGCCTTCGCGAGGTCCTTGTCGTCGGTCTGCTTGGCCGCGGCGTTGCGGGCCGCGGTGAACTCCTTCGGGGGCAGCCCGTAGAGCTCGTCGGCGACCGGCTTCAGGTCCATGGGCGCAAGGTAGCGCCTGATCAGCCTCCAGTCCTGCGGAACGCTCAACGGGCGGGACGTCTCGGGCGTTGGAGGAGCGTGACGCCCGGAACCGGGTGAACAGGACGGGGAAATGCACACCAGGTGGAGATGGGTTCTGTTCGGTCTCGGCGCCGCCGTGGCCGCCGGCGGACCGATCGCGATGGCGGGCGGCCCGTGGTACGGCTACGTCTTCGGCGGCCTGTGGTGCCTGATGGGCGGCACGGTGGCGTGGCGCAGCTTCGGCATGGGCACGAAGCTCACGCCGCAGGGCATCACGTCGAACAGCCTCGACCGGCAGACGACGGTCGAGTGGTGCGACGTGCGGGCCGTGGAGTCCTCCCGGCGCCGGAACCTGATCTTCTTCCACACCGTCGCCCCGGTCGTCCGGCACGACCGCGGCAAAGAGGTGCTCACCGAGCTGAGCCTGCTGTCGATCAAAAAGGACGTGGTGCCCGAACGCACGCGGCGGCACGTGACGGAACTCCAGCAGGCCCTGAAAGCACATCGTGCCGACTGCCCGAGGTGCGGGGCGCGGCCGAAAGCGGTCGCGGCGGGCCTCGGCCTCGGTGCGAGGGTGCGTTCACGATTGCGTTCGCTATTGCGCGGAAATGGTGGTCGGAGCATCGTCCGGTGACGGGATCCTGTTACACGGCAACACCGTTCACCGTTGACACAGGCTTGACATTCCCCTCCATCAGCCCTTGACTGGAGGGCATCTGCTCGTTCCACGGCGACAAAGAAACGCGCAGCACTGAAACGCTGCTCGGACAAGCCGCTGAACAGTCCAATGTGGATATGAAGAATGCTCCGGGCAGACGATTGCCCCTCGTCAGGTGAAGAGATGTGCTTCGGAGCACTCTTTACCCCACGAAGGGCACATGCGCCGTGAAGAACTGGAGACGCCGCACCGGAACGGTCTTGCTGACCGCGGTGTTGGGCACTGCCGGGTTCGGCTTCGCCGCCACCCCTGCCATCGCGCAGAACGCTCCTCAGGAGCAGCCGGCCGCTGACAAGCAGCTGGACAAGAAGGACCGCGAGCTCGTCGACCAGGCCGCCCGCGAGGGCAAGCCGACCGTCGACCTGCTGGTCGCCGCCGAGGACGGCAAGACCGACGCCGCCGTCGCCGAGCTCGTGGCGCTCGGCGCCACGGTCCAGAAGACCGAGAAGGACGTCGACTACGTCAAGGTGACCATCCCGCGCGACAACGCGGAGAAGGCCGCCAAGCTGGCCTCGGTCAGCACCGTGGACGTCGACGGGCTCATCGCGCTCGACGACCCGCGTCCGCAGGGCGTGGAGCAGCCGGCCCCGCAGAAGGCGCCGGACGCGAAGACCCCGCGCACGAACCCGTACATGCCGACGCAGGACACGCAGGCGGCGCAGTTCGCCACCGCGCACCCGAAGTGGGACGGCCGCGGCACCACGATCGCCGTGATCGACTCCGGCATCGACCTCGACACCCCGGCCCTGCAGACCACCAGCACCGGTGAGCGCAAGATCATCGACTGGTACAACGCGAACGCCACGAACTCCGGCGACGGCACCTGGGTCTCGATGACCAAGACCGGCGTCACCGGCAAGTTCACCAACGGCGGCCGCGAGTGGACCGCGCCCGCCACCGGCGGCCCCTACTCGTTCGGCCTCTTCCGCGAGACCGCGGGCGACCTGAACCTCGCGAACAGCGAGACCGGCGGCGACATCAACCGCGACGGTGACCGCGTCGACTCCTTCGGTGTCATCCAGGACATCACGACGAAGGAAGTCTTCGTCGACACCGACGGCGACGGCAACTTCACCAACAACAAGCGCATGATCGACTACAAGGTCAAGCAGGACGTCGGCTTCTTCGGCACCGACAACCCCGCGACCCCCGTCGTCGACCGCGTCGCGTTCGTCGTGCAGACCGACCGCTCGGTCTACGACAACGCGGGCACCCCGTACGTCAACCTGGGCATCTCGGGCGCCGCGCACGGCACCCACGTCGCCGGCATCACCGCCGCGCACAAGATGTTCGACGGCAAAATGGCCGGTGCCGCGCCCGGCGCGAAGCTGATCGCCATCAAGGCCTGCCTCTCCACGCCGTCCTGCACCAGCTCCGGCCTCATCGACGGTGTCCTCTACGCCGCGCGCAACGGCGCCGACGTCGTGAACATCTCCATCGGTGGCCTCCCGGCGCTCAACGACGGCAACAACGCGCGCGCCGAGCTCTACAACCGCACCATCGACGAGTACAACGTCCAGCTGTTCATCTCGGCGGGCAACTCGGGTGCGGGCGCCAACACCGTCGGTGACCCGTCGGTCGCCACGAACGCGGTGAGCGTCGGCTCGTACATCACCAAGGAGACCTGGCTCTCCAACTACGGCTCGAAGACCGCGCAGAAGCAGAACCTGCACGGCTTCTCGTCGCGCGGCCCGGCCGAGGACGGCGGCTTCAAGCCGAACATCGTCGCGCCCGGCTCGGCGATCTCCACCACGCCGCGCTGGCAGCCGGGTGGCCCCGTGGCGGGCACCTACGCCCTCCCGGCCGGCTACTCGCAGTTCAACGGCACCTCGATGGCCGCCCCGCAGGCGACCGGTGCCGCGGCTCTCCTCGTGAGCGCCTACAAGGCCACGCACAACGGCCAGCGCCCGACCAGCGCCGAGCTGCGCTACGCGATCCAGCGCAGCGCGAGCTTCGTGAGCACCCTCGGTGCCTACGAGCAGGGTGCCGGCCTGTTCAACACCAACGCCGCGTGGTCGCTGCTGGACAAGCACTCCACGCCGGACAAGGTCACCACGGCCGTCCCGGTCAACACCGTCCTCAGCGGCCTGCTGGCCACCCCGGGCGTCGGTGTCGGCATCCACGACCGCGAGGGCGTGACCGCGGGCCAGGAGTACACCCGCACCTACACCCTGACCCGCACCACGGGCCACGACGACGAGACGTACAACGTGTCGTGGAAGGGCAACGACGGCACGTTCACGGCGGCGAAGAAGGTCCGCCTGCCGCTGAACACGCCGGTGCTGTTCCCGGTCAAGGTCAAGGCCAAGACGGCGGGCGTGCACAGCGCCGTGCTGCAGCTCGACAACCCGGAGACCCCCGGCGTCGACGTGCAGACGCTGAACGCGGTCTTCGCGGCGGAGAACTTCAACGCCGCCAACAAGTTCTCGGTCACCAAGACGGGCACGATCGCGCGCAACCAGTCGACCAGCCTCTTCGTGAACGTGCCCGCGGGCACGAGCGCGCTGAAGGTCGACATGGCCGCCGGTGGCGCCGAGGCCGGCAAGGGCCAGGTGCGCTTCCTGCGCTTCACCCCGCAGGGTGTGCCGCTGGACGTGACCAGCTCGACCAACTGCTACAACCCGGACGCGGGCGCCGGATGTGCCGGTGGCACCCCCACCAGCCGCACGGTGGCCAACCCGATGGCCGGTGTGTGGGAGATCGTGGTCGAGGCGCGCCGCACCTCCGACGCCGACGTGGCGCCGTACTCGGTGACCGCGTCCGTGCTCGGCACGTCGGTCAGCCCGAACCCGGACGTCATCCCGTCCGCGGCCCTCGGCACCCCGGTCGAGCGCAGCTACACCGTCACGAACACGCAGGCCGTCTTCAACGGCCGGCTCGCGGCGGGTGCGGTCGGCAGCGCGAAGCAGGACCGCCCGACCATCGCGAACCTGGAGACCAAGTTCTTCGACATCCAGGTCGCGCCGGGCTCGTCGAGCCTCACCGCCACGATCGGCAACACCGCCGACCAGGGCGCCGACCTCGACCTGTTCCTGCTGAACTGCACCAGCGGCACGTGCGTCGTCGCCGGTCAGTCGGCTGACGCGGACTCCGAGGAGTCGGTGACGCTGAGCAACCCGGCCGCGGGTCTGTGGCGCGTCCAGGTCGACGGCTACGCGGTGCCCGCGGGCACCACGGCGTACGACTACTTCGACGTCTACACCTCGGCCGCTCTCGGCACGCTGACCGTGAGCGACACCAACGCCGAACGCGCCGCCGGTGCGTCGTGGAACGTCACGGGCGTCATCACGCCGCTGGGCCAGCCCGGTGCCGGCCGCGTGCTGCGCGGTGAGCTCGAGGTGCGCACGGCGGACGAGAACGTCGTCGGTCGCGGTGCCGTGATCATCCAGGCAGTCAGCTAGCAGTCCGGTAGTACGTAGAAAGCCCCAGGATCCACGAGGTCCTGGGGCTTTCTACGGTTCGGGCAGCCTGTTCCCGAGCGGCTCGTCCACGTCCACCTTGGACACGCCGGCGACCAGGTACGCGTCTTCCACCTTGTCCACGGGCATTTCGGCGCGCAGGTAGCCGATCCTGGGATCGCGCGACTCGACGGTCGCGCCCAGCTCCGTCAGTGCCTGCTCGACCTCCTCGTCGCGTCCCGGCTGCACGGAGATCATCAGTGGCACTGTGAGGTGGCCGTCGCGCTTCGCCTGCTCGATCCGGTTCTTGTCCGGTTTGGCCGATGACACGACAGGCACCTCCGAGGACGACACAGTCGGCGCGAGGGACCCGTTCGTACCACAGCTGCCGAGAGCCAGCGCGCAAAACGCGACGGCGAGCGGTCTTCTCATGCTCGGAGGACGGAACGCCCGTCGCGGGCGGTTGCACCGGATTTTCGGGCGGTCCTACTGCCGGGGACCCGCAAACGCTTGCTCCCGTAGTGCGCCGTCCGCGCTCTCGCCGAACACGCGCGCGTCCGTGTGCTGGTCCGAGGCGGGTTGTGCCCTGTTGACGCCGGTGACCGTCCGCGTCCTGACCTGCGGCAGTGCGCCGTTGTGCCGGCGGTGGACCCAGTCCACGAGGTGCTCCCTGGTGAGGCAGCGCAGGTCCCACAGCTTTCCGGCGTCGGACGCGCTCACGAGCGCACGCACCCGCACGAACCCGTTGGTGGCCTGCGTGACCTGCAGGACGGACACCCGCCCGTCCCAGAGGTCGCTGCCCTCCAGCATGGACCGCATCTCCTGCCGCATCGCCTCGACCGGCACCGTCCAGTCCAGATCGAGCTCCACGGTGCCGAGCAGCGCCGACTGCGTGCGCGTCCAGTTCTCGAACGGGGTCTTGAGGAAGTACGAGGTGGGCAGCACCAGCCGGCGGTCGTCCCAGAGGTGCAGCACCACGTACGTCAGCGTGATGTCCTCGACCCGGCCCCACTCGCCCTCGACCACCACGACGTCGTCGAGCCGCACGGCGTCGCTGAACGCGATCTGCAGGCCCGAGATCAGGTTGCCCAGCAACGATTGTGCGGAGAACGCCGCCACCGCGCCGATGACCGCCGCGGATGCCAGCACGGTCGACCCGACCGCCCGCGCGCCGGGGAACGTCATCAGGATGGCGCCCACGGCGAGCACGCCGATGACCACCAGGACCAGCCGCCGCACCAGCATGACCTGGGTGTGCACGCGCCGGGCGTGCCGGTTGTCCGTGACGTCCGTGCGGATGCGGGACAGCGAGATGTCGACGAGCGTGCTGATCAGCGCCGCCAGCAGCCACGCCCCGGCCAGGATCAGCGCGATGCCCAGGGCGTGCAGGGTGATCGGCACGTCGACCGGGTAGGCGCTCAGGCTTATCTGAGCGGCCAGCAGCGCTCCGAACAACTGGCCTGGCCGGTACATCTTCCCGCTGTGGGTGAAGCGGCGCACCAGCCGGTGGACCACCTCCACCACGAGCAGGGCGAAAGCCACGGAAAAGCCCATGACGACGAACAGCACGTTTCCTCCTTCCGGTATCGGGACGGGATACCCGGCGTCTCGCGACGGGGACACCATGAGCCGGGTCACGGAGAACCCCGTTGCCAACCGGGTTTGAGTTACATAGACTCAAACCATGTTCACGACAGCCGAGGCCCTGGAACTGGTGGAACGCGCCACGTCCCCCGAAGCGCTCTTCGGGCCGCGCACCACCGACTCCGGCCTGCGCAAGCAGGTACGGCGCCGGTACCGCGCGCTGGCCTCGGTGCTGCACCCCGACGTGGTCGGGCCGCACGACACGAGGGCGCACGCGGCGTCCGCCGAGCTGACCCGCCTGCACCACGAGTGGTCGCACGGCGCGGTCGTCGAGCTGAGGACCAAGACCGCCGTCTACCGCGTCGGGGAGCCGTTCGCGGTCGGCAGCATCGCCAACCTGTACGAAGCGGACGGTCCGCACGTGGTCAAGGTGGTGCGCAACCCGGCCCTCAACCCGTTGCTGCACGCGGAATGGCACGCGCTGCGGACGCTGGAGTCCTTCACGGACCACAACCCGTGGCTGCGCCCGTTCTACCCGCGGCTGCTCGACACCTCGGGTGACGTCGCGAAGGGGTCGCGCGCCTTCACGGTGCTCGACCCGCTGCTGGACGGCTTCGTGACGCTCGCGGACGTCCGGCGCGCCTACCCGTCCGGCCTCGACGGCCGCGACTGGGCGTGGATGCACCGCAGGCTGCTCAAGGCGCTGGCCGGCGCACATCAGAGCGGACTGGTGCACGGGGCCGTCACCGCCGAGAACGTCATGGTGCACCCGGAGCAGCACGGGATCGTGCTGGCCGGCTGGTCGTTCGCCGTCGAGGAAGGACAACGGCTCCTCGCGACCAGCGGCACCATCACCTACCCACCGGAAGTCGTCGCGCAGCAGCCGGTCACCGCCGCGACGGACGTCCACATGGCACACAGGATGATGCTCGACCTGTTGGCGGACAACGAACACCGGCAGCGCGCCTTCGCTCGCGGCTGCCTGCAGGAACGCCCGGAGCGGCGGCCCGACGCCGTCGACCTGATCCGGGAATACGACGACCTCCTCGAAGACCTCTACGGCGCACGGCGCTTCCGCCCGTTCGCCCTCCCCCAGACAGGAGAATGACCATGGGACACGGCAGGTGGGACGACAACGCCTACGCCGCGGCGAAGACCTTCCGCGCGGCCAAGGGGATCGCCGACTTCGGCTACACCGCCTCGCTGAGGGCGACGCCCGCCGCGAGCTGGAAGGCCGCGCCGTCGCTCGACCCGCTGGGCGTCGGCTTCCGCGAGTGCCGCGACTCGCCCGACCACGCCGACTCGACACCGATCGCGGTGCTGTTCGACGTGACCGGGTCGATGGGCGCGGTGCCGCGGATCATGCAGGGCAAACTCGGCAAGCTGCACGGCCTGTTGCAGCGCAAGGGATATCTGGCCGACCCGCAGCTGATGTTCGGCGGCATCGGTGACGCCGACAGCGACCGCGTGCCGCTGCAGGTCGGGCAGTTCGAGTCGGACAACCGCATGGACGAGCAGCTGCGGGACATCTTCCTCGAGGGCGGCGGCGGCGGGCAGAAGAGCGAGTCGTACGAGCTGGCCGCGTACTTCATCGCGCGGCACGTCGTCACCGACGCCTGGCAGAAGCGCGGCCGCAAGGGCTACCTGTTCATCATCGGCGACGAGCTGAACAAGCCGCGGCTGGAGGCCAGGCACATCCGCAGGGTCATCGGCGACGAGGTGAACCAGGACATCGACCCGGTGTCGGTGTACCGCGAGCTCGCCCGCAGGTGGCACGTCTACTTCATCCTGCCCAACCAGTCGTCGTACTTCCACGACGACAGCATCGGCGAGCACTGGCGGTCGATCCTCGGGCAGAACTTCCTCAAGCTCGACGACCCCGGCGCGGTGTGCGAGCTGATCGCCGCCACGATCGGCGTCGAGGAGAGCGTCGTGGACCTCGGCCAGGCCCTGGCCGACCTCGCCGAGATCGGCTCGGCCGCCGAGAGCGAGGCCGTCGGCAAGGCGCTGGCCACGGTCGGCGCGCGCTCGCTCACCGCGTCGGCCACGCCGCTCGGCATCGACGGCCCCGACGACGTGAGGCTGAGCTGACATGAGGCACGACGAGCACGTCATCGTCGTCGGACTGGGGTTCGGCGACGAGGGCAAGGGAGCCGTGGTCGACGCGCTGTGCGCGGACGGGCCGGTGTCGGCGGTGGTGCGGTTCAACGGGGGAGCGCAGGCCGCGCACAACGTGGTGGCCGACGGCCGGCACCACACGTTCAGCCAGTTCGGGTCCGGCACGCTCGCGGGCGTGCCGACCTGGCTCTCGCGCCACGTGCTCGTCGAGCCGATCGCCCTCGCGACCGAGTCGCGCGAGCTGGAGGCGATCGGCGTCGCCGACCCGTTGTCGCTGGTGTCGATCGACGCCGGCGCCCTGCTCACGACCCCGTTCCACGTGGCCGCGAACAGGGCGCGGGAGATCGCCAGGGGCGCCGACCGGCACGGGTCGTGCGGCAAGGGGATCGGGGAGACCGTCTGGTACGGGCTCCTCGGCGACCGGGGGGCGGTGCGGGGCGAGGTGGTCGAGGAGCAGCGGGTGCTCGGCGACCCCGGCCCCGCACCGAGGGTCGGCGACTGCCTGGACCCGAGGGCGCTGCGGCGCAAGCTCGACCTGCTCGCCCGGTTCTACGAGCCGCTGACCGGCGACGTCGGCCGCGTGGACGAGCTGGTCGATCTCTACACCTCGTTCGCGGACGCCGTCCGGATCACGACGGGGGACGAGGCCGGGCGGCTCGCCGACGCCGGACGGCTCGTCTTCGAGGGGGCCCAGGGCGTCCTGCTCGACGAGACGTACGGCTTCCACCCGCACACGACGTGGTCCACGGTCACGCCCCGCAACGCGCGGGAGCTGCTCGACGGCCGTCCCGCCCGCGTGATCGGCGTGACCAGGACGTACCAGACGCGGCACGGCGCGGGCCCGCTGCCGACGGAGGACCCCGCCGTGCTCGAGCGGTTCCCGGAGGCGCACAACGGCACGGGGGAGTTCCAGGGCGCGTGGCGGGCGGGCCACCTGGACGCCGATCTGCTGCGCTACTCGGTGCGGTGCTGCGGCGGGATCGACGGCCTGGCCGTGACGCACCTGGACGCCCGCGGCCTGGAGGTCGCCTCCGGTCCGGTGCTGGAGGAGATGCCGGATCCGCTGGCGTACCTGCGAGAACTGCTCGGCGTCGAGGTGCTGGTGACCGGGGCGGGCCCGTCCAGGGCGGACTACGCGGTGCGGGAGAATCCACGACATGATCGAGTCGACGTTGGTGTCGGTGGACGTGATCGTGCTCCGGTTTGACCCGGAGGCGCGCGCGGTGCTCGTGGGGGTGGCACCGCGCGCCCAGGAGCCGTTCGCCGGCGAGCTGGCTCTTCCCGGTGTCCTGCTGGGCAAGGGGGAGCGCCTGCGCGACGCGACCACCAGGGCGGTCACCGGCAAGCTCGGTCTCGCCGAGGAGTCCGTGACGGCGACCGGTCAGCTGGCCACGTTCGACGAGCCGTCGCGCGACCCGCGCGGCCCGACGCTGTCGATCGCGCTGTGGGCCACGGTGACCCGCCCGAGCGGCGACGTGGCCGTCTGGAGCCGCCTGGGCGAGGTGCCGCCGCTGGCCTTCGACCACGACCGGATCGTCGCCGACTGCCGGCCGTTGCTCGCGGACAAGCTGTGGCGCGACGTGCCGTTCACCGCGGGCCTGCTCGGGCGGGAGTTCACGACGGC
Source organism: Lentzea sp. CC55 (assembly GCF_021056325.1). Classification (NCBI taxonomy): domain Bacteria; kingdom Bacillati; phylum Actinomycetota; class Actinomycetes; order Pseudonocardiales; family Pseudonocardiaceae; genus Lentzea; species Lentzea sp. CC55. The sequence goes on along the minus strand of NZ_JAJCXE010000033.1, from coordinate 22,700 downwards.
GCAGGCGCTCGACGTGACGGAGTCGCTGACCGGGGACAGGCCGTACCCGGCCAACCTGGGGCGCACGATGGACCGCGTGCCGGGCCTCGAACGCACCAGCGAGCACGCCGCGGCGCTGCCCAAGGGAGGCCGTCCGCCGCTGGTGTGGAAGTGGACCGCCTAGCGGGGCAGCTCGGTCTCGAACAGCCAGCGGGTCAGCAGGTCCCGGTGCCCGGCGAGGGCGAGGAAGTCCTCGGTCGTCACCACGCCGTGCCGGTTGCGCGCGCACCACTCCCGCAGCAGCGCGAAGAACGAGTCGTCGCCCATCTCGCGGCGCAGCGCGTGCAACGTCAGCGCTCCGCGCTTGTAGACCCTGTCGTCGAACCACTCGGCCCGGCCGGGCCGTCCGATCACGACGTCCTGGGGCAGCCGCCGAAGGAGGTCCCGCGCCCCGGCCGCGCACGCGTCCGCGGACCGGCCGCCCGAAGCCTCGGACCACAGCCACTCCGAGTAGCTGGCGAAGCCCTCGTTGAGCCAGATGTGCTCCCACGCGGCGATGCCCACCGAGTTGCCGAACCACTGGTGTGCCAGCTCGTGCGCCACCAGCCGTTCCGAACCGCGGCGGCCGTCCACGTGGTTCGCGCCGAACGTCGACAACCCCTGCGCCTCGACCGGGACGTCCAGCGCGTCGTCCGTCACCACTACCGAGTACCGCGGGAACGGGTACGGCCCGAAGAGCGACGAGAACAGCTCGACCATCTGGTCCTGCCGGCCGAAGTCGTGCGCCACCAGCCGCTTCAGCCTCGACGGCGCCCAGACGCCCGGCAGCGCTTCAACGTACTGTCCGATTTGGACGGTCGCGAGGTACGTCGCCATCGGTGAGGCCATCGAGTAGGTCCACCGCGTCGTGCTGCCGGAGACCTTGCCGTCCACCAGGACCCCGTTGCACACCACGGTGTACGGCGAGGGCGCGGTGACCTCCAGGTGGTAGGAGGCCTTCGAGGAGGGCTCGTCCAGGCACGGGAACCACGACGGCGCCCCGATCGGCTGCGACGCCACGATCGAGCCGTCCGTCAGCTGGTCCCAGCCGAGGTCGCCCCACTCGGGCGTCGAGATCGGCACCGGCGTGCCCGAGTACCGGACCTCGACCGAGAACGACCCGCGCACGGCCGCGCGGACGTTCAGCACGCCGCCCGCGTGGGCGTACCGCGCCGGCCTGCCGTTCACGAGCACCTTCGAGACCCGCAACGAGCCGAAGGACAGCGAGAACGAGCTCAGCGACGTGCAGGAAGCCTGCAGCACCGCACGCCCGGACAGGCGTGCGGAGTGCGGCTTGTAGTCCAGCTCGAGTGCGTAGTGGTGTACGGAGAAGCTCATGTCCACGCGGAGATCGGGTTGCCCAGCCAACGGGTGCCCGACGGTACATCTTCTCCGCGCATGACGAGCGAGGCGGGTCCGATGGTGGTGTTCGCGCCGACCGACGCGCCGGGCAGCACGATGCCGTGCGGGCCCAGGGTGGATCCCGCGCCCAGCTCCACGCGGTCCATGCGCAGGATGCGGTCGTGGAACAGGTGCGTCTGCACGACGCAGCCGCGGTTCACCGTCGCTCCCGCACCCAGCCCCACCAGGTCGGCCTCGGGCAGCCAGTACGACTCGCACCACACGCCGCGGCCCACCGACGCGCCCAGCGAGCGCAGCCAGAGGTTCATGACCGGCGTGCCGCCGGCGAACCCGATCAGCCACGGCACCGCGAGCACCTCGACGAACGTGTCCGCCAGCTCGTTGCGCCACACGAACGCCGACCACAGCGGGTACTCGCGCGTCTTGAAGCGGCCCACGAGCACCCACTTGGCGGCCACGGCCACCAGGCACGCGGCCACGCCGGCGCCCAGCAGCACGACGCCGGACCACCAGACGCCGAACTCCTTCAGCGCGAACAGCACGAGCACGACCAGCGCGACGTTCAGCACCACCGGGACGAACCGGCACAGCTCGACCAGCGCCCGCGCCCACATCAGGTGCTTCGGCGGGTCGAACGTGCGCGACTGGTCCGACACCTCGGCCGCCCGCGGCAGCTTCATCGGCGGCATGCCCAGGTACGACGACCCGGCCTTGGCCCGCTTCGGAGCCGCGGACAGCACCCCGACGAGCCCGCCCTTGGGGACGTTCCGGCCGGGCGCGGTCATGCCCGAGTTGCCCAGGAACGCCCGCTTGCCCACGCGTGCGGTGGCGATGCGCAGCCAGCCGCCGCCGAGCTCGTAGGAGGCGACCATCGTGTCGTCGGCCAGGAACGCGCCGTCGCCGACCCGGGTCATCTTCGGCAGCGCGACCACCGTCGACGCCTCGACGCGGCGGCCGACCTTCATGCCGAGCAGCCGCAGCCACACCGGCGTGAACAGCGACGCGTACAGCGGGAACAGGGCCGAGCGCGCGTGGTTCATCAGCCGCTCGGTCGTCCACGCCGCCCACGCGACGCGGCTGTGCACGGGGTAGTGGCCCTCGCGCATGCCGATGCCGAGCAACCGCACCGCGACGAGCACCAGCAGCGCGTAGGAGCCGAACCAGATCGCCGCGGCGGCCGGGACGTCCCACAGCGCCGACGTCAGCGTCACGGGCCGCCTCAGCACGAACAGCAGGGCCGGAGCCGCCGCCAGCAGCGGCAGTGCGGCCATCAGGCCGGACGAGACGCCGTACATGAAGCTCCACCGGCGCGACCGCTCCGGGCGGCGGGACGGGAACGACCGCGCCGCCTTGCCCTCGCGGATCGCCGGGACGCCCGCCCAGCGCTGCCCGGTGGGCACGGAGCCGACGACGCCCGAACCGGGCGCCACCTCGGCCCGCTTGCCGATCTTCGCGCCGGGGAACAGCGTGCTGCGCGCCCCCACGGTCGCACCCGCGCCGATCCGGATGCGCCCGATGCGCAGCCGGTCGCCGTCGAGCCACCAGCCGGACAGGTCGACCTCGGGTTCGACGGCGGCACCGCGCCCGACCTTCAGCATGCCCGTGACCGGCGGCAACGAGTGCAGGTCGACGCCGGGAGCGATCTTGGCGCCCAGCGCCCGCGCGTAGTGCGTGACCCAGGAGCCGGAGAGGTCGGTGGCGCGCGACACCTGCGCCAGCACCTCGGAGGTCCACAGCCGCAGGTGGACGGACCCGCCGCGCGGGTACTCGCCGGGCTTCACGCCGCGCAGCAGCAACCGCGCGCCGCCGGCGGAGATCGCGAGACGTCCGGCGGGGCTCAGGAAGACCGCGAACCCGGCGGCGATCCACCACCACGACACCGACGTCCAGCCCAGGACGTTCGACAGCGCCGTCAGCGCCACGGCCCACCGCGCTCCGGCGACGGTCATCAGCGGGATCATCAGCAGCGTCTGGACGACCCCGGTCCACCGCGGCGTCGGCGCGACCTCGTGCACCTCGGCCGCCTGGCCGTAGGACTCCAGGCGCTTCGCGAGCCCGTGCAGCGTCGTGTTCTGGTAGACGTCCGACACCGACGTGCTCGGGTAGCGGGTGCGGATCATCGAGACGAGCTGCGCCGCGGACAGCGAGCTGCCGCCGGACGCGAAGAAGTCCGCGTCCTCGGAGGCCGGGCCGGAGCCCAGCACGGCCGCCCACTGCTCGGCCAGCCAGCCTTCGAGACCCGAGAACACCGCGCCGGCGGTGTCGAGCGACTCGAGCGGCCACGGCAGCGCGGCGCGGTCGACCTTGCCGGACGTGCGCGTCGGCAGCGTCCCGACCACGGCGATCAGCGGGACGAGCGCGGCGGGCAGCTCGGCCCGCAGCTGCTCCACAGCCGCGGCCTGGTCGAACTCGCCGTCGGTCACCACGTAGCCGACGAGGATCTGGTTGCCGCCCCGCGTCGTGCGCACGGCGGCGGCGGCACCGGCCACGCCGTCGAGCGCGAGCAGGGCCGCGTCGACCTCGCCCAGCTCGATGCGGCGGCCACCGAGCTTGATCTGCTCGTCCGCGCGGCCGAGGAAGACGAGCCCCTCCGGTTCGGCGCGGACCACGTCACCGCTGCGGTACGCGCGGTCCCAGCCCATCGAGGGCAGCGGCGCGTACTTCTGGGCGTCCTTCTCGGCGTCGAGGTAGCGCGCCAGGCCGACGCCGCCGATGACCAGTTCGCCCGGTTCACCCATCGGCACGACCTCGCCGTGCGGGTCGACCACGACGAGGTCCCAGCCGTCCAGCGGCAGGCCGATGCGCACGGGACCCTCGCCGGTCATCCGCGCGGCGCAGGCGACGACCGTCGCCTCCGTCGGCCCGTAGGTGTTCCAGACCTCGCGGCCGGGCACGGCGAGGCGTTCGGCCAGCTCGGGCGGGCAGGCCTCGCCGCCGAAGATCAGCAGCCGCACGTCGTCGAGCGCCTCGACCGGCCACAGCGCGGCCAGCGTCGGCACCGTCGACACGACGGTGATCTCCTGCTCGACCAGCCACGGACCCAGGTCCATGCCGGTGCGCACCAGCGAGCGCGGCGCGGGCACCAGGCAGGCGCCGTGCCGCCACGCGAGCCACATCTCCTCGCAGGAGGCGTCGAACGCGACGGAGAGACCCGCCAGCACCCGGTCCTCGGGCCCGATCGGCTCGTCCCGCAGGAACAGCCGCGCCTCGGCGTCGACGAACGCGGCCGCGCTGCGGTGCGTCACGGCGACGCCCTTGGGCTTGCCGGTGGAACCGGACGTGAAGATGATCCACGCGTCGTCGTCGGGACCCGGCTCGCCCGGCACGCCGAGCGCGGTGCCGTGCGGCACCAGGGATCGGCCCTCGCCGAGCACGGCGCTCACCCCGGCCTCGCCGAAGACGAGTTCGGCGCGCTCGTCCGGGTCCTCGAAGTCGACGGGCACGTAGGCCGCGCCCGCCGCGAGGGTCGCGAGGATCGAGACGTAGAGGTCGGCGGTGCCGGACGGCACGCGGATGCCGACCCGGTCGCCGGCCCCGACGCCCTCGGCGGCCAGCTTTTCCTTGAGCTGCAGTACTTCCGAGACCAGTGCGCGGTAACTCAGCGCGGTGGTGCCGTCGTCGACGGCCAGCGCGTCCGGGTGCTCCTCGGCACTCGCGCGCAGGATGTCCATCAGGGTGCGCGGTGTGGGCGCCTCTCCCGCGGTGAACATCGATCGAAGGACAACGGGTTCAGCCGCAATGGTCACTTGAGCGTCACTTCTCACCCTCTCGGCAAACTTGCAGACCTGCTACTTTACCTGCGCTTAACGGATTACCGCTCTCCGGAGTAGGTGGACTCACAGGTGACCTCAGTCACCGCAACGCTTTCGAGTGACTTCGCAGCGGTGTACCGGGCGAGGTTGAACTCGCGCCAGTCCTGTTCGACGCCCCTGTTCTTCAACCACCGCAAGGCACACGACCTCTGCGGCTCGGGCAACCTCGTGAGCGCCGGCACCGCGTCCTCCGACAGCCGCGACAGGTAAACCGTGTCGATCTTCCGCGTCGCCTCGAACCGCGTCACGTTGTAGTCGGCCACCACCCGCTCGGGGTTCAGCACCACCACGGCGAGGAAGAACGCCGCCCCGGTCGCGACGATCGCCTTCGGCAACCAGTTGGCGCGCAACGAGATCCCGCTCGCGATCACCATCAGGTACACGACGGCCAGCCACAGCTCGCACGACGCGACGAGCAGCCGCAGCACCGTCCACCCGTACGCCTGCTGGTAGAACCACATGCGGCTCAAGGCACTCGCCACGATGACAAGTGTGAGAACAGCCAATGAACCCAGGAGAACCCGCAGCCACAACTGGTCCCGCGCCGTCTTCCTGACCGCGAACCGCGCCACCCCGGCGATGACGCCGAGCGTCAGGATCGTGACCCACAGCAGCTGCCAGAAACCGGACCGCGCGTACTCGGCGAACGTCACGCCCGCCGTCCGCATCACGTAGGCCTCGCCACCGAACAGAACCGCGAGCTGCGTCCCCACGAAACCGGTGAACAGCAACACGAGCACACCGACCGGCAACCCGTAGTCCTTGAGCCGCAACGACCCGGGCTTCGCCTCGGCGTCCTCCTTGATCTCCGGCGGCGCCACGACGAGGTAGCACGCCCCGACCGCACCGGCGGCGGCCACGACCCCGAAGAACACCATCCGCACGAAGCCGCCGACCTCCAGGTCCGGCACCAGGCCCTCGAGGAAGTCGTTGAACCCCTTGTCCGCCCCGGCCAGCAACGACCCGAAGACCAGCAACAGCACCACAGCCACACCGACGGACGCGAACGGCCTGATCCCGATCGGCCCCCGCCTGCTGATCCCCTTGGCCACCCAGGGAATCGAGCGGAACGCCGCCAACCCGACACCGAGCGCACCGAAGACGAGCCCGCGCACCGTCCTGCCACCGGCCATGGCGATCGAACCGCACAACATCGACGCCATCACGCACAACGGGAAGACCCACTCCGCGGCCCTCAGGAAGCCCATGGCGAGGAACGCCAACGCCCCCGCCAGCCACAGCGCGCGTTCAACGCTCGGCCTGCCCGCGTGGAACAGCACGGCGCCGACGCCGAACAGCCCGGCCAGGAACCAGCCGACGCCGTTGCCGGGCGGCGCGAGCAGCGCGCCCGCGAGACCGGCGACGAGCCCGACGACCATCACCTGACCCGGCGCGCCCGTCGTGGGCGGCTTCCACCAGGGCATGAAGGGGACACCCGGTGCCGCGACCACCGCCGGGGTGGCGAGGTGACGGGGTTGGGCCTGCCAGGCGGAGGGCGGGGGCAGGGTCGCGGTGGCCACCTGGGCGGGTTGCGCGAGGGTGTTGGGGGCGGGGGTCGTTGGCCTGGGCTTGTCGGCGAACCCCGGCTTTGCGGCGGGGTCGGACACGGCGGCGGGGTCGGACAGTGCGGCGGGGTCGGACACGGCGGGGTCGGACAGTGCGGCGGGGTCGGACACGGCGGCGGGGTCGGACAGTGCGGCGGGGTCGGACACTGCGGCAGGGTCGGACACTGCGGCGGCTCCGAGCGCCCCGGCTTCGCCGCTCGCGGCCTTCTCGCTCACAGCCTCGTCATCCACGGCCCTATCGCTCGCGACGCGATCTTGTCGGACCTGGTGAGTAGGTTGGGTCGCGGGGGTTCCCGGTTCGGGGGTACCCCTGCGAGAGCCTGCCGCAGCGCCGCCGGCGGCCTTCGAAGCCTCCGCCTCGTCGCCGGCCGGCGTCGCTGTCTTGGCCTGGTCGCCGGCCGGCGTCGCCTTCGCCTGGTCGCCACCCGGCGTCGCTGTCTTGGCCTGGTCGCCGGCCGGCGTCGCCTTCGCCTGGTCGCCACCCGGCGTCGCTGTCTTGGCCTGGTCGCCGGCCGGCGTCGCTGTCTTGGCCTGGTCGCCGGCCGGCGTCGCCTTCGCCTGGTCGCCACCCGGCGTCGCTGTCTTGGCCTGGTCGCCGGCCGGCGTCGCCTTCGCCTGGTCGCCACCCGGCGTCGCTGTCTTGGCCTGGTCGCCGGCCGGCGTCGCCTTCGCCTGGTCGCCACTCGACGTCGCTGTCTTGGCCTCGCCGCCACCCGACGCCGCCCTCGCCCCGTCACCAACCGCCTCCGCGGCCACCGCCCCCGCAGCCTCGGCGTTGGCGTTGAGGTTGGCGGCGGGGGCGGCCTCCCCCTGGCCGGCCGCCCCCACCGCCTCCCCACCCACACCCCCCACGGGGTCCGGCGAGCCCCCAGAACCCGCCGGCCCCCCGGCAACGGGCCGGTACCGGACCCGGCGGAACTGCCGGTACCCGCGCAGCCTCGCGGCCTTCTCCCGGGGCGACTCCGCGGAGTCCCCCGAACGCGTCGAGTCAGAGCCAAAGTCAGTCATGTCTCTCTCCCAAGCCCGGAAAAGGGCGTGCGTCACCGCCACACCAACCAGACGGCGGTGGTCGAAGTCAGGTCGTCAGGTGGAGCTCAGCGGGGCAGGGTCACCCGGATGCACGACCCGGGGTCGACCACGGCGATCGTGCCGCCGTGCAGGTCCACCACCCACCGGGCGATGGCGAGACCGAGCCCGGTCCCGCCGCCGCCCGCCCTCTCCCCGCGGGTGAACCGCTCGAAGATCCGCGAACGGTCGGCCAGGGCGATGCCCGGTCCCTCGTCGCGCACCTCCAGCACCACGGATCCCGCGCTCGCGTACCCGGACACGGACACCTTTCCCCCGGTGGGTCCGTGCCGGGCCGCGTTGTCCACGAGGTTCACCAGCACCTGGTGCAGGCGCTCCCCGTCGGCGAGCACGGTCAGGTCTCCCGCGACGTCGATCGAGAACGACGCCGCGGGTGCCGCCACGGCCGCCTCGGCCACCACGTCGGCGACCAGCGAGGACACCGACAGCTCCTCGCGGTTCAGCGAGAGGACGCCGGCGTCGATCTTCGACAGGTCGAGCAGCTCGGTGACCAGCCGTCCGAGCCGTTCGGTCTGCGCCAGAGCTGTCCTCATGGTCGCGGCGTCGGCGACCGCCACGCCGTCGACCACGTTCTCCAGCACGGCCTGCAGCGCCGAGATCGGCGTCCGCAGCTCGTGCGACACGTTCGCGATCAGCTCGCGTCGTTGCCGGTCGGCGGCGGCGAGGTCGGCGGCCATGACCGTGAACGCCTCCGCCAGCTGGCCCACCTCGTCCGACGACGTGGCGCGCACCGAGCGCGTGTAGTCGCCGGACGCCATCGAGCGGGCCGCCGACGTCATCTCCCGCAACGGCGACGTCATGCCGTGCGCGAGCAGTTGCGACGTCAGCAGGCCCAGCCCCAGTGCGATCAGGGTGGTCCGCGGCGGCAGCCACCCCGTCACGTAGCGGAAGTACGCGAACGACACGCACCCCGACACCACGATCACGATCCCGAGCTTGAGCTTGATCGACCGCACCGAGTCGAGCGGGCGCGGCAGCATGTCGAGCCAGCCCAGGACCGTTTTCACGGAGACACCTCCTGGCGGGGGACCTCCAGCGCGTACCCCACCCCGTGCACGGTCCTGATCAGGTCGGCGCCGAGCTTGCGCCGCAGCGCCTTCACGTGGCTGTCGACCGTCCGCGACGACGCCCCCTCGTGCCACCCGCACGCCTCCGCCAGCAGGCGCTCCCGCGCCTGCACGGCGGAGGGGCGTTCCGCGAGGAACACCAGCAGGTCGTACTCGGTGGGCGTCAGGTGCGCCTCGACACCCGCGCGGCGAACCCGGCGGGCGGCGAGGTCGATCACCAGGTCCCCGAGCTCCAGCGACCGCGACGACACCGCCCGCGACACGCGCCGCAGCAGCACGTGCACCCGTGCCGCCAGCTCGCGCATCGAGAACGGCTTCGTCAGGTAGTCGTCGGCCCCCACGGCGAGCCCGACCAGCAGGTCGGTCTCGTCCCCCCGCGCGGTCAGCATCAGCACCGGCACCGACCGCGACGCCTGGATCCGCCGGCACACCTCGAGGCCGTCGAACCCCGGCAGCATCACGTCCAGAACCACCAGGTCGGGCAGGAACGACGCCGCCTGCGCAACCCCCGACGGCCCGTCGTGGGCCACCGACACCACGAACCCCTCCGCCCGCAGCCGCGCGGCCACGGACTCGGCGATCGTGATGTCGTCCTCCACGACGAGCACCCGGCGCTGACCTGTCATGGCGGCGACTCTATGGGCATGTCGTGGAGGACACCGGGACGAGTTGTGAAGATCGTGTGCAGACCTGCGGGTAGGTTCGGGGCATGAACGTCCTCGAAGCGGTCCTGGAGAGGATCACCTACGCCAACGAGGACAACGGCTACACCGTCGCCAAGGTCGACACCGGCAGAGGTGACCTGGTCACGGTCGTCGGCGCGTTGCTCGGCGCGCAGCCCGGCGAGTCGATCCGCATGCGCGGCCACTGGGGTTCGCACCCGCAGTACGGCAAGCAGTTCCACGTCGACGACTACACGACCGTCCTGCCCGCGACGATCCAGGGCATCCGCCGCTACCTCGGTTCCGGCCTGATCAAGGGCATCGGCCCGGTGCTCGCCGACAAGATCGTCACGCACTTCGGCGTCGACGCCCTCGACGTCATCGAGCACACGCCCGAGCGGCTGGTCGAGGTCCCGAAGCTCGGCCCGAAGCGCACCAAGCTCATCGCGGACGCCTGGGAGGAGCAGAAGGCCATCAAGGAGGTCATGGTCTTCCTGCAGGGCGTCGGCGTCTCCACCAGCCTCGCCGTCCGCGTCTACAAGCAGTACGCGGACAAGGCCATCGACGTGGTGAGGGAGGAGCCGTACCGGCTGGCGAGCGACGTCTGGGGCATCGGCTTCAAGACCGCCGACGTCATCGCGAAGGCCGTCGGCATCCCGCACGACAGCCCCCAGCGCGTGAAGGCCGGCCTGCAGTTCACGCTGTCCGAGGCCACCACCGACGGCAACTGCTACCTGCCGGAACAGGCGCTGATCGCCGAGGCGATCAAGATCCTCCAGGTCGACACGGGCCTCGTCATCGACTGCCTCGCGGAGCTCGTCGAGGAGGAGGGCGTCGTCCGCGAGGAGCTGCCGGACGACGAGATCGCGATCTACCTGGTCCCGTTCCACCGCGCCGAGATCTCGATGGCCGCGCAGCTCAAACGCCTGCTGCACGCCGACACCGACCGCATGCCGAGCTTCGCCGCCGTCGACTGGGACAAGGCGTTCGCGTGGCTCGGCACCGAGCTCGAACAGCACCAGGCCGAGGCGGTCAGACTGGCCCTCACGCAGAAGGTCGCGGTGCTGACCGGCGGCCCCGGCTGCGGCAAGAGCTTCACCGTGCGCTCGATCGTCCGCCTCGCCCAGGCCAAGCGCGCCAAGATCGTCCTCGCCGCGCCGACCGGGCGTGCCGCGAAGCGCCTCACCGAGCTGACCGGCCACGAGGCCCGCACGGTCCACCGGTTGCTGGAGCTGCGGCCCGGCGGCGACGCGGCCTACGACCGCGACCACCCGCTCGACGCCGACCTCGTGGTCGTCGACGAGGCCTCGATGCTCGACCTGCTGCTGGCCAACAAGCTCGTGAAGGCCGTCCCGCCGGGTGCCCACCTGCTGCTCGTCGGCGACGTCGACCAGCTGCCGAGCGTCGGGGCGGGGGAGGTGCTCCGCGACGTGCTGGCGCAGGGCAGCCCGATCCCGAACGTCCGGCTCACGCACATCTTCCGGCAGGCCCAGGAGTCCGGCGTCGTCACGAACGCCCACCGCATCAACAGCGGCGACTACCCGATCGTGCAGGGGATGCCCGACTTCTTCCTCTTCAGCGCCGACGAGGCCGAGGACGCGGCGGCGCTGACCGTGGACGTCGTCGCGAACCGCATCCCGCGCAAGTTCCGCCTCGACCCGCGCAAGGACATCCAGGTCCTCGCGCCGATGCACCGCGGCCCGGCCGGCGCCGGCGCGCTCAACGCGGTGCTGCAGGAAGCCCTCACGCCGTCGCGCGACAACCTGCCCGAGAAGCGCTTCGGCGGCAGGGTGTTCAAGCTCGGCGACAAGGTCACCCAGATCCGCAACAACTACGACAAGGGCCGCAACGGCGTCTTCAACGGCACTCTCGGCGTCGTCATCGGCCTGGACACCGTCGAGCAGAAGCTGACCATCCGCACCGACGAGGACGAAGAGGTCGACTACGAGTTCTCCGAGCTCGACGAGCTCAGCCACGCCTACGCGATGACCATCCACCGCTCCCAGGGCAGCGAGTACCCGTGCGTGGTCATCCCGATCACGACCAGCGCGTGGATGATGCTGCAGCGCAACCTGCTCTACACCGCCGTCACGCGGGCGAAGAAGCTCGTCGTGCTCGTGGGCAGCAAGCGGGCCATCGGCCAGGCCGTGCGCACGGTGGGGGCGGGCCGTCGCCACACGGCGCTGGCTCACCGCCTGAGGACCGCGCAGGCGCTCTGAGTTTCGTCAGTCGACGCTGCGCACGATGGTCGGTTCCAGTCCCTCGTCGTCGTCGGTGAGAGAGCCGCGCCAGGGGAAGGAGATCTCGGCGACACCGTCGTCGTAGAGGTGGTCCATGGCATGCTCTCCCGCTTCTTCCTGAGACTGGTGGTGGGCGAACCTCGCTGTCCGTCGAGTCGGTTTCGGCTTCACTGCGCAATAACCGCTGCGGTGCTGAGCCTGATGATATTGATTTTCGTCACATCGTGCCAAGTGGCGCCTTTCGGCGTCTCAAGCACCGGACGGTAATCATCCGGTCGGTCGAACGGAGTGGCGGTGATCGGCCGAACGGCCCATGATCGTCGACCATGCGGACCGCCGTCGCCCTGATCGCCTGCCTGGCCTTCCTCCTGAGCCCCGCACCGGCTCCCGCGGACGGTCCACAAGCGACGTACGTGCTGCGTGTGCCCGCCCCGCTGGGGGACTCCGCGCAACGCCTGCTGGGACTCGGCTACGACGTGCTGGAGCAGCGCGACGGCGACGACCTGTTCGTCACGGGCGACCGGACCACCGCGGACGAGCTCCGCGCGGACGGCTACCGGCCGGCTGTCGAGACGGTCCTGCCCCCGTCCCGCCGAGCGCCGCGCTCTGCCGGGGACACGACCTATTACGGCGGCTATCGGACCGTCACGGCACACCTGGCCCACCTCGACCAGGTCTCGGCCGCGCACCCCGGACTCGCGACGGTCGTCGACTACGGCGATTCCTGGCGCAAGACGCGGGGCAGCGGTGGTCACGACCTGAAAGCCGTCTGCATCACCCGGAAGAAGCCCGGCGACTGCGAGTTGACGCCGACCGCCCCCAAGCCGCGCCTGTTCGTGATGGGGCAGCTCCACGCCCGCGAGATCACCACCGGCGACATGGCGTGGCGGTTCATCGACGACCTGGTCGGATCGGCCGACCTCACCGCGCTGCTCGACGAGCTGGAGGTGTGGGTCGTCCCGATCGCCAACCCGGACGGCGTCGACATCGTCGAGTCCGGCGGCGACACCCCGGTGCTGCAGCGCAAGAACGCCAACGGCACCTGCGCCTCCGGCTCGCGCGGCGTCGACCTCAACCGCAACGCGGGCTCGCACTGGGGCGAGGCCGGCTCGTCCGCGAACCAGTGCAGCGAGGTGTACCGCGGCACGCGCGCCGACTCCGAGGTGGAGGTGCAGGCGCTGGAGTCGTTGTGGCGCAAGCTCTACCGCGACACCCGTGCACCCGGCGACACCGAGGCCGCCACGCAGGACACCACCGGCGCCGTGATCTCCATGCACAGCTACGGCGACTACGTGCTGTTCCCGTGGGGCTGGAGCACGCAGAAGACCGGCAACGACGCCGCGTTGCGCAAGATGGCGCAGGACATGGCCGCCCTGTCGGGTTTCCGCGCCGGCCAGCCGGGAGAGCTCCTCTACAACGCCTCCGGCGCCACGGACGACTGGGTGTACGGCGACCTGGGCGTGCCGAGCTTCGTGTGGGAGATCGGCGCGAGCTCCGGCCGGTGCGGGGGCTTCCTGCCGCCGTTCTCGTGCCAGCAGGAGGTGCACTGGCCGAAAGTGCGTCCCATGCTCGTTTCGGCCATGAAGGCAGCGAAGCGCCCGTATTGAGGCGTTGGGGAGGCATGGGGACACGATCACTGGCCATCGCCACCGCCTGCACGCTGCTCTTCACCGGCACCGCCGCCGCCGACACCCCGAGGATCGACCGCGAGATCGTCCAGGAGGGGCTGGACGAGATCGTCCGCACCGCCGCGCAGGGCGTCCAGCTGCGCGTGACGGACGGCCGGACCCGCTTCACCGCGCGGTCCGGCACCGCGGGACTCCGCGACCCGCGTCCGGTCCCGGCGAACGGGCGGTTCCGCGCGGGCAGCACCACCAAGTCGTTCACCTCCGCCGTCGTGCTCCAGCTCGCCGGGGAGGGCGAGGTCGACCTGGACGCGCCCGTCACCCGTCACCTGCCGGGCCTCGTCGACGACCGGATCACCGTGCGCCAGCTGCTGCAGCACACGAGCGGGCTGTTCAACTACACGGACGCCCTCGACTTCGACCCCCCGGGCTTCGAGCCGATCCGGTACCGGCACTGGGAGCCGGAGGAGCTCGTCGCGCTGGCCACGAGCCGTCCGCTGGAGTCCGAACCCGGCACGAGGTGGCGGTACGGCAACACCGGCTACGTCGTCCTCGGCCTGCTGATCGAGAAGATCACCGGTCAGGACTACGCGGAGGCCGTCTCGCAGCGCGTCCTGAGGCCGTTGCGCCTCGTCGACACGACGTTCCCCGGCGACAGCCCGGACATCCACGGCCCCCACGCCCGCTCGTACGGCCTGGTCGACGGCCGGCCGGCCGACACGACCCGGTGGAACACCACGGTCTTCTGGGCCGCCGGTGACGTCGTCTCGACCACGAAGGACCTCGACACCTTCTACAACGCCCTGCTGGGCGGTGCCCTCCTCGAGCCCGAGCAGCAGCGCGAGCTGACGCGGACCACGGCCGTGAGCCCCGGCTACGGCCTCGGACTGTTCCTCGACGAGGTCTCGTGCGGCGCGACGATCATCGGCCACACCGGCAGCGTGCCGGGCTTCTCGAGCTACGCCTACTCGAGCCCGGACCGGAAGGTCCGGGCGGAGTTCTCCGGCACCACGGGCCTGGGCACCGGCGACCCGACCGAGGCCTACTTCCGCGTGCTCGACGAGATCTTCTGTTGATCGGGACACCAGGGCAAACCCTGAGACGCCGCGCGACCTGGGGTGGATGCGGGCGCCCACCTTTCCCGGCATGGTGGGGGCATGGGGATTCGACTGGTAGCAACGGTTACCGCAACGAGCCTGCTGGCCCTGACCACCGCGGGGGTCGCTTCGGCGGACACCACGGGCACCGACCGCGAGGTCGTCCAGCAGGCCCTGGACCAGATCGCCCAGGGCGGGGGAGCCCTCGGCGTGCAGGCGCGCGTGACGAACGGGCGGCAGCACTTCACCGCCCGTGCGGGCAAGGCCGAGCTCGGCAGCGACAAACCGGTTCCGCTCGACGGCCGGTTCCGGGTCGGCAGCATCACCAAGACGTTCGTCTCGACCGTGCTGCTGCAGCTCGCGGGCGAGGGCAGGGTCGACCTGGACGCACCGGTCGTGCGCTACCTGCCCGGCCTGGTCGACGGGCGCATCACCGTCCGGCAGGTCCTGCAGCACACGAGCGGCCTCTACAACTACACCGAGGCGTTGCCGCTCAGCCCGGACGAGTTCGAGAAGATCCGCTACAAGCACTGGTCGCCGCAGGAGCTGCTCGCGATCGCCACGGCCAAGCCGCTCGACTTCGAGCCGGGCACGAAGTGGAACTACTCCAACACCAACTACGTCGTCGCGGGCCTGCTCGTCGAGGAGCTGACGGGCAAGCCGTACGAGAAGGCGGTCGAACAGCGGATCATCAAGCCGTTGCGCCTCGGCGACACCGAGGTCCCGGGCGACAGGCCGACCATCAAGGGCCCGCACGCGCACGGCTACTGGACGGCGAACGGCAAGCCGTCCGACATCACCCGCATCAACCCGTCCGTCGCGTGGGCGGCCGGTGAGATGATCTCGACGACCCGCGACCTGGACACGTTCATCGTCGCGCTGTCGAGCGGGAAGCTGCTCAAGCCGGCGCAGCAGCAGGAGATCGCCAAGACCACCGAGGTCAGCCCGAACTACGGTCTCGGCCTGGCCGTGCAGACCGCGCCGTGCGGCACGAAGGTCTGGGGCCACGGCGGCGGCATCCCCGGCTACTCGACGGAGCTGCTGTCGACGCCGGACACCAAGAAGCGCCTGGAGCTCTCGGCCACGAGCACGCCCACCCCGGGCGATCCCGGTGACGCGTTGGGCAAGATCCTGAACGAGGTTTTCTGCTGATTTTCGGGCGAACGAAAGGGGAGCTGGGCTGACCAGCTCCCCTCCCGGCGTTCATGAAGGACGACCCGGGTGGACTACCCGAGGGCGTTCTTCATCGCGGTGATCAACTCTCCGTTCGCGGTGTCACCCGTGAGCTCCCAGAAGAACGCGCCGCCGAGACCCTGGCTGCGTGCCCACTGGATCTTGCTGGTGATCGTCTGCGGGGTGTCGTAGCTCCACCACTGGCCGTTGCAGAACGCGTAGGCCGTGCCGGCGATGGTGCCGGTGGCGGGGCACTTCGTCTTCAGGACCTTGTAGTCCTCGATGCCCTGCTCGAACGTGCCGGGAGCCGGACCCGTCGCGGTACCGCCGGGGGCGGCCTGCGTGACGCCCGTCCAGCCGCGGCCGTAGAAGCCGATGCCGAGCAGGAGCTTGCTCGCCGGAACGCCCTTGCCGCGCAGCTTCGAGATCGCGGCCTCGGAGTTGAAGCCGGCGGTCGGGATGCCGGGGTACGACGTCAGCGGGGAGTGCGGAGCCGTCGGGCCCTGAGCCGCCCACGCACCGAAGTAGTCGTACGTCATGACGTTGTACCAGTCGAGGTACTGCGACGCGCCGCCGTAGTCGGCCGCGTCGATCTTGCCGCCGGCGGAGCCGTCAGCGGTGATCGCAGCGGTGACGAGGAAGTTCTGGCCGAACTTGGTGCGCAGCGCCTGCGCCATGTTCTTGAACGCCGCCGGGCCGCTCGTGTCGCACGACAGGCCACACGCGTTCGGGTACTCCCAGTCGATGTCGATGCCGTCGAACAGGCCGGCCCAGCGCGGGTCCTTGAGCAGGTTGTAGCAGGAGTCGACGAACGCGGGCAGGTTCCGCGACGCCTCTCCGAAGCCGCCGGACCAGGTCCAGCCACCGAACGAGTACAGCACCTTGATGTGCGGGTACTTCTTCTTCAGCTTGAGCAGCTGGTTGAAGTTGCCGCGCACCGGCGCGTCCCACGTGTCCGCGACGCCGTCGACGCTCTCCGCCGCGGTCATCGCCTTCTCGATCGCGGGGAAGGCCTCACCGATGGTGCACTTGCCGCCGACCACGTTGCCGAACGAGTAGTTGATGTGCGTGAGCTTCGACGCCGAACCCGAGGTGTCGATGTTCTTCACCTGGTAGTTGCGCGCCGGGTACACACCCCACTCGGCGAAGTAGCCCAGGTTGATCTTCCCGGGAGGCGGCGGCGGACCGGTGGTGGTCGTCGTCGTGGTCGTCGTCGTGGTCGTCGTGGTGGTGGTGGTCGTCGACGTCGTGGTCGTGGTGGTCGGGTTGGTCCCGCCCGCCTCGCACGAGCCGCCGTTGAGCTTGCAGTTGGTCGGCGCACCGAACGTGCCGGTGTACGAGCCGTTGAAGCCGAAGCTCACCGACCCGCCGACACCGATGTTGCCGTTCCAGGTGTTCTTGACCGTGACGGTCTGGCCGCTCGTCGTGTAGGAGCCGTCCCACAGCGACGTGACGCGGTGGTTCGCCGGGAGCGTGAACTCGACGGTCCACGACGTCAGGGCCGCCGCGCTGTTGTTCGTGATCGTGTACTTGCCCTCGAAGCCCGTTCCCCAGTCCGAACCCTTGGAGAACGTGGCGGAAACGCCACCGGCGCCGCTGGCAGCGGGCACGACGACGATTCCGAGGACCATCGCGGCGACTGCCGCGAAGAGAGCAGCTAGATGCCATCGGAACTTGGACATCGGTCTCCTCAGTTGCAGGGGGTACCGGAACGATGTGGTCCAGACCACTCGAAGGTCAAGGTCTAGACCTCTTCCGTCACTCGAACGGAGCAGTCCGAAAACGGTTCCGAGATGCTGGTTGACCGATTTCTGTCCGGTAGGCGAACGCGCGGTGGGCCCACGAGACGGAGCCCTCCATCTCGTTCAAGACCAAAGCTTTCCCACGGCCGAGTTCGCACCATCGGGTCACACCCGTCCCTCTGCCGCGCGTACCCGGCGGCGGTGCCCCGACCATGATCGACATGACGCTCCTCGCCACCGTCTTCGACCTCGACGGCGCCCTCGTGGACAGCGCGGCGACGCGCGTGCTGTCGGAGTGCGTGGACGGCATGGCCGACGCGATCGCACGTGGCACGTTCGGGCTGCGGCCGGGTGCGGCGGACCTCGTCGCCCTGGCGGGGGAGCTCGGAGCCGTCGGGCTGGTGTCGGAGGCACCGCGCCGGTACGTGCGGGCCGCCGCCTCGGCGTCCGGCATCCTGCGGCACGTGCAGGTCGTCGTGAGCGGCGAGGACGTGGCGAACGGCAAACCGGCGCCGGACCCCTACCTGGCCGCCGCGCGCAGGCTGGGCCTCGGCCCCGCGCAGTGCCTCGCGGTCGAGGACTCCGGTCCCGGCATCCGCTCGGCCCACGCGGCCGGGATGACGGTGCTCGCGATCCCCGGCGCCTCCGCCGACCTCGACGCGCTCGGGCTGGCCGCCTGCCGGGCCGCCGACCCGCGGGCCGCCGCCAAGGCGATGTGCCGGCTGTGGGTCGACGTCTACGCGCTCAGCCGATAGCCCGTTCCGCGCCCCAGGCGGCGATGTCCTCCCGGCTGCGCAGGCCGAGCTTGTCCCGCAGCCGGTGCAGCCGCGATGCGACAGTCCGCAGCGACACGTTCAGCCGGTTCGCGATTTGCTGGTTCGTCAGCCCTGTCGCGAGCAGCGCGATCACGCGCCGTTCGTGGTCGTCCAGCGCGTCGAAGGCCGCCTCCGTGCGGTCCAGCCACACCTCGTCGTGGATGACCGCCTCGGTTTCGGCAGCGGTCAACGGCGTGGCAGCGGCGTCTGCGCGCGCAACGGGCAGCATCAGCCGTGCGGTGCGCATCGCGCCGGCGACCTTCTCCCTCCAGAACGGGTTCGGCACCACGCCGACGGACCGGCGCATGGCCCGTCCAGTGGCTTCCAGCCGTAGCGCGCGCTCGGCCTGACCCCGCGTCACGGCGACCACGGCCAAGCCCTCCAGGGCGTCCGGTGCGGTCAGCGGGTTGAGGCCGTCCATCCGCAACGCCTCCTGGAACGCGTGCGTGGCCTCGTCGAGCTCGTCCTGCACCAACGCGACCGCGCCGCGTGTGTTCAGAGCGGAGGCGATGCGCGCGGGAACGCCCGACGTGCGCGAGATGGGCAACGCCTTCATGACGTTCTTCTCGGCACGTTCGTGCTTGCCGAGCGACAACGCCGTGCGCGCGAGATCGACCAAGCACGCCGCACGGGCGAGAGGCTCGCCCAAGAGCTCCGCGACGCGCAGGCACTCGGTGCCGTTCTGGTCCGACGCCTCCCACTCGCCGGACGACTGCTGCACCGCCGCCAGCGTGCTGCGGCAGCTCATGACCAGCGCCGGCAGCCCGCTGGCCGCCGCCAGGCGCAGGGCCTCGCGGGACAGGCCGGCGGCCTCGTCGTGATCGCCCTGCTCGGCCGCGAACCGGGCGGCGTGGCTCAGGGCCACGCACCGGTAGTCGTCGCGGGGGGACGGTCGCCGCAACGCGTCGCGCAGCATCACCCGCGCCTGGCCGAGCCGTCCGCGCCGCGCGGCGCAGTCGGCCAGCGCGGAGGTGAGGAGCAGCAACCGTTCGTCGCCGCGGCCTGCCGCCCACTCGACCGTGCCGAGCAGGCTGTCGACGTGGTCGTCGAGCTTGTGCTGCACCTGCGCGGGCACCGACAGCGGCGAGGTGATCAGCACGTCCGAGAGGTCCGTGAACCACCGGGCGAGCGCCTCGTAGGCGATGTCGGCCTCGCCCGCGGCCAGCAGCTTCTCCCTGGCGTGCAGGCGGACGGTCTCCAGCTGCCGGAACCGGGTCGTGCCGGGGATGGCCGCCAGCAACGACTTCGCCTGCAGCCGCGACAGCACGTCGAGCACCGGTTCCGCCGACCGCTCCGACGAGCACACCTCCGTGGCCGCCGCCAGGTCGAAGCCGCCGTCGAACACGCTCAGCCTGCGCAGCGCGAACTGCTCGTCCGGCCGCAGCAGCCGGTAGCTCCAGTCGATGGCCTCGCGCAGCGAGCTCTGGCGCGACGGCGACTTCCGGCAGCCGAGCGTCAGCAGTTCGAGCGGCTCGTCCATGCGGTCGCAGATGTCCGTGACCGGCAGCAGCTGCACCCAGCGCGCCGCGAGCTCGATGGCGAGCGGCATGCCCTCCAGCCGTGCGCACAACAACGCGACCGCGGCGGTGTTCCCGGCCGTCAGCCGGAAGTCGGGCTTGCGCTCGCGGGCCCTGTCCACGAACAGCTTCACCGCCTCCGACCGCGGCGCCGCCGTCGTGACCAGGTCCCGGTCCGTCGAGGACACCGGCAGCCCCTCGACGTGGAAGCTGACCTCCCCGGTGATCCACAGCGCCTCGCGGGACGTCGCCAGCACCCGCACGCCGGGACAGCGGCTCAGCAACATGTCGGTGAGCTCGGCACACGTGTCGAGGAGGTGCTCGCAGTTGTCGAGGACCACGACGACCTTCATGTTCACGAGCGTCTCGACGACGGTGTCGCGCAACGGCTCGTCCGGCCGCTCAGCCACCTCCAGCGCCCGGGCGAGGGCGGGCAGGACGTCCGCCGGGGCGGTGACGGCGCCGAGCTCGACGAGCACGACCCTGTCGGTCCGGCCGCGCCGCAACCGGCCCGCGCTCTCCAGCGCGAGACGCGTCTTGCCCGCACCCGCACTGCCCACGAGCGTGACGAGACGATGCCGGCGCAACAGCTGGTCGAGCTTCGACAGCTCCTGCTGGCGGCCGACGAACGTGTCGCGCGCGGCGGGCAGGTTCGACAGCACGCGCAGGTTCTGCCTGGTCGCGGGCGCCGCCGTCGTCACGGTGACCCGGCGGCGGTACGCCCGTTGACGGCACGCGTTGGAGCAGTAGGACCTGCGTTGCTCGGAGGTGGCGGGAGGCAGCGCGCCGTCGCACGAAGCACAACGTCCGGTGCTGGTCATGAGTCCTTCTCCTCAAGCCGTAACGGCAGGCCGTCCCCGTCTCGTTCAAACGTTCCCGCAGGTGGTGGGTGGTGGGCGTCGCCGTGCAACCCGTTACACCTGCGTGCGCGCGAGACGGTGCGCAACCTGGTCGTTATGCCTGCCTTCCCGTGGTGCTCGTTCGGGAACAAACTGGTGACTGGTCCGGTCTGACAGGGAGAAGTCATGGCGTTGACGACGAGCACCTCGTGGGCGAGCGGAGGTCTGCAGCTGGTGAACAAGCCGCGCACGATCACCGTCGGCATCGCCGACGACCAGGTCCTGGTCCGCACGGGAGTGCGCGGCGTGCTGGAGCGCTCCGGCGGCATCGTCGTCATCGGCGAGGCGGGCGACGGCTCCGGTGCCGTCGAGATGGTGCGCCGCCACCGCCCCCAGGTGCTGCTCATGGACGCCTCGATGCCCGGCATGGAAGGCCTCGCCGCCGTCCGCATGGTGCGCAGGAGCGTCCCCGGCACCCAGGTGGTCGTGCTGTGCACGCCGCGGACCGAGGAGATGCTCTTCCCGGCCCTGCGCGCCGGCGCGGCGGGGTTCCTGTTCAAGAACGGCGAGGCCGACACCCTCGTGACCGCCGTGCGCGCCGTCGCCGCCGGCGAAGCGATCCTGTCGCCGTCCGCCACCCGAGCGCTGGTCGACCACTTCACCGGCGCCGACTCGGAACGCCGCGACGCCGCGCGCAGCCGCATCAGCCTGCTCACGCGACGCGAGCAGGAGGTGCTGGTGTACCTGGCGCAGGGCATGGCTAACGCGCGCATCGCAAGGCTCATGTACCTCTCGGAAGGGGCGATCAAGGCCCACGTCAGCCGACTGCTGACGAAACTCCGCTGCGACAACCGCGTCCAAGCCGCCCTCATCGCACGCGACGCCGCCCTTCCCTGCTGAAAACCCACAACAACTCCTGCAGCGGCGCACCAACCAGCCTAGCCACGGATTTTCCCGCCGCGAAGCAGGTCACCCGGTTGGCCCCGTCCGGAATGATGTCGCTTTCCCGCCAGCGTCTCGGTTGGAATGGCGTCATGCTTGG
Organism: Lentzea sp. CC55; assembly: GCF_021056325.1. NCBI lineage: Bacteria > Bacillati > Actinomycetota > Actinomycetes > Pseudonocardiales > Pseudonocardiaceae > Lentzea > Lentzea sp. CC55. The sequence goes on along the minus strand of NZ_JAJCXE010000033.1, from coordinate 1,038 downwards.
CGGTATGCGGTTGAACACGTTCTCGGAACGGTTGCACTTTCAATCACCTCTGTACCCCGACAACCTGTTCGGCCACCTCATCGCCACCGCCGTACCGGGAGTGGAGGAGTGGCGCGACGGCGTCTACCGACGAACCCTGCGCCTTCCGCACGGATTCGGCATCGCGGCTTTGCGCCCGTTCCCGGACCACGTCGCCTGCACCCTGGAACTGTCCGACTCCCGCGATTCGAACACTGCTCTAGACCTTTGCCGCTTCCTTCTCGACCTCGACACCAATCCATTGACAGTGGATGAGGCTTTGTCCGAAGACCCCCTTTTGGCCCCGTTGGTTTCCGCCGCCCCGGGCCGCCGTGTCCCGCGCACGACCGACGGCGCCGAGTTCGCCATCCGGGCGGTCCTGGGCCAGCAGGTCTCGACGAAGGCGGCCCGAACCCACGCCGCCCGCCTGGTCGCCGCCCACGGCACCCCGGTGGGCGACCTGTACCTGTTCCCGCACTCCTTCGACCCGGCAACCCTCGCCGTCCCGCAGTCGCGCCGCCGCACGATGGCCGCCCTGCTCGCCGCCCTGGACGAGGGCCTCGACCTGTCCCCTCACGCCGACCGCTCAGCCGCGCGTTCCTGGCTCTCGTCCCTGCCGGGCTTCGGTCCCTGGACGGTGGAGACGATCCTGATGCGCGCGCTGGGGGACCCGGACGCGTTCCTGCCGACGGACCTGGGGATCAGGGTGGCGGCGGAGGCTCTGGGACTGCCGACCACCCCCGCCGCCCTGGTGCGGCGGTCGGAGGCGTGGCGGCCTTGGCGGTCTTACGTCGTGCAGCACCTGTGGGCCACCGGGGATCACGAGGTGAACCGCATTCCGGCGTGACTTGGCGAGGTTGGTGGTGTGGTCGAGGCCGGCGTTGACAACTGTTGTGGCGCACCGGTTCGCTGACTGCTCGGCGTTGATCGCTTTCGCAGCGCCCGCTCGTCGCAGCCGGATCTGATCGTGGCGTTCGGGCCGACTCCAGCCCGCCTCCGCACACCGGTTGACCGCGTCGC
>NZ_JAJCXE010000032.1:0-35824 GCF_021056325.1 Lentzea sp. CC55 | reverse complement strand
CTCTCCACGGCGTCGGTCTACCCGCAGCCCGCCGGAGCGGCGTTCGACATCGCGTCCGAGCTGGGCTACGACGGCGTCGAGCTGATGGTGTGGGCCGACCCGGTGTCGCAGGACATCCGCGCGGTCGACCGCCTGTCGTCCCGGACGGGCATGCCGGTGCTCGCCGTGCACGCGCCCTGCCTGCTGATCTCGCAACGCGTGTGGTCACCCGACCCGGCCGAACGCCTGCGCCGGGCCGTTTCGGCAGCGGCCGACCTGGGCGCGCCGACCGTCGTCCTGCACCCGCCGTTCCGGTGGCAGCGCAAGTACGCGGACGGCTTCGCCGAGCTGGTCTCGTCGCTGGAGGACGAGAGCGGCATCGCGATCGCCGTGGAGAACATGTTCCCGGTGAAGCGCCCCCTGGGCCGCGGCCGCTCGGTGGAGATGAACGCCTTCAAGCCGTCGGTCGACCCGACCGACGTGGGGCACCGCAACTACACGCTCGACCTGTCGCACTCCGCCGCGGCGCACATGGACGCCCTGGAGCTCGCGAAGCGGATGGGGGACGGGCTGCGGCACGTCCACCTCGCCGACGGCTCCGGTGCGCCGAAGGACGAGCACATGGTGCCGGGGCGCGGGACCCAGCCCTGTGCGGAGCTCTGCGAGATGCTGGCGCGGGGCGGGTTCGACGGGCAGGTCGTGCTGGAGGTCAACACCCGGCGGGCCGGGTCCGTGGAGGCTCGGCGGGAGATGCTGGCCGAGGCGTTGTTGTTCGCCCGGCTGCACCTGGACTGGGCTGCCGAGGGTGGGGCCGGGAAGGCCAGGCCCGGGATTTCCCGCTGACGCGCGGGTCGGCTTGCGTTAGTTGGCGCCTGTTCCAGCGGCGTGGGTGCGCTGGCGCGGTCGGGCCGCCTTGCGTGAGTGGTTCCTCAAGTCGGGACCAATCGCCTTCGCCGGTGCCGACCGCTGCCCGGCGGCGTCAGGTTCATCCGGCTCGCTGCGCATCGCCACGCCAGGCTGCATGCGTGGTTGGGCTGCGAATGCGGCTGTCCGGTTGAGTGCGCGCGCCGGGCCTGGGTGCGTGGTCGCCTTGCGTTGGCGGGTGCGGTTGGCACCTCGCGCCTGGCCTGGGTGGCCGGTAGCCGCTGCGGCCGGCTGCGCGTCGTCCTGCCAGGCCGAGTGAGTCCCCGCCGCCGGTAAGTCGACTGGCGAGTTAGGGTTCCTGGTGTGGACCCGCTGCGAGCGTTGATCATGGCCGCGTCTCGCAACGAGACGGTTCGGCACCTCGTCGCCAACGCGCCCATCAGTCGTGACGTCGTGAAGCGGTTCGTGGCTGGTGAGAGCACGAAGGACGCTGTCGAGGTCGTGAGGGGTCTTGGGCTGCCGGTGACGCTGGACTACCTCGGTGAGGACACCACGGACAAGGCGCAGGCCGAGAAGACCGTTCAGGCGTACCTGGAGCTCCTCGACGCCCTGCACGCCGCCGGGTTGGCCGGGGACGCGGAGGTGAGCGTCAAGTTGTCCGCGGTCGGGCAGTCGCTCGACGAGGCCCTCGCGCTGACGAACGCCTCCCGGATCTGCGCCGCCGCCGAGCAGTGCGGGACGACCGTCACGCTCGACATGGAGGACCACACCACCACCGACTCGACGTTGCGGGTGCTGCGCGAGCTGCGGCGCACCTGGCCGTGGGTGGGTGCGGTGCTGCAGACGTACCTGCACCGGACGCTCGACGACTGCCGCGAGCTCTCCGGGGCCGGGAGCAGGGTCAGGCTGGTCAAGGGCGCCTACGCGGAGCCTCCCGAGGTGGCGGTCCAGGACCCGCACGAGGTCGACCTGAACTACGTGCGGTGCGCGAACGTCCTGCTGGCGGGCGAGGGCTACCCGATGTTCGCCACGCACGACCCGAGGCTCGTCGAGATCATCGGCGAGCGGGCCCGCTGGTACGACAAGACCGACTTCGAGTACCAGATGCTGTACGGCATCCGGCCCGAGGAGCAGAAGCGCCTCGGCACTCGCGTTTATGTCCCCTACGGCGAGCAGTGGTACGGATATCTCATGCGGCGACTTGCGGAACGGCCTGCCAACGTGACTTTCTTCCTGCGCTCGCTGGCCAGCCGCTCATGACCTTCTCCCAGTTCAGCGCGGTCCGGTCGCTCGGTGACGGAACGTTCACCGCGTCCCTGCCCGCCGAGTGGACCGTCGGCCCCAAGCCCCACGGCGGGTTCCTGCTGGCGGTGATGACGCGTGCGGCCGCCCAGGTGGTCGATGCCGAGCCGTTGGCCGTGTCCGCGCAGTTCCTGCGGGCTCCCGAGGTGGGGCCGGTGCTCGTCCGCACCGACGTGCGCAAGGCGGGGCGGACGGCGACCGTCATCGCGGTGACGCTGGAGCAGCGCGGGCAGGTGTGCGTCGAGGCGTCGGTGACGACCGGGCGCATCCCCGAGCACCGGGCCGACTACGTGAACCTCCCGGCGATGCCCGCCGCGCCGCCGGCCGGTGCGGTGGAGCTGGGCACGTTCCCGACCGGTGGCGCCTACAAGGTGGGCGCCCTCTGCGACCTGCGGGTGGACCGGGAGTCGGCGTCGTTCCTCGACCGGCGCACGGACGGGCCGCTGACGTTCAAGCTGTGGGCGCGGCCGGTCGACGAGCAGCCGGACCCGTACTTCGCGCTGGTCGCCGGGGACCTGTCGATGCCGGTGACGTTCAACCTCGGGCGCTTCGGGTGGTCGCCGACGGTGCAGCTGACGGCGTTGCTGCGGGCGCGGCCCGCGCCGGGGTGGCTGCGCATCCACGTCAGCTGCCAGGCGGTGCACGGGCAGTGGTTCGACGAGGACGCCACGGTCATCGACTCGGCCGGGCGGCTGGTGTGCCAGGCACGGCAGTTGGCGCTGTCCCCCGCTGTGTGAGACTTGACCGATGACGAAGATCGCGGTGCTCGGCGCGGGCAAGATCGGTGAGGCGCTGCTGTCCGGGCTCCTGCAGGGCGGCCGCGCGGCCGCCGATCTGATGTTCACGGAGAAGCACGAGTCCCGGGCCCGGTCGCTGACCGAGCAGTACGGGTTCGAGGCCGTCACGGTCGCGGGCGCGGCGGCCCGGGCCGACGTGCTGGTCGTGGCGGTCAAGCCGCAGGACATCGAGCCGCTGCTCACCGAACTGTCGCCGGTGCTGCGCCCGGGAACGCTCATCGTGTCGTTGTGCGCGGGCCTGCCGACGGCCCTGTACGAGCGCAGGCTGCCCGCGGGCACGCCGGTGGTGCGGGTCATGCCGAACACGCCGATGGTCGTCGGTGAGGCGATGAGCGCGGTCTCCGGCGGGTCCAACGCGACGGCCGAGCACCTCAAGGTCGTCGAGGAGCTGCTGTCGACCGTGGGCAAGGTCGCGGTGGTGCCGGAGTCGCAGCAGGACGCGGTGACGGCGCTGTCGGGGTCCGGTCCCGCGTACTTCTTCTTCCTGGTCGAGGCGATGATCGACGCGGGCATCCTGCTCGGCATCCCGCGCGACCTGGCCTCCCAGCTCATCATCCAGTCGGCGGTGGGCGCCGCGACGATGCTCGCCGAGGGCACGAGCCACCCGGTGATCCTGCGCGAGGCCGTCACGTCGCCCGCCGGCACGACCATCATGGCGATCCGCGAGCTCGAGAAGCACGGCGTCCGCGCGGCCCTCCTCGCGGCCATCGAGAGCGCCCGCGACCGGTCCGTCGAGCTGGGTCGTCAGCACGAGGACTGACCGAAGTGAGGGCCCGGCGCCACTTGGCCGTCGCAGGAGCCACACCAGTCCCGCTACTCTCAGAGCAGCACGTGCGTGTCGAACCGTCGGTGGGGAAGACCGACGGCACGACACGTGTCGAAGGATGCGGTGATTTATGCCTGCGAAGGAGAACGAACGAACAGGTCTCGCTCAGGTGCAGTTCCTGACCGTGGCTGAAGTGGCCTCGATGATGCGGGTCTCCAAGATGACCGTGTACCGCCTGGTGCACTCCGGCGAGCTGCCCGCTGTGCGGGTCGGCAAGTCGTTCCGGGTGCCCGAGAAGGCGGTGCACGCCTACCTGGAGAACGCGTACTTCGACGCTGGCTGAAGGCCGGTGAACCCCGCCGGGTAGACTGGTAGGCCGATCGTGCTTACCGGCGCGCCGTGCTTGACACGGCCAAGGCTGGGGCGCGCCAGTCAAAGCAACGTCTAGAGCGAAGGAACCCGCATGGGCTCGGTCATCAAGAAGCGCCGCAAGCGCATGTCGAAGAAGAAGCACCGCAAGCTGCTGCGCAAGACCAGGGTCCAGCGCAGGAAGCGCGGCAAGTAAGCCCGCATGCGCTCTGCCGCCGCCGGCCTCCTCTCGGAGGAGACCGGCGGCGGTTGCGTTTCTCCGGCCCCCGCACCCCTGATCGGGTGCTCGCGCCGACGTGGCACACCACTGGGTGAGACGCGGCGGCACACCGCGGGAACAGGGGCCGCCGTTCGGGTGATTGGCCTGTGAAGCCCGCGTGACCTGCGTCAAGACGGCGTTCCGGCCCCCTCCGGTTTCCGATCCGGTCTGTAGCATCGACCAATCGCACCGCCCTTCGTGCTTGGAGTCGCATGACGCCCAAGGTCGTCCTCGTCACCGGAGTCAGCCGCTTCCTCGGCGGCCACCTCGCCGCGCGCTTCGCCGCGAACCCGGACGTCGAGCGCGTGCTCGGCGTGGACACCGAGCCGCCGCCGCGCGACCTGCTGCGCCGGATGGGCAGGGCGGAGTTCGTGCGGGCCGACATCCGCAACCCGCTGATCGCGAAGGTCATCTCCACCGCGAACGTGGACACGGTCGTCCACGCCTCCGTCACCGCCAACCCGGCCGGGCCCACCGGTCGCACGGCGATGAAGGAGATGAACGTCATCGGCACCATGCAGCTGCTGGCCGCGTGCCAGAAGTCGCCCAAGGTGCGGAAGCTGGTCGTGAAGTCCACCAGCGCCGTCTACGGCTCCAGCAGCCGCGACCCCGCGGTGTTCACCGAGGACATGGGGCCGAAGGACCTGCCGTCGTCCGGCTACGCCAAGGACGCGGTGGAGGTCGAGGGGTACGTGCGCGGGTTCGGCCGCCGCAGGCCGGACGTGAACGTCACCACGCTGCGCTTCACGAACTTCATCGGGCCGCGCATCGACACGGTGCTGACCCGCTACTTCGCCCTCCCGGTCGTGCCCACGGTGCTGGGCTACGACGCCCGCGTGCAGCTGCTGCACTCCGAGGACGCCCTGGCGGTCCTGGAGCGCGCGACGGTGCACGACCTGCCCGGTGTCTACAACGTGGGCGGTGACGGCGTGCTGCTGCTGTCGCAGGCGATCCGCCGGGCGGGCAGGCTGAACCTGCCGGTGCCCAGCTCCGCCGTGCCCACGGTCGGCGGCTTCTTCCGGAGCGCCCGGCTCGTCGACTTCTCGCCCGACCAGATGAGGTTCCTCAACTGGGGGCGCGTGGTCGACACGACCCTGCTGAAGAAGGAGTTCGGGTTCACGCCGCGGTGGACCACCCAGCAGGCGTTCGACGACTACGTGAACGGGCGGGGCTTGAAGCCGCTCGTCGACCCGGAGACGGTTGCCGCCGCGGAACGGGGAATCCTCGACGTGGCCGCCCGTTTCCGCTGATCTTGCTTTGAGGAGATGAACGCAGTGGCAGGAGCACGCGTTATCCCGCTGCACGACCCGGAACGCGACGCCGCGCGCAGAGCGCGCCACGTCGAGGTGGTTCCCGAACCGGAGCAGCAGCAGTCCGCGACACCGGACTGGGAACGCAGGCTGACCGACCTGCTGGCGTTCGCACGCAGGCGGCTCGCGGGCGACTACGAGGTCGACGAGTTCGGCTTCGACCGCGACCTCACCGAGAACGTGCTGATGCCGCCGCTGAAGCCGCTGTACGAGAAGTGGTTCCGCGTCGAGACGATCGGCCTGAACAACGTCCCGACGGCGGGCGGCGCGCTGATCGTGGCGAACCACTCCGGCACGGTGCCGCTCGACGCCCTGATGACCGCGTACGGCATCGCGTCCGAGCACCCGGCGCACCGGCCCCTGCGCGGCCTCGGCGCGGACCTGGTGTTCCGCACGCCGGTGCTCGGCGCCCTGGCCCGCAAGGGCGGCCAGACGCTCGCCTGCAACGCCGACGCCGAGCGCCTGCTGTCGTCCGGTGAGCTCGTCGGCGTGTGGCCGGAGGGCTTCAAGGGCATCGGCAAGCCGTTCAAGGACCGCTACAAGCTGCAGCGCTTCGGCCGCGGCGGCTTCGTGTCGGCGGCGCTCAAGACCGGCGTGCCGATCATCCCGGTCTCGATCGTCGGGGCCGAGGAGATCTACCCGATGATCGGCGACATCAAGGCGCTGGCGAGGCTGCTGGGCTTCCCGTACTTCCCGGTGACGCCGTTCTTCCCGCTGCTCGGGCCGCTGGGCGCCATCCCGCTGCCGTCGAAGTGGTACATCGAGTTCGGCGAGCCGATCCGCACCGACGTCTTCGGCGAGAACGCGGCCGACGACCCGATGCTGGTGTTCAACCTCACCGACCAGGTGCGCGAGACGATCCAGCAGACCCTGTACAGGCTGCTCACCCAGCGCAGGAACGTGTTCCTCGGCTGATCATCTCCTGCACCTCGGCGTAGCCGAACGCCCGCGGCGCGGGCGCACCGTCGCGGACTGCCCGCGCGGTCGTGACGGTGTGGTGCAGGGCCGCCCGGAACAGCAGTGATCCTGTGCTGATCCGCTTCACGCCGAGGTCGCCGAGCTCCTTCGGCGTGCGCTGCTGGACCAGCACGTTCAGCGGGGCCAGCACGGCGAGCCTCTCGATGTCGTGCGGGTCGGTCAGCCCCGCGACGAAGATGCCGTCGGCGCCGGCGTCGACATAGCGACGTGCGCGCTCCTCGGTCTCGTTCAGGGCGATGCCGAGCCAGTGGGTGTCGATGCGGGCGTTGAGGAAGACGCCCGGTGCGCGTTCCTTGACGGCTGAGATGAGTTCCGCCTGCTCCCGCGGGTCGGCCAGGCCGTGCGGGCGGCCGTCCTCCAGGTTCACGCCCGCGACGCCCAGGCTCGCGACGAGGCCGGCGACCTCGTCCGGTGGTGCGCCGAAACCCGACTCCAGGTCCGCGGTGACGGGGAACGGCAGGTCCGCGAGCAGCCGCGCGAGCGCGACGGTCTGATCTCCCGCGAGTCCCGCCCCGTCCTCGATCCCGTGGGCGGCGGCGACGCCGAGGCTCGTGGTGCCGACCGCCCGGAAGCCGGCGGCGTGCAGGGCGACGGCGGAGGAGTGGTCCCACGCGTTGGGGAGGACCAGCGGTTCCGCCTGGTGGTGCAGGGCCCTGAACGCCGTGTTCTTGGCGATCCGGGTGGCCAGGCGCCGTCCGGGACAGGCGTGCGGGCCATGGCCGAACGGGTGGTGCTCCAGGCTGACCTCGGCGACGCCCCGGGACGTCTGCCTGCGCGTGACCGGCACCGGCGGCGCGGGGTCGCCGGTGCGCAGGCGGTCGGCGAGGGCGTGCGTGGCGGCCCAAGCCTGGACGAGCAGCCCGATCCGGGCCGCCGCCTCCTCGTCGCGGGAGCCGGCCAGGCGTTCGACGGCGGCGTCGGCCGCCGCGGTGATCGGCTCGTGGGGCTGGTAGCTCGGGGCGATCGCGGCGATGTCGTCCAGCGAACCCGGCAGGCCGACCGCGGCGGCGAGCTCGTCGAGGGTGGTGACGTGGACACCGTCCAGCAGCCGCTCGGTCAGCGCGCGCCGGCAGGCGTGCTCGGCGCCGTTGCTGAACCTGACCACGGACGACCTGAGCCAGGCCACCCCGGCGTCTCCCGGCGGGACCGGCGGGACCGGCAGCAGCAGCTCTTCGCTCATGCCGACGACGCTAGGGCCTGGACGGTTCGGTGACGGCCGAAGTGTTCCGGTCGCAGAATGGGCCCGTGGAAGGACTCGCCAGGGTGGCCGGACTGCTCGCGGACTCGACCCGTGCCGCCGTGTGCGGGGCGCTGCTGGACGGGAGGGCCTGGACAGCGCGTGAGCTGGCCCTGCACGCGGGGGTGGCGGCCTCGACCGTCAGCGAGCACCTGACCCGGCTGGTCGAGGGCGGTCTGCTGGTCGAACACCGGCAGGGACGCCATCGGTACGTGGCGCTGGCCGGACCGCACGTCGCCGAACTGCTGGAGGCGATGGCGGCGTTCGGGCCGCGGGAGTCGCCCCGCGGGTTGCGGGCGGCCGCGGTGTCGGAGGCGATGGCGCGGGGGCGGACCTGCTACGACCACCTCGCCGGCCGGCTCGGCATCGCCCTGAAGAACGGGCTGGGGGACCTCGGCGTGGTCTCCGCCGACCTCACCATCACCGAGCCGGGCGAGGTCTGGCTGGCGAAGCTCGGCTTCGACCCGGGTGAGCGTCAGCGCAGCCGTGCCTGCCTCGACTGGACCGAGCGCGTCCCGCACCTCGCGGGTGCCGCCGGGGCGTTCCTCTGCGCGATGTTCTTCGAACGCGGTTGGACCCGCCGGATCGGCACGTCGAGGGCCGTCGTGCTCACCACGGAGGGGGAGCAGGGGTGGCGGGCGCTCGGCCTGCCGGGTGTGCCGGCCGCATGAGCTGCCGCTACCTGACGCGGCGGCGGTACGCCAGGGTTGCTGCCACGGCGCCTGCCACCGCCCCGGCGCCCAGCACCGACGGGACGCCGATCTTGGCCGCCTTGCGGCCCGTGCGGAAGTCGCGGATCTCCCAGCCCTTGCGGCGGGAGACCTCGCGGAGTTGCGAGTCCGGGTTGACGGCCACCGCCGTGCCCACGACGGAGAGCATCGGGACGTCGTTCGACGAGTCCGAGTAGGCGGTGCAGCGGCGCAGGTCCAGGCCTTCCTTGGCGGCCAGGGAGCGGACTGCCTGGGCCTTGGCCTTGCCGTGCAGGAGGTCGCCGACCAGGCGGCCCGTGTAGACGCCGTTCTCCGATTCGGAGACCGTGCCCAGGGCGCCGGTCAGGCCCAGGCGGCGGGCGATGATCTGGGCCAGCTCCACCGGGGTGGCGGTCACCAGCCAGACGCGTTGGCCCGCGTCGAGGTGCATCTGGGCCAGGGCCTGCGTGCCCTTCCAGATGCGGTCGGCCATCAGTTCGTCGTAGATCTCCTCGCCGAGCGAGACGAGTTCGCCGACGCTGCGGCCCGAGACGAACGACAGCGCCTGTTCGCGGGAGGCCTTGACGGACTCCGGGTCTTCCCTGCCGCCCACCCGGAACTTCAGCTGCTGCCAGACGAAACCTGCCAGGTCGGAGGTGGAGAAGTACTTGCGCGCGGCGAGGCCCCGGGCGAAGTGGAAGATCGAGGCGCCCATCATCATCGTGTTGTCCACGTCGAAGAAGGCCGCGGCGGTCAGGTCAGGCGGGACCGTCAGGGACGCTTCGAGCTCCGGCGCCATCGCGGCGGCCTGGATCGCCGCGTCTGCCGATGCCTCGCCGGCTAGTTCGGCCAGCCGGTCGCTCTCCACGTCACGCTTGCCTGCCATGTCACAAGCCTAGCGATCAGCCCGGCGAACCTGCTCAGAGCTGGTCCAGAACGACTTGGGCGCGTCGTGACCGGTGCGGTGCTCAGCCGAAGCTGATCCCCGGCAGCAGCGGCAGCGAGATGCTCGGCAGGGGCAGCGGGAGCGGGATCGTGATCTCCGGCTTGGTGGTCGACGGCCTGGGGGTGCTGCCCGGCTTCGAGGTGGGGGCGGCCGAGGTGCCGGGTGCCACCGACCGGGTGTGCTCCGGCGACGGGTTCGCGGAGCCGGGCGGCACGGGCTGACCCGCGGTGGGGGGTGCCGCCGAGGACGGCCTGCTGCTCGGTGGGGTGCTCGGGTCGGTGACGACCGAGTCGCACGCGTCCTTGGCGGGCAGCGGGCCCAGCGTGTCCGAGGAACCGCTGGTCACGGCGGCGCAGCCGGCTCGTGCGGCCAGGTCGTGGGCTCGCTGGGCGATGCTCGCCAGCAGCCACATCGTCGTGTCGGCGTGCGCGCCCGCGTCGCCGGGCAGGCGGGGGCGCAGGGTGCCGAGCTTCTCGTACTGGCCGAGCGCCCAGTCGCGGAGCGCGGGCAGCGCGGTCTTGTCGGAGGTCGTGGCCCAGGTGGTGAGCTGGCGGGAACCCTCGACGGCGTCGGCTTCGAGGTCGGTGAGGGCCCTGATCTGCGCGGACTCCTGCGACGAGCGGTCGGCCAGGGTTTCCATCTCGGTCACCCGGGACGCGGCGAACTCCAGGTGCTTGAGGGCCCGGTCCTGCTCGTCGAAGGTCAGGCCGAGCGAGGCGCTTTCGGTCGTGCGCTTCACGCCGTAGAGCGGGTCTCCCGGGAGCGCGTCACGGCTGAGCAGCACGCTCATTCCGGTGAGCGACAACAGCAAGCACAGGACCGCGGCCGCTGCGACTGCCAGTCGTGCGCGCGCTCCCACCCGTCTTACCGAGGCGACGGCCAGCGGTTTCTCGGGGGGCGGCGCGGTGAGGACGCGCTGCTTCATGCGTTCGCGCGTCTCGGCGTCCGGGCCGACGTCCATCTTCCTGAGCAGCTCGACGATCGCCAAGTCCTCGGCGAGGTCGTCGTTGCCCACCGGCTGAGGGCCGCCTTCAACGGCACGAGCGAAGCGCTCGTGCTCTGCCTGCCGCCACCGCGGTGTTCTTCCCTTGCCGTCCATCTCAGCCCGAGTAACGAAGTTGATCTGCTTTGGGTTACGCGTCTGCGATCGCGATCACCGCAACCACGACGGGAGGATCTGCGCGAGCCGCCTCACGGCCCGGTGTTGCAACGCCTTCACGGCGCCCTCGTTGCGGTCCATGAGCTGCGCGACCTCGGACACCGACTTGCCCTCGATGAACCTCAGCACGATGCACTCGCGCTGGTCGTCACCCAGTTGTGAGACGCACCGGAGCAGCTCCGCGTTGGTCGCCTCGGTCATGACCTCCTGCTCAGGACCGCTCGTCTCCTCGCGGTTGTCCTGGAGCTCGGCGGTCGTGACCTCGAGCCGGTAGCGGCTCGACTTCACGTGGTCGAACACGATGTTGCGGGCGATCGTCACGAACCACGCCCCGACGTCGCGGCCCTGGTAGCTGACCGAACCGATGCTCCGCAGCGCGCGCAGGAACGTCTCGCTGGTCACGTCCTCGGCGAACGCGCGGTCGCCGCCGACCCGGAAGAGGACATAGCGGAACACCATGTCGACGTACTTGTCGTACAGCACTCCGAACGCCCCGGTGTCACCCTCCTGGGCGGCCTTGACGAGCTGCCACGGCTCGTCGGCGGCGTTGTCGTGCTGACCTCCCGTCATGGTCCGGGTGGTCCTGATCGTGTTCGGTCGTGCCCGCGCGGTCATCGGCTCGCGGCACCTCCACAGAGTCGCCGTGGCGGCAGCATACGTGTTGTTACTCCGTAGTAGGTAGCGGACGGGGTTGCGACGGGGAGACGCGCGAACCGCGGCTTCATGACGCCCGTCACGCGTGGAACACTGCTCCAAGCGTTCAGTTGTTCATGAGGAGGCCATGGTGACTTCCGCTCGCAATGTCTCAGATCTGGTCCGTGCCTCGGCACAGCGGGGACCCAGCCACGTCGCACTGGTCGACGTCGCGAGCGGAAAGAGCTTCACGTGGAAAACAATCGACTCCGCGACCGATGCTTTCGCCCGCCATTTGGCTGATTCAGGCCTCCGATCGGGCGACCGCGTGGCGTTACGGCTCCCCACGAGCCCCGAGTTCGTGGTCGCGGTGTTCGGGGTCCTGCGCGCGGGTGGCGTCGTGGTGCCCACCGGCCCCGGCAACCCGCCGCGCGAGCTCCAGCGGATCCTCGCCGACTCGGGCGCCCGGTTCCTCGTCGGCGACGGAGAGGGGGCCGACGCGCAGGTCCTCGACCTCCCGGACGTCACGGCCACCGCGGAGCCCTTCGAGGCCGTCGGCGGCGGCGAGGACCTGGCGGTGCTCGGCTACACGTCGGGCACGTCCGGCGTGCCGCGCGGCGCGATGCTGTCGCACCGGGCGCTGCTCGCGAACGTCTCGCAGTGCGCCTCCCTGCGCCCCGCCCCCGTCACGGCGGGCGACAGGGTGCTGCTCGCGCTGCCGCTGTTCCACGTCTACGGCCTCGGCCCCGGCCTGCTGCAGGTGGCGGGCGCCGGCGCGACGGCGGTCCTGCTGGAGCGCTTCGAGCCGTCCACGGCGCTGGACGTCATCGAGGAGCACCGCGTCACGACGATGGTCGGGGTGCCGCCCATGTACCGGGCGCTGCTCGCGCACCCGGTCGAGGTGCTGCGCGAGAAGCTCGCCACCGTCCGCCTGTTCACCTCCGGCGCGGCCCCGCTGCCCGCGAGCGTCATCGCCGAGATGCGCGGCGTGATCGGCATCCCGGTCTACGAGGGCTACGGCCTGACCGAGACCGGCCCCGTGCTCACGTCCACGCTGGTCGGCGGTGTGCCGAAGCCGGGCTCGGTGGGCAGGGCGCTGCCCGGCGTCGAGATCCGGCTGGTCGACACGGACGGCTCGGTGCTCGACATCGACGAGGACGAGCCCGGCACGGGCCTGGTGTCCGCGAAGGGCGACAACCTCTTCAGCGGCTACTGGCCCGACGGCGCGCACGGCCCTGACTCCTCCGGCTGGTTCCGCACGGGCGACGTCGGCTTCATCGACGCCGACGGCGACCTGCACCTGGTCGACCGCGCCGGCGACCTGATCATCGTCAACGGCTTCAACGTCTACCCGCACGAGGTCGAGCAGGTCGTCTGCGAGTTGGAGCAGGTCCTGGAGACCGCGGCCGTCGGCGTGCCGGACGAGAAGACCGGCGAGTCGGTGAAGGTCGTGCTCGTGCTGCGCGACGGCCAGGAGCTGACGCCGGAGGACGTCGTGGCCCACTGCGCGGCGCGGCTCGCCAAGTTCAAGGTGCCGACGAAGGTCGAGTTCGCCCCGGCGCTGCCGCACTCGCCGACCGGCAAGCTGGCCCGCGCCGTGCTCCGCAGGCCCCTGGGAGCATGAGGGCATGACCCACCACGTGACGTTGATGAGCCGGGTGTCGTGCCACGCCTGCGAGGAGGCGGCGGCCGAGATCGAGCGGATCTGCGCCGACACGGGCGCCACCTGGTCCGTCGAGGACGTCGACTCCGACCCGGAGCTGCGGGCCGAGTACGGCGACCGGGTGCCGGTGTTCCTCGTCGACGGCGCCGAGCACGGGTACTGGAAGGTGGAGGAGGACCGCCTGCGGGCGGCCCTCGCCTGAGCCCGGGTGGTTACCGAGCCCTTACGGCTCACGCGAACCGGGGCCCGTCCGGTGTCGAATTGAAGGCATGAAGCCCGCCAAGGCCGCCCTGACCGGACTGCTCGCCCTGCTCGCCGCGCTCGCGGCCGGGCGCCTGGTGGCGGCGTTCGTGGGCCTGAGCGCCTCGCCCTACCTGGCGGTGGGCAACGCGTTCATCGACCTCACGCCGTCGTGGCTGAAGGACTTCGCCGTCAGCACGTTCGGCACGGCGGACAAGCTGGTGCTGCTCACCGGCATGGCGGTCGTCCTGGCCGGAATCGGGGTCGGCGCCGGGCTGGCCAGCAGGAACAGCCCCGCGCCGGGATCGCTGGTGGCCGTCCTGCTCGGGTTGGTCGGGGTGGTCGCGGTCGCCACCAGGCCCGACGTCGGCGCGCTCGCCGTCCTGGCGCCGGTCGCCAGTACGGCCGCCGGCGTCTCCGTGTTCCGCTACCTGCACAAGGAGGCGCGGGAGAGCGCGAGCAGGCGCGACTTCCTGGTCACGGCGGGTCTCGCGGTCACCGCGGGGGTCGTGGGCCAGGTCTTCGGCAGCCGGACCGACGTCGAGGGCAGCAGGCGGGCCGTCGGCGACCTCACGCCGAAGGTCAAGGCTCCCGAGATCCCCGTCGGCGCCGACTTCGTGCGGGACGGCACGCCGAGCTTCATCACGAGCAGCGAGGACTTCTACCGGATCGACACCGCGCTGAGCGTGCCCCGCATCCGGGCCGAGGAGTGGGCGCTGCGGGTGCACGGGATGGTCGAACGGCCGATGGTGCTCTCGTTCGAGGAGATCCGCAGCAGGGACCTCGTCGAGGAGACGGTGACGCTGACCTGCGTGTCCAACGAGGTCGGCGGCCCGTACACCTCCACGGCGAACTTCATCGGAGTCCGGATCGGCGACGTGCTGCGCGAAGCCGGTGTGAAGGCCGGCGCCGACCAGCTGTTCAGCACCAGCGAGGACGGCTTCACGGCCGGCAGCCCGCTCGACCACGTCCTCGAAAAGGGGCTCATCGCGATCGGCATGAACGGTCAGCCGCTGCCCGCCGAGCACGGCTTCCCGGCGCGGCTCGTCGTGCCGGGCCTGTACGGCTACGTCTCCGCGACGAAGTGGGTCACCGACCTCGAGGTCACGACCTTCGCCCAGGACCAGGGCTACTGGATCCCGCGCGGCTGGGCGACGCGGGCGCCGGTCAAGGCGTCCTCCCGCATCGACCGGCCCGCGCGCGGCGGAAAAATGCGGGGCAGGACGGTCATCGCCGGCACGGCCTGGGCACAGCCGCGGGGAGTGGCGAAGGTCGAGGTCCGGATCGACGGCGGGCCGTGGCAGGAGGCGCAGCTCGGTGCCGACGTCAGCGACACCACCTGGCGGATGTGGCGCGTGGAGCTCGACCTGCGGCCGGGCGGTCACACGGCCGAGTGCCGGGCCACCGACAAGTCCGGGGCCACCCAGGACCAGGCCCGCCTCGACCCCGTTCCCGACGGTGCGACGGGATGGCACTCGGTCACCTTCACCGTCGAGTAGACGCTCACCCCGTAGTGATCATGAACAACGGAAGTGCTGGTCACGCCCTGTGACCGGGCCCCGCGCCGCCGATCATCGACTTTGTGCATCCGTTCACAAGCGGTACGGTGTGCACATCACCAACGCCGCGGATCCCTGCGGTGGAGCACACCCGGAGGTCGGAGAGCGTGGCAGCACAGCGGGGCGAAGGTGAGACGACCACCACCCCTGCGGAGCCTGCCGACAGGGAGCGCGCTCGTGCGATCCCCGAGGCGGCCGTGGCCCGGCTCGCCGTGTACCTCCGCGTGCTGTCCGGCATGGCCGACCAGGGCGTCACGGCGGTCTCCAGCGAGGAGCTGAGCCAGGCCGCGGGTGTCAACGCGGCGAAGCTCCGCAAGGACCTGAGCTACATCGGCAGCTACGGCACGAGGGGCGTCGGGTACGACGTCGAGGTCCTCGTGAGCCACATCGAGCGCATCCTCGGCCTCACCCGCAACCACTCGGTGGCCGTCGTCGGCATCGGTAACCTTGGTCACGCTCTCGCGAACTACGGCGGGTTCCCCGGCCGGGGCTTCCCGGTCACCGCCCTCTTCGACGTGGACGCCGATCTCATCGGAATCCCTGTTGGGGGCATCCCCGTCAACCACATCGACGACATCACCGCCGTCTGCCTCGAGCGCGAGGTGTCGATCGGCGTCATCGCGACGCCGCCGCCCGCCGCTCAGTCGGTTTGCGACCGTTTGGTATCTGCGGGCGTGCAGTGCATTCTGAACTTCGCACCAGTTGTCCTCCAAGTTCCAGACAACGTCGAGGTGCGCAAGGTTGACTTGGCGGTCGAGATGCAGATCCTGTCGTTCCACGTCGCTCGACGTGCGGACGAGGCTGCCAGCGTCTCAGCAGGGATCGGCCCGGCAGGCAACAACGGACTCGGTGTGGACGGGATGGTGATTCGCCCGTGAGCGTGAGCCAGACGGCTCCGGCAGACGTGGTGAGTGCATGAGCGTGCTAGCAGTCGGGCTTTCGCACCGCACCGCCCCCGTCCCGGTCCTGGAACGCGTCACCGTGGCAGAGCCGGACCTGCCCAAGGTCCTCGGCCAGCTCCTCGCCGCCCCGAGCGTCTCCGAGGCGATGGTCGTGTCGACCTGCAACAGGGTCGAGGTCTACGCCGTCGTCGAGTCGTTCCACGGCGGCATGTCCGAGGTCGTCGACGTCCTCGCGCAGCACGCCCAGATCGAGCCCCAGGCGCTCTACGAGCACTTCTACGTGCACTACGCCGCCGCTGCCGTCGAGCACCTGTTCTCCGTCGCGGCCGGCCTCGACTCGATGGTCGTCGGCGAGTCCCAGATCCTCGGCCAGCTGCGCGGCGCGTACGCGGCGGCGGACGAGGCGGGCACCGTCGGCAGGACCGTCCACGAGCTCACCCAGAACGCGCTGCGCGTCGGCAAGCGCGTGCACGCCGAGACCGGCATCGACCACGCGGGCGCGTCGGTCGTGTCCGAGGCCCTCGCCGACGCCGAGACCGCGCTGGGCACCCTCGTCGGGAAGCGGGCGCTGCTCGTCGGCGCCGGCGCCATGGGCGGGCTCGCCGCCGCGCACCTGCGCCGCGCTGGCATCGGCGAGGTCGTCATCGCGAACCGGACGCAGGCCAACGGTGTGCGTCTCGCCACGTCGCTCGAGGCCGAGGGCGTGCCTTCGACGGCCGTCGACCTCACCGCGCTGCCCGTCGAGATCGACCTCGCGGACATCGTCTTCGCGTGCACCGGCTCGGTCGGCACGACCGTCCGCGCCGACATGATCGGCAAGCGCTCGCGGCCGCTGGTCGTGTGCGACCTGGGCCTGCCCAAGGACGTCGACCCGGCCGCCGCCGAGCTGCCGAACGTTCGTGTGGTGGACCTGGAAACGCTGCAGCGGCGCCTCTCCGACGCCCCCGCCGGCCAGGACGCCCGCCTGGCGGCCCGGCTGGTCGCCGACGAGGTGAAGGCCTACCTCGCGGGCCAGCGCTCCGCCGAGGTCACGCCGACCGTCACGGCCCTGCGCAAGCGGGCGGCCGAGGTGGTCGACGCCGAGCTGCTCCGCCTCGATTCGCGGCTCCCCGAACTGGACGCCGCGACACGCGGTGAATTGGCCAAGACGGTGCGCCGCGTTGTAGACAAGCTCCTGCACACGCCGACCGTCAGGGTGAAGGAGCTCGCCTCCGCCCCTGGTGGCACCGGCTACGCGGAGGCTCTCCGCGAGCTCTTCGGGCTCGACCCCCAGACGCCTGGGGTTGTCAGTCAGACCAAGTCTTCTGTGGATGGTGAAACGCGGTGACCCGCACCCTACGGATGGGTACCCGAGGCAGCGCCCTGGCGCTGGCGCAGACGGGTACCGTCGCCGAGGCCCTCAGGGCCGCCGGCGCCCAGGTCGAGATCGTCGTCGTCAAGACGCCGGGCGACCTCTCCGACGCGCCGATCGCGCAGATCGGCATCGGTGTCTTCACGTCGGCTCTCCGCGACGCGCTCGCGAACGGTGAGATCGACATCGCCGTCCACTCCTACAAGGACCTCCCGACCGCGCCGGACCCCCGTCTGGTGCTCGCGGCCGTGCCCCAGCGCGAGGACCCGCGCGACGCCCTCGTGGCGCGCGACGGCCTCACGCTCGGCGAGCTGCCGCCGGGGTCCACCGTGGGCACGGGCTCCCCGCGCCGCGCGGCCCAGCTGGAGGCGTTGGGCCTCGGGCTGAACATCGTCCCGTTGCGCGGCAACGTGGACACGCGCATCGGCAAGGTCCGCGGCGGTGAGCTCGACGCCGTGGTGCTGGCCCGTGCCGGCATCGCGCGCCTGGGCCGCGTCGGTGAGATCACCGAGACGCTGGAGCCCATCCAGATGCTTCCCGCGCCCGCACAGGGCGCGTTGGCAGTCGAGTGCCGGGTCGACGACGTCGACGCCGAGCACCTGATCCAGTCCACTCTGGACGATTCGGCCAGCCGGGCCGCTGTGACCGCCGAGCGCGCCATGCTGGCCGCGCTCGAGGCGGGCTGCAGCGCGCCGGTCGGCGCGCTGGCCGATGTGGTGGAAGACCTCGACGACGAGGGCAAGGTCGTGTACCGACTTTCCCTGCGCGGGGTCGCAGCGACGCCGGAGAACGATCTCCTCCGCGCGTCCGCCACCGGTGACTTGACCGAAGCTGAGGGACTCGGCCGGGCGCTGGCCGCCGAGTTGCTCGACCTCGGGGCCGCGGTTCTCAGCGGTCCAGAGGCGTAATCGATGGGGAGTGCCCTGATGACCCGCGCACGCAAGACCCCCGGACGCGTCGCCTTCGTGGGCTCCGGCCCCGGCGACACCGGGCTGCTCACGGTCCGGGCCCACGACTTGCTCACCAGGGCTGAACTCGTGGTCACCGACCCGGACGTCCCCGCGGACGTCCTCGCGACCGTGCCGGAGGGAGTCGAGGTCCGCCCCGCTGTCGGCGAGTCCGCCGACGTGGCCAAGGACCTGGTGAACGAGGCGAAGAACGGCGCCACGGTCGTCCGCCTCGTCGCGGGTGACCCGCTGACGCTCGACTCGGTCGTCAAGGAGGCGCAGGCCGTCGCGAAGTCGACGATCCCGTTCGACGTCGTCCCCGGCGTGCCCTCGGGCACCGCGGTCCCGGCGTACGCGGGCGTCGCGCTCGGCGGTGTGCACACCGAGGTCGACGTGCGCGCGGTGACGGACTGGGCGGGCCTCGCGGCCTCGCCCGGCACGCTCGTGCTGCACGCGACCGGCTCGCACCTCGCCGAGGCCGCGTCGAACCTGGTCGAGAACGGCCTCGCGCCGCAGACCCCGGTCGCCGTGACCGCCGAGGGCACGGGCTTCCAGCAGCGCACCGTCGACACCACGCTGGCCGCCGTCGCGGCCGACGCAGGTGAGATGGGCGGTCCGCTGGTCGTCACGGTCGGCGCCGCCGCGGCCGCGCGCTCGAAGCTCTCCTGGTGGGAGTCGCGGGCGCTGTACGGCTGGCGGGTGCTGGTCCCGAGGACCAAGGAGCAGGCCGGCGCGATGAGCGAGCGCCTGCACTCGCACGGCGCGATCGCCGTCGAGGTGCCGACGATCTCCGTCGAGCCGCCCCGCAGCCCCGCGCAGATGGAGCGCTCGGTCAAGGGTCTCGTCGACGGCCGCTACCAGTGGGTCGTCTTCACCTCGACCAACGCCGTGCGCGCCGTGTGGGAGAAGTTCCGCGAGTTCGGCCTGGACGCCCGCGCGTTCTCCGGCGTGAAGATCGCCTGCGTCGGCGAGGCCACGGCCGCGAAGGTGCGCTCGTTCGGCAT
Source organism: Lentzea sp. CC55 (assembly GCF_021056325.1). NCBI lineage: Bacteria > Bacillati > Actinomycetota > Actinomycetes > Pseudonocardiales > Pseudonocardiaceae > Lentzea > Lentzea sp. CC55. The sequence goes on along the minus strand of NZ_JAJCXE010000032.1, from coordinate 16,870 downwards.
CATCCCCGAGCTCGTGCCGTCCGGTGAGCAGTCGTCCGAGGGCCTGCTGAACGACTTCCCGCCCTACGACGACATCCTGGACCCGGTCGACCGCGTGCTGCTGCCGCGGGCCGACATCGCCACCGAGACGCTGGCCGCGGGCCTGCGCGAGCGTGGCTGGGAGATCGACGACGTGACGGCGTACCGCACCGTGCGTGCGGCCCCGCCGCCCGCCGACACCCGCGAGATGATCAAGTCCGGTGGTTTCGACGCGGTGTGCTTCACCTCGTCGTCGACCGTGCGGAACCTGGTCGGCATCGCGGGCAAGCCGCACGCCCGCACGCTGGTCGCGTGCATCGGCCCGCAGACCGCCGAGACGGCGCGGGAGTTCGGCCTCCGGGTCGACGTGCAGCCCGAGGAGGCGAACGTGCCCGCGCTGGTCGACGCGCTGGCCGCCCACGCCGCCCGGTTGCGCGCCGAGGGAGCGCTGCCTCCGCCGCGCAAGACCAAGCGCCTGCGCAGGAGCTAGAACACACTGAAGCCGTCGGGGCCACTCAAGATCCTTTGGGTGGCCCCTTCGACTCTCTCGAAGTCAGGGAGTCTCCGATGTACCCACTTCACCGGCCGAGGCGTCTGCGCACGACGCCCGCCATGCGCCGCCTGGTCTCCGAGACCGAGGTGCGCCCCCGCCAGCTCGTGCTGCCGATGTTCGTGAAGGAAGGCCTGGCGGAGCCGGCCGGGATCAGCAGCATGCCGGGCGTTCTGCAGCACACGCGCGACTCGCTGCGCAAGGCCGCGGTCGAGGCCGTGCAGGCGGGTGTCGGCGGCATCATGCTGTTCGGCGTCCCGGCCGAGCGCGACGCCGTCGGGTCCGCCGGCACCGACCCGGACGGCATCCTCAACGTCGCGCTGAACGACCTGCGCGCGGAGCTGGGCGACAGCACCGTCCTCATGTCGGACTGCTGCCTCGACGAGTTCACCGACCACGGCCACTGCGGCGTGCTCGCCGCGGACGGCACCGTCGACAACGACGCCACGCTGCAGGCCTACGGCGAGCTGGCCGTGGCCCAGGCGCGCGCCGGTGCCCACGTCGTCGGCCCCAGCGGCATGATGGACGGCCAGACCGCCTTCATCCGCAACGCCCTGGACGCCGCGGGCTTCACCGACACCGGCATCCTCGCGTACGCGGTGAAGTACGCCTCGGCGTTCTACGGCCCGTTCCGCGACGCCGTCGAGTCGCAGCTCGCGGGCGACCGCAAGACCTACCAGCAGGACCCCGCGAACGCCCGCGAGGCGATGCGCGAGGTGCGGCTGGACCTCGCCGAGGGCGCGGACATGGTCATGGTCAAGCCCGCCCTGCTGTACCTGGACGTGCTGCGCGCGATCGCCGAGGTCTCGGACGTTCCCGTTGCGGCGTACCAGATCTCCGGTGAGTACGCGATGATCGAGGCCGCCGCCGCGAACGGCTGGATCGACCGGGAGCGCTCGATCCTCGAGTCGCTCACGTCCATCCGCCGCGCCGGTGCGGACATCCTGCTCACCTACTGGGCCGTGGAAGCCGCCCGGTGGCTGGACCGGTAGCCACCCCCGTCCCGAAGCTGGTCGACGTCGCGCGCTGGCTGTGGATCGCCGGCGCGTGCGTCGGCATGACGCGGTTCGTCGCTGAGCTCTTCGACCGCGAGACCCTCGTCGCCGAAGCACGCCGTCAGAACCCCGCACTGGGGCAGGACCAGGTCGACGCCGCCGTCGACCGCGGTGTCCTCTTGGGACTCGTGGTCGCGGCCGCGTTCCTGTTCGTGTACACGCGGCTGGCCACCAGGATGGCGCACGGCCGCAACTGGGCCAGGGTCGTGCTGACGGTCCTGGGTGTCGCGTCCGTCGCTTTCGGACTGTTCCGGCTCGTGGCGTGGGCCGGCGGGGCCGCGGCGTCCGCGGGCGTGGAGATGCGGCCGCTCGACCTGGCCGTCACGGTGGTCACCGCGGTGCTCGAAACGACGGCGGTCGTGCTGATGTACCGGGTGCCCGGGCACTTCCGGAAACGTGGCGCGGTGGACAGTGCCTTGCCGCGCACCTAGGTTTCGACCGTGAAGTCACCGAAGGAACCGGGCACCCCCGGCGCGATCACCGCGGGCTACTGGCTCGTCGTCGCCGGCTCCGCACTCGGCGTGCTGTCCGCGTTGTACATGGCCTTCAACACCGAGCTGCTGGTCGACGCCGCCGTCAGGGCGAACAGGGACCCGAAGATCACGCGGGACATGCTCGCGTCGAGCACGACCGTCGTGGTCGTCGTCTCGCTGGTGGTCACGGCCGTGCTGGCCGGGCTCGCGGTGTGGTTCGCGGGCAAGGTGCGGTCCGGGCTGAAGAAGAGCCGCACCGGCCTGATGATCACGCTGCTGATCGGCCTGTTCTTCCAGATGATCACGAACGTGCTCGGCGTCGTGACCGCCCTGGTCGCCGTGTCCGGACTGGTGCTCTTCTACTTCCGGCAGTCGAGCGACCACCTCACCGAACGCGAGCAGGCGGCGTGAAGGAGGACGTTCCCCGGCCAGTCCGCATCGCGGTCGGCCTCTGGCTCGCGAACGCGGTCTTCGTCGTGTTCACCACGGCGGGGCTGTGGTTCCAGCGCGGTGAGGTCCAGCAGCTGACGAACTGGACGTCAGGGCAGGTCATGAGCTTCCTGGCGACGTTGTCGGTCGTCGCGCTGATCTTCGTCGCCGCCTACGCGTGGCTCACGAGGCTCTTCCTCAAGCGCAAGAACTGGCCGCGGGTCGCGTTGTCGTTCATCGCGATCCTGCACATGATCTGGATCCTGTTCCTCGGCGTCAGCGCGTCCAACCTGGTCACGTTGCTGCTCATCTGCGCCGCGATCGTCTTCACGTGGCAGGCGCGTACGGCACAGTGGCTGGCGGAGGTGCGTGAGCAGTGACCCAACCGCACGACCCGTGGGCGAACCCGGGCGACGACGTCCAGTGGCAGAACCCGGCGGGCGCCTACCCGGTGACGCCGCAGCCCGGCGGGCAGTACCAGGTGAGCCACGTCGGGCAGGAGAGCTTCTCGATGGCGCCGTTGCCGCCGGTGCAGCCCTACGAGATGGCCCCGCCGAGGCCCGCCACGATCACCGCGGCGGCGTGGACCTGGATCGCGGGCGCCGTGCTGTCCGTGGCCGTGCTGCCGGTGATGCTGCTCACCAACGCCGACTTCTTCGTCAACGGCGACAGGGTGCTCTCCGAGGAGGACCGCCAGGCCGGCGAGCTCGGGCTGCGGGTGATGGCGACGTTGTTCGGCTTCGCCATGCTCGTCGCCGCCGCGCCGTACGTCGCGTTCGCCATCGTGCTGCGCAACGGTCAGAACTGGGCGCGGATCCTGCTCACCATCCTCGGCGTGCTCGGGGTCCTGTCGATGATGGCCATCACGTTCATCGCGGTGGGCGGGGAGGTGTGGCAGCCGACTGTGACGATGACCATCGTGACGACGGGCCTGACCGTCGCCGCCCTCGTGCTGCAGTTCCTGCCCGCGTCGAACAGGTACGTGCGCTAGTGCTCTACCGCGAGTCGGGCAGCAGCTGGTGGCCGTTGCTGTGGGGACCGGCGTTCGCGGTGACCGGGTACCTCGTCGAGCTTTTGACCGGGCCCGCGTCCGTGGTCCTGTGGACCGTCGTGGGCCTCGCGCTGGCGCTCGGCGCGGTGCTGTGGGTCCACGGCCGGGTGAAGACCGGCAGCGTCGTGCTGACGGCCGAGGAGGTCCAGTTCGGGCGCGAGAAGATGCCGGTCGCGATGATCGAGGCCTGCTCGGACGTGGGCGCGCCGGCCGGTGCGCGGGTGCTCGGCGGCGGGTGGTCGGTGCCCAAGGGGACGACCGCCGTGCCGCTGCGGCTGTGCGACGGCGCGGTGGTGCTGGGCTGGGCGCGTGATCCGGAAGCCTTCCTCGCGGCGCTGCGCCGGGTCGTGAGAAGGTGAGCGGCGTGACAGAGGCCGTGACCGAGCCGGAGACCGTCGTGGAGGAGCCCGAAGAGGCACCGCCGGCCGGCCCGGGCCTGCACCAGCCCAAGCGGTGGCTCATCGCCGCCGGCGAGGTCGTCGCGATCGTCCTGCTGGTCGTCGCCGCCGTGTGGTGCTGGAACCGCGGTGTCGTGCGCCTCGAGTACCCCGGCGACGGCGGCGCGTCGCTGACCTCCACGCGCCTGTACGGCAACTGGCTGGGCACCGCCGCCGGCGCGGTGACGCTGGCCGTGGTCCTCGCCCTCGACGCCGTGCGGCAGGGCCTGCTGGCCGTGCGCACCCGGCCGCAGAAAGCCGCCGGCTCCGACATGTGAGACTGGGATCGTGACTGCGAGTCGATCCCAGGCCCTGTTCGAGCGCGCGTCGACGCTGACCCCCGGCGGGGTCAACTCTCCGGTGCGGGCGTTCCACTCCGTCGGAGGCACTCCGCGCTTCATGGTGCGCGGCGAGGGCCCGCACCTGTGGGACGCGGACGGCAACCGGTACGTCGACCTGGTGGCCTCGTGGGGCCCGATGATCCTCGGGCACGCCCACCCGGCCGTGGTCGAGGCGGTGCAGAAGGCGGCCTCCTCCGGGTTGTCGTTCGGCACGCCGACCGAGGGGGAGATCGACCTCGCGGCCGAGATCGTCGACCGCGTCGAGCCGGTCCGGCAGGTCCGCCTGGTCAACTCGGGCACCGAGGCCACGATGAGCGCGATCCGCCTGGCCCGCGGGTTCACCGAGCGCCGCAAGGTCGTCAAGTTCGCCGGCTGCTACCACGGCCACGTCGACGCGCTGCTCGCCCAGGCGGGCTCCGGCGTCGCGACGCTCGGCCTGCCCTCGTCGCCGGGCGTCACGGGCGCGCAGGCCGAGGACACGATCGTGCTGCCGTACAACGACATCGAGGCCGTGCGGGCGGCGTTCGCCGAGAACCCCGGCGAGATCGCCTGCGTCATCACCGAGGCCGCGGCGGGCAACATGGGCGCCGTCGCGCCGGGCGCCGACTTCAACCAGGGCCTGCGCGACCTGTGCGACGCCGACGGCGCGCTTCTCGTCATGGACGAGGTCATGACGGGCTTCCGCGTCTCGCGCGCCGGCTGGTACGGCCTCGAGCGCGTGCGCGGCGACCTCTACACGTTCGGCAAGGTCATGTCCGGCGGCCTGCCCGCGGCGGCGTTCGGCGGCCGCGCGGACGTCATGGCGCGACTCGCGCCCTCCGGCCCCGTCTACCAGGCCGGGACGCTGTCCGGGAACCCCGTGGCGGTCGCCGCCGGCCTGGCCACGCTGCGCGCGGCCAACGATGACGTCTACGCGGCCCTGAACCGCAACGCGACCCGCCTGGGCGCGCTCTTCACCGCCGCGCTGACCGACGCGGGCGTCGAGCACCGCGTGCAGTTCGCCGGGAACATGGTGAGCGTGTTCTTCGGTTCCTCGGAGGTGAAGGACTACGCGGGCGCCCAGGCGTGCGAGACGTGGCGCTTCCCGCCGTTCTTCCACGCCCTGCTCGAACGAGGCGTCTACGCCCCGCCCTCGGCCTTCGAGGCGTGGTTCGTGAACGCCGCCATGGGTGAAGAGGAGTTCGCCGTGATCGCCGACGCACTGCCGCACGCGGCCCGCGCCGCCAAGGAGGCCCGCCAGTGAGCCGCACCACCGTCCACCTGCTCCGCCACGGCGAGGTGCACAACCCGACCGGCATCCTCTACGGCCGCATCCCCGGCTTCAAGCTGTCCGAGCGCGGCCAGAAGCAGGCCCTGACCGTCGCAGAACACCTGGCGGACCGCGACATCGTGCACGTCGTCGCGTCGCCTTTGGACCGTGCACAGCAGACCGCCGCCCCCATCGCCGACTCGCACCGGCTGGAGCTCGCGGCGGACGAGCGGCTGATCGAGGCCGACAACCAGTTCGAGGGGCTGAAGGTGGCCGTGGGGGACGGTGCCCTGCGCTCCCCCCAGCACTGGCCGAAGCTCGTGAACCCGTTCCGGCCGTCGTGGGGCGAGCCGTACATCGAGATCGCCCACCGGATGCTGGGAGCCGTGCAGAAGGCCCGGTCGCTGGCCGAGGGGCACGAGGCCGTGTGCGTCTCCCACCAGTTGCCGATCTGGACCGTGCGCCGGTTCCTGGAGGGCAAGCGGATGTGGCACGACCCGCGCCGGCGCGAGTGCTCGCTGGCTTCCCTGACCTCGCTCGTCTTCGAGGGCGAGCAGCTGGTCCGGATCGTCTACACCGAACCCGTCGGCGCCACCAACCCCCGGGTGACCGGGGCATGAAGCGCCTGCTGGTCCTGCTGCTGTTGCTGGCGGGGTGCGCCACCGGCAAGGACGTCGCCCAGATCGGTGCCGGCGAGTTCTACCTCGTGGCACCCGGCGGGCAGGTGAAGCTCCGGTACGCGCCCGGTGAGCGGAAGCCGTTGACGGGGCTCGAGGGGGAGTCCCTGATGGAGGACGGCCGGACCGTCCGGCTGTCCGACTTCGCCGGGAAACCCGTCGTCATCAACATCTGGGGTGCCTGGTGCGGACCCTGCCGCACCGAGGCGCCGGAAATGCAGAAGGTCTTCGACTCCGGGACCCAGGTGCTCGGGGTCGACGTCAAGGAGACGTCGAAGGCCCAGCCGCGGGACTTCATGCGGGACCGGTCGCTGACCTACCCGTCCATCTACGATGCTTCTTCTCGTAGTTTCGTGAACGTTTTCCGGGGATTGCCCGCCAATGCCGTCCCCTCCACTTTCGTGGTGGACAAGGAGCACCGGGTAGCTGCTGTTTTCCTGGTTCCTGTGCTGGCTTCTGATCTGCAGGGCGTGGTGGAGGAGTTGGCTCGGGAATGATCTTGTCGGGGGTTCTGGGTAGGTTGTGTTGCGAGGGGTCCTGAGGGTGGGGGGACGCCTGCGTCAGCTTGCGTTTGTGCTGGATGTGGCGGTTTTTGGGCGGGGTGTGGCCTGAGTGCGTTTCCGCTGTCGCGTGCAGCCTGTTGCGTTTTCGCTGTTGCGTGCGGCTCGGTCGTGTTCGCCTGTTGCGTGCGGCCTGGTTGCGGTTGCGTGCTTTTTCCTGAGGGCTCTGCCCCCAGACCCCCGGCAATCTGATCGGGGGCCCGCGCCGGTCGTGGGTTGATGGCACGCCTGTTTGTGTTGGGCGGCTGCCGGTTGTGTTCGTTGTGGGGTGGGGCCGGTGGGGTGTCCCGTCACGAGTCGCACCAGGAGCTGGCCACATTCAGGTAGGGGTGTCAACTCGACGAAAAGCGTGTCGAGTTGACACCCCTACCTGAATGCAGCGAGAGCTGAGGTGCGACTCGTGACGGGATACCCCACCTGCGGGGCCGCCTGAAAAGCAAAAGCGAAAGCAAAAGCAAGAGCAAAAGCGGCTCGGCTTCGCCTTTGCTTCGGCTCGCCTTCGGCCTCGCGCTGGAGCTTCGGCTGCGTCTGTCGCTGGCCGCCTAAGGCGTGGGAGGTGCTGCCACCGGCTCGTTCAGCGACGGGATCTTCGCCTTGAACGCCTTGATCATCGCGTCGCGGCCGATCGAGTTGAACTGCTTGCCCAGGGTTCGCATGATCGAGTTCTCGGTGGGGCGGTACAGGCCGTTCTTGTAGTACCTCGCACCCTCGACCGGGGCGATCACGCCGCCGTCCGGGGAGGGCTGGCCCAGGTACTCGCCCCACTTGGCGCCGGTCGGGTCCTTGGTCACGTTGAACTCGCGTGGTTCGGTGCCGGTGTAGGTGGCGTAGGGGTAGTCGTACTCGTCGGCCAGGCCGCCGATCGAGTGGCCCAGTTCGTGGATCGCGATCTGGCCCGCTGAGGCGTTCGAGCCCGCGGCGGTGGCCACCGAGCCGCCTGCTCCGCCGTACTTCGCGGTGTTGCCGAGGGCGATGACCTGGTCTGCCTGCGGGGCGAGGGCCGCGTACTCCTTGGCCTTGGTCTCGTTGACGCAGAGGAGGCGTTCCGTGTTGGCGTCCCGGCCCTGGCACCAGAAGCCCATGTCGAGGGCGGTGTCCTTCGCGATGCCCTTGGTCGGGTCGTGGTCCACGCCGGACTCGTTCGAGATGACGTCGACCTGCCAGACGTTGAAGTACGCCTTGTAGGTGGCGAAGGGTTCCACCGCGGAGAGCTCGTCCCACTTGCTCCGCACGTTCGCCGTGTAGGTGGCGAGGTCGTCGGCCGTGTAGCCGTCGCCCACGAAGACCAGGTCGAAGGCGTCGGACGAGTCGCGGTCGCCGAAGATCTTCGTGACTTCCGCCGCTGCGAGGGCTTGCAGGCCCGCTGACTTCTCCGCCGGTGCCTTCGGGGTCCGGACCTGCGTGATCGAGCCGTCTTCGCCGAAGACCTCGCGCCATTCCATCGCCGGGGCGGCGCCACCGGTCGGTACCTGCGCGAACAGGGCCAGCGCGGTGACGGTCAGCGCTGGGAGGAGCAGCCGCGAACGATGCATGTGTTGACGCTAAGCAACCATGGTGTCACTCACAAGCGGCAATCGTCGTACTTTTGGCCCAAGCCTTGTGTCGGGGCAAAACCGACACCGGTCGTCGCGTGATCTGGGCAACTACCTACTCTGAGGTGTGTGAACCCCACCGATCTGGCGATTTCCGGACCGTTGCTGCTGGCCACCGGGGTTGCTCTGCTCGCTGGCTTCATCTCGTTCGCGTCGCCGTGCGTGGTGCCGCTCGTGCCCGGTTACCTGGCGTACCTCGCCGGGCTGGTCGGGGCCGAGGCGCCCCGGGTCGAGGCCGACGAGCCCGCGAAGGCCGGGCGGTTGCGGGTGGCCGGGGCCTCGCTGCTGTTCGTGGGCGGGTTCACAGTGGTCTTCGTGCTGGCCTCGATGACGATCCTCGGTGCCACGGATGCATTTCTGCTCAACGCTGATCTGTTCCAACGCATCGGTGGGGTCGTCACGATCCTGATGGGGCTCGTGTTCATCGGGCTGGTGCCGGCGCTGCAGAAGGACGTGCGGTTCCACGCGAAGCCCAGGGCCGGGCTGGTCGGGGCGCCGTTGCTCGGGGCCGTGTTCGCGCTCGGGTGGACGCCGTGCGTCGGGCCGACGCTCGCCGGGGTGCTGGCCGTGGCGCGCAGCACCGAGGTCGGGTCGTCGACGGTGCGCGGGGCCGTGCTGGTGCTCGCGTACTGCCTGGGGCTCGGGTTGCCGTTCGTGGTGCTCGCGCTCGGGGCTCGGTGGGCGCTGGGAGTCACGAAGTGGCTGCGCACGCACGCCCGGCAGGTGCAGATCTTCGGCGGCGTGCTGCTGATCCTGGTCGGGATCGCGCTGGTCACCGGGCTTTGGGGTGAGTTCGTCGGGTGGCTGCGCTACTCGTTCGTCGACGTCGTGGAGTTGCCGCTCTAGTGATCGCCTTCCTGCGCAACACGTGGCGCGGCCTCACGTCGATGAGGACCGCGCTGACGCTGCTGTTCCTGCTCGCACTCGCGGCGATGCCCGGTGCGCTGCTGCCGCAGTTGTCGCTCAACGCGGCCAAGGTCGACGAGTACGTCGCTCAAAGGGGCTGGTGGGGCGAACTGCTCCTGAAGCTCGGGTTCTTCGAGGTCTACGCAACGCCGTGGTTCGCCGCGATCTACCTGCTGCTGTTCACCTCCCTCGTCGGGTGCCTGCTGCCCCGCACGTGGGAGTACTTCAAGCAGATGCGCTCGAAGCCGGTGCTGACGCCGCGCAACCTCTCCCGCATGCCGCACCACGCGCAGGCCGAGCTCGACATCACGCCGGACGAGGCCGTCGAGCGCGCGAAGAAGGCCATGCGCGGCTGGCGGATGGACGCCGGCGAGGGCACGGTCAGCGCTGAGCGCGGGTTCCTGCGCGAGACCGGCAACCTGGTCTTCCACTTCGCGCTGCTGGGCCTGCTGGTGTCGTTCGCGCTGGGCAAGATGTTCAGCTACGAGGGCCAGGTCATCGTCCAGGCCAACGGCGGCCAGTTCTGCAACGGCGGCATCTTCAACTACGACTCGTTCCGGCCGGGCCTGCAGGTCGACGGCACGGACCTCACTCCGTTCTGCGTCGAGATCGGCGAGTTCTCCGCGGAGTACCTCGACAACGGCCAGCCCGTCGGCTTCCAGGCGGACATCCGCTACCAGTCGGGCCAGGACCTCGCCACGAACACCTGGAAGCCCTACACGCTGCAGGTCAACCACCCGCTGCGCACCGACGGCGACCGCGTCTACCTGCTCGGTCACGGCTACACGCCGACGTTCACGGTGACGTTCCCCAACGGCGAGAAGCGGACGCAGGGCATCCAGTGGCTGCCGGCCGACCAGCTCACGCTGGCCTCCGAGGGCGCCACGAAGTTCGACCCGCCGGGCATCACGGACTCCGAGACGCGGCGCAAGAACCAGATCGCGGTGACGGGGCTGCTGGCGCCGACGCCGCTGCTGCACGGCGGCATCCTGACCTCGAAGTTCCCCGCGCTGAACAACCCGATGGCCGCCGTCGACGTGTACCGCGGCGATCTCGGGGTGGACGACGGACGTGGCCAGTCGATCTTCTCGATCGACGCGAAGCTGGTCGAGCAGGGCCGGTTGCAGAAGGTCGCGCGCAAGAACCTCGCGCTGGGCGAGGAGATCGCGCTCGACGACGGCACCAAGGTGCGCTTCGACTCCGTGAGCGACTGGGTGTCGTTGCAGGTCTCGCACGACCCGACCCAGGGGTACGTGCTGGCGTTCGCCATCCTGATCATCCTCGGCCTGGGGGTCTCGCTGACCGTCAAGCGCCGCAGGGTGTGGGTGCGTGCGACCCGTTTGGAGGACGGGCGTACTTTGGTCGAGGTCGGCGGGCTCGCCCGTACTGACCAGGCAGGATACGGCGAGGAGTTCACGCGCCTCGCCCGCGCGGTCTTGAACGAGGAGAAGTCCTGATGCCGGTCAACGAGACACTCGCGACCTACAGCGACTGGCTGTACCGCAGCGCTCTGGGCGTCTACCTGTTCGCGGTCCTGCTCTACGCGGTCGAGCAGGCCTTCTCCCGTGCGCCGCGCAAGGCCGGGGCGCTGGTCGGTGCCGGTGCGCCGAACGTCCTCGCCGACGAGCCGAAGAGCGAGCTGACCAAGGCCGAACGCATCGGTCGCATGGGCGCCGCGATGACGGTCCTCGGCGCGTTGCTGCACCTCGGGTCGTTGGTCATGCGCGGTCTGTCGGCCGGGCGGGCGCCCTGGGGCAACATGTACGAGTACATGTCGCTGCTGTGCCTCGCGGCCGTGGCGACGTGGATCGTGCTGATGGTCAAGTTCCCGATCCGCCGGCTCGGCGTGTTCGTGCTGCCCCCGATCCTGGTCCTGCTGTTCCTCGGCGGCACCGTCCTCTACGCCGAGTCGGCGCCGGTCCAGCCCGCGCTGCGGTCGTACTGGCTGGTGATCCACGTCTCGGTGATCTCGATCTCCTCCGGCATCCTGCTGATCCCGGGCGTCACGTCGATCCTCTACCTGCTCAAGGACCGCCAGACCGACCGCTTCCCGAAGCTGCCGTCCGCCGACGTGCTCGACCGCATGTCGTACCGGACCACGGTGCTCGCGTTCCCGCTGTTCACCGCGGGCATCATCTGCGGCGCGATCTGGGCGGAAGCGGCATGGGGCCGGTTCTGGGGCTGGGACCCCAAGGAGACGGTGGCGTTCGTCTCGTGGGTGGTCTACGCGGCGTATCTGCACGCGCGTGCGACGGCCGGTTGGCGTGGCCGCGGGGCCGCTTGGATCAACGTCGCGGGCTTCGCGCTGAACGTCTTCAACCTGTTCTTCATCAACTTGGTCGCGACCGGGTTGCATTCTTACGCCGGTCTCTGACGAGTTGGCCCCCACGTCGATGGAACCGCTGGTGGTTGCGTACCGTCGCAACTCGGGGGTCGGGGAAGTCCTGGTCCCCTTGCTCAGGGAGGGCCACAGCGGTGACATGGCAACCACCGGGTGAGGAACAGGGCTCCGGCCCGCAGTACGTCGACCCTCAGGCGGCGGCCTACCTCGACCCGCAGCAATCCGGCCCGCAGCACGTCAGCGGCGGCCAATCCGGCCCCTACCACGTGGGCGGCAACCCCTCCGGCCCGTACCAGGTGCCCGGCGGTGCCTCCGGTCCCTACCAGGTGCCCGGCACCGCGTCGGGTCCGTACCCGGTGCCCGGTTCGCAGTCGGGCAGCTACCAGGTGGGCGGCGGCCAGTCGGGTGCTCATCCGGTCGGTGGTGGCCCGTCCGGTCCGCACAGCACGGGGCAGAACGCGGCGCAGTACGGGCAGTTCGCCGGCTCGCCGTTCCCGAACAACTTCCCGCAGCAGCAGTACCGCTCGCAGGCGCAGGAAGTGTCGTCGCAGCAGCTGATCAAGAAGGAGAAGCGCCCGCCGACGTCGGGCTGGCGCAAGACCCTGCACACGGTCACCGGTGGCGCCATCAACCTCGGCGAGAGCCCTGCCGACGTGCGCCGCCGCGAGCTGATCGCGCGGATCAACCAGCCGCTGCGCGGGTGCTACAAGATCGCGATGCTGTCGCTCAAGGGTGGTGTCGGCAAGACCACGACGACCACGACGCTGGGCTCGACGTTCTCGTCGCTGCGCGGTGACCGGGTGATCGCCGTCGACGCGAACCCCGACCGCGGCACGTTGGCGCTGAAGATCCCGCGGGAGACCACGGCGACCGTGCGCCACCTTCTGCGCGACGCACCGCGGATCACGAAGTACAGCGACGTGCGCGCGTACACCTCGCAGTCGCCCGCGCGCCTTGAGGTGCTGGCGTCCGAGCAGGACCCGGCGGTGTCGGAGGCGTTCAGCGAAGAGGACTACCGGCGCACGGTGGCGTTGCTGGAGCACTTCTACAACATCGTGCTGACCGACTGCGGCACCGGACTGATGCACTCGGCGATGAAGGGCGTGCTGGACGAGGCGGACTCGCTGGTCCTGGTGTCGTCCGGCTCCGTCGACGGCGCGCAGACCTCGGCCGCGACGCTCGACTGGCTGGAGGCTCACGGCTACCGCGACCTGGTCGCGAAGTCCGTGTGCGTGATCAACTCGGTGCGCCCGAAGTCGGGCAAGGTCGACATCGACAAGCTCGCCGCCCACTTCCAGCAGCGGTGCCGTGCCGTGGTCCGCCTGCCGTTCGACGCCCACCTCGAGGAGGGCGCCGAGATCGCGCTGGACCAGCTCGCGCCGGAGACCCGGCTCGCGTTGCTGGAACTCGCCGCGGTGGTCGCGGACGACTTCCCGCACTCCTGAGGCGGGTACGTCGGACAGTGGCGGAAAGGGGTCCTGCGATCAGGGCCCCTTTTCCGTTCACTCCTCGCGCTTGCGCTGCTCGTCGAGCTTGCGCAGGAACTCCGGGTCGTCGTCGGGTGCGATCACCTTGCGGCCTGGGGTGTACTCCGAGTGCTGCGGGGCGAACGCTCGCCACACGAGCACAGCCACGGTGAGCGCACCGATCACCGCCAGCAGGTAGATCATCGTGTCGCCACCTCCCTTTGCCACGAGATTACCCGCGGCACAGGAGTTACTACGGTTTCAATGGCGAACGGGTTCAGTCGCCTCGGTCGTCAACTCCGAGAGGAGCTGCTTCACCTCGGTCTCACGGAACCTGCGATGTCCTCCAGGGGTGCGGATCGAGCCGATGCGACCTGCGGTGGCCCATCGGGTCACGGTCTTCGGGTCGACCCGGAACAGATTGGCGACTTCCCCAGGCGTCAAGAGCCGCTCGGTGGCTGCAGTCACTCGTCCTCCTCAGATCAGACGTTCCGGTCTGATCGTGGCATCTGACCCATCAGGTACTCGAACGCTTGTTGTTTGGTAAAGAGGTAGTAAGGGACGCAGGGGGCGAACCGGACACGCGAGGTCCGCTGTGTGCCCGGACACGTGGGGCATAGGGTGTCGCGGGTGGATGCTCTTGATCGGCAGATCATCGCCGCGCTGCGCGCCAACGGACGGGCCACGTACGCCGATCTCGGCAGGCAGGTCGGCCTGTCCGCGTCCGCCGTGCACGAGCGGGTCGGCAAGCTCGAGTCCAGCGGCGTGATCGTCGGCTACCACGCCGTCGTGGACCCCAGCGCGGTCGGCCTGGGCGTGACGGCGCTGATCGGGATCCACCCCACCGACATCGCGGACGACAACGAGGTCGCCGTCGCCCTCGGTGAGCTGCACGAGGTCGAGTCCTGCTACCGGGTGGCGGGCGACGAGTCGTTCATCGTCAAGGTCAGGGTGGCCACGGTCGACGACCTGGAGCGCTCGCTCGGCCGTCTGCGGCGCATCCCCGGGGTGGCCCGCACCCGCACGACCGTGGTGCTCTCCACGCGGTTCGAGGGGCGCCCGAACACCGGCGACGAGGAAGGCGACGTAACCTGAACGGGTGCTCGCTCGTGATGTGACGCTCTACGTCCTCGCACGCCTCGGCCTCGTCGCGGCGGTGACCGGCGCGCTGCTGTTGTTCAAGGTTCCTTTGCTCCCGGCGCTGGCCGTCGGGGTCGTCGTGGCGCTGCCTGCGTCGTTGTTCCTCTTCAAGGGGCTGCGCCAGCGGGTCGCGGCGGGCCTGAACGAGCACCAGGCGGCGCGCAGGGCCGAGCGGGACAAGCTGCGGTCCGAGCTGCGCGGTGACGAAGGTCCTGTCACCCAGGCATAGGACGTCTGCCCGGTTATCGTGCGGGCTGTGAGTACCTCCGTTGACCGCGTTTGCAGCAGGACCAGGCACTGGGTGTGCGAGGCCGTCGGGATCATCGAGGCGGACGCGAACCGCAGCGCCGACACGCACCTGCTGCGCTACCCGCTTCCGCTCGAATGGGGCATCGACCTCTACCTGAAGGACGAGTCGACGCACCCCACGGGCTCGTTGAAGCACCGGCTCGCGCGGTCGTTGTTCCTCTACGCCATCTGCAACGGCTGGATCACCGGCGGCACCCCCGTGATCGAGGCGTCGTCCGGGTCGACGGCGGTCTCCGAGGCGTACTTCGCGCGGCTGCTGGGGCTGCCGTTCATCGCCGTCATGCCCCGTTCGACCTCGGCCGAGAAGGTCGCCCTGATCGAGCGGCAGGGCGGGAAGTGCCACTTCATCGACGAGCCGTCGGCGCTCTACGACGAGTCGCGGCGGCTCGCGGCCGAGCTCGGCGGTCACTTCATGGACCAGTTCACCCACGCCGAGCGGGCCACGGACTGGCGGGGCAACAACAACATCGCCGAGTCCATCTTCGAGCAGATGAGGCTGGAGCCCTCGCCGGAGCCCGACTGGATCGTCGTCGGCGCGGGCACGGGCGGCACGTCGGCCACCATCGGCCGGTACGTCCACTACCAGAAGCTGAACACCCGGCTGGCCGTCGTCGACCCCGAACACTCGGTGTTCTTCGAGGCCTGGCGCGACGGCAACCGCGACCTGGTGGGCACGCGCGGCTCGGGCATCGAGGGCATCGGACGGCCGCGGGTGGAGCCGTCGTTCATCGGCGAGGTGATCGACCGGATGATCAAGGTCCCGGACGCGTCGTCGGTCGCGACGATCCGGTACGTGGAGGACCTGCTCGGCCGGCGCGTCGGCGGCTCCACCGGCACGAACCTCTGGGGAGCGTTCCAGATCGTCGCCGAGATGCGGCAGTCCCGTGCGCGCGGGAGCGTGGTCACGCTGCTGTGCGACGGCGGCGAGCGTTACGCGAACACCTATTACGACGACACATGGGTAGCCGCTCAGGGCATGCACCTCGACCCGTGCCTGGAACGGCTGGAGAACTTCCACCGCACGGGGAACTGGTGACGAGAGCTGTGCGTCACAGCGTGACCTGAGCACCTGAGTCCGCAGGGGGGACGCTGTGTCGTCGATGCACACCGACGCGGCCGAGTTGCGCGCGTACGCCGAGTACCTGCGCACCGAGGCCCAAGAGTTCGAGACGATCCGCAAGTACGTCCACGCCACGGCCTGCGACAAGGCGGGCTTCACCGGTCTGCTGACGTTGCTGCAGCCGGGCGTGGACGTCGTGCGCGCGTTGTTCGACGAGACGCTCGACTTCGGCAAATCGAAGCTCGAGGGCACGGCTTCCGCGGTGGACGCGACGGCGAAGACCTACGAGGACCTCGACCGGGCTCAGCGGGCGATCTTCGAGGGGATCCTCAGGTGACCACCGCGAGCTACCAGTCCGTGCGCCCGGTCGCGGCCTCCCTCAAGCAACCCGAGGTCGACCGGGCGTCGCTCAACGACGTCCTGCAGGAGCAGGGCTGGGGTGTCCAGGCCGTCAACTGGGTGTTCGAGGCGGTGACCGGCGAGAGCCTGGTCGCCACGATCATCACGCCGATCACCGGCGACTGGTCGAAGATCCGCGCCGACGGCGACGCGTGGCGCATGGTCGGCAACGCCATGAACGACGTCTCGTACAACCTCACCGACGCGGTGGGCAAGGTGCGCGACCACTGGGACGGCGACGCGGCCCGCGCCCACGAGAAGTACATCGCGCTCGGCTGGAAGGCCGGCCTGCTCGCGGAGATGGGCGTCGCCCAGCTGATCGCGAAGGGCTTCGACACCGTCGCGTCCGGGGCGGAGGCGCTCGGCAAGCAGGCCGCCCGCCTGCTCGACTACCTCGTCAACAAGCTGCTCGAGGCCGCCGCCACCGTCTGGATCCCGGTCGGCGGCTGGATCAAGGCCGCCGAGATGGTCTGGAACGCGTACCAGATCTACCGGCGCGTCATGGACATCATCGAGACGGTCCAGAAGCTCATCGCCGACGTGAAGGCGCTCTTCGACGCCGTCGGCCGCGTCTTCTCCGCGATCGGCAAGCTGAAGGACGCCGACTCCCTCGCCGAGGCCATGAACGCCACCCAGGAGGTGGCAGAGGCCGGGCGCGACGTCCGCAACTCGATCAACGACATCCGCGACGACATGACGGCCATCAAGGACTCCGCGACCGAGATCGTGGACCGCGGCCAGGACATCGGCACGAAGGTCCGCGAGGTCACCGCACCCCCCGGTGCCTCCGACGCCGAGGGCACCAAGCCCGCCGCCG
>NZ_JAJCXE010000031.1:0-49035 GCF_021056325.1 Lentzea sp. CC55 | reverse complement strand
GGAACCCAGGTCACCCCGGCCGCCCGGGGTGCCGGTCCAGCCCTGGCCGCCGGTCGGGGCGCGGCCCGCCGAGGGGGAGGACGGCGTGTTGCCGCCGGCGGTGGGTGCGCCGCCTCCCATCGGGGCCGCCTGGGACGGCGTGGACGACGGGGAACCGTCCGGGGTGCGGCCGGGCGGCGGGGTGTCCAGGCGGGGCGGCGCCTCGGGAGGGGCCACGGACGACTGGACGGTCTGGCCCGTGTTGCGCGCCGGGGCCGGGGCGTCCGGAGTGGACGGGGCGGAAGGGGAGGAGGGACCTCCGGGGCCGGCCGGGGACGAAGGGGAGCCGTCCGGCGTGCGCGACGCGGAGGGAGCGGACGGCGCCGACGCGGAGTCCGGGGTGCGGGAGGGGGCGTCCGGGGCCGGCGGGCTGTCCGGCGTGCGCCAGGGCGAAGGCGCGGAGGGCGGCGACGCGGACGAGGGCGACGAGCTGTCCGGGGTGCGCGCGGGTCCGTCCGGAGCCGGGGAAGACGGCGTCGACGGGGACGAGGGCGAAGTGTCCGGAGAGGACGGCGAAGAAGGCGAGGACGGCGAAGAAGGCGAAGAGTCCGGAGTGGACGAAGACGGGTCGGGCGACGAAGGCGTGCCACGCCCACCCGACGGCGAGAGGTCCGGGGCGTCGGTGCGGTGGAACAACCCGCCCGGCTTGATGGACTTCGTGGAGATCACGTCGAGCCCGGTCACCTTGCCGACCAGCTTGCCGACGACCTTCATGATCTTCGTGAAGATCTCCACCAGCCGGCCGAGCAGCGGCGAGACCTTCTTGATGGTGCTGATGAGCTTCTGGATCAGCTCACCGATCCGCGTCGCCCACTTGGAGATCGCGGTGACGGCCTGCGCCACGATCACCGGCGTGCCGAAGCCGAGGGTGAAGACGGCCTCCAGCACCCACGTGATCAGCTTCGCCACCAGGTCGGCGATCAGGTCGCGCACCATCTCGCGCACGAACCCGACGACCATGCCCATCACGCCGACGACCGTGCCGACCGAACCGGCGGTCGAGGCCGCGCCGGACAACGCGTCCAGCTGCTCGCCCGCGGCCTTGCGGTAGGCGTCCGCGGCGGCGCCGGTCCACTCCGAGGTGCCGCCGACGGCGGCCTGGTAGTCGCCCGCGATCTTCCCGAGTTCCTGCGAGACGTTCTTCCACGTCGTGGAGTACGACTCGATCACCGGCGGGTCGCCCGCCAGCCAGTCCAGGGCCTCCTTGAGCGGCTGCATGTGTTCCATCAGGAACGAGGCCGCGGAGGACAGCAGCGTGCCGAACGGGTCGATCGCCATCGAGGCCGCGTCGGCGGCCAGGCCGAGGACGCCGAGGCCGCCCTCGATCCAGTTGCCCTCCGAGATGCCCTTGTACGCGTCGGCCGCGGAGTCGGCGATGGAGAAGCCGGTCGCCCAGCCGTTGTCGCCGGTGCCCGCGTTGAAGAAGCCGGACGGCTCGGCCGGGGCCGTGGCGACCAGCGGGTTGGGTGACGACATCAGACTCCGCCGCGCAGGGTTTTCATGATCTGGTCCTCGACCTGCTGGTAGTGCTTCGCGGTCTCGGTGACTCTCTTGGCGGTGCTGTCCATGGCCTCGGCCACGCCCTTCAGCGCGTCCATGCCCCATTGCTCAACGGGGTCGAGCAGAATCCGGAACGGCTGGCAGATGATCCCGTACGCGTCGGTCGGCATCGACACGGTGTTCGCCGCGTCCACTGCCCCCTGCAGGCGCCCGTGCAGGCCCTCCAAGGCCTTGGCGTGCGCTTCCAGCACGTCCGACGTGACGTTGAAACCACCGGCGGTCATCGAACCCCCTCAAGTTCGGGCAGCGGACGGGAAAGATCAGGAGAGCACGGACTCGCCACCGAAGTCGTCGTCGTCATCGGACGGACGGCGGCGGCGCGGGGGCGGGGGCGGCGGGGCCGGGCGTGCGGGCGGCGGCGCGTCGTCCTCCACCCGGAAGTTGATCTCGTTGCGGTCGTACGGCGTGCGCGCCGGCTCTTCCGCGGGAGGAGCGGGGAAGTTCTTCTTGGCCTCGTTGAACAACACGTTGGCCGTCTCGTCCTGCGTGCCGATGGTCTCGGCCATGGCCTCCTGCAGCAGCTGCGGGATCCTCGACTGCGCGCGCTGCAGCAGCTTCATGATCTCGCCGCTGATCTCGGCCATGCGCTTGCCCGCGGCGGACTCGTTGATCACCAGGTTCTGCAGGATCCCGTTGGACCCGACCAGGATCTCGACGGAACCGTCCTGCGACCGCTCGGAGATCGTCATCCCCTGCACGCGCGTCGCCATCTCCTGGTAGCGGGCAGCGCGTTCCTGGATGTTCTTGTTCCAGTTCGCGAGCATCTGCTCGGAGCCGGCGATGTCCTCGGGCACCGGTTGATCCCCTCCTGAAACTGCGGCGGACTCCAAGGATGACGCAGCCGGACCCCATCTCGTTCCGGCACCGGGTCAAATGAGCCGATGGGACCAGCGACGTCCCGCCGATCGGAGCAGCGGGACGTCGCGGGGTCAGTGCGTCAGTTCACACCCAGCAGGTCGACGACGAAGATCAGCGTCTCGTTGGGCTTGATCACGCCACCGGCGCCACGAGCGCCGTAGCCCAGGTGCGGCGGGATGACCAGCTTGCGGCGGCCGCCGACCCTCATGCCCTGGACGCCCTGGTCCCAGCCCTGGATGACACGACCGCCACCGAGCGGGAACTGGAACGCCTCGCCGCGGTCCCAGGAGGCGTCGAACTGCTCGCCCGTCGAGTGCGAGACACCGACGTAGTGCACGGACACGAACTGCCCGGCCGTGGCCTCCGCGCCGTCGCCGACGGTGATGTCCTCGATCAGCAGGTCGGTGGGCGCCGGGCCGTCGTGCGGGTCGACCTCAGGCTTCGTGGGGGCCATCACAGACTTCCTCTCGGAACGGGGTTGTTCGCGGTCGATCCAATCACGCGCACACGAGGACGGCCGAATGGCCTACAGGGACCAAGCCCGCCGACGCCTGCCGGGGGCGGCTGCGGCGCGACCGCGGAAGAAGGGCGGCAACCCTTCCCGGCCCCGCTTACGTCCTCACACCATGAACGGCAAGAAGCTGTTGGCCGGCACCGCCGTGCTGGCCGTCGCCGGAGTGTGCGTGAGCTCCGCGGTGAGGGACGAACCCCTCACGCCACCGATCGCCGACCACGGGCCGGTGCGCCTCGTCGCGTTCGACTCGTGCGACAACGCGGTGACCGAACTGCGCCGCGCCATGGCCCCGTACGTCACGGCGTACGGCCTCGGCGGCGGCCCCACCATGTTCGCCGAGGGCATGGCCACCGACAGCGCGGGCGTCGCGCAGAAGGCCACGCCCGACGCGCGGGCCGCGACTCCGCCCGCGCAGCAGCAGGAGCACTCCACGACGAACGTCCACGAACAGGGCGTCGACGAGCCGGACGTCGTGAAGACGGACGGAAAACGCCTCGTCTCCATCGTCGGCGGCAGGCTGCGGCTGGTCGACGTCGCGAGCAAGGCCGTCACGGGCACCGTCGACCTCGGTGAGCGCCGCGCGAGCCAGCTGCTGGTCTCGGGTGACCGCGCGCTGGTCGTCACCGAGGGCCCCGTCCCGCTGTTCGAGCCGACGTCGCCGCCCGGCCGCCCGTCGTACGCGCCCGAGGCCGGCACCGAGCTCGTCCTCGTGGACCTCAAAACGCTCGAGGAGATCGGCAGCCTCAAGACCGACGGCTTCTACCTCGACGCCCGTCAGATCGGCGGCACCGCCCGCGTCGTCGTCCGCTCGCAGCCACGCCTGCCGTGGGTGTACCCGGACCAGACGACCAATGAAGCAGGATCGTTGCGCCGCAACAAGGAGATCCTGCAGAGCGAGCCCATCTCGTCGTGGCTGCCGCGCTACGAGTTGGACGAGAACGGCGCCCGTTCCAGCGGAACGCTCGTCGACTGCGCGAACGTCAGCCGCCCGGCGGCACCGAGCGCGACGTCGATGCTGACCGTGCTGACGTTCGACCTCTCCGGCAAGCTCGGCACCGGCCGGCCGGTGTCGATCGTGGCCGACGGCGACACGGTCTACGGCACGGACCGGAGCCTCTACGTCGCCGACGACCACCGCCTGCTGCCGGAGCTCCCCTCCCGGCGACCGGTTCAACGCCCCGTCAGCACGGCGATCCACCAGTTCGACATCAGCCAGGCGGGAGCGCCGAAGCACGTCGCGTCCGGCGAGGTCAACGGCACGCTGCTGAACCAGTACTCGTTGTCGGAGCACGAAGGCGTCCTCCGCGTGGCCACCACGACGGGCACGGAGACGCGGTGCTGCTGGCGCGTGCCGGCCGACGTCGCACCGCCGCAGCGGGAAGCCGCGCCGCCGTCGGAGAGCTTCGTCACGACGCTGCGCCGCGAGGGCGGCCAGCTCGTCAAGCTCGGCCAGGCCGGTGGGCTGGGCAAGGGAGAGCGGATCTACAGCGTCCGGTTCATCGGCGAGATGGGCTACGTCGTCACGTTCCGCCAGACCGACCCGCTCTACACGCTCGACATCAGCGATCCCCGGCAGCCGAGGGTGACGGGCGAGCTCAAGATCACCGGGTACTCCGCCTACCTGCACCCGGCGGGTGACGGGAAGCTGATCGGCGTCGGCCAGGAGGCCACCTCGCAGGGCAGGACGACCGGCACGCAGGTGTCGCTGTTCGACGTGAGCGACCCCGCGTCACCGCGGCGGCTCGCCCAGCACCACCTGCCGGACACGAGTTCCGAGGCGCAGTTCGACCCGCACGCGTTCCTGTACTGGCCGCAGGACGGCACGCTGGTCGTCCCCGTGTCGAGCCACCGGCCGGACTTCGAGGTGTCGTCGCTCGTGCTGCGCGTCGAGGGGGACCGGCTGCGCGACGCGGGCCGGATCGCCGAGCCGTCCGGTCAGGACGGGCGCGGCGGTCAGCGGCGCACGATCGTGATCGGCGACCAGCTGTGGTCGATCTCGGACGCGGGCGTCCAGGTCAACGCGCGCAACGGCTTGGCTCAGCAGGCCTGGCTGCCGTTCACGCCGTAGCGCGGTCCCCGGTGAGCAGGCGGTGCGAGAGCACCGTGCCGCCTGCCATCGCCGCCGGGATCACGACCAGCGCGGCGAGCGGGACGAGGCACAGCAGGTAGGTGGGGACGGCGAGCCCCAGCACCAGGCCGCGGCGCGTCGCGAGGATCTTCCTGCGCTGCTTGAACGAGCGGCCGCGGCGCGTGAACGGGATGCCGGTGAGCTCGATGCCGAGCAGGTAGCCGTTGATGCACACGGCCAGCACGGGCACGACCGTCTGCCCGACGACGGGGATGAACCCGCAGACGAACAACGGGATCGCGAACGCGATCGAGGTCGCGACGAGCAGGAGGGTGCTGCGCAGGCCCACCACGAACCCGCGCCACCAGCCGATCTGCTCGGCCTCCGGCACACCGCCGAGCTCGTCCTCGACCTCTTCGGAGATGTACTCGTAGAAGGGGCCGCCGATCATCAGCGTGATCGCGGTGAACAGCAGCACGCTCAGGCCGAGCACGGCCGCGATCACCGAGATGCCGACGGCGATCTCGGCGACGCGCTTCCCGGTGTCGCTCCACGAGTCGGCGAAGCCGGTCAGCCAGTCGGCGATCGAGTCGATGCCGGTGAACAGCAGCACCCAGCCGGTCATCATCAGCACCGCCGTGATGACCGCGGGCAACGCTCCGACCAGCACGCGCTTGGGTGAGCTGAACACCAGCCGGAACCCGCGCAGCAGCAGACCGACACCGGCACCGAAATCCTTGATCACGGCCGCAGGATAGTCGGTGCGGGGCCGTCGCCGCTGCGAAGTGCGGTGACTACCCGGGAGGAGCGGCGACGCAGGCGGTCCCGGCCCTGCGGAACCCGACGCGCTCGTAGACCCTCGCGATCTCCGCGCTGCCCGCCGACAGGAACACCAGTTCCGCGCCGTGGGCCAGGGCGTCACGAGCCAGTTCGGCGGTGACGGCGCCTCCGAGACCGCGGCGCCGGGCCGCCGGCAACGTGCCGATCCCGACGATCTCCACGACGTCGCCCGCCCGTTGCGCCGTACCGGACGCCAGCACGCCCTCACCCGGCACGTCGGCCACCGCGTACCGGTGCCGGCCCGGCATCGGGGTGGTGGCCACCGCGAGCGCGGCATCCCGTTCCGCGGCACCGGCCTCGCCCTTCGCGGTGCCCGGTGACGAGAACGCCAGCTGCGCCACCACCTCCACCTCCGGCGTCCTGGTGCCGAGCAGGCGCACGTGCGGGTGCGGCCGCGGCAGCCGGTCCGGGTCGAGGACCATCAGCGGTGCCTCGAGCACCTCCAGCCCGGCCTCGCGGGCCACGCCGAGCAGGTCCGGCGTCGTCTCGTGCACCCACTCCAGCGCTTCGGGAACACCGAGTTCTCGCTGCCGTGCGCGCATCTTCACCACGTCGTCCACCGCGGGCCGCCCTCCGGGGTACCGGGGCCGCGCGTAGAACGGGTAGCCATCACCCGCCTGCACGAACAGCACCAGCTCTCCGTGTTCCTCGACGCGAGATCCCGGTCGGGGCACAGAGTCGTAAAAGCTTTCGAGAACGTCCCACACGGACGATCACGCTAGCTACCTTTGGCGGTATGACGCACCGCATTTTCCGCAGCGGCCTCTCATGAAGGCGCTGGCGGCGCTCGTCGCCCTCCTGCTGGTGCTGACCGGCTGCGGCGGCGACCGCGAGGACCGCTTCGCCCGCCCCGGCGCGCCGAAGAACTCGCCCAGCGGGAAGTTCGTCGCGCACGCCGAGAGCACGAGCGAGGTGCGGGTGACCGACCGCAACGGCGGCGACGTCTTCCGCAAGTCCTACGAGTACGCCACGAGCTCCCGCGCCGACGGCATCGGCGTGGTGTGGCTGTCCGGGAAGGACCAGCTGTGGGTCCTCGTCCCCGGCGACACGAGCGAACGCGTCGAGGCGGGCCCGGACGGCGTGTGGACGGCGGTCGAGGCCGAGCTACCCCGGGAGATCACGCGGCTCGGGTGACGGGTCCTCCTCGCCCTGGGCGAGCCTGCGGCCGCGTTCCAGCTCCGCGTCGAACTCGGCACCGAGCAGCACGGCGATGTTCGAGATCCACAGCCACACCAGGAAGACGATCACACCACCGAGAGAGCCGTACGTCTTGTTGTACGACGCGAAGTTCGCCACGTAGATCGCGAAACCGACGGTGGCGAGCGCCCACAGCACGATCGCGAGCAGGCTGCCGGGGCTGACCCAGCGGAAGCCGGGCTGCCGCACGTTCGGCGCGGCCCAGTACAGCACCGCGAACGCGAGGCTCACGAGCAGCAGGATGACCGGCCACTTCACGATGTCCCAGACCGTCACGACGGTGTCGCCGAGGCCGAGGGCGTTGCCGACCGCGTCGGCCACCCCGCCGGTCAGCACGAGCGCGCCGAGGGTGAGCGACACCAGCACGACCGAGCCCAGGGTGAGCGCGAGGCGCAGCGGCACCGTCTTCCAGAACGGGCGGCCTTCCTCGACGTCGTACATGGCGTTGCACGCGCGCATGAACGCACCGAGGTAGCCCGAGGCCGTCCAGAGCGCGGTGAGCAGGCCGACGATGCCGAGCAGGCTGGCGGCGTTCTGGCTCTTCTGCAGCTCCTCGATGGACGACTTGACCACGTCGCCCGCCTGGCCGGGCGCGACCTCGTCGACGTACTTGATCAACTCCTGCGTCGTCGTGTCGCCCAGCAGCGCGAGCACGGACGTCAGGACGATGATCCCGGGGAACAGCGACAGCACCGCGTAGTAGGTGAGCGCGGCGGCCCAGTCCGTCAGGTTGTCGTCGTTGAACTCCTTGACGGTCCGCTTGAGGACGCCCCACCAAGCGCCTTTGTCGAGCTTGGTGGGGCTCTTGACGTGGTTACCGGCGGGCACGGCGCCAACCGAACGATCGAGTGCCGGAGCCGACACCGGCGAGGTGCAGCGCGAGCAGCAGCAGTCCGAGCACAGTGAGCGTGTTCACCGTGATCACGTCACCGAGCCCGGCCTTGGCCAGGTCCAGGATCAGCGCCAAGCCGAACGAGACCGCGGCGATGATGGCCAGCATGTGTACGCCTCCTGCCAGATGATCAAAGGCTGTGGTGAGGTGCGGATACCCGCTCGGTTCGGGGTGAACCACGCCGTTCGGAGCAATGGACGTGCCATGATCGGTCCCGTGGACGTCCAGCGCTGGCAGGCAGCGGCGGTTCCGTGGTGGGTGACCAAGGTCGGGCTCGTCGGAGGGTGGGTCGCGGCCTTCTACCTCGCCGCGAGCGCGGGTGAGGCACCGTGCACGACCGCGCACCCGTGCATGCCGGACCCGGTGTTCTCCCTCGCCGTGGTGCCGCTGCTGGCCACGCCGCTGCTGCTGCTGTTCGGCCGTGTGCTCACGGGCTGCGCGATGGGTGTGCTCTTCGGTGTCCTGGACCTCGCGCTCGACGGCAGCGCGGCGGCGAACGTCGCGTTCGTCCTGCACGCCGGTGCGTGTGCGTTGGTGGCGGCGTGGACCTTCAGGTCGCGCGCGGACCAGCACGACGCGGCGGGCGCGGCCCTCGTGTCGCTGCCGGACCTTCCGCCGCAGCGGGGAGTGCTGCGCGTTGTCGCCGTGCTGCTGGTCCTCTTCGGCTTCCTGACGTTCGTGCAGTACAGCCTGATCAACGACGAGATAGCGCAGCACGTGGCGAAGGCCAGCCGTGTCGACGCCGAGGTCGTCGAGGTCAAGAACGCGAGCGAGGTCTGGGTGGAGCTGCCGGACCGGCAGCGCACCGCGTTCCAGCCGCTCGCGGCGGACACCTACCACGTCGGCGACGAGGTCCCGGTGCTCTCCGACGGCACCTGGGTGCAGATGGCGAACGAGCCGGAGGACGTCACGTGGTGGCTCACGCTCGGCGGTGCCGCCGTGTTCCTCGCGATCGTGCTGGCCGCGCGGGAACGCCGCCGGCGCTCGTTGTGGAACGGCCCGGTGAAGGCGATCCGGCTGCAGGTGCACCCGCTCGGCCCGCGCCGGATCCTCCTGCGGCACGGCCGGGACGACATCGCCACGGTCGCCACCCTCGCCGATCTCGGGCTGGAGGAGCCGCTCTACCACGACACCGAGCAGTTCGGCCGCGTGTGGCGTGGCGAGGAGGACCCGCCGGTGCGGCTGGACCCGCCGGAGGTCCTCGTCGCGGGGGAGTGGCACCACGGCGGCCAGGTGGCGCTGCTCGTCGAGGGCGAGGTGGTGGCGACCAGCACCCTGAGCAGGGTCCGCCCGCGCCACACCGTCCACAGCGCACATCTGCCGGGAGAGCCCGTCACCACGGGCACCGCGGTCGAGCTGCCGCACGCCGTGTGGCCGGGTGACCGCCGCCGGGCCGAGGGGGTGGCGCTGCTGCTCGGTGCCGCCGGGGCGCTGGTCGCGCTGAAGGAGTACCCGGACCTGATCGTGCTGGGCCTGATCGGCGTGCAGTGCGTGCTGTCCGCCGTCACGCGGTTCCAGCCCATGCTGCGCCTCGACCACGACGCGGTCGTGCTCTACACCGGCGTCTTCACCTACCGCGTGCCGTGGGAGCAGGTGCACGGCGTGCGCCGCTCCGGTCCCCAGCTCATGCTCGCGTTCGGCCCGCACGGTGACGTGCTGACGACACCGCACCTGCCCGACAGGCAGGCGGGTGAGAAGCTGATGTGGGCGCGCGCCCGGTCGTCGATCGCCGAGCCGCGGGGCCGGAAAGTGACCCGCAAGCTCAACGTCAGCGTGTTCGCCGGGGCGGCCTACGCGGCGCTGGTGCTGTTCATCTGAGCCGGGCGACCGCCGCGAGCAGGCGGTCCACATCGGACTCGTCGGTGTACGGGCCGATGCCCGCGCGCACCGCGCCCTTGTCGCCGAGGCCGAGCCACCGCGAGCACTCCAGGGCGTAGAAGTGGCCGGCGGGCGCGTTCACGCCCTCGGCCCCGAGCCTGCGGTACACCTCGGCGGGTTCCAGTCCGTCCACGGAGAACAGCACGGTCGGCGTGCGCGAGGACGCCTTGCTGTAGATGCGCACGCCCAGGTCGCGCAACCCCGTCTCGAGCTTCTCGCGCAGGCCGAGCTCGTACTCCTCCAGCCCGTCGAGCGAGCGCATGAACTCCACCGCCGCGGTCGTGCCCGCCAGCAGCTCGTACGGCAGCGTGCCCAGCTCGAAGCGTTCCGGCACGGCGTTGGACGAGGGCAGCAGCTTGTCCGGCCGCAACGTCTCCAGCAGTTCCGGCGCCGCCGCCAGCACACCGAGGTGCGGGCCGAGGAACTTGTACGGCGAGCACACGAAGAAGTCCGCGTCCAGTGCCTCGACGTCCACCGGGACGTGCGGCGTGTAGTGCACGCCGTCGACGTAGACGAACGCCGCCATCTCGTGCGCCGCCCGTGCGATCTCGGCGACGTCCGGACGGGTGCCGAGAAGGTTCGACGCCGCCGTGATCGCGACGACGCGGGTGCGGTCCGACAGCAGCTTCGTCACGGACTCGACGGGAAGCTCGCCGGTCGTGCGGTCGAACGACGCCCATCGCACCGTGGCCCGTGCCGCCTCGGCCGCCTGCACCCAGGGCCGGATGTTGGCGTCGTGGTCCATCCTGGTCACGACGACCTCGTCGCCCGGCCGCCAGTTCTTCGACAGCGTGCGGGCGAAGTCGTAGGTCAGCTGCGTCATGCTGCGCCCGAACACGATGCTGCCCGCGTTCAGGAACTCCGCCATCGTGCGCCGTGCGGTCTGCACGACCTCCTCGGCCCGGCGTTCGGAGGCCGTGACGCCGCCGCGGTTGGAGATCGCCGAGGTCAGCGTCTCCCTGACCGCGTCGGCGACGACGTCCGGCACCTGCGCGCCGCCGGGGCCGTCGAAGTGCGCGGCACCCTCGCGCAACGAGGGGAAGTGGGCGCGGACCGCTGCGACGTCGTAGACCATGCCCTCATGGTGCTGGAGCACCCACGCATCGGGAAAGGATCAACCGTAGGGTCATCACCTGTTCGCGTGGCCGAAGTCCGGGTCGGCCAGCCCGCCGGCCAGCGCCCGCACCCGGCTCGCGCGCTCGAAACCCTTCCGTGCGAACGACTCCGCGGCGCGTGCTCGACCGCGTCTACCGTTCGCGCCGGTAGTACTGTCTCTTCTTCTCGTCCCGCACGGCGACTCCGCGTTTGCGGATCTCCCGCGCCAGTTCCGCGGCCTCCTCGGTCTCGTACTTCGAGATGGCCTTCCTGCGGGCGGTGAACAGCGCGTTCACGTCGGACGGCAGGTCGGGGGCGTGCTCGACCCACATCCGGAACTCCGCGGCGAACGGATCGGCGTCCCGCCAGCGGTAGCCCTGCGCGGTGAAGGCGCGCTCGAGCTCCGCCCTGCTCAGGTCGGACGTCTCCCTGGCCAGCTCGGCGCCGTCGCGGCCGAGCAGGACGAGCTGCCTGCCGTCGGCGAAGGCCGACTCGACCTCGTCCCGGCCGAAGCGGAAGGTCCTGTCGTCCCTGCGCAGCGCGACACCGCCCGCCGAGACCTCGACCGACATCATCTCGCTCGCCCAGAACAGCGCGAACACGACACCCGCGGCCGCGCCCACGCCGAGCGACACGACCGTTCCCCACGGCTGCGGTATGTCCGTGAACAACCGGAACACGCCCTGGAACGGGAACCACCCCAGCCTCGTGATCCCTCCGGCCGCCAGCCCGAGCCGCCAGCCCGCGGCGGCACCGGCGAGCGGGCACGCGACCCAGATGCCGTACCGGACCGCCGCGGACTCCTGCACCGTCGTCATGGACCCAATATTAGACCGAGCGATCGGTCTATTTTTGATCAGGGGAGGTAGAAGGTCAGCAGGTCGCTCGTGACCGGGGGGAACAGCCTGGTCATCAGCTCTGCCTTCGGGCCCGGGTAGACGTCGGGGAAGATCCGGCGCAGGCCGTCCATGCCGTGCGGGCCGAACAGCAGCGGTGCCAGCAGGTCCGGGGCGATCCCCGCGCCGCCCACCGCGCCGGGGCCGAGCAGCGTGCCACCCCACTCGAACGGGCCGATCTCCTCGCCGTCCCAGTGGAAGCGGACGTGCGTGCGGAAGAAGCCGAGCACCACCTCGGTGGGTTCGTGGCCGCACAGGCGCCGGGTGAAGACCGGCCGCAGGTGCTCGAGGAGCTTCGGGACGTCGGGAATGCGCACCATGCACTGGTCGAGTTCCGGGGCGCGGTCGGCGAGGAGGGGTTCCAGCGCCGGGTGGCGCTCGCCGACCAGGGCCGGGTTCACCAGCGCCACCAACGCCTTCACCGCGTCGTCGTCCACGCCGGCGACCTCACCGAGGACGACGTCGCCCTCCTCCTCGGGCGTGCTGCGGCCCGTGGCCACCGGTACGCCGTCGCGCTCGACGACCCACGTGGTCGAGCCGGTGCGGTGCAGCAGCCAGCGCCAGCACGGCGTGGTGTGGCCCATCCGCAGGTCGGCGCCGCGTTGTGCGGCGTCCTGCAGGGCCTGGAGGACCGGGATGTCGGCCTCGGTCGCCCGCCGGAGGGTGTGCCCCGCAACGGGGTGCGGGGTCTCGACCAGCGCGCGGTTCTGCTTGACCGGGATCGAGTAGACGTAGCCGAACTGGCGGTAGAAGTACGGGACGCCCATCACGAACTGGACCAGGTGACCGCGTTCGGCCGACCTGTCGTGCGCCCAGCCCATCAGCCGCCGCACCAGGCCCCTGCCCTCGTGCTCGACGTCGGTGGCGACCTGTTCGACCTGCCCGGCGGGGATGTCGAGGCCCGCGAGCGTCACCGTCTCGTCCATCAGGGTGAGGGTGGAGACGATCCGGTCGCCGTCGGCGGCGACCCCGACCCAGTCGCAGCCCGCGTCCGGGTCGGTCATCAGGAGGCGGGCGTCGACGCCGTCGCCGGGGTCGAGGCGGGAGACGATGAGTCCGGCGACCCGGTCCACGTCTTCGGGGCGCGAGGTGCGGATGTCCACGGCCGGAGTGTTTCCAGGGCGGTCGTTGTCCGCAAACGGTTTTACCGTGCCGGACATGGACTGGAACAAGCAGTTGACGGACCAGCTCGCGTTCCACTGGGACGTGGCGGCGCGGGCGCGGCTGGAAGGCCTCACCGACGACGAGTACTTCTGGGAGCCCGTGCCCGGTGCGTGGACCGTGCACGAGGACAACTCGATCGACTGGGAGTACCCCACTCCCGAACCCGCGCCGGTCACGACGATCGCTTGGCGGATGGCGCACATCATCGTGGGCGTGTTCAACGCGCGCACGGCCTCGCACTTCGGTGGCCCGCCCGCCGACCACGCCACCTGGCAGTACGCGATGAGCGCCGACGAGGCGTTGAAGCAACTCGACGATGCCTACGAAGCGTGGATGGCCGGTGCGCGCACGGCTGACCTCTCGAAGGCGGTCGGTCCGGCGGAGGGCCCGTTCGCCGCCGAGCCGATGGCCACCCTCGTGCTGCACATCAACCGCGAGGTGATCCACCACCTCGCCGAGATCGCACTGCTCAGGGATTTGTACCTCAGGGAGAGCTAGTCACCTGCAAGTGCCTACTTTCTATAAGTTGGCGCTAACTGCAAGATGGTGCCCATCGAGAACGTCAAAGGGGATCATCATGCGAGTCATCACGCAGAAGTCGGTCGGCGATGCGTCGGTGCTGGAGGTCGCCGAGGCCGCAAAGCCCGCGCCGGGGCCCGGCCAGGTGCTGGTCAGAGTGGGTGCGGCGGGCGTCAACCCGGTCGACACCTACATCCGTTCCGGAGGGTTTCCCGCGCTCGGGGAGCCGCCGTTCACGCTGGGCTGGGACGTGGCGGGCACCGTCGCGCAGGCCGGTGAGGGGTTCGCCGAGGGGGACGAGGTCTACGCGCTCCTCGACTTCCCCGGCACGGGAGGTGGCTATGCCGAGTACGTCGTGGTCGCGGCCTCGAACCTGGTGCGGCGGCCGTCCTGGCTGACCGTCGAGCAGGCGGGCGCGGCGCCGATGGCGGCGCTGACGGCGTGGCAGGCACTCGTCGGACGCGGTGGCGTCTCCGCCGGCCAGCGCGTGCTGGTCCACGCGGCTGCCGGCGGTGTCGGGCACCTCGCCGTGCAGATCGCCAAGGCCCGGGGTGCGCACGTGATCGGCACGGCGTCGGCGGCCAAGCACGACTTCCTGCGCTGGCTCGGCGTGGACGAGGTCGTCGACTACCGCACGCGGGACTTCACCGAGATCGAGCCGGTCGACGTCGTGCTCGACACGATCGGCGGTGAGTACGCCGAGCGGTCCGCCCGCGTCCTGAAGCCCGGCGGGGTGCTCGTGTCGATCATTCCCGGCAACCCGGGTTTTGACGTTGACCGAGCTGCGGAGCTCGGAATCCGGTTCGAGCTGTTCCTCAGCGTGACGGCGTCCGGTGCTGATCTCGCCGCGTTGCCGCAGCTCAGGGTGGAGATCGACCACGTGGTGCCGCTGGCGGAGGCCGCGAAGGCGCACGAGCTCGTCGAGTCGGGGCGGACGACGGGCAAGGTCGTCCTGGTGCCGTGACCACTCGTTAACCATCCGTTGACCATGTACACCGATCGTGTGCGCAACATCCACACGATCGGGGAGTGCTCATGGCACGGTGGAGTCCACTTGCTCTAGTCGTCGGTTTGCTGGCGGCGGTCGGCCTGTACGGGTCGACCGCCGCTGTCGCAGCAGCCCCGCTCACTGTCGCCCAGGCGATCAGTCAGCAGAACGCTTCGTCCGCGACGGTCCGCGGGTACGTCGTCGGCCAGCCCACGGCCACCACCACGGTCATACGTTCGGGTTACCCGAACGACTACGCGCTCGCGCTGGCCGACTCGGCGTCCACGACCAGCACGTCGAACATGATCTACGTGCAGATCCCGTCGGCGTTCCGCGCCTCGTGGGGCCTGCGCACCAACCCGTCACTGCTGGGCAGGCAGATCGACGTGACCGGCACGCTGAGCGCGTACTTCTCGCACGCCGGCCTGACCTCGTCGACGGCGTTCGCGTTCGCCGGCACGACCACCCCGCCGACCGGCACGACCACTCCGCCGACGACCACCACCACGGGGTCCTCGGCCTGCGAGGCCTACTACACCGCGGCCTGCGGCAAGTCCGGCGCGGCGCTCAAGTCGGCGTTGAACTCGATCATCCGCAACCAGACCAAGCTCAGCTACGACCAGGTCTGGGACGCGCTGAAGGTCACCGACCAGGACCCGGCCAACGCGAACAACGTGATCCTGCTGTACAGCGGCCGTTCGCAGGCGAAGTCCACCAACGGCGGCAACGCCGACGACTGGAACCGCGAGCACGTCTGGGCGAAGTCGCACGGTGACTTCGGCACCACCACCGGTCCCGGTACGGACATCCACCACCTGCGGCCGGAGGACGTGTCCGTCAACGCCGCCCGCGGCAACCTCGACTTCGACATCGGCGGGTCCGCGGTGAGCGAGGCCCCCGGCAGCTACGCCGACGGCGACTCGTTCGAGCCGCGCAACGCCGTGAAGGGCGACGTCGCGCGCATGATCTTCTACATGGCCGTGCGCTACGAGGGCAATGACGGCTACGTGAACCTGGAGATGAACAACTCCGTCTCCAACGGCACGGCGCCATACATGGGCAAGCTCTCGGTGTTGAAGCAGTGGAGCCAGCAGGATCCGCCGGACGCGTTCGAGAAGCGGCGCAACCAGGTCATCCACGACAGCTACCAGCGCAACCGCAACCCGTTCATCGACCACCCGGAGTGGGTCGCCTCCATCTGGCCGTGAGCCGTTCGAGGAAGGGGCGTTGCGCGGAGACGATCTTCGCGCTCGCCTCCTCCACGCTGAACCACTGCACGCGGTCGACCTCGGGGAAGGTCTTCTTCCGCCCCGACTTCGGCGGCCACTCCATCTCGAACGTGCCGGGGGTGACGGCGTCGGGGTCGAGGTCGCCCTCGAGCGCCCACACCGTGATGGTCTTGCCGGACCCCTTGGCCTCGCCGAGCGGGATCAGCTCGCCCTCCGGCACCGGCAGCCCGAGCTCCTCCGCGAACTCGCGCCGCGCGGCCTGTTCGGGCGTCTCGTCGTCGGTGTACTCGCCCTTCGGCACGGACCACGCCCCGGCGTCCTTGCGGGCCCAGAACGGGCCGCCCATGTGCCCCAGCAGCACCTCCAGCCGGGTGGTTCGTCTGAACAGCAGGATTCCGGCCGACCGTTTCATACTGTCCAGCATGGCGGACTGGGTCCTGCACGTGGACCTCGACCAGTTCATCGCGGCGGTCGAGGTGTTGCGCGATCCGTCGTTGCGCGGCAAGCCGGTGGTCGTCGGCGGCAACGGCGACCCGACCGAGCGCGCGGTCGTGGCCACCGCCTCCTACGAGGCGCGCGCGTTCGGCGTGCGCTCCGGCCTGCCGTTGCGGACGGCGTTCAAGAAGCTGCCGGACGCCGTGTTCCTGCCCGCCGACCACGCCCTGTACGAGGCCGCGTCGGCGGAGGTGATGGCCGTGCTGCGGTCGTTCCCGGTCGTCGTCGAGGTGGTGGGGTGGGACGAGGCGTTCGTCGGCGCCTCGGTCGACGACCCCGTCGAGCTGGCCCGGTCGCTGCAGGCGGCCGTCCTGGAGTCCACCGGCCTGCACTGCTCGGTCGGCATCGGCGACAACAAGCTGCGCGCCAAGATCGCGACCGAGTTCGGCAAGCCCGCGGGTGTGTACCGGCTGACCCGCGAGAACTGGGCCGGGGTGATGGGGCACCGGCCGACGTCCGCGCTGTGGGGGATCGGCGCGAAGACCGAGCGCAAGCTGGCCGAGCTGGGGCTGGTCACCGTGTCGGACCTGGCCGCCGCGTCGCCGGACGTGCTGGCCTCCCGCTTCGGCCCGCGGATGGGGCCCTACTACCGGACCGTCGCCCTGGGCGCGGGCGACACGGAGGTGAGCGCGACGCCGTGGGTCGTGAAGTCGCGTTCGCACGAGAAGACGTTCCAGCAGGACCTCAGCTCGTTGGAGGACATCCGGCGCGAGGTCGTGGCGCTGGCCCGCCAAGTGGCGGCCGACGTGGTCGCCGAGGGACGCCCGGCCGTGCGCGTGGGCGTGAAGGTGCGGTTCGTGCCGTTCTTCACGAAGGTGCGCCTGATGAAGCTGCCGGCGCCGACGTCGTCCGCGGACGAGCTGACCGCCGCCGCTCTGGTCGTGCTGGACCGCTTCGAACACGGCCGCGCGGTCCGTCTTTTGGGCGTGCGCGCGGAATTCTCCGACGATGATGTCGAACCGAATCCTTCTCCTTCGACGTATCAATAAGTAGACGTTGCACCGCTAGGAGAAGAAGATGACCGACTCATCGCTCACACATCGCGACCGCGCAGTTCTGAGAGCAGTGGCCGAGGGCCGTTGCGAGATCAGCGGCAGTTCCCTGCTCGTCGACGGCCTGTGCTGCGCCGACCAGTTCGCCGGCCTGCGCCTGACCACCGCGGGCCTGATCAGCGCCCGTCCGGGCCCCGCCGCGCTCACCACGGCGGGCTACTAGGTGCTCGCCGCCTGACCTTTGCGGAAGAGCGACATCAGGTACTTGTTCGAGAACCGGTGACCGTCCGGGGTTCGGTACGGTTCGGCGGCGGCCTTGATCTTCTCCGCGACTTCTTCCTCACCCTCGCGCTCGATGATGCGCTGATAGCTGCCCACGCTCAGGAAGCTGCGCACCATCGTGGCCTCGTCGGGATGTGCCAGAGGAATGTCGATCGTGAGTTCCTCCTGCGGTTCCGGCAGCCTCGGCGTCCTCCGGCCGCCAGGTCCCCGCACGGCCCGCCCGACGACCAGCAGGTCGCTCGGCAGGTCCGGGTGCCAGCCGCAGACCACCACGAAGTCCTTGCTGACCCTGACCGCCTCCTCGAACGCCTCGTCGGGGTCATCCGCGAAGAACAGCGCGTTGAACGCCGTCACGACATCGAACGTGCCGTCCGGCCACGGCAGCTTCCCCAGCGGCAGCTCGAGGAACTCGGCGGTGCTCGCCCGCCGCGCCACGGCCAGCATGGCCGGCGAGAGGTCGATCCCGGTCGCCTCGGCGCCCGCCTCGGTCGCGGCGGCGCAGAACTCGCCGCTGCCGCACGCCAGGTCGAGCACCATGGTGCCCGTGGTGATGCCGGTGCGTTCGATCGCGGTCTTCCAGGCGGGCATCGACATCGTCGCGCCGAGCGCAGCCCGCTGAGCGGCTCGGCGGCCCCACAGTTCGCCCTCGTTCACCATCCCCACCCTAACCGGGTAATCCGCTGGCCCGAGTGCGGATCATGGTGACCATGAGTGCGTTGACGCGAGTGCTGCGGTCGCTGGGCGGCGAGGAAGCGTTGTCCCGGCTGGCCGCGCTGCCGGGAAGCGACCTCACGACTTTGCTCCTCGCTCTGATGCAACGCCGTGCGCGCGCGTTGTCCGGCCCGGATGTGCTGCGCCAGTACCGTTCCGACCGCTTCGTCGCACCCGCAGAAGTCCCGTTCGCCGTGCTGCGCGCCGCCGAGGACCGCCTCCTGGCCGCTTTGCCTCCGTCGTTCTCGGTGCTGGGCCTGGCTCCGTTAGCGCCGCTCGGTGCCTGCTCGGCCGTCGCGCTGATGGACCAGAACAACGTCGTGTCGACCGTGCGCGGCACCGAGGTGGCAGCCGACCCGACCAACGCGCTCGCCCTGGAAGCCGCGCTGCGCCGCCGATCCGGCCCCGACGACGTGCGGCTGGCCGCCGTGCAGCGCGTGGTGCGGGCGCAGTTGTTCGAAGGCGCCGGGAGGTCCGCGCACTTCACGTTGTTCGCCGCGGTGTCCGCCGGTCGTGACCGGGGCTCCCTTGCCTTCGAGCGCGAGCACTTCGCCGAGCACGTGGCGTTCCTGCGCGAGGCGTGCGGTGACGTCGAGGTGCGCGTGACGGTGCTGGACCCGCGGTTTGAGGTGCTGCGCGGTGATCTGCCGGCCGATCCTTCGCGGCGGACCGAGTACTACAAGGGCTTGTGCTTCAAGGTGTTCCGCGACGGGGTGGAGATCGGCGACGGCGGCTTCGTCGACTGGACGGCGCGGTTGACGGGCAACCGCAAGGAACGCCTGCTGATCAGCGGTGTGGGCGTCGACCGGTTCGCCACGCTCTGATTCCACGCCATGTCACCGAGTCCGGGTCGGTGCTGTCCTTGATTTGTCCTCTTTCCCTTGTGGTGGCGTACCTCTGGCGGTGTTGATAAACGACTTCATGACCTTATTCTCAGTTGTGGCCTCGTCGGGTTGGAGGCTTTCCCTCCGCCGCCCTCCCGGGGTGCACGCGGGTGGGCCGGGCCGGGACGGTGGGTTCGGTCGGGGACCCCACGTGCGATGGGAGCGACGATGGCGGCAGAGCTCAGGTGGATTCGAAGCTCCTACAGCAGCAGTGGCGGCGATGCCTGCATCGAGATCGCCGTGGAGTGTCAGAAGATCGTTCTTGTTCGTGACGCGAAGGACCAGTCAGGACCACGTCTGCGGTTCTCTTCGAGCGCTTGGTCTGCCTTCGTCACATTCACGTCACCCGTTTGACGGTCTTTAACCCGTTCGGCTGTATCTTCTGACATGGGCACCCCCCCAATCGGCTTAATGAATGGCTGCGCGCTAGCATTTTGAAGATGCACAAATTGCCTGCAGTCCTTCTATGTACCCGCATCATGCCAGGTGGCACAATGGTGCCAGGCGGTTCCGTCCTGTCTGTGACCGAGGGGGACCTGCGCCTTGTCTGGTAAGGGCAATCCCGTTGCGCAGCAGCGCAAGCTACTGAGTGAGCTGAGGCAGGCTCGAGAAGCCCGGCGGTTCACCCAGGACTCCGTCGCGGAAGCGCTCGAGTGGTCCACCTCCAAGGTCATCCGCATCGAGCAGGGCAAGAGCGGTATCTCGGTCACGGATTTGAGAGCGTTGTTGCTCCACTACGGCATCACCGAGCCGGCTCGTGTCGACGAACTGGTGGACCTGGCCCGTGCGACCAAGCGGCCTGCCTGGATGGCGAAGTACCGCGGTCTGCCCAAGGGGTTCGCGCAGTTCATCGAACTCGAGTCAGTCGCGATCCGGTGCCGGTACGTGCAGACCTCGCTGATCCCGGGCATGTTGCAGACCCGGGAGTACGCGACCGCGATCGTCACCGCGGGCGGTGAAGCTCAAGACGCGGTCGAACGCGGCGTCGACATTCGCATGCACCGTCAGGCCCTGATCGGGGCCAACGGCCCGGAGATGTTCTTCATCCTCGACGAGTCGGCGCTGCACCGAGTGATCGGCAGCGTTGAGATCATGCGCATGCAGCTCCAGCAGATCAAGAAGCTGGCCGCGACCGAACAGATCTCCGTTCAGATCGTGCCCTTCTCGGTTGGAATGCATCCGGCCATGAAGGGGTCGTTCTCCATCCTTGAGATCAACGAGGACGAGAACGACTTTTCGTTGTTCCTCGAAGAGTTGTACCGGCCGTCGCGGGTCCAGGACGACTCGGAGGTCGTGCGCGAGTACCTCACGTACTTCTTCCAGCTGGAGAAGTTCGCCCTACCCGCCAGTGAAACCCCACGCGTCATCGACGAGCGGCTCGAACACCTGGGAGGTTGACCAGTTCGAAGTTGGACGGGTGTCTGCGGCAACAGGCACCCGTCCAAAGGCAACGCCGCTTACCCGACCGCACCGCGCAAAGTGAGGCGAGCAGACAACGCAGTCATCAGCCTATGGCGTTCCACCGGTCCTGACTGCCGCCATGCGGGCCATTCCGGCTCAAATGGCCTCGCCTCACCGATCCGAAGTGATCGGTGGCCTGAGGTCACCCAGCCCGCAAGGAGCCCGCCATGACCGGCCTCTTCATCAGCTACAGCCACAGCGACGGCGCTCGTGCCGCCTCGGCGCTGGCGGCTTCCTTGCGGCGACTGAGTTTCGACGTGTGGTGGGACGACGACCTGCCCGCCGCCGCGCCGCTGTCCATCCCGTCGTGGATGGAGGAAGGCTTCCGCGACCGCACGGTGATCGTCGTCGTGTCACCGGACTACCTGAGGGCGTTGGAGTCCAACGACTTCCTTGAGCGCAAGGGCGTCCGGTACGAGGCGAGACTCCTGCGGCACAAGCTCTACCACCACGGCGAGGCCTACCGGTGCGGTGTCGTGCCGGTCGTGCCGGCGGGGTTCGACAAGAACCGGCTGCCCGCGGTGCTGCAGTCGCTGGTGATCCACACCTTCGACCCGGACACAGGGGCCGGGCTCGAGGAGCTGGTGAACGCGCTCACGGGCGCGGAGGCCGTGGAAGGTGGTGTGACGGTGAGCGTGGAACCCTTCGCCGCATCGCGCAACGTGCGGGAGATGTTGCGGGACCTGGAAGACCTCGATCCCGCCGAGCCGGCGGCGCTGGTGCTGGTCGAGCGGCTGGTCGAGCTCGGGGCGGGGGACATCGAGCTCGCGCGGTCGTTCGACTCGGTGGTGGGGGCCGCCAAGGCGCACGGCGACGTGGACCTGGTGCGGCGCACCTCCGAGATGTGCCTGCGCACCTTGTCCGCGACCGAACGCCTGCGCGGTGAAGGTGCCCTGGAGGCCAAGATCCTCGTCGAGGGGCAGGCGTGGTACCTGCTGCGCGAGCACCGGCTGGTCCGCGCCGCCGCTGCTGCCGAGGACGGCACGAGGATCGCGGAGAAGTACCGCGACCTCTACACGGCGGCACGCGGAACCCTGTGCCACGCAACGGTTTTCCTGCGCATGGCGGGCGAGGGCGTTGCGTTCGACCGGGACTTCTACCTGCGCAAGAGCGAGCACCTGCTGCTGCAGGCGATCGACCGGTTCTCCGCGATCTCGGGCCGCGCGAGCGAGGAGGTCGGCCTGTGCGCCTCGTTGGGCGCGGAGTGGTGGCTGGCGCGCCACCACCTGACCGGTGACCGGGCGAACCTCGCCCTGGCGGTGTCGAAGGCGCGGTCGGCTGAGGTGCTGCTCACGCCCGGCGGAGAGTGGTACCACTGGCTGATGGTGCTGCGTGCGCGCTTGTGCCACGCCGCTCGCAAGTACAACGACGGCAGGGAGTTCGTCACCCAGGTCATCGCCGCCAACGCGTACCCGGAGGTGGTCGCACGGGCGCACCACGTCCGTGCCGAACTGTCCCTCGGCAGCCGCGAGAAGGCGAGCGCGGTCCGCGACCTCCTGGTGGCGGAGGAGAGGTTCCGCGCGTTGCGCTACGACTACGCGGCGGCGTCCTCCTGGTGGTCCGTCGCCAAGCTCGACGCGGCCAGGGTCACCGACGTCAAGCTCACGGCCGCTGACATCGATGACCTCGAGGACCTGACGCCGGATCCGCGGACCCGGCGCCGGGCCGTGCTCGAGTACGAGCAAGCGAGCGCACGCCGGTTCGGGCGCCGGTGCCCGCCCGACTGGCGCTTCCTGGTGGACCGGGTGCGGTACGCGTGAGTCAGCGCTCGGCGTAGCGCTTGGCCAGTTCCTCCTCGCGGTCGGTGGGCCACGGGCAGCGGATCTCGCCCTGCGTGGCCGCGAAGAACAGTTCCAGGTGCACGTGCCAGGCCGCGAGTGCTTCGGGGCCGTGCGCGTTCTCCTGCACGAGCGTGACCATGGTGC
The DNA here is from genome assembly GCF_021056325.1 of Lentzea sp. CC55. Classification (NCBI taxonomy): domain Bacteria; kingdom Bacillati; phylum Actinomycetota; class Actinomycetes; order Pseudonocardiales; family Pseudonocardiaceae; genus Lentzea; species Lentzea sp. CC55. The sequence goes on along the minus strand of NZ_JAJCXE010000031.1, from coordinate 26,548 downwards.
CCTGCAGCGGCACGTGGTCGAACTCCCAGCGCACCACGCCCTTCGGCTCGCCGTCCTGGAGCCACTCGTACTCCAGCAGGCGAGGTGCTTCGGACCTCGTGACCCTGCCCGGCGTGAGGCCGGGATGTGCGGCGCGGGTCGGCACGGCGTCGTCGGTGCCTTCGGTGAGCAGTCGCCAGACGTCCTCCAGCGGCGTCCACACCAGGTCTCGCGTGAAGCGGACGCCTTCGGGTTCGTCCGTGCCCTCGTCGAGGCCGAACTCCCTGACGTAGTGCTCGATGCGCGACAGCCACTCGGCCGGTGGCTCGAACTCCGCGCCGTCGGCGTGCGCGACCAGGGCGTCGAGGCAGGTGGTCCAGCCGGGTGCGTCGCGGCCGACGGTCAGCTTGTTCGTGACCACGGCGGTGAAGACCAGCAGGCAGCCCTCGTCCCGCGGCAGGATCTCGAAGCGGAGCACGTCGGTCAGCCAGCGGAACGCGAACACCTTCGGCGGGTCCGACTCCAGCAGTTCGCCCTCGCCGCCGTCGGAGTCCACCGGGGCCTCGTCCGGGAACGTGAAGCGCATCCTCGTGCCGTCGACCTCGACCTCGGCGGGGAACCAGTGCTTCATCTCGGCCGGATCGGTGACGACCCGCCAGACCTTCTCCGGCGAGTGCCGCAGCCTGCGCTCGAAGCGCAGGACGGGCTTGCCCTCGATCATCCGCAGTTCGGCGTCCACGGGTCAGTCCCCTTCGATCTCGTCGAGTCGTCGTTCCAGTGCGTCGAGGCTCGTCTCCCACATCCGCCGGTACGGCGCGAGCCAGGCGTCGATCTCCGCCAGGGGACCGGGGGACACCCGGTACCAGCGCTTCTGGGCGTCGGTGCGCACCTCGACCAGGCCGGCCTCGCGCAGCACCTTGAGGTGCTTCGACACGGTCGGCTGGGCGAGCGTCAGCCTGTCGACGAGGTCGCCGACCGGCTGCTCGCGTTCCCGCAGCAGGTCGAGGATCTCCCGGCGACTCGGATCCGCCAGCACGGCGAACGTAGATGCCATGCCAGCAATATAGCTCGATCGGAATATACGGTCCAGTCAGTCCGCGAGGCGGATCGCCACCTCCGTGGCCCACTTGGCCGGATCGGGCTCCACCGCGGGGTCGGTGAAGTGCGTCTCGAGGCGCGCGCCCCACCTGTCGCCCTCGCGGTCGAACCGGACGGCGTGGGCGAGGAGCCCGTCCGTGACGGCGGCCAGGCCCTCGGGACCGCCCTCGTGCAGCGCGATCAGGTACTGGCCCGCGGGCAGCGTCGCCGTGAACACCTCGCCGTCGCCGGGCACCTCCGCGACCGCCGGAATCCCCGCCTCCACCTCGAACTCCTCGGTGGAGACGCGTAAGTAGCGCAGGAACGGCGCTCCGGTGACCGGCAGCTCGCGATCGGCCAGCCACCGCATGACCTCGGGGAAGCGGTCGGCGATCTCGGCGGACGTCTCCGGCGTCACGGTGGCCTTGACCGTGGCGCAGGGCTGCCCGGCACGCGTCTCGATGTCCATGTGTCCACGCTGGCCACGGCCACCGACAGAAAATCCGCGTCCGCCGGCGGTCGAGGAACCGACGTACCTGGCGGCGTTGCAGTGCTTCCAGATGGCGGGCGCCCGGATCGTGCCCGTCGCGAGCGACGCCGACGGCCTCGACCCCGCCTCGTTGCGCGAGGTCGTGGCCGGGGAGAAGCCGGCACTGCTGTACCTCGTGCCGACGTTCGCGAACCCGACCGGCCGCACGCTCCCGGCCGCGCGCCGGGCCGAGATCGCGGAGATCGCCGCCGAGAACTCGGTGTGGCTGGTGGAGGACGACCCGTACGGCGAGCTCCGCTACCGGGGCTCCGCGGTGGCCTCGCTGGCGTCGATCAGCGACAGGACCGTCTACCTGGGCAGCTTCTCGAAGATCGGTGCCCCCGGGATGCGTCTGGGATGGCTCCGCGCGCCCGCGGAGCTGCTGCGCACGTTGGTGATCGTGAAGCAGGCCGCCGACCTGCACACGTCCACAGTGGACCAGGCCGCCGCGGCGTCCTACCTGGCGCACACCGATCTCGACGCCCACGTCGCCCGTTTGTGCGTGGAGTACGGTGCGCGCCGTGACGCGATGGTCGCCGCGTTGCCTTCCACCGTTCCTGACGGCACCACGTGGAGCGATCCGGACGGTGGCATGTTCGTCTGGCTGAGGCTGCCGGGTGACGTCGACAGCGCCGTGTTGCTCAAGGAGGCGTTGAAGCACGACGTCGCTTTCGTGCCGGGGGCACCCTTCTTCGCCACCACGCCGGACCGCGCGACGTTCCGGATGTCGTTCACCAGCACCACCCCGGAGGAGATCCGCGAAGGCATGGCGCGGCTGGCGAAGGTGCTGCGCTGAGCCGCGGTCAGGCCCTCGGCCCGACGCTGGTCCGTGTCACGAGAACAGTTCGAGCGCGTGCTGGTGGTGCTCGCAGCGGCCGCCACCGGTCGCGATGGTGCAGGGCGTGCCCTTCTTCGTGAGGGCACCGCACTGCAACGCCGGGTCGTGGATGTGGCACAGGCCGTTCGCACCCGCGGTGATCGGGCACGGCGTGCCCTTCTTCGTCGGCGTGCCGCACGGTTCGCCGCTCAGTTCACGCGGCTGCTTCGGCTTGGCCGCCTTCTTCGGTTTCGCCTGGGGCTGCGCGACTTCACGGCCCGTCACCTCCTCCACGCCGCGCACGGCCAGGCGGTCGGCGCGTTCGTTCTCGGGGTGACCCGCGTGGCCCTTGACCCAGTGCCACTCGACGTCGTGCCTGTTCGCGGCTTCTTCCAGGCGGCGCCACAGGTCGGCGTTCTTGACCGGCTCCCGGGCCTTCGTGAGCCAGCCGTTCGCCTTCCAGCCGTGCACCCAGGAGGTGATGCCGTTACGGACATACGTGCTGTCCGTGTAGAGCTTCACGGTGGATGCGCGCGTAAGGCTCTCCAGCGCCATGATGGGCGCCATCAGTTCCATGCGGTTGTTCGTCGTCGGGCCGATGTCACCGCCGTACATGTCCTTCTCGTGCGCGCCGTAGCGCAACACGGCACCCCAGCCACCCGGACCGGGGTTGGGGCTGCACGCGCCGTCGGTGTAGATCACGACCTCCATGCGGCATGAGGCTACCGACGGGCTCCGGCGTCCTTGCGCTGACGGTTGCCCTCGACGTCGTGCCCGTGCAGGAGCACGCGAACGCCGGCGGCGATGTCCTCGTCGTCCGGACGTGACCCGCTGATGCTGGGGTCGCCGGTCATCGTGAGCACCATGAGGTGCACGGCGGCTCTCCGCGGGTCCCGGAACCCGAGTGCCTCCAATCGCGACGCCAGCTCCCGCCGCACCTTCCGCGGCCCGGTCTCCTGCCACGCCTCGATCGCCTCGGCCGGGATGTGGGCGAGCTCGGCGTTGATCTGCCGCACGAGCGCGAAGTGCTCGGCGTGACCCTGCTGGGCGCTCATGGCCCTCCCGAACGCCGTCAGGTCCTCCTGCAGGTCCGTGACCTTGTGGAAGTGCCGCTCGATGATCGCGATCTGGTCGCGCGCCGCATCGCCCGCGCTGGCCTGGATCACCTGGCGGAAGAGGTCGGCCTTGTCCGCGAAGTGGTTGTAGAGCGTGCGTGTCGACACCTCCGACTCCTTCGCGATGGCGTCGATGCTCGCCCGCGAGTAGCCGTCACGGGCGAACACGCTCAACGCCCCGCGCAGGACTGCCTGCCGCTTGTCCGGTCGCATGACCCGATTCTAGTACAACGATCGTTGCACTAATTGCCATGGCCGTTGTACTTTGGCGGTCATGCGAATCGCAGTGGTTCTGGGGAGCACGCGTCCCGGCCGTCGTTCCGAAGCCGTGGCGCAGTGGGTCCTGAAAGTCGCCAACAGCCGTGCCGACGCCACGTTCGACCTCATCGACTTGGCCGAAGTGGACCTACCGATGCTCGACGAACCGATGCCCGCCATCGTCGGTCAGTACCAGCACGAGCACACGCGGGAGTGGGCGTCGCGCATCGCGTCGTACGACGGCTTCGTGTTCATCACGCCCGAGTACAACCATTCGTTCCCCGCGGTGCTGAAGAACGCCATCGACTACCTGTACGCGGAGTGGAACGACAAGGCGGCCGGGTTCGTGGGCGTCGGCGGCTCCGGCGGCTTGCGCGCCGTTGAGCAGCTACGGCTCGTGCTGGCCGAACTGAAGGTGGCCACCGTGCGCACACAGGTCGCGTTCGGCGGTGGCGATCTGGAGGGGGAGCCGCAGCACCACGACACGCTGCACGTGATGCTCGACGAACTGGTGGCGTGGGCGTCGGCGCTCAGGTCCATCCGAGCCGTGGCGGCCTAGCGATCAGGCGGGCGGCGGCGACCAGGTCCACCTCGCGGCCGTGCCTCGCCACGGCCTGCAGTCCCACCGGCAGGCCTTCGGCGTCGAACCCGGCCGGGATGCTGATCGCCGGGTGACCGCTGAGGTTGAACGTCCAGGTCAGCGCGGTGTTGATGCGCGAGCCCGGCCCGTCGTGCCCGTGCGGCGGACCGGGCGTCGTCGGGGTGAGCAACAGGTCCGCGGTCTGGAACAGCTCGTCCAGCACGGGGTTGGGGCCGCAGCGGTGGGCGAACCAGTCGTCGGCGGGGTCCGGGAGCCGCAGGTCGACCGGACGCGGGCTCAGGGGAGCAGCGGCCCTCCAGGCGATCTCGGCCTGCTCGTCGTCCACGTCGGCGAAGCCCAGGTCCGCCGACCAGACGGCCGTGGGGGAGCTGACCTCGTCGAGGTCCAGGTAGGTCATGAGCAGGGCCGGATCGCGCACGAACACACCCACCGCGGCCCGTTCCGAAGAGGTCGTCTTCAAGCCGTACACGCCGCACCACGCCGCCGGCACGCGGATCGAGCCCGCGCCGTCGACGCCCGTGGCCAGCGGCACGACACCCGACGCCACCGCGACCGCCGATCCCGCCGACGACCCACCCGGTGTGCGATCGAGGTTCCACGGGTTGCGTGTGACGCCACGAGAGTTACGGCCCCACGTCTGCCAAGGAGTGCTGCCATCGGGCGTGGTGGTGAGTCCGATCGGGATGCACCCTTTGGCCACCAACGCTTCGCGGTGGCTTCGCCGCTCGCCGCGCTTGACCGCGATCGGCATCCCGGCGAACGGCAGCGACGGGTCGACGTCGAGATCCGGTGAGCGGAAGACCTCGTGGAACGCGCACAGGGTGGGCTCCACGACGTCCAGGCGCGCGAGCGCCTCCCGCACTTCAGGCATGATCCACCCCGTGAAATGGACTCGCGCTGTGCACCACCTGGCTGAGCTCGCCGAGAAGTGCGGCGACCTGCCGGCCTCGTTCTTCCGGTTCCAGGTGGTCGAGCTGTGGGTCTTCGGCGATCTGCTCGACGTGCCGCGCGACGTCGAGACCATCCAGGTTGCGCTGGTCGCCGACCTGCCGGTGGACGAGGTGCCGTGGCTGAGCGAGCCGGTCGGCGCCGAGCACTGGGCGAACTCGACGCGGCTGTCGCGCAACCCGTTCGACGCCCGGTGGCGATCCGGGGACGCACCCGTGTGGAACCACCGCATCGAGCGGCCCGCGCTGATCTGGAGCGCGGCGGACGGCGTCAACGAGGAAGCGCTCGTGGCGGTCAGCGACGGCACGGCGGAGCTGGTGCGGTCCGCCGCGCCGTCCGCCGAGGAGCTGCGCAAGCGGGTCGAGGACGAGCTCGCGGTGAGCCTCCGGGCGTTGCGGCGGGAGAACCAGGCCTACACGGATCACCGGTGGAGCCCCGGCAAGCTCACACCGTATTCGGACGCGTTGTGGCGCACGACCACCGGGTACCTGGACCTGCTCGACGCGCTCGCCGGCTGACTGGTCACAGCTCGTCCGGCACGCGTCGAGTCAGGTGCGCGATGTGGTGCGACGTGGCCATCGCGATCCAGCGCGCGACGGAGCCCGCGGTCCTGTTGCCTCCGCGCCGGCACGCGGCCAGTTCGCGGTCACCCCACGAGTAGCCGGTGCCGGCGAACTCCTGCCTGGCCACGAGCTCGTCGGCGATGTCGGAGAACGCCTCGCCGGCTGCTCCCTCCGCCACCTTCCCGGACTCCCTGACGAGCCGGCGCCGCAGCGTGATCACGTTGCCGGGCACGGTGTAGACGAAGTACGGGTTGGGGAGGCGGCCACCGGTGCCGCCGGCAGCGGACGGCCGCGGGTGAACGACGCCGTAGTCGCCGTAGTGGATCTGCGCTTCGCTCACCCCGGCCACGAGTTCGCGCCAGAGCCGGACCTCGGGCCGGTCCCGGACGGTGGTGGTGTACCCGTGCCTGGTGTCGGGGATCGACCCGGCGAGCAGCGTCGTCGAGGCCGGCCCCAGGTGATCGGTCAGTGCCCTGGCGAGCACCACGGCCGACTCGACCTGCCGCTGGTCGACGTTCTGCACGTGCCCCAGGTCGATGACGGCGTGCATCGCCTGGTCGCCGAGGCGCGTCAGGCTCGCGATGTGGCGGAGGCGGTCCACGGGCCGGTCGACACCGAGGTCGCGGAAGCGGACTACGACTTCCCGAGGCCGGTGTTCCTGGAGCAGCGCTATCGTCCTCAGTTCGCCGTCGGCTGCCGAGGCCGGAACCACCGGGATCAGGGCCGGGACATCCGGGACGAGGAGCCCGCACTTGTCCTGCAGCGCGTTTTCGATGCAGTTGTCGAGGTGTTCGAACGGGCCGCCGGCGCACTGCGCGAGCCCACCGGCGGGAGTGAGCAGATGCGGGTCGATCCACGCGGGTCGTCCTCGTTCTGCCAGCTCCACCGCGGCGTCCACCAGCGACCGGAAGACGCCGCGGCCTGCGGGTCGCACGGAGTCGAGAAGTTCGATTACGACTCTGGGTGTGGAATTCTCGTGCTTGTCGAGATGAAGCAAAGAATCGAACTCGCCCATTTTGCTCTTCAAAGCGACCAACGGTGTAAAGGACATGCATCGCCCCTTCCCCAGCACGGCGCGAACCCACTTCGATCATGCTGGGGGAAGATGGGCGAATGGCCCGCCGGACGAGTGAACTTCGCAGGTCGTCCGGCTGTCTCATCCCACCAGCCGCATGAGCGCCTCACGACGTAGCGTCGCTACTACGCGGGTCTAGGCTTGGCGTGTGAAGTTCATCAGTCAGCGGGAGTTTCGCAACTGCTCTGCGGCGGTCATGGACGCGGTGGAGGCGGGCGAGACGTACCACGTGACGCGGAACGGGGTTGAGGTCGCCGAACTCCGGCCGCTGCCCCAGCGCCGCCGGTTGACGGCCGAGGAACTCGTCGAACGACACAGGACCTTGCCCCAGGTCGATCACCTCCGCATGCGTCATGAGGACGAGAAGTGCTTCGGCGACGAGGACCGCGTTGGCGATGTTGAGCCGTGGGAGCGCAACCGTGGCTGAACGCCCCGAAACCGGGTGCTCGACACGTGCGCTTAGACCGACCTCGGCCTTCTGGACCCGGTAGGACTGCCGGAGGTTCCTGAGCTCACGGCGGTCGCGATGGCCGAGTTGCACCAGGGTGTGGCGATGGCCAAAGACGCGGCATCCAGAGCTGCACGCACCGAGAAGCTCGGCGCGGCGATCGTCGACTTCGAGGCGCTGCCCTTCGACGGCCAGGCAGCAGCCAGATACGGCACCTTGGTCGCGCTCACGATGGCGGCGAACCGGAATCCGAAGCCTCGCCGGATGGATTTGACGATCGCAGCTGTCGCATCGTCACGTGGATGCCGCTGAACACGCGAAATGCCGAAAACTTCAAGGGCCCGACAGCATGGTGACGACCATCGAGGTTGTCGGGGAGCCCGGACTGGCGGGCTCCCCGACCGGCGAGGCTCACCAGCCGCGCGAGCGCCACTCCGCCAGCGAAGGACGCTCCTCGCCGAGCGTCGAGTCGTCGCCGTGGCCCGGGTAGAACCAGGTCGAGTCGGGCAGCACCGCGAACAGGCGGTCCTCCACGTCGTTGATGAGCGACGCGAAGTTGTCGGCGGACGTGGTCTTGCCCACACCCCCCGGAAAGAGTGAATCTCCGGTGAAGAGGTGCGGATGGCCGTTCGGGTCGTCGTAGACGACGGCGATGGAGCCCGGGGTGTGGCCGCGCAGGTGGATGATCGAGAGCGGGACTTCTCCCACGTTGATGGTGTCGCCGTGGTCCAGGAGGACGTCCGGTGCGACGGGGAGGACGGGGGCGTCCAGTTCGTGCGCGGCGGTGTTCGCGCCGTGGGCCGCGGCCGTGGCTTCGAGTGCCTGCCAGTGATCGGCGTGCTGGTGCGTGGTCACGATCGTGCGCAGGCGCGGGCGGTCCGGGCTGTGGGCCAGCAGGTCGGCCAGACGCTCGTGGTCGTTGGCCGCGTCGATCAGCAACGCCTCGTTCGTGGACCGGCAAACCAGCAGGTAGGCGTTGTTGTCCATGGGGCCGACGGAGATCTTGGTGATGGTCAGCGCGTCGAGGGTGCGGCGGGCCGCGGGGCCCTCCGGATCGACATGACCGGTGTAGTTCTCGAGTACGTCCACGGTGGCAGACGGTAGCCGCTCGAAGCGGCGGCACGCACACCTTCAGGTTGCATACAGGTCTCACCCATAGGGTAAGTAAGGATCAAGCTTCGAACCCCGAGTACTCCGAACGCACCAACGGACAGGGTCCCCGCCTCTCGTGATTCCAGCGCAACGACAGCAGCCCCGGACGGCCCGCAGGATCAGCTGGGACGTCCTCCGCGTCGTCGCCATCGGGTGCGTGCTGCTCCACCACGCGACTCTCACCAGCGTGAGCAGCCACCCCGAACTGGGGCCGCTGCCGTTCACGTTCCCGATGTCGATGGGCGCCAGCACGCTGATGGTCGTCTCGGCCTTCTTCGCCTGCGCATCGCTGAACAGCGGCAGACCGGGGCGGTTCCTGTGGCGAAGACTCGCGCGCCTGCTGCCCGCTTACATGGCGGCGGTTCTCCTGACGTACGCGGTGCAGAGGTGGATCGCGCCGCCGGGGTGGAGCCAGCTCGACGGCAGGGACGTCGTCTACAACCTGCTGCTGGTCAACCAGTGGTTCCCGGACGTCGACATCGTCGACTTCGCCTACTGGACCGTGCCGGTGCAGATCGCGGCCTTCGTCGCCGGTGCCGCGCTGGTGAAGGTGCTGAGGGGGACGAAGCTCCGCGTCTTCCTGTGGGCGCTCGTCGTCACGCCCCTGCTGCTGCGCCCGTTGCTGGACCACTCGCACGCGTTGTTCGTGATCTACAACGGGTTCGCGCTGCACAGGGCGCAGTTGTTCGCCGCCGGCATCGCCATCTGGCTGTGGCACAAGGACAGGCTGAAGACCCCGCACCTGGCCGCGCTGCTCACGGCGACCCTGATCGCGCAGGCGGTTCACACGACCGAGTACGGGTCGACGCTCGGCTTCGGTGTCCTGCTGCTCATGGTGTGCGCGGCGGCCGCTGGACCCGATTGGGTGTTCTTCAGCCCGATCGCCAAGCCGATCACGTGGCTCGCCGGCATCTCGTACGGGGTCTACCTGGTCCACCAGCAGATCGGCACCGTGGTGATGGACCGCATGCACGCCTTCGGGCTGCGGTCCTGGTGGATCCTCGCCGGGTTCGTCACCTCGGCCCTGGTGCTCGGGTGGGCGATGACGAAGTTCGTCGAACGGCCCGCGTACCGCCTGCTGACTCAGACCCAGTCGGGCAGCTCCGGCAGCTCCCCGCGCAGGTCGGCGCCGTCGGTCCTGCCGGTCAGCCACCCCAGGACGGCGCTCGCGGACCCGCTCACCGAACTGCGGCTGGCGGGGCCGTTGACCACCCAGCTGCGCTGATCGCCACCGGGCAGCGTCACCTCGACTCCGAACGGCTCGACCCTGCCCTCGAACTGCTGGACGGCGTCGTCGAGGAACTCCTCCACGAACTGCTCGGGCAGGTCCCCGAACCCGACACCGGCGTCGAGGTCGACCAGGTGGATCCAGATCTCGCGCAGCCGCAGCAGCGGCACGGTCGACGCCGGGATCACCTGGCCCTTGGGCGCGCTGACCTCCGAACGCCAGGCGTGCGCCGGCATCTCGCGGCACGCGGCGTCGAACCGCAGGCACGCGGAGTCGAGGTCGGCCCTGATTACCTGGAGGCTCCGGCGGGAACCCTCCTCGATGTCGGCGTCGCGGTCCGTCCGCGACGTGTAGGCCTGGTGCTCCACCCCGGTGCGTGCCCAGGTGAGGAGGTTCACCAAGGCGTCCGCGTTGCGCGCGAGGTGGGTGATGACGTGTCCGCGGGACCACCCGGGGAGCAGGCTGGCGCCGCGCACGGCGCTCTCGTCCAGCTCTTCGACGGTCTCGTAGAGCACGTCCGTCGCCTGGCGCACGGCGTTGATGTGCCGGTCCGGCACCCCTCGCGGCGCCGGTACGGACGTGTCCTGCGTGGACGGCGTGTAGGTCATGTGCTGCCTCTCCCCGACGTTGAGGCTTCTGATCGAAGTGACCAGCCTAGGAGTAAACCCAGCTCAGGGGAATGCGACAGCTGTCCGAACCGTTTCTGTCAGGGGTGCGCCCTAGCATGGTCGGCGGGTCGGTCACAGCCTCCAATCCGATGCTAGTACTCTTCGAACGCTTGTTCGGAAGAGTGTGGCGTGAGTGACCCGCCAATCGCAGCCGAAGGGACCCCAGTGGCAGACCGTCTTGTTGTTCGCGGCGCCCGCGAGCACAACCTGCGCGGCGTGGATATCGACCTGCCGCGGGACAGCCTGATCGTCTTCACGGGGCTGTCCGGCTCCGGCAAGTCGAGCCTGGCTTTCGACACGATCTTCGCCGAGGGGCAGCGCCGCTACGTCGAGTCGCTCTCGGCCTACGCACGCCAGTTCCTCGGGCAGATGGACAAGCCCGACGTCGACTTCATCGAGGGTCTCTCGCCCGCGGTCTCGATCGACCAGAAGTCCACGAGCCGCAACCCGCGCTCGACCGTCGGCACGATCACCGAGGTCTACGACTACCTGCGCCTGCTCTACGCGCGCGCCGGCAAGCCGCACTGCCCGCAGTGCGGCGAGGCGATCGGCAAGCAGACGCCGCAGGAGATCGTCGACCAGGTGCTCGCGATGGAGCAGGGCACCAAGTTCCAGGTGCTCGCGCCGGTCATCCGCGGCCGCAAGGGCGAGTACCTCGACCTCTTCCAGAACCTGCAGACGCAGGGCTACTCGCGCGCGAAGGTCGACGGTGTCGTCCACGCGCTGGCCGAGGTGCCCAAGCTCAAGAAGCAGGAGAAGCACCACATCGCGGTCGTCATCGACCGCCTGAGCGTCAAGGCCTCGTCCAAGCAGCGCCTCACCGACTCGGTCGAGACGGCGCTGCGGCTCGCCGACGGTCTGGTCGAGCTCGAGTTCGTCGACCTCCCGGAGACCGACCCGAAGCGGATCAGGGGCTTTTCCGAGAACCTGGCGTGCCCCAACGGCCACCCGCTCGCCATCGAGGACCTGGAGCCGCGGTCGTTCTCCTTCAACTCGCCGTACGGCGCGTGCGTGGTCTGCACGGGCATCGGCGTGCGCAAGGAGGTCGACCCGGAGCTCGTGGTCCCGGACGACGAGCTGAGCCTCGCCGACGGCGCCATCGCGCCGTGGGCGGGCGGGCAGACCGCGGAGTACTTCCAGCGGTTGCTGCAGTCGCTCGGCGAGACCATCGGCTACCGGATGGACACGCAGTGGCGGCACCTGCCCGCCAAGGCGCAGAAGGCGATCCTGCACGGCATCGACGAGCAGGTGCACGTCCGCTACAAGAACCGCTACGGCCGTGAGCGCTCCTACTACGCCAACTACGAGGGCGTCATCCCGTTCCTCGAACGGCGCCAGGAGCAGACCGAGTCCGAGTACATGCGGGAGAAGTACGAGGGCTACATGCGCGAGGTCCCGTGCCCCGCGTGTCAGGGCACGCGCCTCAAGCCCGAGATCCTCGCCGTCACGCTGCACCACGGCAAGAAGGGCGACCGCTCCATCGCCGAGGTCTGCGCGATGAGCGTCGCGGAGTGCTCCGACTTCCTCGACGGCCTCAAGCTCGGCAAGCGCGAGTCGATGATCGCGGGCGCGGTGCTCAAGGAGATCCAGGCCCGCCTGCACTTCCTGCTCGACGTCGGCCTCGACTACCTCTCGCTCGACCGCGCGTCCGGCACGCTGTCCGGCGGCGAGGCCCAGCGCATCCGGCTCGCCACCCAGATCGGCTCGGGCCTGGTCGGCGTGCTGTACGTGCTGGACGAGCCGTCGATCGGCCTGCACCAGCGCGACAACCACCGCCTCATCGAGACCCTGACGAGGCTGCGCGACCTCGGCAACACGCTGATCGTCGTCGAGCACGACGAGGACACGATCCGCACGTCGGACTGGGTGGTCGACATCGGCCCCGGCGCGGGCGAGCACGGCGGCAAGGTCGTGCACAGCGGCCCGTACAAGAAGCTGCTGACGAACAAGGAGTCGATCACCGGCGCCTACCTGTCGGGCCGCAAGTCGATCCCGATGCCCGCCAAGCGCCGCAAGATCGACAAGAAGCGCCAGATCACCGTCGTCGGCGCCCGCGAGCACAACCTGCGCGGCATCGACGTGTCGTTCCCCCTCGGCACGCTGACCTCGGTCACGGGCGTGTCCGGCTCGGGCAAGTCGACGCTGGTCAACGACATCCTCGCCACGGTGCTCGCGAACAAGCTCAACGGCGCTCGCCAGGTGCCCGGCCGACACACCCGCATCAACGGCCTGAACGAGGTCGACAAGCTCGTGCGGGTCGACCAGTCGCCGATCGGCCGCACCCCGCGGTCGAACCCGGCCACCTACACCGGTGTGTTCGACCACGTCCGCAAGCTGTTCGCGGCGACCACCGAGGCGAAGGTCCGCGGCTACCAGCCGGGCCGCTTCTCGTTCAACGTCAAGGGCGGCCGCTGCGAGGCGTGCGCCGGCGACGGCACCATCAAGATCGAGATGAACTTCCTCCCGGACGTCTACGTCCCCTGCGAGGTGTGCAAGGGCGCGCGGTACAACCGCGAGACGCTCGAAGTGCACTACAAGGGCAAGACGATCTCCGAGGTCCTCGACATGCCGATCGAGGAAGCGGCCACGTTCTTCGAGCCGATCAACGCGATCCACCGCCACCTGCGCACGCTGGTCGACGTGGGTCTCGGCTACGTGCGGCTGGGCCAGCCGGCACCGACGCTGTCCGGTGGTGAGGCGCAGCGCGTGAAGCTCGCGTCGGAGCTGCAGAAGCGCTCGACGGGCAAGACGGTCTACATCCTCGACGAGCCCACGACGGGTCTGCACTTCGAGGACATCCGCAAGCTGCTGGGCGTGATCAACGGCCTGGTGGACAAGGGGAACACCGTCATCGTCATCGAGCACAACCTCGACGTCATCAAGACGTCCGACTGGGTCGTCGACATGGGTCCCGAAGGGGGCTCCGGCGGCGGTATGGTCGTGGCGGAGGGCACTCCCGAGCAGGTCTCCGCGGTCGAGAAGAGCTACACGGGGCAGTTCTTGCAGCAGGTGCTCGAAAACGAGGTGGTGTCGGCAGCAGGGTGATGATCCTGCTCACCACGAGCGCGCCCTCCAGGCGTCGGAGCTTCCTCCTCTGCTCGGCAAGTGAACACGAGCGGCCTGGTGGGGCGCTGGAGTCTCGCTGGAGCCGCAGTACACGCCGTGAGGAATTCCCGGTCGTCTGTGAGTTTCGCTGGGAAGCTGTCACTGGGACGAGCGATCCGGGATGATGGCGGCCGTGTCACTCAACCGCTATCGCTTCCGCAGCGTGTGGCACGTCGACGCGTCCCCGGCAGATGTGTACGAGGTGCTGTCCGACATCGCGAACTACCCGGTGTGGTGGCCCGAGATCCGGAAAGCGACGAAGATCGACGACGAGAGCGGCGAGCTCCGGTGCCGTTCGTTCCTGCCCTTCGACCTCGTCGTGCAGGTGAAGCACAGCATCCGCAACCAGCAGGCCGGCCTCCTGCGCGCGACGCTGTCCGGTGATCTCGAGGGCTACGCCAGCTGGGAGATCACCGGGAGGGACGGCGGCACGGACCTGGTGTTCGACCAGGAGGTCGTGGTCAACAAGGTGCTGTTGCGGCGCCTGGTGCTGATCGCCAAGCCGTTCCTGCGCGGCAACCACGACCTGATGATGCGCGGCGGGTTCAAGGGCCTCAAGCAGGTCCTCGAGGCCAAGACCGCGAGCCGTCGCGAGTCCTAGTCGCCCAGGCGCACGTCCCACCGGCGGGTTCCGGTGTCAGCTCCCGCCGGAAAGGTGCCGCACCAGCAACGCCAGCTGTTCCGCGTACTTCGCGGCGAACTCGGGCGTGGCCGGGTCCTCGCCGGTGATCTGACCCGCGGTGTGCCGCAGCGTCAGCGGCGCGGAGGCCGCGGCCATGAGCGCCAGCAGCAGGAAGCCCGGGTCGAGGTCCGCGGGGAGCTCACCCGACTCCTGACGTCGGCGCACCTGCTCGACCTGGGTGCGCAGGAACGTCTCGTCGGTGGGTGGGCTGTCACCTGCCAGGTTCGACCACGCCCACAGCCGTGCGTGGTCGGTCAGCGTCGTGTGCACGAAGCCCGCGATCACGGTGCCCAGCGGCTGGTCGGTGCTCGACATCTCGGCCGCGGAGCCGTGCCAGCTCGTGGACAGCTCCTTGTACAGGCCCTCTTTGCCGCCGAAGTAGTACGAGATCAGCTGCTTGTTCACGCCCGCCCGCGCCGCGATGTCGGTGGTGCGCGTGGCCGCGTAGCCCTTCGCGCCGAACTCCGCCGCCGCCGCTTCCAGGAGCAGGGCGCGCGTGCGTTCCGGGTCGCGCTTGCGTTCCGAGGCACGGGGAGAACGGCGTTGATCCACGTCGACACGGTAGCCGACGGCCAATTTTCAACCGTTGGGTTGACTTAATCAACCGTGCGGTTGAAACTAGGCGGCATGAGGATCGCGGTGATCGGTGGGGGAATCGGCGGGCTGTGCCTGGCGCACGGGTTGCGCGAGGCCGGCATGGACGTGGAGGTGTACGAGCGGGACTTGTCGCGCACGGACCGCCTGCAGGGGTACCGGGTGCACATCAACCCGGACGGTGCCGCCGCGCTGCGGGAGTGCCTTCCCGCGGCGAACTGGGAGCGGTTCGAGCGGAGCGCGGGGTTCAGCGGCAACGGGTTCGGCTTCCTGACCGAGCAGCTCAAGCCGTTGCTCGTGCTCGACCAGGACGAGGAGAAGCACTACTCGGCGAGCCGGATCACGCTGCGGCAGGTGCTGCTCGACGGGCTGGACGTGCGGTTCGGCAAGCGGTTCGAGCGCTACGAGCAGGGGGACGGGATCAGGCTGCACTTCGAGGACGGCACCACGGCCGAGTGCGACGTGCTGGTCGGCGCGGACGGCATCCGGTCGCGGGTGCGCCGCCAGTACCTGCCACACGCGGGAACGGAGGAGGTCGGGATCACGGCGGTCGCGGGCAAGCTCTTCCTCGACGAGCACGACTGGATTCCGCCGAGCTTGCTCGTCCGGGCCAACTCGATCGTCCCGACCAGCCGGTGCGGGATGTTCCTGGTGGCCCACGACGGCCTCGGCTACTCCGACGACGAGGGCGTGCTGTTCGACAACGTGCGCCCGTACCTGATGTGGGCGTTCGCGGCCAAGGACCTCGACCTCGGCGGCGGGCTGCAGCGCGAGGTGCTGCGGCGCATCGCCGGGTGGAGCCCCGACCTGCGCAGGATCGTGGAGGCGTCCCACTCCGACACCGTCAGCCAGTGGCACATCAGGTCGTCGAAGCCGATCGGGCGCTGGCGGCCGACGAACGTGACGCTGCTCGGCGATGCGGTCCACGCCATGACCCCGATGCGGGGGATCGGGGCGAACATCGCGTTGAAGGACGCGCAGCTGCTCACGCGCTGCCTCGTCGAGGGCGGCGACGCGATCGCCCGGTACGAGGCGGAGATGTACGAGTACGGGTTCGCGGCGGTGCGCGACTCGTTGCGGGCGGCGAAGCAGTTCGCCGAGGGCAGCCCGGTGGCGCGCACGCTGTTCCGGACGGTGCTCAGGACGGCGTCGGCGGTGCCCGCGTTGAAGCGCGCGATGTTCTGAAGATTCGTTTGAACCGTTCTGGCCTCCCGCACGTGTGATGGGCGTTCGAGGGCACGAGCCGGGAGGTTCAGGATGATCCGCAGGAGCGCCGCGGTCGTCGCACTGGGGTTGATCTCGCTGACCGCCTGCGCCGGCACGCCGGAGAGCAAGCCGGTCGCGCAGCGGCAGGAGAGCGTGGTGGCGCTGAACGTCGCCGAGAACGCCGGCCTGGGGCCGGTGGTCACCGACGTCGAGGGGTTCACCCTCTACCGCTTCGACGGGGACAAGCCCGGCGTGTCCACTTGCGACGGTGAGTGCGCCGCGACCTGGCCCCCGGCAACGGTTCCCGGCGAGAACTTCGCGGTCGACGGCGTCGACCGGGGTCTGGTCGGCTCGATCGTCCGCGCGGACGGCAGCCGGCAGCTCACCGTCGGCGGCATGCCGCAGTACCGGTTCGCCCAGGACACCAAGCCCGGTGAGACAAAGGGCCAGGGTCTGCGGGGCAGGTGGTTCGCCACGGCGAAGGACGGCGCCCGCACGCAGCTCGCCGTTCGCACGGGCGTCGTCGCCGGGCTCGGTGCGGTGCTCACCGACAACGCCGGTCTGACGCTGTACCGGTTCGACGGCGACACGGCCCAGCCGCCGGCGTCCACTTGCGACGGTGGGTGTACCGGAACGTGGCCGCCGGTGTACGTCGAGGGCGGGACGCCGCGGGTGAAGGGCGTCGACCCCGGGCTGCTCGGCACGATCACGCGCGAGGACGGCGGAAGGCAGCTCACCGTCGCCGGCTGGCCGCAGTACACGTTCAAGAACGACGCCAAGCCCGGCGAGGCCAACGGCGTCACGGTGGCGAAGTGGTTCGCCACGGCCACCGACGGCAAGAAAGCCCAGCAGAACAAGGCGATCGCGCTCACCACCGCGACCGTCGGGAACCTCGGGGTCGTCGCGACCGACTCCGGCGGCATGACGCTGTACCGGTTCGACGACGACTCCGCGGACCCGCCGGCGAGCACCTGCTCGGGTGAGTGCGCGCGGCAGTGGCCGCCTGCGTTCGTGAACGAGGGCTTCCAGGTGCAGGGCGTGGATCCCGCGCTCGTGGGGACGGTCGAACGGGACGGGAAGCAGCAGCTCACCATCGCGGGGTGGCCGCAGTACCTCTTCGCGGGGGACGGGGTCTGCGGTGATGCCAACGGGCAGGGCGTTGGCGGGAAGTGGTGGGCCACCAAGGCCGGCGGAACGCGCGCCGGCCGGTGACGGGGGAGAGGAGAGCCCCGGCGGGACACGTCCCGCCGGGGCTCTTCGCGATCAGCTCAGCCGCAGCAGGACGGCCTGCTCCGGCTCCAGCACCGGCAGCTGCACGCCGACCTCCGCCAGCACGGAACCGGGCAGCTCCACCGCCTCCCAGTTCGCGGGGCCGCGCTGCGTCAGCCGGGGCCGTCCGGCCGGAGCGTCGAACGACAGGCGGTACGTGCGCGCCGGGTCGAGCCCGGGCAGCCGCACCCGGCGGGGCTTGTTCTGCACCGACGTCGTGAGCTGCGCGTAGCAGAAGAGCGCCTCGGACCTGTCCTCGGCGACGACTCCGTGCACCCACGCCGCGGGGTCCGGGTGGTCGGAACGCACGACGACACCGCTGTGCACCAACGACCGCACGTCCTTGTAGTACTCGATCGCGGCCCGCAGCCCGGCCAGCTCGTCGTCGGTGGCCGAGTTGACGTCCCACTCGATCCCGAAGTGCCCGAGCAGCGCCGTCGCGACCCGGAACGACAGGTCGTGCACGCGTCCGGTGGTGTGCGACTTCGTCGGCCCGACGTGCTGGCCCATCAGCTCCGGCGGCAGGAACACCCCGGTCCAGCGCTGGATCAGCTGGCGTTCCAGGGCGTCGTTGCAGTCCGACGTCCACACGCGGTCGGTGCGCGCGAGCACGCCGAGGTCGATCCGGCCGCGACCGGACGAGCAGCTCTCGATCTCCACGTGCGGGTGCCGCAGCCGCAGCTCGTCCAGCAACCGGTAGAACGCGGCGGTCTGGTCGTGCACGCGCGAGCCGATGAGGTCGCGGTTGTGGTCCCACTTCACGAACGCGATGTCGTTGTCCGCCAGCACCGCCGAGACGCGTTCGAGGATGTACGCGTACGCCCCCGGGTGCGCGATGTTCAGCACCTGCTGGTTGCGCGACGACGGCGGCAGCACGCCGGGACGCGGTCCGAGCACCCAGTCCGGGTGAGCCCGGTAGAGGTCGGAGTCCGTGTTGACCATCTCGGGCTCGAACCACAGCCCGAACTCCATGCCGAGCGCGCGGACGTGCTCGATCAACGGCGTCAGCCCGTCCGGCCACACCGTCTCGTCGACGTACCAGTCGCCGAGGCCTGCGGAGTCGTCGCGGCGGTGGCGGAACCAGCCGTCGTCCAGCACGAACCGCTCGACCCCCAGGGCTGCGGCGGTGTCGGCCAGCGAGGTCAGGCGCGCGAGGTCGTGGTCGAAGTAGACGGCCTCCCACGTGTTCAGCACGACCGGCCGCGGCCGCAGCGCACGTTCGCGCAGCTGCCGGTGGAACGCCGCGCTGATGCCGTCGACGCCCGTGGACGAGTAGGCCGCGTAGATCCACGGCGTCTCGTACTCCTCGCCCGGTGCCAGCGTGATCTCCCCCGGCAGCAGCAGCTCGCCACCGCCCAGGACGGGCAGGCCGTCGACCAGGTTCTCGGCGTACGTCACGTGGTTGCCGCTCCACGCCACGTGCACGGCCCACACCTCGCCGTCGCGGAACGAGAACCCCGGTGTGCCGGCCAGCAGTCCGATGGTCGCGTCGTGCCCGGTGCGGCCGCGCCGGTTCTCGCGCACCCACGAGCCGTGGTGGAACGCCTGCCGCTGCGGCGCGCGTTCCCGGCTCCAGCGGCCGGTGAAGTCCAGGAGCTCCGTGGCGTGCGACGGGACGGGGAGCGCGGTTTCCAGGCCCTCCAACGCGTACGGCGTCGCGCCGTCGTTGCGGACGACGTGCCGGACGCGGAGCATCCCGGACGGCAGCAGCTCGACGGTGCCGGTCACGGTCAGCGCGGCGGCCTCGTCCGACGCGACGTAGCGGAAGATCGAGCCGTCCTCGCCCGAGAACGACGTGACCTCCAGCGCGGGGGCGAAGTGCTCACCGCCGCGGTGACCACGCAGGCCGGGGCGGCCGGCGTACCCGGCACCGGCGTCGGGCAGCAGTGCGAGGGGGACCGGGAGGTCCGGCGAGTTGTTCGGGTTGGTCCACGAAACGGCGTCGACCAGGCCCCGCAGCGCGGCCTGGTCGACGTCTCCGAGCGTGCGTCCCCAGTGCGCCACGACCGGCAGGCTCGTGCCCGCGATGGTGATGACGACGCTGGAGATGTCGTCGTGCAGGTGCACGACCTCCGTGTTGCTCATGCGGGCCCCGTCCACATCAAACACAACTGAACATTGCGCCGATCCTCAGATGTGGACGGGGTGTTGTCAAGCGTTGGGGAATGTTGAGTTGTGTCCGATCAGACGACCAGACTGAGCGCCGCGGCGACCACGAAACCGACCACAGAGAGGATGGTCTCGAGGACCGTCCACGACTGCAGCGTCTCCTTCACCGACAGCCCGAAGTACCGCGACACGATCCAGAACCCGCCGTCGTTGACGTGCGAGGCGATGATCGAACCGGACGCGATGGCCATCACGACCAGGGCGAGCTGAGGCTGCGAGTAGTCCAGGTCCCCCAGCACCGGTGCCACGATGCCCGCGGTCGTCACGATCGCGACGGTCGCGGACCCCTGCGCGATGCGGATGACGCAGCTGATCACGTACGCCAGCGCGATCACCGGCAGGCCGATGCCGGACAGCTCGCTCGCCAGCGTCTTGCCGATGCCCGTCGCGGCCAGCACGGCGCCGAAGAAGCCACCGGCACCGACCACGAGCAGGATCATCGCGACCGGCTTCAGCGAGGCGGCGGACAGTTCCGCGACCTTCTCGCGCGTCATGCCGCGCCGGAAGCCCAGCAACCAGAACGCGAGCAGCACCGAGATCGTCAACGCCACCGCGGGCGTGCCGAAGAACGTCGCCACCGAGTACAGCCGCGTGCCCTTGGTCAGCAGAATCGAGCCGAACGTGCCGGCGAGGATCAGCACCAGCGGCAGGCCGATGATCGAGAGCACCAGGCCCAGCGACGGCGGTTCGCGGTCGCCGTTGTCCTCGCGCGCGGCCTCGGCCGCCGCCAGCATCTCCTCCGGCACCGGCACGGTGATGCGCTTGCCGATCCAGTACGAGTACAGGACACCGCCGACGAACCACGACGGGAGCGCCACCGCGACACCCATGATGATGATCCAGCCGAGCGACACGCCCAGGAGACCGGCCGCCGCCACCGGTCCGGGGTGCGGCGGCATGAACGCGTGCATGACCGAAAGGCCCGCCAGCAGGGGCATGCTGAACAGCACGATCGACTTCCCGCTGCGCTTGGCCGCCACGTAGACGAGCGGTGCGAGCACGAAGATGCCGATGTCGAAGAAGACCGGCACGCCGAAGATCAGGCCGGCGAGGCCGATCGCGACCGGCGCCCTCTTCTCGCCGAACGCGGTCATCAGCTTGTCCATCAGCACCTGCGCGCCACCGGACGCCTCGAGGATCGCGCCCAGCAGCGTGCCGAGACCGATGATCGCGGCGATGTGCCCGAGGATCGAGCCGAAGCCCTTCTCCAGCAACGAGTCCGAGGCCTTCTGCGCCGACCCGACCAGCTGGTCCACCGGCACGCCCGCCAGCAGCGCGACCAGCAGCGCGACGACGATCAGCGCGATGAACGGCTCGACCTTGAACTTGATGATCAGCAGGAGCAGCACCGCGATGCTGACTACCGCGAGGGTGAGCAAGCCCCCTGTTGAGTGTTGCAACCAGTCGATCACGGGCGGCTCCTGAGTGAATGGCCTGGCAATGAGCCGGTGGCGGTTCCGTCGTCGATCACCGTCACCCCGTTGCAGAACACGTACGGGATGCCGGCGGCCTGCTGCCGAGGCTCGTCGAACGTCGCCGTGTCGGCGATCGTCTCGGGGTCGAACAGCACCAGGTCTGCCGCGTAGCCCTCGCGGACCAGACCCCGGTCGGTGAGCCGCAAGCGCTTGGCCGCGCGGCCGGTGAGGTGCTCCACGCACTCCTCCAGGCTCAGCACGCCCAGCTCGCGGACGTAGCGCGCGAAGTAGCGGGGGAACGTGCCCCACGCGCGCGGATGAGGCCGGTCGCCTACCAGCAGCCCGTCGCTGCCGCCGGTGTGCGCCGGGTGCTTCATGATCGCCTGCACGTTCTCCTCGTGGCCCACGTGCATGAGGCAGGACGTACCCATCCGCTCGTCGATCAACACGTCGAAGTACAGGTCGGCCGGTGCGCGTCCGAGTCGCAGCGCTGAGGCGTGGACGCTGGTGCCGACGAGGTGCGCGTTGCGGTCGTTGCGGACGCCATTGATCTCGATGGAGTCCCAGTCGACCGGCACGCCGTGGCAGCCGTCCGAACCGGTCTCCTCGATCTCCACGCGGATGCGTTCGCGGGTGTCCACATCGGACAACCTCGCCAGCGCCCTGTCCGGCCCGCCCTCCGTGGCCCACGACGGCAGCAGCGCGCTCAGGTACGTCGCCCCCGGCAGGTAGGGGTAGGTGTCCAGCGAGATGTCGGCACCCTGGGCGATCGCGTCGTCCAGCAGCCGCAGCAGCTCGGGCGCGCGACCCTTGTTCACCGGGAAGTTCATCGTGGCGTGCGCGAGGTGCAACGCGCAGCCGGACCGCTTCGAGACCTCCACCATCTCGGCGTACGCCTCCAGCGCACCGGCGCCGTAGCTGCGGTGGTGGGGGCTGTAGAAGCCGCCGTGCCGGCCGACGACCTCGCAGAGCTGCACGAGCTCGGACGTGTCCGCGTACATGCCGGGCGTGTAGGTGAGCCCGGACGACATGCCCATCGCGCCCTCCGCGAGCGACTGCGCGAGAACGGACCTCATCCTGTCCATTTCGGACTCCGTCGCCGGGCGGTCCTCCCAGCCGACGGCCAGCATCCGCAGCGTCCCCTGCGGCACCAGGTACGCGGCGTTCACCGCGATGCCCTGGTCCAACCGGTCGAGGTACTGCCCGACCGAGCGCCAGTTCCAGTCGAAACCGGGCGGGTCGTCGTTCCACCCGGCGAGCTGGCCGCGCAGCGTCGCGAGCACCTCGTCGTCCACCGGCGCGTAGGACAGGCCGTCCTGGCCGAGCACCTCGGTCGTGACGCCCTGGGAGACCTTCGCCAGGTGGTCCGGCTCGGCGAGGACGCGCAGGTCCGAGTGCGAGTGCATGTCGATGAAACCCGGCGCGAGCACGAGCCCGTCCGCGTCGATCGACCTCGTGGCGGAGATCCCCTCACCGATGGACGAGATGACGCCGTCCTTGATCCCCACGTCCGCCCGGTGGGCGGGCGCGCCGGTGCCGTCGGCGATCAGCGGTCCGCGCAGGACGACGTCGTCCATCGCAACGCTCCTTCTAGAAGTAGGTGCGGATCAGGTCGACCACGGTCGTGCCCCGCACGACCGGGATCAGCTGCCACTTGTCGAACACCGTGCAGGGGTGCGACAGGCCGAGCCCGACCCAGTCGCCGACGCGGACCGTGGCCTCCGCGCCGAGCTGGAGGAACGCGTGCTGGTCGTTCAGGGCGGTGATCTCCGCCCCGGCCAGCGGGGCGATCGCGCCGTCACCGCGGCGCACGAGCTGCGGTTCCGGCAGGCCCTCGTCGAACGACGCGTCGCGCTTGCCGATCGTCAGCAGCGCCAGGTCGCGCTGCGGCCGTGACGTCACCTGCGCCCAGGCCCGGAGCGCCGCGCGGAACGGCTCGACGCCGTCGATCCGCGCGAACGGCGAGATCCCGCGGTAGAAGCCGTCGTCGTGCGTGATGTACGCGCCGCTGCGCAGCACCGGCGTCACCGGCACCGGCCACGGCTGGGCCAGCGTCGCCGCCACCTGGTCGAAGTACGCGCTGCCGCCGGCGGTGACGACCACCGAGTCGAGCTCGTCGAACATCCCGGCGTCGGCCAGCCGCAGCACGAGCGTGCGGAGATCGCCGAGGTACCGGTCGACGACGGACTTCGACGACTCGGACGCGTCGTGCGCCAGCGCGCCCTCGTAGCCGCCCGCGCCCACCAGCCGCAGCACGGGGCTCTGGTGCACGGCCCGCGCGACGGCCATCGCCGTCTCCAGGTCGCGGGCGCCGGTGCGGCCACCGGGGGCGCCCAGCTCGACCAGCACGTCGACCGGCCGTGACGGCTGGAGCTCCCGCAGCGTCTCGCTCATCAGCGCGACGCCGGCCTCGGAGTCGGCCCAGCAGCTGAACTCGAAGCGCGGGTCGCGGTCGAGCTCGGCGACGAGCCAGCGCAGCGCGGCCGGGTCGAGCAGCTGGTTGGCGAGCAGGACCCTGCTCACGCCGAACGCCCGGTAGACGCGCAGCTGCGACGCGTTGGCCGCGGTCAGCGCCCACACGCCGTGCTCGACCTGCCGCTGGAAGAGCTGCGGTGCCATCGTCGTCTTGCCGTGCGGCGCCAGCTTCACGCCGTGGTTGTCACACCACTTCGCCATCGTCGTCAGGTTGTGCGCCAGCGCGTCCGCGTCCAGCACGACGAGCGGGCCGACGAACTCGTCGGCGAACAGGTCCAGCCCCTGGCCGGCGACCTCGCCGATGGTCGAGCCGAACGTGCTCGAGGGCAGGCCCTTGAACCGCCAGTCGATCTTCTCCGACCTGATGTCCGCGACGGCCGCCAGATCCAGCTCCATCAGATGTTGCATATTTTGCAACTCCCATTGCGCGATGTGATGCTGAGTTGTGTAGCATTCGGTCTCGCCGCCGTCAACGAACACCTCTGGAGCGCGCATGCGGTTCGATCACGTCGGCGGTGTCGTGTGTCTCGGCGAGACCATGGTGATGATGGTTCCGGCTGAACCCGGTCCCGTGCACCTGGTGCGCACCTGGCACAGGGCCGTCGGGGGCGCCGAGTCCAACGTCGCCGTGCACCTCGCGCGTCTCGGCGTGCCGTCGTCGTGGGTCAGCGCCGTCGGCGACGACTCGTTCGGCCTGGCCGTGCTCGACGCGGTGGGCGGGTTCGGCGTGGACGTGTCGCGGGTGCGCGTCGACCCCGGCCGGCCGACCGGCCTCTACGTCAAGGAAGCCTCGCCGCACGGCAGCCCGGTGCGCTACTACCGGCGCGGGTCGGCGGCGTCGGGCATGGGACCCGAGATGATCGACCGGCTCGGCCTCGGCTCCGGCGAGGTGGGGCTCGTGCACCTCAGCGGGATCACCGCCGCCCTGTCCGACTCGTGCCTGGAGATGATGCGCGAGCTGCTGCGCAGGCCGCGCCACGGGTTCCGCGTCTCGTTCGACCTGAACTGGCGTCCCGCCCTGTGGACCGACCGCGACCCGCGCGTGCTGCGCGAGCTCGCGGACTCCGCCGACGTCGTCCTCGCCGGATCCGACGAGGCCGAACTGGTGTGGGGCACGGGTGATCCCGCCCGGCTGCGGCAGCTGCTGCCCGGTCCGGCGTCGCTGGTCGTGAAGCAGGGCGCGGAAGGTGCCACGCTGCTCGAGGGAGGGGAGTCGTACTTCGAGCCGGCGCTGGAGGTGCAGGTCGTGGAACCGGTCGGCGCGGGTGACGCGTTCGCGGCGGGCTTCCTCGCGGCCACGCTGGCGGGCGAGGCCCCGTCGGTGCGGCTCAGGGCCGGGCACCTCCAGGCGGCCTCCGCTTTGCTCACCGCCGAGGACGTCGGAGATCCTTTGCCGGACGACGTGACGGTTCCCCTGCTGCACGCCGACCCGCGGACCTGGGCGTCCGCCCGCCTGGAGGTGTAGATGAGCCAGAGCCTCGACCGAGCGCTCACCCTGGTGAGCCAGCTCGCGACCGGACCGAAGACGCTGGACGAGCTCTCCGGCGTGATCGGCGTGCACAAGTCGACGACGCTGCGCCTGCTGCGCACGCTGGAGACGCACCGCTTCGTGCAGCGCGACGGCGTGCACCACTACCGCCTCGGCACCGCCCTGTTCGACCTCGCGAACCGAGCCCTGGAGGAACGGGACGTCCGGCGCGCCGCCGAACCGGCGCTGCGCGACCTCAACTCCCGCCTGGGCCACACCGTCCACCTCGCGTCCTACGAGGACGGTGAGGTGATCTACATCGACAAGTACGAGTCCCGGCACCAGATGCGCATGTACTCGCGCATCGGCCGCCGCGCCCCGCTGCACTGCACGGCCGTGGCCAAGATCCTGCTGGCCGACCTGCCGCCCGCCACCCTGCGCAAGGTGCTGGCGGGCATGGAGTTCCCGCGCCTGACCGAGAACACCATCCCCGGCCCCGCCGAGTACCTCGCCGAGCTGGAACGCGTGCGCGCCAACGGCTACGCCGTCGACAACTCCGAGCACGAGGACTTCATCCACTGCATCGCCGCGCCGATCAGGGGCGCCCGCGGCGAGGTGCTCGCGGCCGTGTCGATGTCCGTGCCCAAGGTGCTGCTCGACTTCGACGGCCTGCTGTCCCACCTGCCCGACCTGCTCGCCACCGCCGAGGCTGCCTCGGTCGAGTGCGGTTACGTTCCGAGATAAGGGGATTTCCGTTGTCCAAGGTTGAGATCAAGACCGCTGACGCGCCGCAGCCGGTGGCCCGTTTCTCCCAGGGTGTGCGCAAGGGCAACATCCTGCAGGTGGCGGGCCAGGTCGCGTTCGACCCGAAGTCCGGCGAGATCGTCGGCACCACCGTCGCCGAGCAGACGCGCCAGACGTTCGCGAACCTGAGCGCCGTCCTCGCCGCCGGTGGCGCGTCCATCGACGACGTGGTGATGATCCGCGTCTACCTCACCGACACGGCGCACTTCGCCGAGCTGAACGAGGTCTACGGCGAGTTCGTCACCGACCCGGCTCCGGCCCGCACCACCGTGTACGTGGGGCTCCCGGCGGGGCTGCTGGTGGAGATCGACGCACTCGCGGTCGTCGACTGAGCTGTTCGTCGCAACGGCGGCCCCGGGTCTCAGCTGGACTCCGGGCCGCCGTGGGCGTTGTGACACCATCCGCGCATGAAGTGGTACGCGGACAGACCTGTCAGGTTCACGCGTCAGCTGATCGTCGACCTCCTCGCCGTCGGCTGGGTCGCGTTCTGGATCTGGGTGGCCACCACCGTCCACGACTGGGTGCTCGAACTGCGCGCGCCGGGGGACGGGCTGGTCAACGCGGGCGGCAGCATTCGCGACGCCTTCACCAACGCGGCCGGCAAGGCCAGGGGTGTGCCGTTCGTCGGGGAGGACCTGGCGGGAGCGCTCGGCAACGGCAGCAAGGCCGGCGAGACGCTCACCGACGCGGGCAACGCGCAGATCGGCGTGGTCGAGGACTCCGCGTTCTGGCTCGCCGCCGCCCTGGTCGTGGTTCCCGTGCTGTTCCTGCTCGTCACGTGGCTGCCGGTCCGGCTCCGGTACGCGCGCAAGGCCGCGGACACCGCGCGGTTGCGCGACAAGCCGGACCTGCTGGCGCTGAGAGCGCTCACCTCGTTGTCGCCGCGGGAGCTCGGCAGGTTCG